>NZ_JBITDK010000002.1:26031-176486 GCF_044454165.1 Streptomyces sp. NPDC051567 | reverse complement strand
GACGCCGGACAGCCCCCGGACAGCGGTAGCCTCGCACCCGTCCGGCCGCGCGACACGCCCCCGATTTGCGTAACTCACTCCCGGGCACGAGCGTTGAAGCCACCGACGACACACGCGTCGGAACGTCCGGTCGGAACGTCCGGGACATCCAGGATCTCTGGGACGTCCAGGGCATTCAGGGTGTTCGGTCGATCCGGGGTATCCAGGGCATTTCGGGGGAGAGGAGACACGTCCATGGCATCACTGGCGTGGTTGCTGATTCCGCTCTTCGCCGCCATCGGAGCGGCGATATGGGGCAGCTGGGCGGCGCGCGACCGCACCCAAGGTGACATATCCGAGCTCGCGGGCTACGCGAGATTCCGTGAAGTGATGGACAAGGCCGACCGGGCCGACACGGTCGACCGGGCCAGGCCGAGAGCGGCGGCGCACTCCGGTTCCGACGCCGTCTGAGGCGTCCCGTGAGAATCGCCTGAGACTTCCCGCGCGCGGTGCCCGTACGGACCGGCCCCGGGGGCCGCCCGTCAGGACCGTCCCGTACTGTCGATCCATGCCACGCCGCACTGCGACGATGCTCGCCTCCACCCTCGTGCTGTTCGCGCTCCTGTGCGCAGGCGTCTTCCTCCGGGTCCCGTACTCCGAGATGAGCCCGGGGCCGACCGTGAACACGCTCGGGGACTCCCACGGCGAGCCGGTCCTGAACATCTCGGGCCGCAAGACGTACCCCGCCGGCGGGCATCTGAACATGACGACGGTCCGGGTCACGAGCGCGGACTACCAGATGAACCTGCTGGAAGCGGTCTACGGGTGGCTGTCCGGCGACAACATCGTCGTGCCGCACGAGAACCTCTACCCGGACGGCAAGACGGAACAGCAGTCCACGCAGGAGAACGCCGAGGAGTTCAGCCAGTCCCAGGAGAGCGCCAAGGTCGCCGCCCTCAAGGAACTCGGCATCCCCGTCGCCACCCGCGTCGTCGTCGCCTCCGTGGTCAAGAACAGCCCCGCCGAGGACAAGCTGCACGCCGGGGACGTGATCCGAGCCGTGGACGGCACCCCGGTGACGGCCCCCGGGGACGTGGCCAAGCTCGTCACCGAGCACCAGCCCGGCGAGCCGGTCGAATTCACCCTCGTGCCCGCCGCCGAGGCGGCCGAGGCCGAGAAGGCCCAGCGCGAACCCTCCGGCACCACCAAGGTCACGGTCGTCGCGGGCAAGGCCGAGGACGACGGACACGCCATCGTCGGCATCCGCGCCGGGACCGACCACACCTTCCCGTTCACGATCGACATCAAGCTCGCGGACGTCGGCGGCCCCAGCGCCGGGCTGATGTTCGCCCTCGGCATCGTCGACAAGCTCACCCCGGGCGACCTGACCGGCGGCACGTTCGTCGCGGGCACCGGCACCATCGACGACGCGGGCAAGGTCGGCCCCATCGGCGGCATCCAGATGAAGACCATCGGCGCCCGCCAGGCCGGCGCCCAGTACTTCCTCACGCCCGCCGCGAACTGCGCCGCCGCCTCGGCCGACGTCCCCGCCGGCCTGACCCTGGTGAAGGTCTCCACCATCGACGACGCCACGAAGTCGCTGGAGAAGATCGCCAAGGGGGACACGGCCGGGCTGTCGAAGTGCGACGCCAGGCCCTGACCGGCCCCCGGCCCCAGGCCCGCGACGGCGTGAGGGGGGACCCGGCCTACGAGAAGGTCGCGGCCAGTGCCTCGGCCAGTCCCGGCACCAGGTTCCCGCCGGTCAGGACCTCGGTCGAGGAGTCCTTCTCGCGCAGCCGCACGGCCGACTCGCGCGAGCCGTCGCGCAGGACGGCCACCGTCAGCCGGACCTCCTGACGCTCCGGGTGCGCGGCGACCCACTTCGCGAGCTGCTTGTCGCTCAGCCCCTCCGGAACGGTGGCCTCCGCCGACGGCGGCAGCATCAGCCGCTCCACCGTCATCGCGCAGCCGACGACCGTGTCGGGCCAGGCGACGGTGCCCAGGAACGTGTCGAGGGCGGTCCCGCGCGGCAGCTCGTCCTGCTCGATCGGGGTGAGGGAGCGCTTGCCGGTGTCGTCCTGGTCGAGGCCGAGCTGGGTGGCGAGGCGCGGCTCCTGCTTGCGGAGCCTGGCGGTGTCGACGAGGGCGAAGAGCCGGGCGGGCCGGTCCCAGCCGAGGCCGGCCGCGTACTCGTCGATCTCAAGACAGGCACGGGTGAGCGGGCCGGCCGCCATCGGAGTGCCGGGGGAAGGGGAAACGTTGGACATGGAGAACATCCTGCCTCCTTTCCCCCCGATAGCGGGAACTGACTAAAGCCTCAGTAAGTTGCATGAGTGGGCTCTACGATCGGGGGCCCGCTCCACACGACCTGACTCACAGCGACTTTCGAGGTGCGCACCTTGGCTTTCCAGATGCCGGACCGCGGCGGAGGCCCTTCGGGGCCACGGATGAGAGTCGGCCGCCCCTCCCGGCGAGCCCGCACTCTCCTCATGACCCTGGGCGCACTGGCCGTCCTGGCCATGCTCTTCATCATGTTCGCGGGCTTCTGGACCGACTGGCTCTGGTTCCGGTCGGTCGAGTACTCCACCGTCTTCACCACCACCCTGTGGACCAAGATCGGCCTCTTCGCCGTCTTCGGCCTGCTGATGGCCGGTGCCGTCGGGCTGAACCTCTGGCTGGCGTACCGGCTCCGGCCGCCGCTCAGCGCGATGTCGATGGAGCAGCAGAGCCTCGACCGGTACCGGATGAGCGTCGCGCCGTTCAAGAAGTGGCTGCTCCTGGGCATCGCCGCGCTCGTCGGCCTGATCGCGGGTGCCTCGGCGGCCGGCCAGTGGAAGACCTGGCTGCTGTACGCGAACGGCTCGCCGTTCGGGCAGAAGGACCCCCAGTTCGGTCTGGACGTGTCGTTCTACACCTTCGACCTGCCCTGGTACCGCTTCCTGCTCGGCTTCGGCTTCGCCGCGGTCGTGCTCTCGGTGATCGCCGCGGCCGTCGTGCACTACCTGTACGGCGGCCTGCGCGTGACCAGCCCGGGAGCCCGCGCCACCGCCGCGGCCACCGGGCACCTGTCGGTGCTGCTCGGCCTCTTCGTCACGCTCAAGGCGGTCGCGTACTGGCTCGACCGGTACGGCCTCGCCGTGAAGTCCAGCGACTTCAAGGCGGCCGACAACTGGACCGGCCTGCGTTACGTCGACGCCAACGCCTACCTCCCGGCGAAGACGATCCTCGTCGCCATCGCCGCGATCTGCGCGCTGCTCTTCTTCGCGACGCTGTGGCGCCGCACCTGGCAGCTGCCGGTCATCGGCTTCGGCCTGATGGTGCTCTCGGCGATCCTGATCGGCGGGCTGTACCCGGCGATCGTGCAGAAGTTCCAGGTCCAGCCGAACGAGCAGGCCAAGGAGTCCCCGTACGTCGAGAAGAACATCAAGGCGACGCGGGACGCCTACGGGATCGCCGACTCCGAGGTGAAGGACTACGCGGGCGTGCCGACCGCGGGGACCGACAAGAGCCAGCTGCGCAAGGCGGCGGACACCACCGCCAGCGTCCGGCTGCTCGACCCGAACATCGTCTCGCCCGCGTTCCAGCAGCTCCAGCAGGTCAAGGGCTACTACGCCTTCCCGTCCACGCTCGCCGTGGACCGGTACAACGGCCAGGACACCGTCATCGGGCTGCGCGAGCTGAACATCGGCGGCATCCCGAAGAACAACTGGATCAACGACCACTTCAAGTACACGCACGGCTACGGCGTGGTCGCGGCCAAGGGCACCACCGTCGGTGACCAGGGCGCTCCCGACTTCACCCAGTCCGACCTGCCCTCCAAGGGCATGTTCGGCTCGGAGTTCGAGCAGCGCATCTACTACGGCGAGCAGACGAAGCAGTACTCGATCGTCGGCGGGCCGCAGAAGGAGCTCGACTACTCGGACGACAAGGGCGAGAAGGAGACGAGCTACAAGGGCAATTCCGGGGTGAACCTGGACAACCCGGTCAACCGGGCGGCGTACGCGCTGGCCTTCAGCGAGCCGCAGATCCTCTACTCCGGGGCCATCGGCGAGGGCTCGCGCATCCTCTACAACCGCACGCCCAAGCAGCGCGTCGAGGCCGTCGCGCCCTGGCTGACCATCGACGGAGCGCCCTACCCGGCGGTCGTCGACGGCCGGATCAAGTGGATCGTCGACGCGTACACGACGACCAACGGCTACCCGTACGCCTCGCGCACCACCCTCGGTGACAGCACCGCGGACTCTCTGACCAACAGCCAGCGCGCGGTGGTGGCGCAGGAGAGCCAGGTCAACTACATCCGCAACTCGGTGAAGGCCACCGTCGACGCGTACGACGGCACGGTCAGCCTGTACCAGTGGGACACCGAGGACCCGGTCCTGAAGACCTGGATGAAGGCGTTCCCGGACACGGTGCAGCCCAAGAGCGAGATCTCCAAGCCGCTCATGGACCACCTGCGCTACCCGCAGGACCTCTTCAAGGTCCAGCGGGAGCTGCTGACCCGGTACCACGTCACGGACCCGCAGACCTTCCTCAGCGGCAGCGAGGCGTGGGCCGTCCCGGACGACCCGACGACCAAGGCCGGTACGGCGGTCCCGCCGTACTACCTGTCGATGAAGCTGCCGGACCAGAAGGAGAAGGACCAGGTCTTCTCGCTCACGACGACGTTCACGCCGAACGAGCGCGACAACCTGAGCGCCTTCATGTCGGTCAACGCCGATCCGGGCACGGTCGGGTACGGCAAGATCAGCCTGCTGAAGCTGCCGACCAGCAAGCCGGTCGACGGCCCCAAGCAGGTCCAGAGCAAGTTCCAGTCCGAACCGAAGATCGCCGAGTCGATCCGCCTGCTGCGCGGTGGTGACTCGGAGGTCGAGTACGGCAACCTGCTCACGGTCCCGCTCGACGGCGGGATGCTCTACGTGGAGCCGGTGTACGTGCGCAGCTCCGGGCTGAAGTACCCGCTGCTGCGCAAGGTCCTCGTCACCTACGGAGGCCAGACGGCCTTCGAGGACACGCTGGAGAAGGCGCTGAACGTGGTCTTCGGGTCCGAGGCGGCGACCACCCCCACGAACCCGACCCAGCCGCCGGGCACCACCCCGCCCCCGGCCAGCCAGGACCCGACGGTCAAGGCGGCGCTCTCCGAGGCCCAGAAGGCCGTCGAGGACGCGGACCGGGCGATGAAGGCCGGCGACTGGGCGGCCTACGGCAAGGCTCAGGACGACCTGGAGGCGGCGCTGAAGCGGGCGATCGACGCGGAGGCACGACTGACGGCGCCCAAGACGGGTGGTTAGGTCCCCTGACGGGTGATTTTTCCGGCGGTGGGGTGTCCGACCCCGCCGCCGGAGGGGCCCTGTCGGGCCCGCATGCGTCGGTACGGCTCCTTCCCGCGCCCGTGATACTGTGGTTTCACCGACGCGGGGTGGAGCAGCTCGGTAGCTCGCTGGGCTCATAACCCAGAGGTCGCAGGTTCAAATCCTGTCCCCGCTACTGAAACGAAGGCCCGGATCTACATGATCCGGGCCTTCGTCATGTCCGGGATCGGTAGGCGATAGCTGGGACGGATGAGGGGGAGCGGGAGCGTGTTTGACTTGTCTCTCTGTGGGCATGTCGACAAAGCGCTGTAGTGACCTCACTGGCCGCAACACGGCAGGTGTACGCGGGTAGTGGGTGATGCGACGATGGGATTCATGGGGGAGAGGTCAACTCTGCTGGAGACAGGGCGGTTTGTGAGGGCGGAGGCCAGGGCGGGCGCGGGAGCCGGTGGGAAGGCTCCGGCCACCGACGTGAGGACCGCGTTGACCGACGCGGCGCTCACCGAGGAGATGTTCACCGAGACCGACACGGTGAGCGACGCCGAACTCGAAGCCCGGCACCGGGTGGCCGCCGACCAGGGCGACCCCGGTGCCATGAGCGTGCTCGGGGCCCTGCTGCTGCGCCGCGGTGACCTCGACGCGGCCGAACCGTACCTGCGCGGAGCCACCGGGGAGGGGGACCGCGCCGCCGCGAACAACCTCGGCGTCCTGCTCCACCAGCGGGGCTACCCCGACGAGGCGGCCGACTGGTGGCGGGTCGCCGCCGTCGCCGGGTCCGCACCCGCCGCGCACGCCCTGGGCCGTCACTTCCGCGAGCGGGGGGACGAGCCCGCCGCCGAGTACTGGCTCCGACAGGCGGCCGAATCCGGCCACGCCCTGGGCGCCTACGCCCTGGCCGACCTGCTCCAGCACCGCGGCGACAAGGGCGTCGAGCGGTGGTTTCGCGCCGCCGCCGAACAGGGGCACCGCGAAGCCGCGTACCGGCTGGCACGGCACCTCAGGAAGGGCGACCCCGCCGAGGCCGAGCAGTGGTACCGGCAGGCCGCCGCGCGCGGACACCGGCGGGCCGCCCTGCACCTGGGCGCGCTGCTGGAGGCGCGCGGGGAGCTCAAGGAGGCGGGCCGCTGGTACCTGACCTCCGCCAAGCAGGGCGAGGCGCGGGCCGCGTGCGCCCTCGGCTTCCTGCTGCGCGACGCCGGGGACGAGGACAGCGCGGCGGCGTGGTGGCACCGGGCCGCGCAGGACGGCGACGGCAACGCCGCGAACGCCCTGGGCGCGCTGCACGCGGCGCGGGGCGAGACCCAGACCGCGGAGCGCTGGTACCGCACGGCCATGGACGCGGGCGACCAGAACGGGGCCTACAACCTCGCCCTGCTGTGCGTCGCGCAGGAGCGGACCGCGCAGGCCGAGCAGTGGTACCGGCGCGCGGCCTACGCCGGGCACCGCGAGGCGGCCAACGCGCTCGCCATCATGCTGCTCCAGGTCGGGGACGCGGCGGGCGCGGAGCCCTGGTTCTCGAAGGCGGCGGAGGCCGGCAGCGTGGACGCCGCGTTCAACCTCGGGATTCTCTTCGCCAGCCGGGACGACGACCGGACGGCGCTGAAGTGGTACGAGCGGGCCGCGTCGGCGGGCCACACCGACGCGGCGCTCCAGGTCGGCATCGCGCTGGTCCGGGACGGGGAGGAGCGCGCGGCCGAACGGCACCTGCGGTGTGCGGCGGGCGGTGGCAGCGCCGAGGCGGCGTTCCGGCTGGCCGCGCTGCTGGAGTCGCTGTCCCCGCCGCCGGAGCCGGTGGCGCTGGGCGAGCCGCTGGGCGGCACCGGGCGGACCGAGAGCGAGGAGTGGTACGAGCGGGCCGCCGAGCTGGGGCACCGGCGGGCCCAGGTGCGCGTCGGCATGCTCGCCGCGGCCCGGGGTGACCTGGCGGTGGCCGCGCGGTGGTACCGGGAGGCGGCCGAGGCCGGCTCCCGCAACGGGGCGTTCAACCTCGGGCTGCTGCTGGCCCGTGAGGGGAGCGAGCCGGAGGCGGCGCTGTGGTGGACCCGGGCGGGCGGGGGCGGCCCCCGCCGGGCGGCCCCGCGGCGGGGGGGGGGGGGGGCCCCCCCCCGGGCCCCCCCGGGGGGGCCGAAGTGGTGCGTGCGGGCCATGGAGCTGGGCCCGGCGGAGGTCTCCCAGCGGGCGGCCCGGCTCCGCGAGGCCCTGGCGGAGGAACTCTCGGCCTGACGGAGGCGACGGCGGTGACGGAGGCGAGGCGGTCGGAGCCGCGCCCCCCGACTCCGGCCGTCCCGCCCGCCCGGACCCGGCGTTCGCGCTGGTCGGAGCCCCGGGCAGGCGATTTGCATCAGGTGGGAGCTCTCACGTAAAGTCAGGTTTACCGACGCGGGGTGGAGCAGCTCGGTAGCTCGCTGGGCTCATAACCCAGAGGTCGCAGGTTCAAATCCTGTCCCCGCTACTGAAACCTCAGGGCCCTGATCTGATGGATTATCCATCAGATCAGGGCCCTGAGGCGTTTCCGGGTGCCACGATGCGGCAATGGCACGACCAGCAAGGGGACCGGAGGCGGTCCGGACGGCGGCAGGCACGGCGAAAGGCCCGAGAGGGCGGCTCCCGGGCCTTCGTGCCGCACACTTCCGCACCGCTCCCGTGCCCGCGTCCGTGTCCGCTCGCGCGTCCGTGCTCGCTTCCGCGTTCGCGTTCGCTCCGGTTCCCGCGCCCGTACGGGTCTCAGGCGGTGGCGCAGGCGGGACACACGCCGCGGTAGGTCACCTCGACCGCCGACACGACGAAGCCGAAGCGCTCCGCGTCGGGCAGGTCGGCCAGCGGGTTGCCCGCCGGGTGGACGTCGCGGATCGCGCCGCACTTGGCGCAGACCAGGTGCTGGTGGGGCCGGTGGGCGTTCGGGTCGTACCGCTTGGCGCGCCGGTCCGTGGAGACCTCCAGGACCTCGCCGAGGGTGACGAGCTCGCCCAGCGTGTTGTAGACCGTGGCCCGGGAGATCTCGGGGAGTTTGGTCACCGCGCGCGCGTGCACCTCGTCCGCCGTCAGGTGAACGTGGTCACCGTCGAGCACCTCGGCGACGACACGCCGCTGGGCGGTCATGCGCCAGCCGCGTCCGCGAAGTCGTTCCAGCAGGTCACTCATGTAGGCCAGCCTAACAGCGAGGGGATTCGGTGTAACTCCCGAATCGATACGGACTTGGATGCTTACTTGACTTAGACAAAGTCCATCGTAGGATCGGTTACGGCAAAGACCAAGGACAGGACATGCAGCAATGACGCAGGAGGCGCACGTGTCGCAGGGACCGCTCACCACGGAGGCCGGGGCTCCGGTCGCCGACAACCAGAACAGCGAGACCGCCGGCGTCGGCGGGCCCGTGCTGATCCAGGACCAGCTGCTGCTGGAGAAGCTCGCGCACTTCAACCGTGAGCGCATCCCGGAGCGCGTGGTCCACGCCCGTGGCGCCGGCGCGTACGGCACCTTCACGCTGACCCGTGACGTGTCGCGGTGGACCCGTGCCACGTTCCTCTCCGAGGTCGGCAAGGAGACCGAGACCTTCCTGCGCTTCTCCACCGTCGCGGGCAACCTCGGCGCGGCCGACGCGGTGCGCGACCCGCGCGGCTGGGCGCTGAAGTTCTACACCGAGGAGGGCAACTACGACCTCGTCGGCAACAACACCCCGGTCTTCTTCATCAAGGACGCCATCAAGTTCCCCGACTTCATCCACACCCAGAAGCGCGACCCCTACACGGGCTCGCAGGAGGCGGACAACGTCTGGGACTTCTGGGGTCTGTCGCCCGAGTCGACCCACCAGGTGACCTGGCTCTTCGGTGACCGCGGCATCCCGGCCTCCTACCGCCACATGAACGGCTACGGCTCGCACACGTTCCAGTGGAACAACGAGGCCGGCGAGGTCTTCTGGGTCAAGTACCACTTCAAGACCGACCAGGGCATCAAGAACCTCCCCCAGGCCGAGGCCAACCGCCTCGCCGGTGAGGACCCGGACTCCCACCAGCGCGACCTGCGCGAGTCCATCGAGCGCGGTGACTTCCCGACCTGGACCGTGCAGGTCCAGATCATGCCCGCGGCCGAGGCGGCGACCTACCGCTTCAACCCGTTCGACCTCACCAAGGTGTGGCCGCACGAGGACTACCCGCCGATCGAGATCGGCAAGCTGGAGCTCAACCGCAACCCGCAGAATGTCTTCGCCGAGGTCGAGCAGTCGATCTTCTCCCCGGCGCACTTCGTCCCCGGCATCGGCCCCTCCCCGGACAAGATGCTCCAGGGCCGGCTCTTCGCGTACGGCGACGCCCACCGCTACCGCGTCGGCATCAACGCCGACCACCTGCCGGTCAACCGCCCGCACGCCACCGAGGCGCGGACCAACTCCCGTGACGGCTCCCTCTACGACGGCCGCCACGCGGGCGCGAAGAACTACGAGCCGAACAGCTTCGGCGGCCCGCACCAGACGGACCGTCCGCTGTGGGTCTCCGCCCAGGTCAGCGGCGTCACCGGGGACCACGAGGCCCCCTCGCACTCCGAGGACGACGACTTCGTCCAGGCGGGCAACCTCTACCGGCTGCTGTCCGACGACGAGAAGTCCCGCCTGATCGAGAACCTCTCCGGCTTCATCGCCAAGGTCTCCCGTGACGACCTCGCCGAGCGCGCGGTCAACAACTTCCGCCAGGCGGACGGCGACTTCGGCAAGCGACTGGAAGCCGCGGTCCAGGCCCTCCGCGGCTGACCGCTCGCCGTAGCGGAACGGCGGGCCGGAACCCTCCCCGGAGGGTTCCGGCCCGCCGCTCTCCGTTTCCCGCTCTCCGTTTCCCGTGCTCCGTTTCCCGTGCTCCAGCCGCTCCTTCCGGCCGTCGCCGGGTAGGGGTGCTACGCCGGTACGGCGGCTCCGCGGCGGGCCGGGGCCCAGCAGCGGATGACGTCGCGCACCGACACGATGCCGACCGGCCCGCCGTCCTCCAGGACGATCAGATGCCGGAAACCGCCGTGGGCCATGGCCTCGGCGGCGTCCAGGACGGTCGCCTCCGGGGTGCAGAACACGACGTTGTTGGTGGTGTGCGCGCCCACGTGCTCCCGGTCGGGATCGTGGCCCGCGCCGATCGAGTTGAGGATGTCGCGCTCGGTCAGAATGCCGATCCCGCAGTGGTCGGGATCGAGGACGACGGCCGCGCCGATGCGCCGGCCGGCCATCAGGCCGGCGGCCTGGCGGAGGGTGTGGGCGGGTCCGAGGGTGAGGATCACGTTGCTCATGGCGTCACGGACGAGCATGAAGAGAGCCACCTCCTGGGGTGAACCCCCGATGCACAAACGCACAAGCGGGGGAACCCCAGATTCCCACGGGCACGAAGGGGCATCAAGGGGGCGCGCACGGGCGGACCGGGACGGAGGCGGGCGCACCCGCCGTTCCCGCGCCGCCCGCCTCGTCAGACGCGGGGGCGCAGCAGCTCCAGCATCCGCGCGTGCAGCAGCCCGTTCGACGCCGCCGCGTTCCCGCCGTCCACCCCGTCCACCCCGTCCAGGCCGGTGAAACGGCCGCCCGCCTCCTCGACCACGACCGCGAGGGCGGCCATGTCCCACAGGTTCAGCTCCGGCTCGGCGCACAGGTCCAAGGAGCCCTCCGCGACCATCATGTACGGCCAGAAGTCGCCGTAGCCCCGGGTGCGCCAGCACGCGCGGGTCAGGTCCAGGAACCCGGCGAGTCGGCCCTGCTCCTCCCAGCCGGTCAGCGAGGAGTACGCGAACGAGGCGTCGCCCAGGGCGCCGACCCGCGAGACGCCGATCCGGGTCGTTTCGCCCAGGGCGCCGCCCGTGAAGGCGCCGCCGCCCCGCACCGCCCACCAGCGACGGCCCAGCGCGGGCGCGGAGACCACACCGACCACCGGCCGGAAGGGCGCCCCCGGGTCACCGGCGTCCGCGGGGTCCTGGGCTGTCAAGGAGATCAGCGTCGCCCAGACCGGCACGCCGCGCACGTAGTTCTTCGTCCCGTCGATCGGGTCCACGACCCAGCGGCGCGGCCCCTCGCCCTGGAGCCCGTACTCCTCGCCGAGGATCGCGTCGTCGGGGCGCGCGGCCGTGATGCCGGCCCGGACGATCTCCTCCGCCGCCCGGTCCGCCTCGCTCACCGGGGTCATGTCCGGCTTGGTCTCGACCTTCAGGTCCAGGGCACGGAAACGCCCCATCGTGGCGGCGTCCGCCGCGTCGGCGAGTTCGAGGGCGAGGCGCAGATCATCGTCATACTCGGGCATGGCCGAACAGTATCGAGACTCCCGTGACCCGGCCAACGAGGTCCACGGTACGACCCCCGCGCGCCCTTGACAGGACCCCGCCGGCCCGTCAACGCTGGCGGAGAAGCCAAGCGGGGGAGGCGACGATGCCGGCGGCCCGGGAGTCCTTGCTGGAAGCGGCGGGAGCGGCGCTCACGGCGCGCCCCTGGTCCGCGGTGCGGATGGTCGAGGTGGCCGCCGCGGCCGGGGTGTCCCGGCAGACCCTCTACAACGAGTTCGGCGGCAAGGCGGGGCTGGGCAGCGCCCTGGTCCGGCGGGAGACCGAACGCTACCTCGACGGCGTGGACCGGGCGCTGGCCGCCCCGGCGCCCCCGGCCGAGCGGCTCGCCGCGGTCGCCGAGTGGACCGTACGCACCGCCCGCGCGCACCCCCTCGTGCGGGCCCTGCTCACCGGGTACTGGGGCGCGGACCTGCCGCTTCCGGCGGCGCGGGCCGCCGGGCCCGGGAGGCTGGCGGGGGAGGTCCGCGACCGGGCCGCCGCCGCGCTCACCCCGGGCGAGGGCGCGCAGCGGTGCGAACTCGCCGTCCGGCTCGCCCTCTCCTACGTGATCGTCCCCGGGCAGGAACCGGGACCGGGCGAGCTGCTGCGGCTGCTCAGTGCGCCGAACCCGACAGCTGGAGGCCGATGACCCCCACGATGACCAGCGAGATCGAGACGAGTTTGAGGGTGGAGACGACGTCCCCCAGGAAGACCATCCCGTAGATCGCCGTCCCCGCCGCCCCGATGCCCGTCCACACCGCGTACGCCGGGCCCACGTCCAGCTTCTTGAGCGCCAGCGTCAGCAGACCGAAGCTGCCGAGCGCGAAGCACGCGAAGGCGACGGTCGGCCACAGCCGGGTGAAACCGTGGGACAGCTTGAGACAGACCGCGAAACCGGTCTCCAGGATTCCCGCGACGACGACCAGCAGCCACGCCATGTCGAATGCCTCCCCGCGTCATGTGACACGGCCTGGGCCGGAGTGCGGCCTGCGACCTGTGCGCCACTTGGTGCGATTATGCATTTACCAGACGCGCGTCCCGGCAAACGTCGCCGGACGGTCAGTCCTCTTCACGGCGGGACGGCCGGCCCCCTCGCGGCGGGAGGATCAGTCCCCTTCGCGGCGCTCCCGCGTCTCCAGCAGCCGGCGCAGCGAGTACAGCCGCGCCGGGTCCGCGTGACCGTCCTCCACCCACTTGTCCAGGGCGCAGTCGGGCTCGTCGTGACTGCACGCCCGCGGGCACCCCTCCGTACCCGGCACCAGGTCCGGGAAGGCCAGGATCACCCGGGACGGGTCCACGTGGTGCAGGCCGAAGGAGCGCACGCCCGGGGTGTCGATGACCCAGCCGTCGCCCGAGGGCAGCGGCAGCGCCAGCGCCGAGGTGGTGGTGTGCCGGCCCCGGCCGGTCACCGCGTTGACATGGCCGGTGGCGCGCTGGCGGCCCTCGGCGACCAGCGAGTTCACCAGGGTGGTCTTGCCGACGCCCGAGTGGCCGACGAAGGCGGTGATCCGGCCGTTCAGCCGCTCGCGCACCCGCTCGGCCGCGTCGCCCGTGGCCAGCTCCTCGCGGTTGGTGACCACGTAGTTCAGGCCGAACGTCGAGTAGATCTCCAGGATCTGGTCCGCGGAGGTCAGGTCGGACTTGGTCAGCACCAGCAGCGGTTCCAGCCCCGCGTCGTACGCGGCCACCAGACAGCGGTCGATCATCCGGGGACGCGGCTCCGGATCGGCCAGGGCGGTGACGATGGCCAGCTGATCGGCGTTGGCGACGACCACCCGCTCGTACGGGTCGTCGTCGTCGGCGGTGCGCCGCAGCACCGACTTGCGCTCCTCGATCCGCACGATCCGCGCGAGGGTGTCCTTCTTGCCGGACAGGTCGCCGACGATCCAGACCCGGTCGCCGACCACCGCCGCCTTGCGGCCCAGCTCGCGCGCCTTCATGGCGTGGACGGTGCGGTCCTCGACCAGGCAGGTGAGCCGTCCCCGGTCGACGGTGAGGACGAAGCCCTCACAGGCGTCCTCGTGCTTGGGCCGGATGGTGGTCCGCGGCCGGTTGCCCTTGCGGTTGGGGCGGGAGCGGATGTCGTCCTCGTCGGTGTTCTTGCCGTACCTGCGCATGACGGGCCCTACGCTCCCGCACCCGCTCCGGAGGGTCCGGAGCCATCAGGGGCGTCGGAAGCACGGGAGAGCATGTCCGTCCACATCTGCGGGAAGTCCGGCAGGGTCTTCGCGGTCGTCGCCACGTTCTCGATCAGCACGCCCTCCACCGCCAGACCGATCACCGCGCCCGCGGTGGCCATCCGGTGGTCGTCGTAGGTGTGGAACACCCCGCCGTGCAGCGGGCGCGGCCGGATGCGCAGGCCGTCCGCGGTCTCGGTGACATCACCGCCGAGCCCGTTGATCTCCCTGGTCAGCGCCGCCAGCCGGTCGGTCTCGTGGAGCCGCAGGTGCTGGACCCCGCGCAGCACCGACTCCGAGTCGGCCAGTGCCGCCACGGCGGCGATGCCCGGGGTGAGCTCGCCGACCTCGCCCAGGTCCACGTCGATGCCGTGGATCTTCCCGGTGCCGGTGAAGACCAGGCCCGCGTCGGTCAGCTCGCAGGAGCCGCCCATCTCGGTGAAGATCCGGCGCAGCGCGTCACCGGGCTGCGTGGTGCGGCGGGGCCAGTCCGGGACGGTGACGGTGCCACCGGTGATCAGGGCCGCGGCCAGGAAGGGCTGGGCGTTCGAGAGGTCGGGCTCCACGACCAGGTCACGGCCGCGCAGCGCGCCGGGCGAGACCCGCCACACGTTCTTCTCGCCGCCCGCCTCGGGGGTGTCGACCTGGGCGCCCGCGGCGCGCAGCATCTCCACGGTCATCCGGATGTGCGGCATCGACGGCAGGTTGGTGCCCACGTGCCGGACCTCGACGCCCTGGTTGAAGCGCGGGGCGGAGAGCAGCAGCGCGGAGACGAACTGGGAGGAGTTGGTGGCGTCGATCTCGACGACACCGCCCTCCAGGGCGCCACCGCCCTGGACGGTCAGCGGCAGCGCGCCCCGGCCGTCGTCGTCGATGCGGGCGCCGAGCACGCGGAGCGCGCTGATGACCTGGCCGAGCGGGCGCTCGTAGGAGCGGGGGTCGCCGTCGAAGCGGATGTCACCGGCGGCGAGGGTGGCGACGGGCGGCAGGAAGCGCATGACCGTGCCCGCGTTGCCGACGTCGACGGTGGCCGGGCCGTGCAGGGCGGCCGGGATGACCCGCCACGCCTCGCCGCCCGCGCCGTTCCCGGCGGAGCTGGACGAGACGGTCTCCTCGATGCCGACGCCCAGCGCGCGCAGGGCGTCCGCCATCAGCCGGGAGTCGCGCGAGCGCAGCGGGCGGCGCACCCAGCCGGGCTCGGCGGCGAGCGCGGCGAGGACGAGGGCGCGGTTGGTGACCGACTTGGACCCCGGCACGGTGACCGTGGCGTGGACGGTCCCGTCGGCGAGCGGGGCGGGCCAGAGGGGGTGGAGCGCGGGGGTCTCGGTCATGGCCCCTACTTTAATGGCTTCCCCCGGACCAGGATCTTGATCGCTTTCCAGTCTCGGAGGTCGGGACGGACACCGGTCCCCGGGGCGGTCCCCGGCCGGGGCGGGGCGTCTCAGAGGCCGAGGAGCCAGCGCCCGCCGCCGACGAGCGAGCAGAGCGCGACCACGTGGAAGACGAGCAGCCACACCACCGCGGGCACGTGCGTGAGCCGCCCGAGCTGGTCGGCGTCCGAGTCCGGGGCACCGTCCGAGGACCGGTACGTGGACCCCGCCCGGCCGCGCCTGCTCCTGCGGCTCGCGCCCAGCTCGAAGACGGGCCGGACGCCGCCCAGCAGCAGGAACCACACCACCCCGTACGCGAAGACCGCCTGCACCGGGGCCGGGGCCAGCCAGGAGACCAGCAGGAACGTGGCCCCGGTGAGGATCACCGTCAGGGCCCCGTACGCGTTCCGGATCATCACCAGCATCACCGCCAGCAGGGCGGTGGCCGCCCAGAGCAGCAGGGTGATCCGGTGCGCCGACAGCAGCGCCGCCCCGCCCAGCCCGAGCAGCGGGGCCGCCGTGTACCCGGCGGCGGCGGTCAGGACCATGCCGGGGCCGGAGGGCCTGCCCCGGCTGACGGTGACACCGCTGGTGTCGGAGTGCAGCCGTATCCCGTCGAGCCGCCGCCCGGTCAGCAGCGCCAGCAGGCCGTGCCCGCCCTCGTGCGCGATGGTGACGGCGTTGCGCGACAGCGCCCACAGCGGCCGGACCCCGACGAAGCCCAGCGCGACCAGGCCCGTCACCACCACCAGCCACGGATCGGGCGCGGTCTGTATCCCTGTGAGCCGGTCCCACAGACCGGTCGTCGTCGTGGTGCTGTCCATGGGAACGGCGGACTCCTCGCGGGTGCGGGTGCGGTGGCGGACGGTCCGTCCCGGGGTGCGGTGGGCGGACGTCCTGGGAAGTGTGGCAGCCGCGGGGCGCGGACGCGGTGCCCGTGGCGAGGTCGTCGTGGGGATGGCCGGACCCCGCCCGCCCGTGGGGGCGGTCTGACACCCTGGACGGGTCCAGGTACCGGTGGGGCGCGAGAGCCCCCGGGGGCCCGCGGGCACCGAGGGACACCAGACCCCGGGCGCGCGGGGCGGGTGGCCGGGGCGGATGTCGTTCGTGAGGACCCGGCGCGGTGCCGGTCCGGTGTGGGACGTGACCGTGTGACGTAGCGCTCACACCGGTCGGAGGGGTGGTTTCGGATGTGCGGACGGTACGCGGCGGGCCGGGGGCCCGAGCAGCTCGTGAAGATCTTCGGGGTGGAGCACCGGGAGCCCGCGGAGACACTGGCGCCCGACTGGAACGTGGCGCCGACGAAGGAGGTCCACGTCGTCCTCGACCGTCCCGTCAAGGGCGCGCCCGACCCGCGGCCGGTCCGCCAGCTGCGCGTCCTGAGGTGGGGGCTGGTCCCCTCCTGGGCCGCGAACCCCGACGGCGCCGCCCGGATGATCAACGCCCGGTCCGAGACCCTGCACGAGAAGCCGTCCTTCCGCCGCGCCTTCGCGCAGCGCCGCTGCATCGTCCCCGCCGACGGCTACTACGAGTGGGTCACCGCCCACGACGAGCGCCGGCTGGAGGTCGAGGGCAGACGGAAGCGGGCGCGCAAGCAGCCCTACTTCGTGCTCCCCGCCGACGGGTCCGTCCTCGCCATGGCCGGGATCTACGAGTTCTGGCGCGACCGGACCCTGCCCGAGGAGCATCCGCTCGCCTGGCGGGTCACCTGCGCCGTGATCACCACGGAGGCCGAGACCGGGCCGCTGGGCGCGGCCCCGGCCGAGGGGCCCGGCTCGCTCGCCGAGATCCACCCCCGGATGCCGCTGATGCTGCCCCCGGACCGCTGGGACGCCTGGCTGGACCCGGCCCCCGCCGGCGAGGAGGAGCTGCGGGGGCTGCTGGCGCCGCCGCCGGGCGGGCTGATGCGCGCCTACCCGGTGTCCACGGCCGTGAGCAGCGTGCGCAACAACGGGCCGGAGCTGCTCACCGAGCTGGCCGCCCCGGAGGTGAGCACCCTCTTCTGACCCCTGCGGGGTACCCCCGGCCCGGCGGTGCGGGCGGCTCCCGGGAGGGCCGTCGCGGCAGGATGGGGCCATGATCCCGCGTACCGAGAGCGTCCCCACCCCGGCGGGCGAGGCCCGTATCACCTGGCACACCGCACCCGGGGCCACGCTCGTGCTCGCCCTCGGCCACGGCGCGGGCGGCGGCGTCGGGGCCAGGGACCTCCAGGCGCTGGCGAAGGCCCTGCCCGCCCGGGGGATCACCGTCGCCCTGGTCGAACAGCCCTGGCGGGTCGCCGGGAAGAAGGTCGCCCCCGCCCCCGGGACGCTGGACGAGGGGTGGCGCGGGCTCTGGCCGGCGCTCGCGCGCCCCGGGGCGGCGGTGGTCGCGGGCGGGCGCAGCGCGGGGGCCCGGGTGGCCTGCCGGACCGCGGCCGGGCTGGGCGCGGCCGGGGTGCTGGCGCTGGCCTTCCCGCTGCACCCGCCGGGCCGGCCGGAACGCTCCCGGGCCGCTGAGCTGACCGGAACCGGGCTGCCCACCCTCGTGGTCCAGGGCGGCCGGGACCCGTTCGGGCGCCCGTCGGAGTTCCCGCCACCGGGCGCGGGGGCCGCGTACGAGCTGGTGGAGGTGGCCGGGGGCGACCACGGCTTCGCGGTGCCGAAGAAGGGGGAACAGGGCCAGGACGAGGCCCTCGCGGTGCTCACGGAGGCGGTGGCGCGCTGGCTGGCCCGGCTCGCGCCGGGGCGCTGACGGCCACGCCGGACGGGTGGGCCGGACGCGCCGGACGGGGTGGTTCCGCGCGGTGGGCCTCGGGAACCGGTGGAGATCTGACGGACTCCGGGCTGTGACACGGCTCACCCGGGCCGCCGCGCGGTGAGGGAGGGGGGAAACCCGCGTCCTCCCGGGGAATGTGGCGTACGACCCTTCTGTTGTCCCGGATGTCGGTACGTACGGGAACTCGTCGGAGGAGAGGGAACGCATGACCCAGGTCATCAGCCAGAACCGTCCGCAGGCCGTTGACCTGGACTGGACGGTCCTGCCCGGCCCCAAGCGCGACCCGCTTCGGGCGGCGGGGGTCCGGGGTGGTCGACTATTCTCCGAGATGAGCGGCTCCGCTTTCGGAACCGCCACGCAGTCGGAGGAGGTGGGTCCTGTCGCCGGGACCGACGAAGGCCACGCGGAGGAGACGACCCCGGAGCGCAACGCGCGGTTCGAGCGGGACGCCCTCGGCTACCTCGACCAGATGTACTCGGCCGCGCTGCGCATGACGCGTAACCCGGCCGACGCCGAGGACCTGGTCCAGGAGACGTACGCGAAGGCGTACGCGTCCTTCCACCAGTTCCGCGAGGGCACCAACCTGAAGGCGTGGCTGTACCGCATCCTGACCAACACCTTCATCAACTCCTACCGCAAGAAGCAGCGCGAACCCCAGCGCAGTGCGGCGGAGGAGATCGAGGACTGGCAGCTGGCGCGTGCCGAGTCGCACATGTCGACCGGGCTGCGCTCCGCCGAGTCGCAGGCGCTCGACCACCTGCCCGACTCGGACGTGAAGGAAGCCCTCCAGGCCATTCCGGAGGAGTTCCGCATCGCCGTCTACCTCGCCGACGTGGAGGGCTTTGCGTACAAGGAGATCGCGGACATCATGGGTACACCCATCGGTACGGTCATGTCGCGACTGCACCGTGGCCGCCGTCAACTCCGCGGAATGCTGGAGGACTACGCCCGTGACCGGGGGCTGGTCCCCGCCGGTGCGGGAGAGTCGAACGACCTGAAAGGCTCGGGCTCATGAGCTGCGGAGAGCCGCACGAGACGGACTGCGCCGAGGTCCTGGACCACCTCTACGAGTTCCTCGACCATGAGATGCCCGACAGCGACTGCACGAAATTCGAGACGCATTTCGGCGAGTGCAGCCCCTGTCTGGAGAAGTACGGCCTGGAACAGGCCGTGAAGAAGCTGGTGAAACGCTGCTGCGGTTCGGACGACGTGCCGAGCGACCTGCGGTCGAAGGTGATGGGCCGGATCGAGCTGATCCGCTCGGGCCAGGCCGTCCCCGACCACGACGTCACCGCCGACAACCCCGCCGGCTGACCACCGGGCGGACCGCGCGACCGCCCCGGCACCGGCCCGTGACCGCCCCGGGGCCGGACCGCCCCGGTTCCCGGCAGCGGTCGAACATCTGCCCGTAGTGGACGGGACGAACGCCCCCGGAAAGGCACTTCGTTCACCCGAAGGTGCTAATCCGGGGGCGTCCGCGCAACGCAATACGACAATGAGGCCCGCCCGGCTCGGGGCCCGACCTATTCTCCCCATTCGGCGCCGGTGCGATCCGGCACCCGGCTCGCACGCCACAGGGGGAGGAGGCCGCCATGCGGGAACTTCCGCCGGGCGCGCGCTCCTGTGTCCTGTGCGCCGTCCTCGCCGCGTGCGCGTGCGCCGCCCCGGCCCTGGCGGACCCCGGCTCGCCGTGGGCGGCCGTGACCCTGCTCGCCGTGGTCTACCTCGGCTGCGAACTGGTCAGGAGCTGCCCGCTGCTGGGCAGCCGGGTGCCCGAGGGCATCGGCTCCTTCTTCCCCGTCCTGCTGGCCGCCGTCTTCCTGCTGCCGCCCGCCGCCGCCGCGCTCGTCGCGGTGCCCGGGGGGCTGGCCCAGACGGTCACCGAGCGGCCCGCCCCGGTCCGCCGGGTGTGGCACGCCGCGCAGCAGGCCGTCGCCGCCTGGGCCGCCGGAGGGGTGTACGGGCTGCTGGGCGGCCCGGCCGCGCTCGGCGGCACCGCCACCGGAACCTTCGGCGGGGCCGGGGGCGGCGGGGGGTCCTCCGACGGCTCCGCGCTCGCCGACTTCCCGTACGTCCTGCTCCCCGCCGCCGCCGCGGCCGTCGTCCTGTGCCTGGTGCTCACCGCCCTCGACGGGGTCGTCCTGGCCGCCGCCGAACACCGGCCCGCGGCTGCCGCCTGGCGCGGGCCGCTCACCCGCTCCCTCGCCCCGTACTGCGTGCACGGCCTCGCCGGGCTGATGATGGCCGTCCTGTGGCGCAGCCCGTACGGACTGCCGGCCGCGCTGCTCGTCCTGCTGCCGATGTACATCTCCTGCTGGGTCTTCGCCCAGTACCACCGGGAGCGCGCCGCGCACCAGGCCACCATCCGCGCCCTCGTCCAGGCCGTGGACATCAAGGACCGCTACACCCGCGGCCACAGCGAACGCGTCGGCCAGGCGTCCGCGATGATCGCCCGCGAGCTGGGCATGGCCGAGGACCGCCTCGAAACCGTCCGCATCGCCGGAATCCTGCACGACGTCGGCAAGCTCGGCGTCCCCACCCGGCTGCTGCGCAAGGACGGGCCGCTCACCGCCGAGGAGCGCCGGGTCATCGAGCTGCACCCCGAGTACGGGCACGAGATGGTGCGCGGCATCGGTTTCCTGGGGGAGGCGCGGGCCGCGATCCTGCACCACCACGAGCGGGTCGACGGCTCCGGTTACCCCTACGGGCTCGCCGGTGAGCAGATCCCGGTGCTGGCCCGGGTGGTGGCGGTGGCCGACGCCTTCGACGCGATGACCTCGACCCGCTCCTACAGCCGGGCCCGGCCGGTGCCGACCGCGCTGGCGGAGCTGGAGCGGTGCGCGGGGGCGCAGTTCGACCCGGCGATGGTGCGGGCCCTGACGGGGGCGGTCGGACGGCACGGCTGGCATCCCGTGGTCACCTCCGACGAGGACCTCCAGGTGATCCCGGCGGCCGGACCGGCGGCGCCGCCCCGGCAGGCCGCGCCGGGCGGGACCGGCGCGACGGGTGGGACCGGTGGGACCGGTGGGGCGGGTACGGGACCGGTCGCCCCCGCGGTTCCCCGTTCCGGTCCTGGAACCGGCCCCGGCCCCGGTTCCGGTTCCGGGGCGGGGCCGTGACCGGGGCCGTCGCCTGGGGCATGCGCGCGGCGACCGGTCTGGTCGCCCTCGTCGCGCTCGGCCACACCCTGTGGAGCGGTCTCACCGACCCCGGGGCCGCCCTGGCCTTCGGCGTCCTGGTCGCCGTCGGCGAGCTGGCCCGCCGCGACCACCAGGACCACCGCGACCCGGACGGACACCCCCCGGACGGGACCCGGGGGCCCGCGCCGCTGGGCTCCGCGGGCGGGCTCGCCTACGCCCTGCTGGGCCAGGAGGCGGGCCGGGCCACCCACCACGGGGTGTTCCAGACCGTCGCGGTCGTCGCCGCCGCCGCGCTGGCCGGGATCGTCCCGTACCTCGCCCGGTCCGGCGGGCCCGCCCTCGACCACCTGGTCCGCCGGGTCCTCACCGTCGCCTTCGCCGCCGTCTGCTTCCAGCCGCTCTACCACTCCGGGCGGCTGGAGCAGCGGATCGGGCAGGGCCCGTACCTGGTCCTCTTCCTGCTGCTCCTGCTCGGCCTCACCGCCCTGTGCGACGCCGTGCTCGCCGCCGCCCTCGCCGGGGCCCGGACCGGCTGGCCCTACGGCCCCCTGCTCCGCGACGAGCTGCGCGCCCAGACCGGGATCGGCTCGGCGATCTGCGCCACCGGGGCCGTGATGGCGCTCGGCGTGGCCGTCGCCGGGCTGTGGGCCCTGCCCGTCCTCAGCGTGCCCCTGCTGCTGACCCAGCTCTCCTTCCACCGGATCACCGCCATCCGCACGACCTACCGCCAGACCATCACCTCCCTGGCCCGCGCCACCGAGATCGCCGGCTGCACCCGGCCCGGCCACGCCCGCCGGGTCGCCGCCCTCAGCCGCGCGGTGGGCCGGGAGCTGGGCCTGTCGGAGCGGGAGCTGACCGTGGTGGAGTACGCGGCCCTGATGCACGACATCGGCCAGCTCTCCCTCGTCGACCCCGTCCCGGCCGGGGCCACCGCCGGGCTGCCCCCCGCCGAGGCCCGCCGGATCGCCGAGCTGGGCGGGGAGGTGGCCCGGCAGACCGGGGTGCCCGCCGAGGTCGCCGTGGTCGTGGAGCGGCAGGCGGACCCGTACCGGGAGCAGCCCTTCGCCGCCCGGATCGTGCGCGCGGTGAACGCGTACGACGACCTGGCGGGGGACTGCCGTCACCCGGGTGGCTCACTGGCCGCCCTGGAAAGGCTGCGCCTGGGCACCGGGCACGACTACCAGCCGGAAGTCGTGGAATCCCTGGCAAGGGTTCTGGCCAGGGGCGGACGCAGCGGAGTCGTTCCCGTTCCGCGTGGGTAACCCATGGGTAATGAGCGGCCGTCCGAGCGGGCATGGTTGGATGCCAGTAAGAGTGTCCGCAAGGCTGCACCGTTGTCCCCCGGCCACCGCCGGGAGGGTGCCCCCAGGCAGGCGGGAAACGTGAGGATCTTCGGGAAGGTACGGCATCGGCCCTCCGCCTCGTGGCGGCAGGCCACCGACCGCGCGTTCACGCTGATCGGTGACGGCCGGTACGAGGATGCGGGCGCGCTCCTGACCAGGGCCGCGGACCTGGAGCCCTGGCTCTCGGAGTCCTGGTTCAACCTGGCCCTGCTGCACAAGTTCCGGCACGACTGGGAACAGGCGCGGGCCGCCGGGCTGCGCGCCGTGGCCCTGCTGGACCGGGAGGCCGGCGCCCCGGACTGGTGGAACGTGGGCATCGCCGCGACCGCGCTCCAGGACTGGCCGCTGGCCCGCCGGGCCTGGCAGGCGTACGGGCTGAAGGTGCCCGGGGACCCGCACGGCGCGGGCTCCGGCGGCGGCAGGCACGGCGGCGAACCCGTCGGCATGGACCTCGGCAGCGCCGCCGTCCGGCTCTCGCCCGAGGGCGAGGCCGAGGTGGTCTGGGGCCGCAGGCTCGATCCGGCCCGGATGGAGGTCCTCTCGATCCCGCTGCCCTCCTCGGGGCGGCGCTGGGGCGAGGTCGTCCTGCACGACGGGGTCCCGCACGGCGAACGGATCACCGCGGCCGGGCCCTCCTACCCCGTCTTCGACGAGATCGAGCTGTGGGCGCCCTCGCCGGTGCCGACCTGGGTGGTGCTGCTGGAGGCGGCCACCGAGGAGGACCGGGACGCGCTGGAGCGGCTGGCCTCGGACGCGGGCTTCGCCGCCGAGGACTGGTCCTCCTCCGTCCGGCTGCTCTGCCGGACCTGCTCGGAGAGCGCCATGCAGAGCGACGAGGGCGAGGGCTGGCACCTGGACCCGCACGACCACAGCGAACCGGGACATCCCGGACCACTGGGGCACCGTACGGCCGGTTCCGGCCCGCTCTGGGTGCCCGAGCGCGAATGCGGGATCGCGGCGCCGGCCGGGCTGGTGCGCGGACTGCTCGACGGCTGGGTCGCGGACAGCCCGGACAGCCGCGAGTGGCGCGATCTCGAAGAAGTCTGCTGAACCGGGCCTTAGGCTGTACGGGCACATCGGTGGCCATCGGTGACTGGGACTTACGGAAGGCGTACGGCGGACATGGCGCAGCAGGAGAACGAGGTTGTCGAGGTGAACGACGGGTACGTCGTGGACACCGAGGACTGTGAGGCGCGCGAGCTCGCCCACCGCGAGCGCGGCACCGCCCGCCCGATCACGGTGGTCGGCAACCCGGTCCTGCACCGGGAGTGCAAGGACGTCACCGAGTTCGGCGACGAGCTGGCCCGGCTGATCGACGACATGTTCGCCAGCCAGAAGGCCGCCGAGGGCGTGGGCCTGGCCGCGAACCAGATCGGCGTGGACGCGAAGGTCTTCGTCTACGACTGCCCGGACGACGACGGCAACCGCCACACCGGTGTCGTGATCAACCCCAAGCTCGTCGAGCTCCCGGCCGGCGCGCGGGTGCTGGACGACTCGAACGAGGGCTGCCTGTCGGTCCCGACCGCCTACGCCGCGCTGGCCCGCCCGGACCACGCCGAGGTCGAGGGCCAGGACGCGCGGGGCAACCCGATCAAGGTGCGCGGCACCGGCTACTTCGCCCGCTGCCTCCAGCACGAGACCGACCACCTGTACGGGTACCTGTACATCGACCGGCTCTCGAAGCGGGACCGCAAGGACGCCCTGCGCCAGATGGAAGAGGGCACCCCGCGGTACGAGACCGTCCCCAACGCCTGACCCGCACGAGGTCCCGTACGAGGGCTCGTACGAGCACCCGCACGGCAAGCGCCCCCCGGCCCATCGGCCGGGGGGCGCTTCGGGTGCTGCGGGGCCCTAGTGCTGTGACCGGAAAGGTTCACCGGCCCTCGACGCCCGGCACGGCGCCTCGCCGCGTTGTCGGACCACGCAAGTACGTCCAGTACAAGCCGTGGCCCTCCGCCTTGCGATCCACCGCACCGGACGCCGCGGGCCTACCGGCAAACCTTTCCGGTCACAGCACTAGAAGTCCTCGTCCAGGTCGACCGTGCCCTCCACGGCGACCTGGTAGGCCGACGGGCGGCGCTCGAAGAAGTTGGTCAGCTCCTGGACGCCCTGGAGCTCCATGAACGAGAACGGGTTCTGCGAGCCGTACACCGGCGGGAAGCCGAGACGGACCAGACGCTGGTCCGCGACGCACTCCAGGTACTCGCGCATCGACTCGGTGTTCATGCCCGGCAGGCCGTCACCGCACAGGTCGCGGCCGAACTGGAGCTCCGCCTCGACGGCCTCCTTCAGCATGTCGACGACCTGCTGCTGGAGGGCGTCGTCGAAGAGCTCCGGCTCCTCCTTGCGGACCGTGTCCACGACCTCGAACGCGAAGTTCATGTGCATGGTCTCGTCACGGAAGACCCAGTTGGTGCCGGTGGCCAGGCCGTGCAGCAGACCGCGGGAGCGGAACCAGTACACGTAGGCGAAGGCGCCGTAGAAGAACAGGCCCTCGATGCAGGCGGCGAAGCAGATCAGGTTCAGCAGGAAGCGACGGCGGTCGGCCTGCGTCTCCAGCTGGTCCAGCTTCTCGACCTCGTTGATCCACTTGAAGCAGAACTGCGCCTTCTCGCGGATCGAGGGGATCTCCTCGACCGCGTCGAACGCGGCCGCGCGGTCGTCCGGGTCGGGAAGGTAGGTGTCGAGCAGCGTCAGGTAGAACTGGACGTGCACGGCCTCCTCGAAGAGCTGGCGGCTCAGGTAGAGCCGGGCCTCCGGGGAGTTGATGTGCTTGTACAGGGTCAGCACGAGGTTGTTCGAGACGATCGAGTCGCCCGTCGCGAAGAACGCGACGAGACGGCCGATCATGTGCTGCTCACCGGGCGTCAGCTTGGCGAGGTCGGCCACGTCCGAGTGGAGGTCGACCTCCTCCACGGTCCAGGTGTTCTTGATCGCGTCCCGGTAGCGCTCGTAGAAGTCCGGGTAGCGCATGGGACGCAGGGTCAGTTCGAAGCCCGGGTCGAGCAGGTTCTTCTTCTTGTTGTCAGTGGTGCTCATTACTGGCATGCCTCGCAGGACTCGGGGTTCTCAAGGGAGCAGGCGAGCGCCTCCGCGTCGGCGGCGGCCTGCGGGAGCACCGCGGGGGCGGCGGCCTGCGCGGCCCTGGCGATCTTCGTCGCCGGGCGCGAGCGCAGGTAGTAGGTCGTCTTCAGACCCATCTTCCAGGCGTACGCGTACATCGAGCTGAGCTTGCCGATGGTGGGCGTCTCCAGGAACAGGTTCAGCGACTGCGACTGGTCGAGGAACGGCGTACGGTCCGCCGCCATGTCGATCAGGCCGCGCTGCGGGATCTCCCACGCCGTGCGGTACAGCTCGCGCACCTCGGCCGGAATCCAGCCGAATCCCTGCACCGAGCCGCTGGCGTCGCGCAGCGCCTCGCGGGTCTGGGCGTCCCAGACGCCGAGCTGCTTCAGCTCGTTCACCAGGTAGGCGTTGACCTGGAGGAACTCACCGCTGAGCGTCTCGCGCTTGAAGAGGTTGGAGACCTGCGGCTCGATGCACTCGTACACACCGGCGATCGAGGCGATCGTCGCGGTCGGGGCGATGGCCAGCAGCAGCGAGTTGCGCATGCCGGTCGTGGCGATCCGGGTGCGCAGCGCGTCCCAGCGCTCCGGCCAGTTCAGCTCGACCTGGTAGTGGTCCGGGTGCAGGACGCCGCGGGCGGTACGGGTCTGCTCCCAGGCCGGGAGCGGGCCGCTGCGCTCGGCGAGGTCGCAGGACGCCTCGTAGGCGGCGAGCATGACGCGCTCGGAGAGCTTGGTCGACAGTGCCTTCGCCTCGGGGGAGTCGAAGGGCAGCCGCAGCTTGAAGAAGACGTCCTGGAGGCCCATCGCGCCCAGGCCCACCGGCCGCCAGCGGGAGTTGGAGCGCCCGGCCTGCTCGGTCGGGTAGAAGTTGATGTCCACGACGCGGTCGAGGAAGGTCACGGCGGTGCGGACGGTCTCGTCCAGCCGCTCCCAGTCGATCTCCCCGTCGACGACGAAGGCGCCCAGGTTGACCGAGCCGAGGTTGCAGACGGCGGTCTCGCCGTCGTTGGTGACCTCGATGATCTCGGTGCAGAGGTTGGAGGAGTGGACGACCGCGCCCGGCTCGGCGGTCTGGTTCGCCGTCCGGTTGGAGGCGTCCTTGAAGGTCATCCAGCCCTGGCCGGTCTGGGCGAGGGTGCGCATCATCCGGCCGTACAGGTCACGGGCGGGGATGGTCTTGCGGGCGAGCCCGTCGGCCTCGGCCTTGCGGTAGGCGGCGTCGAACTCGTCGCCCCACAGGTCGACCAGCTCGGGCACGTCGGCGGGGGAGAACAGCGACCAGTCGGCGTCGGAGTTCACGCGGCGCATGAACTCGTCCGGCACCCAGTGGGCCAGGTTCAGGTTGTGGGTGCGGCGCTGGTCCTCACCCGTGTTGTCGCGGAGCTCCAGGAACTCCTCGATGTCCGCGTGCCAGGTCTCCAGGTAGACGGCGGCGGCGCCCTTGCGACGGCCGCCCTGGTTCACGGCGGCGACGGAGGCGTCGAGGGTCTTCAGGAACGGCACGATGCCGTTGGAGTGCCCGTTGGTGCCACGGATCAGCGAGCCGCGGGCGCGGATGCGGGAGTACGAGAGACCGATGCCGCCGGCGTGCTTGGAGAGGCGGGCGACCTGGTGGTAGCGGTCGTAGATCGAGTCCAGCTCGTCCAGCGGGGAGTCCAGCAGGTAGCAGGAGGACATCTGCGGGTGCCGGGTGCCCGAGTTGAAGAGCGTGGGGGAGGACGGCAGGTAGTCGAGGCGGCTCATCAGCCGGTACAGCGAGGCCACTTCCTCGACGGCGCGGACGCTGTCGTCCTCCGCGAGACCGCAGGCCACGCGCAGCATGAAGAACTGCGGGGTCTCCACGACCTGGCGGGTGATCGGGTGGCGCAGCAGGTAGCGGCTGTGCAGGGTGCGCAGGCCGAAGAAGCCGAAGCGGTCGTCGGCGCCCTCGGCGAGCGTCAGCTCGACCAGCGAGTCCAGGCGGTTCGCGTGGGTCCGGACGAACTCCGCCGTGCGGTCGGCGATGAGCCCCTCGCGGTGGCCGACCTCGACGGAGGCGGAGAAGGAGGTGGCCCCCTGGCCGGCGGCCTCGTCGGCGACGGCCAGCGTCAGCAGCCGGGCGGCGAGCCGGGAGTACGCCGGGTCCTCCGAGATCAGACCGGCGGAGGCCTCGGTGGCCAGCCCGCGCAGCTCGGCCTCGTCCGCGACGGAGCTGCGCCCGCGCAGGGCGGCGGCGGCGACCCGGCCGGGGTCGGTGTCGGGGAGGTCGGCGGTCAGCTCGGTGAGGGTACGCAGCAGCGCGGCCCCGGGCCCCCCGGGCTCGGCCGAGGTCTCGGAGTGGGCGGACTCGGCGCGCGGTGCGGCAGGCGCGATGGTCACGGGGGGAGCTCTCCCTCGCTCGGCCCGGTCATCGGCGGGGCGGGGCGCGGGCAGGCGCACGCGGGCTCGCAGGTGCGCCGCCCCGAGGGGCGGTCCGTACGTGCGCCGCATGGCGTCCACCGGCCCAACCGCGAGGCCCGGACATATCGGCACCCGGTTCGGTCGAGCCGGGCGCGCTGTCGGCAGGTCCTCGGACTGCGGTTACACCAATGGGTGTACTTCATACCGTTGCGGGACAGTTCCGGATTCGCACCGGATTCCCCTGCGGCGACAGCAGCCATGAGCATACATGTGGGGGCGACCTCATGCGGTAGCCCCCACATGTTGTGTCGGCGTGGCTACAACTTCAACCGATAGGTGAGCAAGGTGATGCCGGGTACGGGGGCCCAGTCCCGCTCCGGGGTCCGGGTGAAACCGAGCCGTCCGTAGATCCGGTGGGCCCCGAGCATGGCCTCCTGGGTGGAGAGCACCAGGTGTGTGACCCCCTCCAGGGCCCGTGCGAGGTCCACGCAGACGCGCACCAGGGCCTCGCCCGCACCCCGCCCACGGGCCTCCCGGGCGACGGCCAGCATCCGGAACTCGGCCTCGCCCGGACCCGCGATGTCGGCCAGCGGGCTCCCGGGTGCGGCGAAGGTCACCCCGCCGAGGACCCGCCCGCCGTCCAGGGCGACGAGCACCCGCGCGTCCGGGTCCGCGGCCCGGCCGGCGACGGCGCGCAGCTCGCCGAGGTAGCCGTCGTCCTCGCCCGAGCGCAGCAGCCCGTCACCCAGGTACGCCCCCGCGGTGATCTCTCCCAGCTCTTCGTACTCGGCGGGCAGCGCCGCCCTGATCACTATGTCCATGCGGTGAGTGTTCCAGCCGCGGTGCGCGTGCCGGACGGGCCGCCGCCCCGGGCCGCCCCCGCCGGGTGCGCCGCAGGCCCCCGCCGGGTGCGGCGGGGGCCTGCGGCATGCCTGAGGACGTCGTTCAGCAGCAGCGGAAGCCCTCGCGGGGGTCCGCCTCGCGGGCGTCCGTGCGGGCGCGTTCGAAGGCCCGGCGGGTCAGGACCTGGGCCTGCGGGTCGTGGGAGCGCGTGTGGGCGACGTACCGGTCGTACGCGGCCTCGCCCGAGAACTCGCGGACGTAGAACCGGGCCGTCGCCAGCGCCCGGCGCACGCGTGCCGCCGTGCGCCCCTTCCCCGCGCCGCGCGGACGCCCGGCCCCGCGCGCGCTGACGGCCTCGCGCCCGCGCACGTCGTCGGTTCCGCGCCCGCTCATGACGCCGCGGGCTCCTTCACGCGCCCGCCGCCCGGTTCGAGACCCGCCGCGGCCAGCTCGGCCTTCTCCTCGGCGGTCGCGAAGAGCCCGGCCGGGGCGACGATCTTCGACTCGGTCCACGGGACCTCGGAGAGCTTGACGGTCTCCGGGCGGGCGATGGCCTTGAAGCAGGTCCGGGCCGCGTCCACCAGCACGATGACGATCAGGACCGCGAACAGCACCGACAGCACCCCGTCCACGGTGGCGTTGGTGACCACGGTGTGCATCTCGTCCATGGTCTTCGCGGGCGGCAGCACCTTGTCGGCGTCGATCCCGGCCTGGTACTTGTCGCGCTGCGCGAAGAAGCCGACCTTCACGTCCTCCGAGAAGATCTTCTGATAACTCGCGGTGAGCGTGACCGCCACGTCCCACGCCAGCGGGACGCCCGTCACCCACGCCCACTTGAGCCGCCCGGACTTGACCAGCAGCGTGGTGCAGACGGCCAGGGCGACCGCCGCGAGGAGCTGGTTCGCGATCCCGAACAGCGGGAAGAGCTGGTTGATGCCGCCCAGCGGGTCCTTGACGCCGACCCACAGGAAGTAGCCCCAGCCGCCCACGACGATCGCGCTCGCGAACCAGACGCCGGGCTTCCAGCTGACGTCCCGGAAGGACTTGTGCACGTTGCCCAGGGTGTCCTGGAGCATGAAGCGGCCGACCCGGGTGCCCGCGTCGACCGTCGTCAGGATGAACAGGGCCTCGAACATGATGGCGAAGTGGTACCAGAACGCCTTCATCCCCGCCCCGCCGATCACGGCCGAGAAGATCTCCGCCATTCCGAGTGCGAAGGTCGGCGCGCCACCCGTACGGGAGAGCAGGCTGGTCTCCTCGACGTCCTTGGCGGCCTGCGCGAGGGCCTCCGGGGAGATCGCGAAGCCGAAGTTGGTCACCGCCTGCGAGGCGGTCTCGACGGTGGTGCCGATGACACCGGGCGGGGAGTTCACCGCGAAGAAGAGGCCGGGCTCGATGATGCAGGCCGCGATCATCGCCATGATGGCGACGAAGGACTCGGTGAGCATCGCGCCGTAGCCGATGACCCGGACCTGGGTCTCCTTCTGGATCATCTTCGGGGTGGTGCCCGAGGCGACCAGCGAGTGGAAGCCGGACAGCGCGCCGCAGGCGATGGTGATGAAGACGAACGGGAACATCGAGCCGGCGAAGACGGGGCCGTCGCCGCGGCTCGCGAACTCGGTGACCGCGGGCATCTTCAGGGTAGGCATCGCGATGACCACGCCCAGCGCGAGCAGGGCGATGGTGCCGACCTTCATGAAGGTGGAGAGGTAGTCACGGGGCGCGAGCAGCATCCACACCGGCAGCACCGAGGCGACGAAGCCGTACGCGACCATCCAGATGACCAGCGTCTCCTTCTCCAGGGTGAAGGTGTCCGCCCAGGAGGACTCGGCGACCCAGCCGCCCGAGACGATCGCGAGCAGCAGCAGCGCGACGCCGATGAGGGAGACCTCGGTGACCCGGCCCGGCCGCAGCACGCGCAGGTAGAAGCCCATGAAGAGGGCGATCGGGATGGTCATGCCGATGGAGAAGACGCCCCAGGGCGAGTGCGCCAGCGCGTTGACGATGACTAGGGCCAGCACCGCCAGCAGGATGACCATGATGGCGAAGACGGCGACCAGGGCGGCGGCCCCGCCGACCGGCCCGATCTCGTCCCGTGCCATCTGGCCGAGGGAACGCCCGTCGCGGCGGGTGGAGAAGAAGAGCGTGACCATGTCCTGGACGGCGCCCGCGAAGATGACGCCCGCGACGATCCAGATCGTGCCCGGCAGGTAGCCCATCTGCGCGGCCAGCACGGGCCCGACGAGCGGTCCGGCTCCGGCGACGGCGGCGAAGTGGTGGCCGAAGAGCACCCGGCGGTCGGTCGGGTGGAAGTCGACACCGTTGTCAAGACGTTCGGCGGGGGTGGCCCGGGTCCTGTCCACCTTCAGGACGCGGCGCGAGATGAAGCGCGCGTAGAACCGGTAGCCGATCGCGTACGAGCCCAGTGCGGCGGCGAGCAGCCAGGCGGCCGAGATCTCCTCGCCGCGCGAGAGGGCGAGCACGCCCCAGCCGACGGCGCCGACGAGCCCGACGAGCGACCAGACGGCGACCGACTTCGGGGAGAGCCGTCCGCCGCGCGTTCCCGGCGGGTCCGTGGCCGCACCGCCCGGCCCGGACGGCGAGCCCGGTGCGGTCACCGGACTCGCCATGGCCCGTTCTGTTCCAGTTGATTCCGGTTCGGGCATGGGTTTCGTCCCCTCGTCGATCATCTGCGTGAGCGCAGGGAATCTACGGGGGCGCGACCGCTGGGCGTAAGACCCCGTCCGCATCCCGGTACCGGAATCCACCGGGGCCCGGGCCGGGGGACACCCGCGCCGGAGCCGGAATCGAGAAGCGGCACCCCTACGGGACCCCTACGGCACCCCTACGGCACCCGGAACGGAACCGGAACGGAACCGAAAGGAGACCCGGGGCGGGACCCGGGACGGGAACCTGGAGCGGGAACCCGGAAGGGGGGTAGGGGCAAGGGCAGGGACAGGAGCGGGGAACGGGGAGCGCGGGGCCGAATCCGGCGCGGCGTCAGACGGCGGGCCGCTGGAGCCTGGCGACGAACTTGTACCGGTCCCCGCGGTACACCGAGCGCACCCACTCCACCGGTTCTCCTTCGGCGTCCAGCGAGTGCCGGGAGAGCATGAGCATCGGCAGCCCGACGTCGGTGCCGAGCAGGCCGGCCTCGCGCGGGGTGGCCAGCGAGGTCTCGATCGTCTCCTCGGCCTCGGCCAGGCGGACGTCGTACACCTCGGCGAGGGCGGTGTAGAGGGAGGTGTACTTGACGAGCGAACGGCGCAGCGCGGGAAAGCGTTTGGCCGAGAGGTGCGTGGTCTCGATGGCCATCGGCTCGCCGCTGGCCAGGCGCAGCCGCTCGATGCGCAGGACCCGTCCGCCGGTGGTGATCTTGAGCAGTGCGGCGAGGGTGTCGTCGGCCGTCACGTACCCGATGTCCAGGAGCTGGGAGGCCGGTTCGAGACCCTGGGCCCGCATGTCCTCCGTGTACGAGGAGAGTTGGAGGGGCTGGGACACCTTGGGCTTGGCGACGAAGGTCCCCTTGCCCTGGATGCGTTCCAGCCGGCCCTCGACGACGAGTTCCTGGAGGGCCTGGCGGACGGTGGTCCTGGAGGTGTCGAACTCGGCGGCCAGGGTGCGTTCGGGCGGGACCGGGGTGCCGGGGGGAAGGGTGTCGGTCATGTCGAGCAAGTGCCGCTTGAGCCGGTAGTACTTGGGCACACGCGCCGTGCGAGTGGCTGCCCCGCCTTCCGGCTCCGTGATCGCCCCTTCGGTGGCCATCGCCGCCCGCCTTCCCGACTCCAGTTTCGCTGCCGTCACCGGCTCCTCCGATATGTGCGGTCACATCGTGACACGTACGGGAGGACGGGCCTTCTCCCTCCCCAGGTGTCGGTCCGATAACGGACCGAGTACCCGCTCATTAGACCCTTGACACCCCTAAAGGTCTAGGCCAAGCTCCGGTTACTGGTCTAAACCAATCTGGATCGGCTCCCAGCCCCCACGTGCAGTACTTCGCGTAGGTCACCGCAGCGGGCAAGGGAAGTGCAGGCAGGCATCCCTGAGGAGGGTGGCGTGAAGCGCAAGCTCATCGTGGCGGTCAGTGTCGCGGGCATGATGGCCGGAGTCGCGGCATGTGGCGGCGGCAGTGGCAGCGAGGGTAAGAGCGGCAAGACCGAGGCGGCTTCCAAGGAGCTGACGGTCTGGACGATGAACGGCTCTGCGCCGAAGGCCTGGATCGACGAGGTCAACAAGGAGTTCGCGGCCAAGCACCCCGGCGTCACGGTCAAGGTCGTGGAGCAGGAGTGGACGGACATCCAGACGAAGATCACCGCTGCCCTCTCCGAGAACACCCCCCCGGACGTTCTTGAGCTCGGCAACACCCAGACCGTCGGTTACGCGGTCACCGGTGGTCTCGCCGACCTGACGGCCGACAAGGCCAAGCTCGGCGGCGACGCCTGGTCGAAGGGCATGCTCGCCTCGGGTGAGGTCGACGGCAAGCTCTACGCCGCCCCGTGGTACGCGGCCAACCGCCTCGTCATCTACGACAAGAAGGCCTACGAGAAGGCCGGCATCACCCCGCCGAAGACCCGCGACGAGTGGGTGGCCAACCTGGAGAAGCTGAAGACGTCGGACCCGTCCTCGCAGCCGATCTACCTGCCCGGCCAGAGCTGGTACGTCCTCGCGGGTCTCATCTGGGACGAGGGCGGCGACCTCGCCGTCAAGGACGGCGCCAAGTGGAAGGGCCAGCTGAGCACCCCGCAGGCCGCCTCGGCGATGGAGTTCTACAAGAAGCTCCAGTCCTACTCCACGGCCCCCAAGGACAAGGACGAGGCGCTCCCGCAGCAGTCCACCGACGTCATCCCCAAGGGTGGTGTCGCCTCCTGGATCGGTCTCGGCTGGGAGGCCCAGGGCGCGCTGAAGGCCCTGAAGGCCGCGGGCAAGGACACCGAGTTCGGCTACTTCCCGATCCCGGGCAAGACCGCTGACAAGCCCGGCTCCGTCTTCCTCGGCGGCTCGAACCTCGCCGTGGCCGAGCGCTCCAAGAACAAGGAGCTCGCCAAGGAGTGGCTGGCCCTCGCCGCCGGCAAGGACCAGATGACCAAGTACGCCGTCGCCACCGAGGGCGCGCTGCTCCCGAACCAGGCGTCCGCGAACTTCGCCGCCGCTCCGGGCTCCTTCGCCGAGAGCATGGCCAAGGCCGCCGTCTCCGGCAAGATCACCCCGGTCACCGCGGGCTGGGGCGCCGTCGAGACCGAGCCCAACCCGATCAAGCAGTTCATGACCAAGGTCCTGAAGGGCGAGGACGTCGCCAAGGCGGGCGCGGACGCGGACAAGGAAATCGCGAGCCGCATCAACAAGTAACACCCCGCGGCACCAGCCGTAACCCGTAGTACCAGCTGTCACCGCAGTACCAGTTGTGAACGCACCGGGGGGTGCGGCGGGCGCCCGGCGGCGCCCGCCGTACCCCCGGTCGCGCATTGACAGACGGATGCGCCGCCCGCCCGATGCCGAGCTGGCGGGCGCCGGTCGCCACAGTCAACCGCGAGGAATCAAGACATGACCGTGCACTCCCAGGGAGCGGCGAGTCCCGCTCCAGCGGACGCACCACAGAAGTCCGTCGGGCCGATCGAGCCGCCGCCCACCGGAGCCAAGGGGGCGTCCCCGTCTCCTCGCGGCGGCCGAAAGTCACTCCCCTCGGGGTGGCTGCCCTATCTGCTGGTCGCCCCTGCCGTCATCGGCATGGCCGGCCTGCTCCTGTACCCGCTGATCAAGAACGTGATCCTGTCCTTCCAGGACATCAACAAGGTCGAGTTCATCCAGCGCAAGTACCCCCTCGCGGGATTCGACAACTACACGCAGCTGCTGACCGACTCGCAGTTCTGGACCGTCGTGGTCCGGAGCTTCGCGTTCACCGCTGCCAACGTCGTCCTGATCATGGTGCTCGGCGGCCTCATCGGCATCCTGCTGAACAGGCTCGGCAAGTGGATGCGCCTGGTCCTGTCGATCGGGCTGGTACTGGCCTGGGCCATGCCGGTCGTCGCCTCCGTGACCATCTTCAGATGGCTCTTCGACGAGCAGTTCGGCGTCGTCAACTGGGTGATGCGCACGCTCGGCTTCTCCGGTTACGAACAGCACAACTGGTTCGAGAGCGGCATCGCCACCCTGACGATCGTCACGGTCCTCGTCGTCTGGGGCTCCATCCCCTTCGTCGCCCTCAACATGTACGCCGCGCTGACCACGGTCGGCGGCGAACTGTACGAGGCCGCGCGGATGGACGGCGCCAACGGCTGGCAGACCTTCTGGCAGATCGTCTTCCCGATCCTCAAGCCGTTCTTCCTCGTCACCACCTTCCTCGAAGTGATCTGGGTCTTCAAGGCGTTCACGCAGGTCTACGCGATGAACTTCGGCGGCCCCGACCGCGCCTCCGAGATCCTCCCGGTCTTCGCCTACATCGAGGGCCAGAGCCAGTCCCACTACGGTCTCGCCGCGGCGATCTCGGTCCTGACGATCGTGATGCTCATCATCGTCATGTCCTTCTACTTCCGCCTGATCCTGAAGGAGGAGAAGGAGCAGTGAGCACCACCACCGCCACTCCGCAGAAGCCGGCCCAGCAGTTGCGCAAGCGCCGCCCGGTCCGTCCCGCCGCGATCGCGAAGAACCTCGGGGCCCTCGTCCTCGCCGTGATCTTCGTCTTCCCGGTCTACTGGATGTTCTCCTCGTCGCTCAAGCCGGGACACGAGATCCTCTCCAAGGACCCCGTCTTCGTCTTCACGCCGACGCTCCAGAACTTCACCAAGGCCACCGGGGTCGACCTGTTCTGGACGTACGTCATGAACAGCGTGCTCGTCACCGTCAGCGCCGTGCTGCTGGCCCTGCTCGTGGCCCTCGCCGCCAGCTTCGCCATCGCCCGCATGAAGTTCAGGGGCCGCAAGGGCCTGGTCCTCGCGGTGATGATGGCGCAGATGGCCCCCTGGGAGGTCATGGTCATCGCGATGTACATGATCGCCCGTGACGCCGAGATCCTGAACAACCTCCTGGTGCTCTCCGCGATCTACTTCGTGATGGTCCTCCCCTTCACCATCTGGACCCTGCGCGGCTTCATCGCCGCCGTCCCGGTCTCCCTGGAGGAGGCCGCCCAGATAGACGGCTGCACCCGCGGCCAGGCGTTCCGCAAGGTGATCTTCCCCCTGCTCGCCCCCGGTCTGATGTCCACCTCGCTCTTCGGCTTCATCACCGCCTGGAACGAGTTCGCGATGGTCCTGATCCTCAACAAGGACAAGGCCGCGCAGACCCTGCCGCTGTGGCTGACCCAGTTCCAGACCGCGTTCGGCAACGACTGGGGCGCCACCATGGCCGCCTCCTCGCTCTTCGCGCTCCCGGTCCTGGTCATCTTCATCTTCCTCCAGCGCAAAGCGGTCGGTGGTATGACCTCCGGCGCCGTGAAGGGATAGGGCGCCATGACTTTCCTCGCGCACCGCACCGACACCCTCACCCGTGACGCCCTCGCGGTCCTCCAGCCCGGTTTCGAAGGCACCACCGCCCCGGCCTGGCTGCTCCGGCAGCTCGGCGAGGGCCTCACCTCCGTCGGGCTCTTCGGCCGCAACATCACCTCGCCCGAGCAGCTCGCCGCCCTCACCGCGCAACTGCGCGCCGAGCGCGACGACGTCCTCGTCGCCATCGACGAGGAGGGCGGCGACGTCACCCGCCTGGAGGTACGGGACGGCTCGTCCTTCCCCGGCAACCTCGCCCTGGGCGCCGTCGACGACACCGGCCTGACCCGTGACGTCGCCCACGAGCTGGGCCGCCGCCTGGCCGAGTGCGGGGTCAACCTCAACTGGGCCCCGTCCGCGGACGTCAACTCCAACCCGGACAACCCGGTCATCGGCGTCCGCTCCTTCGGCGCCGACACCCACCTCGCCGCCCGGCACACCGCCGCGTACGTCGAGGGGCTCCAGGCCGCCGGGGTCGCCGCCTGCACCAAGCACTTCCCGGGCCACGGCGACACCAACGTCGACTCGCACCACGCGCTGCCCCGCATCGACGTGGACCTCGACACCCTCCAGGCCCGCGAGCTCGTCCCCTTCAAGGCGGCCATCGCGGCCGGCACCAAGGCCGTGATGAGCGCGCACATCCTGGTGCCCTCCCTCGACCCGACCCGCCCGGCCACGCTCAGCCCGCAGATCCTGACGGGCCTGCTGCGCAAGGAGCTCGGCTACGAGGGGCTGATCGTCACCGACGGCATGGAGATGAACGCCATCGCCGGGACGTACGGCATCGAGCGCGGCTCGGTCCTGGCCATCGCGGCCGGCGCCGACGCGATCTGCGTGGGCGGCGGACTGGCCGACGAGGCGACCGTGCTCCGGCTGCGCGACGCGCTGGTCGCGGCGGTGCGGGAGGGCACGCTCCCGCAGGAGCGGCTCGCCGACGCCGCCGCCCGGGTGCGCGCGCTGGCCGAATGGACGCGGCGGTCCCGGACGGCCGCCACCGCGCCGGGCGCGCCGCAGGAGGGGAGCGCGCCCGGCATCGGTCTGACGGCGGCCCGCCGCGCGGTGACCGTCACCGGCTCGGCGGCCCCCGTCACGGCCCCGTACGTGGCCACCCTGGCCCCGGTCGTGAACTTCGCGGTGGGCCACGAGACCCCGTGGGGCATCGCCGACGAGCTGGCCGGCCTGGTCCCGGGCACCGCGTCGGGCGTCTACCGGGAGGGGGTCGCCGCCGGTGACATCCTGGCGGCGGCGGGCGGGCGCACCGTCGTCGCGGTGGTCCGCGACGAGCACCGCCACCCGTGGATGACCGAGGCCGTGGACGCGCTGGTCGCGGCCCGCCCGGAGACGGTCGTCGTCGAGATGGGCCTGCCCCGCGCCGACCCGCGCGGAGCCCTGTACGTCGCCACGCACGGCGCCTCCCGTGTCTGCGGGCGCGCCGCCGCCGAGGTCATCGCCGGGGTGTAGCACCCCGTACGCACCGGAGCCGGGCACCCCCTTCACGGGGTGCCCGGCTCCTTCGCGTTCCCGGGCGCCCGCGGGGGCCCGGCTCCCGCCCGTACGGGGGCAGGCGCGCGGGAGGCCGGGCACCCGCCCCGCGAAGGGTGGGTGCCCGGCCTCCCGGACGTGCGCGTACGCCTTACAGGCCCTGCCAGGCGGGCTTGTTGACGAAGGTGTGACGGAAGTACTCCGCCAGCTTCAGCTTCGAGGCCGCGGCCTCGTCCACGACGACGGTGGCGTGCCGGTGGAGCTGGAGCGCGGAGGCCGGGACCAGCGCGGAGAGCGGGCCCTCGACGGTCTGCGCGACCGCTTCGGCCTTGCCCTCGCCGGTGGCCAGCAGCACCAGGTGGCGGGCGTCGAGGATGGTGCCGATGCCCTGGGTGATGACGTGGTGCGGCACCTGGTCTATGTCGTTGTCGAAGAAGCGCGCGTTGTCCACGCGGGTCTGCTCCGTCAGCGTCTTGATCCGGGTGCGGGAGGCCAGCGAGGAGCAGGGCTCGTTGAAGCCGATGTGGCCGTCCGTGCCGATGCCCAGGAGCTGGAGGTCGACGCCACCGGCGGCGGCGAGCGCCTGGTCGTACGCCTCGCAGGCGCCGACGATGTCCTCGGCGGAGCCGTCCGGGCCCATGAAGGAGGCCTCGGAGAGACCGAGGGGCTCGACGACCTCGCGCAGGACGACGGCGCGGTAGGACTCGGGGTGCCCGGCCGGCAGGCCGACGTACTCGTCGAGCTGGCAGATCCGGGTCCGGGAGGCGTCGACCCGGCCGGCCTTGACCTTGGCGGCGAGGGCCTCGTAGATGGGCAGCGGGGTAGAGCCGGTCGCCACGCCGAGCAGGGCGTCGGGCTTGCGGCGGACCAGGGCGGCCATGGCCTCCGCGATGAGCTCGCCGCCTGCCTTGGCGTCCGGGACGATGACAACTTCCACGCGGGGGCCTGCCGATCTGGAGAGGTGTGGGCATGTTGTGGTATAGACCAATCTAGCAGAGACCGCGCTCTCCGGCCGGGTCTCTCCACCGTCCTTCCATGGTGGTCTGCATCCCCGGCTCCGGCCTCCCGGGCCTCCCGACGAGCCCCCCGCACCGCCCCTGACAAGGGCGGACGGGCCGTACGGGAGGAGGCGGGACGGGGGGCGCGGCAGGGCCGCGGGCGAGGTCCGGGCGCGGTGGGCGGGTACCGGGGCGGGACACGGAACCGGGCCCCGCGCGGGCGTCTGTGTCAGGTCCGGTGTCGGCGTCGGTCCGGTGCCGGTCCGGCATCGGTCCGGGGATTCTCCGGGAAGCCCGCCCGGGGCATTCGCCGGGAGATCGCTCCGGGGAGATCACGCCACGGAACAAGGAGATCGCGCCAGGGGAATCGGGCGGTGGAATCACGCCCGGACAGTGCGCCGGGTGCCCCGGGCATTCCTCTGGGCCACGGTGCAGGACGGGACCCTCAGCCCATCCGGCACCGTAGCCCGGAGTACTCACGACCGACGGGTGTGCGGTTCCCGACGGCCGCTGGAGGTGCCTGCGCGGTCAGGGCAGAGCGCGCGGCTTACCTCGATCCGTCCTCCTGTGCGGGGAGGGCGGAAGCATGGGTCAATTGTGGACTAGACCAATCTGTTCTGTCCATCCAATGACGGGGTCTGTATTCCCGTCACTTTCTCCCACACTACGCGGCCACCCGCCGTCCCGAGGTGCTCCCGCCCATTCCCACGGGAAAAGCGCCCGGCGCCGCCCGGGGTACGCTCGCCCCGTGCCCTCCATGAACGATCTCGTACGCCAGCACACCGCTCTCGGTGAAACCGACCTGGAGTGGCTCCATCTGCTGGTCTCGGAGTGGCAGCTGCTCTCCGACCTCTCCTTCGCCGACCTCGTGCTCTGGGTGCCCACCCTCGACGGCACCCGGTACGTCTCCGTCGCGCAGATGCGCCCGAACACCGGGCCCACCTCGTACCAGGACGACATGGTCGGCCACCTCATCCCGCGGGGCCGCCGCCCGCTGCTGGACGCCGCGCTCGACGAGGGCCGGATCGTGCGCGAGGGCGACCCGGAGTGGCGCGAGGAGGTGCCCGTCCGCGTCGAGTCCATCCCCGTGCGCCGTGAGGGCCGGGTACTGGGAGTGATCGCGCGCAACACCAATCTGCTCACCGTGCGTACACCGAGCCGGCTGGAGCTGACCTACCTCCAGTCCGCCTCCGACCTGGCCCAGATGATCGCGGCGGGCTCCTTCCCCTTCCCCGGCCAGCAGGTCGACATGGACGCCTCCCCGCGCGTCGGCGACGGCCTGATACGCCTCGACGCCGACGGCGTGGTGACCTACGCCTCCCCGAACGCGCTCTCCGCCTACCACCGCCTGGGCCTCGCCTCCGACCTGGTCGGCCACCACTTGGGCGACACCACCGCCGAACTCGCCCCCTCCCGGGGCCCGGTGGACGAGGCCCTGGTCAAACTCGCCAGCGGCTGGGCCCCCCGGGAGACCGAGGTCGAGGGGAACGGCGGGGTCATCCAGCTGCGCGCCATCCCGCTGAAGCCGAAGGGGACCCGGATCGGCTCCCTCGTCCTCTGCCGCGACGTCACCGAACTGCGCCGCCGGGAACGAGAGTTGATCACCAAGGACGCGACCATCCGGGAGATCCACCACCGGGTGAAGAACAACCTCCAGACGGTGGCCGCGCTGCTGCGGCTGCAAGCCCGCCGGATGGACTCCGAGTCCGGCCGCGAGGCCCTCAACGAGGCCGTGCGCAGGGTCGGTTCGATCGCGATCGTGCACGAGACGCTCTCCCAGAACCTGGACGAGCGGGTGGAGTTCGACGAGATCGCCGACCGGGTGATCGCGATGGTCGCGGAGATCTCGCCGGGCAACGTCGACTGCCGTCGCACCGGCCGGTTCGGCATCCTGGACGCGGAGGTCGCGACCCCGCTCTCGATGGTGCTGACCGAGATCCTCCAGAACGCCCTGGAGCACGCCTTCACCCAGGGGGAGGGCGGCACCGTCAAGGTCGCCGCCATCCGCTCCGGCGCGGGCCGCGCGGACGGGCGGCTGCTGATCACGGTGGCCGACGACGGTTCGGGCCTGCCCGAGGGCTTCGACCCCCAGCGGGCCGGCAACCTCGGGCTCCAGATCGTCCGGACCCTCGTCGAGGGAGAGCTCGGCGGCACCTTCGACATGGTCCGGGCCACCCCGCGCGGCACCAAGGTCGTCCTCGACCTGCCCGTGACCCCGCAGAAGTAGCGGTCCCGCACCCGCCCCGCCCCGCGGCGCGCGACCGGTTCCGCCGGTACGGGAGCGGCGGCCGGTACGGGCGGGAACCACCGTCCGGTCCGTCACGCACGGTGACCGACCTGTTCCCGGAAAGCACTGAGCCCCGGACCCGGGGCACCCCCAGCGTGAGCTGGGGGCGATCCCGGTCCGGGGCTCAAGAGCACGTTGCTGAGCGCTGGTGTGAAAGGTTCTACGCGCTGCGTCGAGGCTCGAAAGTCGTTGTCAGGCGCTGGCGTTGCGCGCCCGGTTGCGAGCGGCGCGGCGCTTCATCGCGCGGCGCTCGTCCTCGCTGAGACCGCCCCAGACACCGGAGTCCTGGCCGGACTCGAGCGCCCACTGCAGGCACTGCTCCATGACGGGGCAGCGGCGGCAGACGGCCTTGGCTTCCTCGATCTGCAGCAGCGCAGGACCGGTGTTGCCGATGGGGAAGAAGAGTTCCGGGTCTTCCTCGCGGCAAACGGCGTTGTGACGCCAGTCCATGGCTGCTCCATCTCCTTGTATTGCGGGCAGGTTGCTTGTGAATGTGAACGCTTTCACGAATCCCCCCGTGAGGGAAGGGCGAACGCCCAGTTTCCCGGGTGCGGTCCGTGATTCGTGGAGGGGTTCTGGCGATCTTTACGGGTGCCGGATGCTGCGGGCTGTCCCGATCGCCATGTAGAGATTCGCAAACCTCGGACGGGGATACAACCCCTTCCGGAAAGTTTTTTTGGATTCGTCGGTGTCTACTAGGTCACAGCCCTACTTCTTGGGGGTGGACCGACGTGTAAACGTTCGACTGGAAGGACTTTAGGCCCTTCCACTCACACAATCACACGCAGTGCACGGCGAACGCCTGTGAACCGAACGCTGGTGCGCAGGCCGAGGTGATCTCCGTCCATCTGGAACGGGAGCGGAACCTTGGAATGCAAGGTGAAATCCGTCAGATCGTGCAGGGACACCGCATGCTTGCCGCGCGGACCCTGCTCAGGGGTCGAGGTCAGCAGCTGTGTCGCGTACCGGACGATCGCCGGAGTTGACAAACGGTTGAGCGCCAGTACGTCAAGCGCGGTATCGAACGACGCCTCCGGAGAGGCGTAGAGCGGCCGGTTGCCCAGATACGTCCAGGGCGAGGTGTTGCAGACTATCGACAGCACCAGATCCGTCACCGGCTCCTCGCCGGGCCGCTCCAGCGTGACCGTGCCGTGCCGGCGGTTCGGTTCCTCCAGGAACTGGCGCAGCAGCTGCCGCACGTACAGGCTGTGCGTCGAACGCTTGCCGCGTTCCCGCTGCTGCTCGACCCGCCCCACCACCCCCGCGTCGAAACCGAAACCCGCGCAGAAGGTGAACCAGCGCGCCGGAACCGACTCGTCCTCCGTACCCGCGATGCCCTCCGCCAGACCCAGCCCCACCGTCCGCTCGCGCCGCTCCCGCAACGCGTCCAGCAGGGCGCCGGTCGCCTCGACCGCATCGTTGGGCAGACCCAGGGCGCGCGCGAAGACATTGGTGGAGCCGCCGGGAACCACCGCGAGCCGGGGCAGCCGGTCCGGATCGGGCCCGTTGTGCAACAGCCCGTTGACCACCTCGTTGACCGTACCGTCACCGCCCAGGGCCACCACGAGATCCACATCCCGGCTCTCGGCCGCCTTGCGCCCCAGGTCGCGGGCGTGACCCCGGTACTCGGTGGTCACCGCCTCCAGCTTCATCTCACTGGCCAGGGCGTGGGTCAGGACATCACGCGTGCGCGCGCTGGTCGTCGTCGCTGCTGGGTTGGCCACGAGAAGTGCACGCATGAGCGCCAGCCTACCCACCTCGTCATATGCCGACCGTACTGCCCGTCCCTCCACCGCCACCCGGGCCCGGCTACCCTGCTGGAGTGAGTCAGAAGCAGCCCCCCGAGCCCCCCGCCCCCGCCGGACCCCCGGCCGCGCTCCCCGGCCGGCTGACCGCCGCCGCCGCGCTCACCGCCCTGGAGGGCCTGGCCCTCGCCGCCCTCGGCGTCTACATGCTGTACGTGGGCATCGCGGGGAACCCCGACTCGCCGCAGCAGGCCGAGACCGGCGCGATCACCCTCCTCGCCCTCGCCGCACTGCCGCTGACCGCCGCCCGGGGACTCCACCTGGGCCGCCGCTGGAGCCGCGGCCCGGCACTGATCACCCAGCTGATGGCGCTCCCGGTGGCCTGGACCCTGTGGAACACCGGCGGCGCCGTGACCACCGTCGCCGCCGTCGCCCTGACCCTGGCCGCCGCGGCCGTCACGGCCCTCCTGCTCAACCCGACGGCAACGGAAGCCCTGGGCATCACCTCTTCTTCTTGAGGGCTCGGTTCATCCCCCGGAACTCCGTCCGGGGGGACCCCCGCTCAGGCGCGCCCCTTCGGCTCACTCGCCCGAGGGCCGGGCCTTTCTTCGCGTGGTCGGTCTTGCTCTCAGGCGGCCCGCCTTCGGTTCACCTGCCCGGGGGCAGGGGGGACCCTTCTCCGTGGGGTCGGTCCGGGGCCTCGGAGTGGGTGGGGCGGGTGGGGCCGTACGGGTGCTGCGGGGGTGCCGGGCCCGTGAGCGGTCCTCCGTGAGTGGTACCCCGTGAGTGGTCCCCCGGGGTTACTCCTCGACGAGGAGCTTCTCGCGGAGCTGGGCCAGGGTGCGGGCCAGCAGGCGGGAGACGTGCATCTGGGAGATGCCGACCTCCTGCGCGATCTGCGACTGCGTCATGTTGCCGAAGAACCGCAGCAGCAGAATCCGCTTCTCGCGCGGGGGCAGGTCCTCCAGCAGCGGCTTGAGGGACTCGCGGTACTCGACGCCCTCCAGGGCCTCGTCCTCCGCGCCCAGGGTGTCCGCGACCGCCGGGGACTCGTCGTCGGTGTCCGGGACGTCCAGCGAGAGAGTGCTGTACGCATTGGCCGATTCCAGTCCCTCCAGCACCTCCTCCTCGGAGATCCCGAGCCGCTCGGCCAGCTCGTGCACCGTGGGGGAGCGGCCGTGCTGCTGGGAGAGTTCCGCCGTGGCCGTGGTCAGCGAGAGCCGCAGCTCCTGGAGGCGCCGGGGGACCCGTACCGCCCAGCCCTTGTCACGGAAGTGGCGCTTGATCTCGCCGACCACCGTGGGCGTGGCATAGGTGGAGAACTCGACGCCCCGGTCCGGATCGAACCGGTCCACCGACTTGATCAGGCCGATCGTCGCCACCTGGGTCAGGTCGTCCAGTGGCTCCCCGCGGTTGCGGAACCGCCGGGCCAGGTGCTCCACCAGCGGCAGGTGCATCCGGACCAGGCGGTTGCGCAGCTCCGCCTTCTGCGCCGAGCCGTCGGGCAGCGCCCGCAGCTCGATGAAGAGGGCCCGTGCGCCACTGCGGTCGCGCGGGTCCGGCAGCGGCGCGGACGCCGGGAGGAACGGCGGCGCGGACACCTGCGGCGCCGGGGGCGTGTCCGGGGCCGGGGACGCCACCGGCGCACCGGAGGCCGTGGCAGCGGCCTCCGGTGGCCGTGGCCGGTCGTGCTGGTCGTGCTGGTTCTCGCTCACAGGGCCCGCCCGTCGCTCTGCCGAGTCCAAAAAGCCGTCTTCCGCATCCGCGTCGGCCGGGTGCGGCCGGGCGTGGTGCTGTCCCGGGACGCCACCGTCGGCCTCGTGCCGCACCCGGGGCCGATCCCCGCCCCGCACCGGGACCTCCCCGCCGCTCACGCCGGGCCTGGTCCCGCGCCGCGCTGTTTGTAGAGACTGATGCTCACCGTCCGGTCCGCCTCGACCGTCGCCTCGACCTTGCCGGCCAGCGCGGACAGCACCGTCCAGGCGAACGTGTCACGCTCCGGCGCGCGCCCGTCCGTGGTCGGTGCCGAGACGGTCACCTCCAGCGAATCGTCGATCAGCCGGAAGACGCAGCTGAGGACGGAGCCCGGCACGGCCTGCTGGAGCAGGATCGCGCAGGCTTCGTCCACCGCGATGCGGAGGTCCTCGATCTCGTCGAGAGTGAAGTCCAAACGTGCCGCGAGGCCGGCCGTGGCCGTCCGCAGCACCGACAGGTAGGCACCCGCAGCGGGCAGCCGGACTTCCACGAAGTCCTGAGTCCCGGGCTCGCCTGCGATCTGGGACACCCTCACCTCCAAGGTGGTACGAGCTCTGTTCGCCGGTGACGCTATCGCGATCCGGGCGATCGTGTCGCGGCACCCCTCGTGGTACCCGTGGGGAGCGGCCCCCGCCCACGACAGGTGACTGATGGTAAGCCCATGCGCACGCACGGTGGGTAGGGGTCTGCGGGTCCAAAACGGGGGAACCGGCGGAGGGTTGACCTACCCCGGCTCAGACGATCGAACCGTCCACGAAACACCACCGCCAGCTCTCGCCCGGTTCGAAGCTGCGCATCACCGGATGGCCCGTCCCGTGGTAATGCGCGGTGGCGTGCCGGTGGGGAGAGGAATCGCAGCAGCCCACGTGCCCGCACACCAGGCACATCCGCAGCTGGACGGGATGGCTCCCCAGGGCCAGACATTCGGGGCAGGTCCGGCCAAGAGGGGCGGGCTCGGGGCGCGGCAGTTCGGCAACGTGGGTGCACTCGCTCATGATGGCCAGCGTACTGAGCCGGTGGCGCCCAGGACGGTCGGCGGCGAGCGGGAAGGACCTTCGATGGAGGTAGTGCAGCTGGTGGCGCTGGTCGCCGGCAGCGCGATCGTCGCCGGGCTGGCGCGCCGGACACCGGTCCCCGCACCCCTGCTGCTCGTCGCGGCCGGGCTGGTCGCGGCGTACCTCCCGGGCGTGCCCTCGTACGCGCTCGACCCGCACATCGTGCTGCCGCTGCTGCTCCCGCCGCTGCTGTACACGGCCGCCGTGGACAGCTCGTACCTGGACCTGCGCGCGAACCTCCGGCCCGTCGCGCTGCTGTCGGTGGGGTACGTGCTCTTCGCGACGGTCGCCGTCGGGTACGCGGCGTACCTGCTGGTGCCGGGGCTGTCGCTGCCGGTCGCGCTGGTGCTGGGCGCGGTGATCGCGCCGCCCGACGCGGTGGCCGCCACCGCCATCGCCCGCAAGCTCGGGCTGCCGAGCCGGATGACGACCATCCTCCAGGGCGAGTCCCTGGTCAACGACGCCACCGCGATCACCGCCTACAAGGTGGCGCTGGCGGCGGCGGTCGGGGTGAGCGCGGGCTGGGCGGGCGGGATCACGGAGTTCCTGCTGGCCTCGGTGGGCGGGGTCGGCGTCGGCCTGCTGCTGATGGTGCCCATCCACCACCTGCGCAAGCGGCTGCGGGAACCGCTGCTCCAGAACACGCTGTCGCTGCTGATCCCCTTCGTGGCCTACGCGGCGGCCGAACGGGTGGGCGCCTCCGGGGTGCTCGCCGTCGTGGTGGTCGCGCTCTACCTGGGGCACCGGAACTGGCAGGTCGACTTCGCCACCCGGCTCCAGGAGGGGGCGGTGTGGAAGATGGTCGCCTTCATCCTGGAATCGGTGGTCTTCGCGCTGATCGGGCTCCAGCTGCCGGTCGTCCTCAGGGGGCTGGGGCAGTACGACAGCGGGGACGTGGTCCGGTACGCGGTCGTGGTCTTCCTCGCCGTGGTCGTGGCCCGCTTCCTCTGGGTCTTCCCGGCGACCTTCGTGCCCCGGTGGGTCTCCCGGCGGATTCGCGAGCGGGAGCCCGGGACCACCTGGAAGGCGCCGGTGGTCGTGGGCTGGGCGGGGATGCGCGGGGTGGTCTCGCTGGCCATCGCCTTCTCCGTGCCGGTCTCGGTGCCGCACCGCGACCTGATCCTCTTCCTGACCTTCACCACCGTCATCGGGACGCTGGTGGTGCAGGGGCTGACGCTGCCGCCGCTGATCCGGGTGCTGAAACTGCCGCCGCGCGACCCGCACGCCGAGACCCTGGCCGAGGCGCAGGCGCAGAGCGAGGCGTCCCGGGCGGCGGAGGAGCGGCTCACGGAGCTCCTGGCGGAGCCGGGGAACAGCCTGCCGCCGCCGCTGGCGGAGCGGCTGCGCACGGTGCTGGAACGGCGGCGCAACGCGGTGTGGGAGCGGCTCGGCGAGGTCGACGCCGTCACGGGCGAGTCGGCGGACGACGTCTACCGGCGGCTGGCCGGCGAGATGATCGAGGCCGAGCGGGAGGTCTTCGTGGCCCTGCGCGACCAGCGGCGGATCGACGACGAGATGCTGCGCGCCCTGCTGCGCCGCCTGGACCTGGAGGAGGCGGCGGCCTACCGCGAGGAGACGGCCTGACGCGTGCCCGGCTCCCCGTCCGGGCCGTGGGCGGGCCGGCGGCGCGGGTCAGGGGCGGCCCGTGACGACGGCGGCGAGGGTGGTGCCGGGGGCGAAGGCGCCGGACCCGGTGAGCGCGGTCAGGGCCCACAGCAGCTTGGCGACGTAGATCCGCTCGACGGGGAACCCGTGGCGGTCGCCGAAGTCGGCGGCGAAGGCTTCCAGCGCGGCCGGGACCCGGGCGTAGCCGCCGTGGTGGTGGCCCTCGGCCAGGCTCCAGTCACCGGCCGGGCCACCGAAGGCGGCGTGCTGGAGGGAACGTATCTCCCCGTCCAGGAAGCCGCCCGCCAGGACGGGCACGCCGAGCGCCCGCTGGCCGGGGTCCAGCCCGGCGGCCAGGCCCGCCAGGGTCCCGCCGGTCCCGCAGGCCACGGCGACCACGTCGGCCTCGCCCCGCAGCTCCCGGCCCAGCTCGGCGCAGCCCGCCAGGGCCAGGGCGTTGCTGCCGCCCTCGGGCACCACGTACGCGTCGGCCGCGCCGGCCCCGGCCAGCAGCCGGGCCAGGGCCGCGGGCTCGGACTTGCCCCGGTACTGCGACCGGGGGACGAAGTGCAGCCGCATCCCGTCGGCCGCGCACCCGGCCAGCGAGGGGTTGAGGGGGCGCCCGGCCAGCTCGTCCCCGCGGACGATCCCCACGGTCTCCAGCCCGAGCAGCCGCCCGGCCGTCGCGGTGGCCCGCAGGTGGTTGGAGTACGCCCCGCCGAAGGTCACCAGGGCCCGGTGCCCGCCCGCCACCGCGGCCCGCAGGTTCGGCGCGAGCTTGCGCCACTTGTTCCCGGGCAGCCCGGGGTGGACGAGGTCGTCGCGTTTGAGGAGCAGCCGCACGCCGTGCGCGGCGAACCGCTCGTCGGCGGCCTCGACCAGGGGGGAGGGCGGTCGTGGGTCCAGCGGGCCGGGGCCAGGGGCGTTCACCCCTCCATTGTGGGCGCCCCGGCCGTTTCGGAGGTCACCTCGGGGGCTACTTCAGCTGTTCGCCGACGCGGTCGCGCATCGCGGCCATCGTGAACCCCTTGGGGTCGATCTTGCCGGGCTGCCATTCGAGGTGGCCGATCACCGAGGCGGCGGTCCAGCCGTGGACCCGGCAGAGCGCCGCCGCCGCGCGGGCGATGGCGTCGAGCTGGGCCGGGGGCCAGGGGTCCTGGCCGTCGCCGAGGTTCTCGCACTCGAAGCCGTAGAAGTGGCGGTTGCCGTCGGTGTTCGCCTGGTGGTCCGGCGGGAGGCGCCGTTCGGCGATCACCGCCGCGAGGACGTCGGAGTCGCCGGCGCCCGCGTGGTTGGCGCGGCCGTAGCCGACCAGGTGGACGCGGCCGTCCTTGGTGATCACCCCGTGGCAGAGCGGGCCGGGCAGCTCGGAGTAGCCGTCGCGACAGAGCGCGACGGTGCAGTCGGCGCCCTGGGTGACGGTGTGGTGGATCATCACGCCGTTCACCGGGCCCCAGGGGCCCTTGCCGTTGCGGTTGTGCGTGCGCCAGGCGCCGACTTCGACGACGGTCAGGCCCTCGGCCCGCAAAGCGCTCAGGAACCGGTCCGCGGACAGGGGTACGGCCATGGCGGCCTCCTTCGGTGCGAGAGCGATGGTCACTTCCGGTGTCCATCTGCTTACTCTCCGGTGTAGCGGAAGCAATCCTTCCGGGCTAGCCCTCTCGCACGGCGAGCGAACAGATCCGGACACGTCCGGATCTGCCCACCCGCATCAGGCGTTACGCGGAAGCCAGCCAGAGGTCCGGGCCGAACACCTCGTAGTGGATGTCGGCGGCGGCCACGCCCCGGGCGAGCAGCTGCTCGCGTACGGACCGCATGAAGGGGAGCGGTCCGCACAGGTAGGCCGTGGTGCCGGGGGCGAGGGGGACGGCCGACAGGTCCGGGCGGCCCTCGCCGTCGCCCGGCTCGGCCGCCTCCTCGTACCAGAACCGGGCCGAGGCGTCGGCCAGTTTGTGGGTCAGGGCCCGGTGGTCGCCGCGCATCGGATGGTCGGCGGGGGAGCGGTCGGCGTGCAGCACGGTCACGGGGGCGGTGTGCCCGGTGTCGGCCAGGTGCGCCAGCATCGAGAGCATCGGGGTGCAGCCGATGCCGGCCGAGGCGAGCAGGACGGGGGCGGTGCGGTCGCGCAGGACCAGGTCGCCGTAGGGGGCCGAGACGCGGAGCCGGTCGCCCACCGCGACCCGGGCGTGCAGGTGGGTGGAGACCTCGCCGTCGGGGCCCGTGGCGGCCGGCCCGTGGACCCGCTTGACGGTGATCGCGCGGACCGGGGAGCCGGGGGAGGTGGTGAGGCTGTACTGGCGTATCTGCCGGGCGCCGTCGGGGAGTTCGACCTGTACGGAGACGTACTGGCCGGGGGCGAAGGCGGGTGCGGGGGCGCCGTCGGCGGGGGCGATCCGGAAGGTGGCGCAGTCGGCGGTCTCCTCGGTGCGGCCGGTGACGGTCCACTCGCGCCACACGTCGCCCGCCAGGACCCCCCGCTCGGCGTGGAGCCGCTCCTCGATGGCGGCCAGGGCGTTGGCCATCAGCCAGTAGACCTCGTCCCACGCCCCGGCGACCTCGGGGGTGACGGCCTCGCCGAGGACCTCCGCAATCGCGGAGAAGAGGTGGGTGTGGACGACCCGGTACTGCGCGCGGGTGACGCCGAGGGAGGCGTGCTTGTGGGCGATGCGGCCGAGCATCACGTCCGGGCGCCGGTCCGGGTGGGCGACGAGATGGGTGGCGAAGGCCGCGACGGAGCCGGCCAGGGCCTGCTTCTGGAGGCCGGCGTTCTGGTTGCCCCGGTTGAAGAGGTCGCGGAGCAGCTCCGGGTGGGCCTCGAACAGCTTGGCGTAGAAGAGTTCCGTGATGTCGCCGATCGCCGCGCCGACGGCGGGCAGGGTGGCTCGTACGGTCGCGGTCGACTTCTCGGAGAGCATCGGGACTCCTTCTTTCGTTCTTTCGGGTCTTCCGGCGGGCCGGTGTGGATTGGTATCTGAGGTGCATGTTTTCGAGGGCGGGAGATCTTCAAGGACAGCAGAGCCCCGCCGGGGTACGGATTTTTCGCCGGACTTCCCGTCAGGTCCGGCCGGAGCGGGGCCTCGACCGGCGGGAACCGGCCACCGGAATCCCCGGGTCAGGGGCCTGCGGGCCGTCCTGCGGGGCCGCTCGGGGGCCTGCCCGAGATGCCCAGCAGCAGCGGGCCGGTCGGGGCCGCCACCAGGTCGTCCACGGTCAGCGGGTCCAGCGCGGCGAAGAACGCCTCCTGGGCCCGGCGCAGCGCGCCGCGCAGGACACAGGCGCCGCGCAGCGGGCAGGGGGTGGCGCCCTCGCACTCCACGACGTCCCCCGCGCCCTCCAGTTCGCGGACGATCCCGCCCACCGGGGCGGCCCGCCCGGCGGCGGTCAGCCGGAGCCCGCCGCCCCGCCCGCGCCGGGCCTCGACCAGGCCGAGGTGCTGGAGCCGGGCGACCACCTTGGCCGCGTGGGTGTACGGGACCTCCATGGCCGCCGCCACCTCGCGGGTGGTCGGGAGCTCCGCCTCCGCGACGGCCAGGCGCATCAGGACGCGCAGTGCCAGGTCGGTGAATCGGGTCAGCCGCATGGGTTCACCGTAGAAAACTTGCATGCCGTGTGCAAGTTATGGCGGCGGGGCGCGGGGGAGGACGGAGCGGCCCGCCCGGTGGGCACGCCCGGTGGTCCTGGAGCGGCGGGACGGGGGTGACAGACGGGGTGGCTTGAAATCAGTGGGGCGTGAGAGGGCTTCCGAGAATGAAGTGAACTCAACAACCTGCCCCGCACCCACACGGAGTAGTCCCACCCTTTTGTGTAATGGTCTCACCGCGTTTCGTAGTGAATGCTTCCCTACCGCAGGTCCATGGAGTGATCGAAAGTCATCGAAAGAGGAGACACATGTCGGTCCAGGCAGGTTCCGAATCCGAGACCCAGGCACCGCAGAGCAGTCTGGGGACATCGGCCGCGCGGAACTTGGCAACCACGACCAAGTCCGCACCCCAGATGCAGGAGATCACCTCGCGGTGGCTCCTGAAGATGCTCCCGTGGGTGTCGGTGCAGGGTGGTACGTACCGGGTCAACCGGCGGCTGATCCACTCCCTCGGCGACGGACGCGTGGAGTTCGTCAAGACCGGCACCCAGGTCCAGGTGATCCCGGCCGAACTCGGTGAGCTCCCGCTGCTACGCAACTACGAGAACCTTGAGATCCTCGGCGAACTCGCCCAGCGCTTCCGGCAGGTCGAATTCGAGGCGGGCCAGGAGCTGACCTCCTTCGGCAGCCCCTCCGACCAGGTGTTCCTCCTCGCCCACGGCCGCGTCGAGCAGGTCGGCCCCGGCCCCTACGGCGAGGACGCGGTCCTGCGCACGATCGCCGACGGCGCCTACTTCGGCGAGGACGCCCTCGCCGACGACGAGGCGATCTGGGAGTTCACGGCCCGCGCCACCACCTCCGGCACCGCGCTCGTCCTCTCCCGGCAGGACTTCCAGCTCCTCACCGACCGCGTCGACTCGCTGCGCGCCCACGTGGAGCGGGTGCGGTCCCTGCCCGCCCAGCGCACCAACAAGTACGGCGAGGCCGCCATCGACCTCTCCGCCGGCCACCACGGCGAGGCCGTCCTCCCGAGCACCTTCGTGGACTACGAGGCCAAGCCGCGCGAGTACGAACTCTCCATCGCCCAGACCGTGCTGCGCGTCCACACCCGCGTCGCCGACCTGTACAACCAGCCGATGAACCAGACCGAGCAGCAGTTGCGGCTCACGGTCGAGGCGCTGCGCGAGCGCCAGGAGCACGAGATGCTCAACAACCGCGAGTTCGGCCTGCTCCACAACGCCGACTACGACCAGCGCATCCAGCCCCACGACGGCGGGCCCGGCCCCGACGACCTGGACCAGCTGCTCAGCATGCGGCGCGGCTCCAAGTTCTTCCTCGCCCACCCCAAGGCCATCGCCGCCTTCGGCCGCGAGTGCAACAAGCGCGGCATCTACCCCGAGTCCGTCGACGTCGGCGGCCACCGGGTGCCCGCCTGGCGCGGCGTGCCGCTCTTCCCGTCCAACAAGATCCCGATCAGCGACGCCCGCACCACCTCGATCCTGTGCATGCGCACCGGCGAGGACGACCAGGGCGTGATCGGCCTGCACCAGCCGGGCATCCCCGACGAGATCGAGCCGAGCCTGTCGGTCCGGTTCATGGGCATCAGCGAGCAGGCGATCATCTCGTACCTGGTCACCGCCTACTTCTCCGCCGCCGTGCTGGTGCCGGACGCGCTCGGTGTGCTGGAGAACGTCGAGATCGGCCGCTGGAACTGAGCGGGGCGGCCGGAGGGTATCGGGGACACGCCATGGTGACCACAGAGGCCGTGACGGCCACCGGCGAGGGCCAGGAAGCCGCAGCCCTGCTGGAACGGACAAGAGAAACGGTCAACCCGCAACTGCGCGGCGCGGTCGAGAGCCTGCCCGGTTCGATGCGGCGCGTGGCGATGTACCACTTCGGCTGGGAGGACGCGGACGGCACCCCGGCCGCGGGGAACGCGGGCAAGGCCATCCGGCCCGCCCTCGTCCTCGCCGCGGCCCAGGCCCTGCACGGCCCGGCCGGCGCGGGGGACCGCGCCGGGGACGCCGTGCGGGCGGCGGCGGCCGTGGAGCTGGCGCACAACTTCACGCTGCTCCACGACGACGTCATTGACAAGGACGCCCGGCGCCGCGGCCGGGCCACCGCCTGGACCGTCTTCGGGACCTCGGACGCGATCATCGCCGGGGACGCCATGATGGCGCTCGCCCTGCGGCTGCTCGCGGAGGACCCGCACCCGGCCTCGGCGGCGGCCTCGGCCCGGCTCGCGTCCTGTGTCATCGAGCTGTGCGCGGGGCAGCAGGCCGACTGCGCCTTCGAACAGCGCCCGTCCGTCTCGCTGGACGAGTGCCTGACGATGGCCACGGCCAAGACCGGGGCCCTGCTGGGCTGCGCCTGCGCGCTGGGCGCGCTCTACGCGGGGGCCGCACCGGACGAGGTCGACGCGATGGACGCCTTCGGGCGGGAGGCCGGACTGGCCTTCCAGCTCATCGACGACCTGATCGGCATCTGGGGCGACCCGGGACACACCGGCAAGCCCGCCGGGGCCGATCTGCTCGCCCGCAAGAAGTCCCTCCCCGTCGTCGCCGCCCTCACCTCGGGCACCGAGGCGGGGGCGGAGCTGGCGGCCCTGTACGCGGGCCCCATGACCGGGGACGACGTGGACCGGGCGGCCGACGCGGTGGACCGGGCCGGCGGGCGGGACTGGGCGCAGGCCCACGCCGCCGACCGGATGGGCCGGGCGGTGCAGCAGCTCTCCCGGGCCGTGCCGGACCTCGCGGCGGCGGGCGGGCTGCTGGCCCTGGCGGAGTTCGTCACGCGCCGCACCCGCTGACCCCGGGCCGGGGACGAGGACCAGGGCCGAGGACCAGGGCCGCGCCCCGGCGGTACCCGGCCGTCCCCGACGGGACTTCGAGGCATGTTCCGGCACTTCAAGGGTGCCGGAACATGCCTTTCCGCGCGCCCCGCCCCACCCTAGGATCGCTCTGGGCTGTTGATGTGCGAGCGAAGGGTGTGACCAGTGGTGCTGGAGATACGTCAGGCGGATCAGTCGGACCGGGACGCGGTGGCGCTCCTGCTCGACCGTGCCTTCCGCACCGACCCGGTGAGCACCTGGGTCTTCCCGGACCCCGAGCACCGGGCCGCGGTGCACGCCAGGTTCCTCGGCGTCTTCGTGGACGTGGCCCTGGCCGGCGGCCGGATCGACTACGCGGTCGACGGCTCGGCGGCGGCGCTGTGGCTGCGGGTCCCGGCAGGCGAACCGGAGGGCGAGGACGAGACCCCGGCCCTGATGCGGGCGGTGGCCGACCCGGACAACGAGCGGTGCGAGCTGGTCGGCCGGCTGATGGGGGCGGTGCACCCGACGGCCGAGGAGCACGAGTACCTGCTGATGATCGCGGTCGACCCGGAGCGCCAGGGCGAGGGGCTGGGCAGCCGGCTGATCGGGCCGGTGCTGGAGCGGTGCGACCGCGAGGGCGTACCGGCCTACCTGGAGGCGAGCAGCGAACGCAGCATGCGCCTGTACGAGCGCCTGGGCTGGGAACGCACGGGCGAGCCGCTCCGGCTGCCCGACGGCCCGCAGGTATGGCCGATGTGGCGCAAGCCGCGCGGCTGACGCGAAGGGGGCGCGAGCCGCACGACCGACGGCCCCGGGCCCGCGCGGCGTCGGGAGGGAGCGGGGCCGGGCGCGGCCTGGCCGCACCACGGCCCGGGCGGCCCGGACTCCTGACGGAACCCGGGGCCGCCCGGCGCGGTACCCGTCCGGCGGGCCGCCGCCCGCCGGACGCCTTGCCGACGCCGCTCCGGCGGCAGGCACCGGTTACCAGGCACCGGGCCCCGCCGCCGGAGTCCCGCCCGGCCCTGCGCCGAAAGGGACGACCTAGCGCTGTGACCGGAAAGGTTCACCGGCCCGCGACGCCGCGGGCTCACCGGCAGACCTTCCCGGTCACCGCACTAGCCGACGAGTTCCTTCGTGTCCAGGCCGGAGGCGAAGCCGTTGCGCCAGAGCTGGTCCACGCGGGAGCGCTCGGCCGCGTTCGGGTTGGGGTTCTGGCACGAGGTGCCCGGCCCGCCGCCCGACATCAGCTCGCTGCACGGGCCCGAGTAACGGTCCGGCAGGCCCAGGACGTGGCCCGTCTCGTGCGAGGTCACCCGGGTGGAGTTGTACTGCTGGTTCTGGCGGTGGTCGAGGAAGATGTACCCCCGGCCGTGGCCGTCCGTGCTCGCGTACGAACCACGGGGGTCGTTGCCCTCGCGGTAGGAGAAGCTTCCGCCGGAGGAGACCTCCTGGAGCCGGACGTTGACCACCGAGCTGTTCCAGATCTGGGTGGAACGGGCTATCTGGGTGCGGAAGCTGGGCGCGCTCACCGTGTTGTAGGTGACGGTCACGGCGAGGGCGCCCGGGTTGGCGGAACGCTGCTCGGCGACCGCGCGCTGCACGGCCTCGAAGAAGGCGCGGTTGGCGTTCGCGTTCTCCTGGGAGCGCTCGTACGCGGCGTAGGTCGTGGCGTTGCCGGTCGACGCCGGGGCGGCGGTGGCGGTGGGGACGGCGCCGAGGGCGGCGGCGAGGCCGAGGCCGATCGCACCGGCAAGGGCGGCCTTACGGGAGTGGCGCATATGGGGGAGCTCCTACTCGTCCGGGTGGGGGGTGGGCGGTTCGGTACCGGAGTCTGCGGGAGCCCAAGGGCCCGGCGGATGATGTCAGCCCCCGATAACACAGGGCTATCGGGGAGTTTTCGGCGCGCCGACTCCCGTGAGAATGGCGGGATTCGGGGGGATGCCAGTGGCTGGTGCGGTCCACCGGCCCCGGCCTACTCTCGGGGCATGGAGCTTGAGGTCAGGCACCTGCGCGCACTGTGCGCCATCGCCGACGCCGGAAGCCTGCACAAGGCGGCCCGGCAACTCGGCGTGAGCCAGCCCTCCCTGACGACCCAGCTGCGCCGGATCGAACGCGCCCTGGACGGAGAGCTGTTCCTGCGCGAGCGGACCGGCTGCCGCCCCACTCCGTTCGGCCGCACCGTACTGGGCCGGGCCCGGCCGCTGCTCGCCGAGATGGCCGCGCTGGTCGCGGAGGCCCACGCGCAGGCCCGGGGGCCACGGCTGAGGATCGGCTCCACGGCCAGCCGGGCGCTGCCAGGGTGGCTGCGGCGGCTGCACCGGCGGCTGCCGGACACCGAGACCTCGCTGGTGGTGGACGTCTCCGCCAACGCCCTGCTGCGGATGGTGGACGCCGGTCAGCTGGACGTGGCGTTCGTGCACGAGGTGGAGGGCAGCCCGCTGCGGGTGCCGGCCGGACTGGAGGTGCACGTGCTGATGGAGCGGGAGCCGCAGTTCGTGTCGATGTCCCGGGACCATCCGGCCGCCCGCCGGCCCGTGGTGGAGCTACGGGACCTCGCGGCCGACCGGTGGACGGTGGACCCCTCGGTGGACGGGGAGTGGGACGGCCTGCGGCGGGTCTTCGCCGGGGCCGGGCTCGACCCGCCCGTGCTGCACGCCGACTATCACACGGCGGCCTCGCTGATCGTCTCCGGCGAGGCGGTCGCCCCCTGCCAGCCCACCTCGCTGCCGCGCGAGGACATGGCGATCCGGCCGCTGTCGGGCGACCCGCTGGCCGTCCGGCTGCTGCTGGCGACCCGGCCGGGCGCGCACGCGGAGGTCTACGGGGACCTGCGCGCCGCCTACCGCGAGGCCGCGCTGCTGACCCAGCCGTACCGGGCCTGGCTGAGCCACCACGCGAGCCCGCTGCTGGAGGCGGCCCCGGACGCGGAGCCCGCCCCGGCCCCGCCCCCGGGCCCGGAGGCGGCGGCGGCCTGACCGCCGGGCCGGCGCCCCCGCCCGGGGCCGGCCGGCGGGTCAGCGGGTCAGCGGGGCGCCCGGGCCCGGTCGTAGGCCAGGGTCATCGCGCCCTGGGACACCAGCAGCACCCCGGCCGCCGCCCAGCCCGCCCGGCGCCGGCGGGCCGCCCACACCAGCAGCGGGGCCCCGGCCGCGATCTGGGCCGCGCCCAGCAGCCGGGCCCGCGGGCCGCGGACCCACGGGCCGAGCGGGCCCTCCTCCACCGCCTCCAGCTCCGCCCGTACCGCGTCGCGCCAGCCGGACCACTCCACCGCCGCGGAGCCGGGGGCGACCCGGGCGGCCTCCCGCAGCCGGTCGGCGGGTTCGCCCGGGGCCAGTCCGGCGGGGAGCGCCAGTCCGGCGCGGGAGAGCAGCGCGATCAGCCCGAGCAGCCGGGCCGGGCCGTCGGCCGCCTCGTCGGGCCGGGTGAGGCGCTCCAGCTCCTCCAGGTCCAGTACGGGGTCCAGCCCGAGCCGCGCGGACAGCGTCCGCATGGCCTCCGGCTCGCCGTCCGGGCTGCCGTCCGCGGCCCACTCGTAGGCGGCGGAGCGCCGGAAGCCCGACGACAGCAGGAAGCCGGTCCGGCCGTCCTGCCACCACAGGCTCAGCACCGGCCAGTTGGCGCCGATCGCGATCGCCGAGCCCCAGCCCGCCAGCACCTCGGCGACGGACTCCTCCCCGCCCTGCCACGGCTTGCTCTCGGGGACGAGCACGCTCCACTCGCCCGCCGGGGCGAGCAGCAGGCGTTCGCGCAGCAGGTGCGCGGCGGGGCGGGCGGACGGGGGTTCGGCGCGGCAGAGCAGCAGTCCGCCCGCCGTGGTCTGGGAGATCGGCATGCCCACACGCTAAGGCAAATCGTCCCAAAGCGAGGATTTCAGCAGCGCGCTTGACTTCCCTCTAGCGCGATATATCGTGTTGTTCAGAAGACGCGATATGTTGCGTGCGTCGAGACCCGGTCCGTGAACGCACGAGGAGGATCAGCACCATGTCAGAGCAGGCGCCGCAGTCGACGTGGCTCATCGCCGCACCGCAGAAGCTCACCTTCGAGGAGCCGGTGACCGAGCTCCGCGTCCGGATCGTCGGCGGCACGGTCAACGTGGTCGCCGCCGAGGAGGGCCCGGCCCGCCTCGAAGTGACCGAGGTCGCCGGACCGCCCCTGTACGTGGTGCAGGAGGGCGGCGCCCTCACCGTCTCCTACGAGGACCTGCCCTGGAACGGTTCCCAGGGCGTCAAGAAGTGGCTGGAGTCCAAGCCCTGGAAGGCGTGGGCGGGCTCCGGCTCCGGCCGCAAGGCGTGGGAGCGCGACGTCACCCTCACCCTCGCCGTCCCCGCCGCCACCGCCGTCCGGCTGGCCGCCGTCGGGGCCACCGCCTTCGTCTCGGGCATCGGCGGCCCCGCCGAGGTCAGCCTCGTCTCCGGCGACGCCACCTTGTCCGGGCTCTCCGGCCGGGTCAGGGCGAACACCGTCTCCGGCGACGTCGAGGCCCAGTCCGTCACCGGTGACCTCGGCTTCCACTCGGTCTCCGGCGGCCTGACGGTGGTCGACGGCGCGGGTGTGAGCGTACGGGCCGACTCGGTCAGCGGCGACATGCTGATCGACCTCGGGGCCGACCCCGACGCGGGCGCCCCCGGCGGTGACACCGGCGGTGACACCGACCGGGAGCCGGACCCCGGTACCCCGCGCGCGGTCGACATCCACCTGAACTCCGTCTCCGGACAGGTCGTGATCCGGCTCCCGCACCCCGCCGACGCCCGGGTGGAGGCCAACACCGCCAGCGGTGGCGTCTCCAACGCCTTCGAGGACCTGCGGGTCTCCGGCCAGTTCGGCGCCAAGCGGATCACCGGCACGCTCGGCGCGGGCACCGGCACCCTGCGGGCCAGTACCGTCTCCGGCGGGATCGCCCTGCTGCGCCGCCCCGCCCCGGACGCCCCCGCCCCGGACGCCGGGGCCCCTCGGGACGCCGCCCCGGAAGCCTCCCTCCCGCTCGACAAGAAGGTGCTCTGACATGCCGCCCGTCTTCGCCCACGGCCGCCTCCGCCTCTACCTCCTCAAGCTGCTGGACGAGGCCCCGCGCCACGGGTACGAGGTGATCCGCCTGCTGGAGGAGCGCTTCCAGGGGCTGTACGCGCCCTCCGCCGGCACCGTGTACCCGCGCCTGGCCAAGCTGGAGGCCGAGGGCCTGGTCACGCACGCCAGCGAGGGCGGGCGCAAGGTGTACTCGATCACCGAGGCGGGCCGCGCCGAGCTGGCCGACCGCGGCGGCGAGCTGGCCGACCTGGAGCTGGAGATCCGCGACTCGGTCTCCGAACTGGCCGCCGAACTCCGCGACGACGTCCGGGGCGCCGCCGGTGACCTGCGGCGCGAGCTGCGGGCCGCCGCCTCGGCCTCGGCGACCCAGGTCGAGGACGATTCCTGGAAGGCGGCCAAGGAGGAGCTGCGCAAGGCCAGGCAGGAGTGGAAGGAACAGGCGCGCCGGGCGAAGGACGAGAGCCGCCGGGCCCGTGAGGAGGCCCAGCAGGCCCGCCGCCAGGCCAAGGAGGCCCAGGACCGGGCCCGCGAGGAGGTGCAGCGGATCGCGGCCCAGTTCCAGGAGCAGTTCGCGAAGTCGGGCGGTGTCCTGGGCAGCCTGGCCGGGGCCTGGCTCGGCGGTTCCGCACCGGCCGCGCCCCCGGCGCCCGGCGGGGCACCGGGCGGGACACCGGCACCGGGCGGGGTCACCGCCCCGGCCCCGGCGCACGGCGCCGCCCCGGGCGCGGAGTGGGCCCAGGACCTGGCGCCCACCGCCGATCCGGTCCGTGACCTGGACCGGCTGCTGGACCGCTTCCGCGACGAGGTCCGCGACGCGGCCCGCGACCACGGCCTCACCCCCGACCGGCTCGCCGAGGCCCGCGCCCACCTCGCGGCGGCGGCCTCCCGCCTCACCTCGTCCCTCCGCCCGCCCGTCTGACCCGGCCCGTCCGACCACCCCCGCCCGGCCCCGGGCCGTCCGGGGCCGGGCCGGGGTCAGGACATGGTGAGGACGATCTTGCCGAAGAGGTCGCCCGAGGCGAGGCGGCCGAGTCCTTCCCGGGCCCGGTCCAGCGGCAGGACCTCGTCGACGACCGGGCGCACGCCGGCCGTCGCGCAGAACGAGAGCAGGTCCTCCAGCTCGTCCTTGGACCCCATGGTGGAGCCGACCACCTTGAGCTCCAGGAAGAAGATCCGGGTCAGCTCGGCACGGTCCGGGCGGTCGCCGCTGGTCGCACCGGAGATCACCAGGGTCCCGCCCGGACGCAGGGACTTCACCGAGTGGGACCAGGTGGCCGCGCCCACCGTCTCGATCACCGCGTCCACCCGCCGCGGCAGCCGCGCGCCCGGCTCGTACGCCTCCACCGCGCCCAGCGCCACCGCCCGCTCGCGCTTGGCCGCGTCCCGGCTCGTCGCGAAGACGCGCAGGCCCGCCGCCTTGCCGAGGACGATCGCGGCGGTCGCGACCCCGCCGCCCGCGCCCTGCACCAGGACGGAGTCCCCGGGACGGACGCCCGCCTGGGTGAAGAGCATCCGGTAGGCCGTCAGCCAGGCCGTCGGCAGGCACGCGGCCTCCTCGAACGACAGCTCGGCGGGCTTGCGCAGGACGTTCCACGCGGGGACGGAGACCTGTTCGGCGAAGGTCCCCTGATAGCGCTCGGTCAGGATCGAGCGCGGCTCGTCCGGGCCGACGCCGTGGCCGCTCTGGCCGATCACGGAGTGCAGGACGACCTCGTTGCCGTCCTGGTCGGTCCCGGCGGCGTCGCAGCCGAGGATCATCGGCAGGTCCTTCTCGCCGAGGCCCACCCCGCGCAGCGACCACAGGTCGTGGTGGTTGAGGGAGGCGGCCCTCACGTTCACGGTCACCCAGCCGGGCCGTTGGGCCGGAGCCGGGCGTTCGCCCAGCTCAAGGCCGTTCAGCGGCTGGTCACGGTCGATTCGGGCAGCGTAGGCAGCGAACATGCCGCCAGACGCTACCGGTTGGTAGATCCCGCTTCCAGACCTCCGCGCCCGGTTTCCGGCACCTCCGCGCCCGTAACCCGCGCCCGTACCCGTACCCGTACCCGTGCCGGAGCCGGACTCGAACCGGCACGGCCCGCGCCCGCGCCCGCCGGACGCGACGAGGCCCGGCCGGAGCAGATCCGGCCGGGCCTCGTCCCGTACCGCCGCGTACCGCCCCGTACCGCCGCGTACGGCTCGCGCGGGGGCGTCAGCTCAGGCGGGCCACGCCGTCGGCCTTGGCAGCGGCGGCGACCGCCGCCGTGACGGCCTCGGCCACGCGCTCGTCGAACGGGGAGGGGATCACGTAGTCGGCGGAGAGCTCGTCGCCCACGACACCGGCGATGGCGTCGGCGGCGGCGATCTTCATGCCCTCGGTGATCCGGGTGGCGCGCACCTTCAGGGCGCCCGCGAAGATGCCCGGGAACGCCAGCACGTTGTTGATCTGGTTCGGGAAGTCGGAGCGGCCCGTGGCCACGACCGCCGCGTACTTGTGCGCGACGTCCGGGTGGATCTCCGGGGTCGGGTTGGCCATGGCGAAGACGAACGCGTCCTTCGCCATCGTGGCCACCGCGCGCTCGGGCACCGTACCGCCGGAGACGCCGATGAAGACGTCCGCGCCCGCGAGGGCGTCCTCCAGGGAGCCGGTGCGGCCCGTGCGGTTGGTGCGGCCCGCGATCTCCGCCTTGACGTCCGTCAGGTCGGCGCGGTCCGCGGAGACGACGCCCTTGCGGTCGGTGACGCAGACGTCGCCGATGCCCGCGTCCACCAGGATCTTGGCGATGGCGATGCCCGCCGCGCCCGCGCCCGAGATCACGGCGCGCAGGTCGCCGAGGGTGCGCCCGGTCAGCTTCGCGGCGTTGCGCAGCGCGGCCAGCGTCACGATGGCGGTGCCGTGCTGGTCGTCGTGGAAGACCGGGATGTCCAGGAGCTCCTGGAGCCGGCGCTCGATCTCGAAGCAGCGGGGCGCGGAGATGTCCTCCAGGTTGACCCCGCCGAAGGAGGGCGCGAGGCGGACGACGGTCTCGATGATCTCGTCCGTGTCCTTGGTGGCGAGCGCGATCGGGACCGCGTCCACGCCGCCGAACTGCTTGAACAGGATGGCCTTGCCCTCCATCACGGGGAGGGAGGCCTCGGGCCCGATGTCACCGAGTCCGAGCACGGCCGTACCGTCGGTGACGACGGCGACGACGTTGGCCTTCCAGGTGTACTCGTTGACGAGTTCGGGCCGCTCGGCGATGGCGCTGCACACCTTCGCCACGCCGGGCGTGTACGCCAGGGACAGGTCGTCCTTGTCGCGGACCGGGACAGTGGCCCGCACGGCCATCTTGCCGCCCCGGTGCAGGGCGAACACCGCGTCCGGGTTGTTGTCCGTCACGCTGTCGCTGCGAGGATTGACGATCTCCGCTGCCACTTTCTTGACCCCTTAAGTCTTTGAATCGTTGAGGGTGACCACACCTGGTTAAGGGGTGGGCGGGCACCGCGTCCGTACTCCGCGGTGGCGGTTGGCCCGCCTCCGCGAAGGGGAGGTTCGTACGCGCGGGCGCGCCGCACACGCGCCCTGGGCCCCGGATGAGGGGTGTAAGGATCTGTTCTACCGGATGAACGCTCACCCAGACGAGTCGATTCCTGCTCGACCATAAGCCTCTTGTCCGGATTTCAGCGAAAAGTCCAACAGGCTATGTCCGACAGGCGAGACAAGCCGTAAATAATGCGCCAGGTCGCCATGATCACCGTGCATCCTGCGGCCCCGATGACCTTGCCCCGCAGCCCTGTTGACCATCCGGGGCCACCCGTTATCCGATTTTGACCTTATGGGCAGCCTGAATGCGTCAGTCCGAATGGCAAGATGCCCTAATCACACAAGGTCGCGACACTCGACGGTGCGTGCCCGACCGTTCCCGGACGCTTTTTCCACCTGCCGGAGGAACCCGCTCATGACCGCAAGCACCACCCGTCGTACGACCGCCGCCCGGTCCCGGATCGCCGCGGTCGGCGCGATCGCGGTCGCCGGTGCCCTCGTCCTCACGGGCTGCGGGGACCAGACCGACAAGGGCTCCGCGAACCCCTCGGCGAAGACCGAGAACAGCGCCCCGCTCTTCTCCAAGCTCCCGAAGAAGATCCAGGACGCCGGGGTCATCAAGGTCGGCACGGACGCCACCTACGCCCCGATGGAGTTCACCGAGGGCGGCAAGATCGTCGGGGTCGACCCGGACGTCGCCGCCGCCCTGGGCAAGCAGCTCGGCGTGAAGTTCGAGTTCACTTCCGGCACCTTCGACACCCTCCTCGGCGGCCTGCCGACCGGGCGCAGCGACGTCATCATGTCCTCGCTGACGGACAACAAGAACCGCCAGGAGGGCCTGGACGAGAAGGGCCAGAAGACCGGCACGGGCGTCGACTTCGTCGACTACTTCACCGCCTCCACCGGCATCCTGGTCAAGAAGGGCAACCCGGAGGGGATCAAGACCCTCGACGACCTGTGCGGCAAGACGGTCGCCGTCCAGCGCGGCACGACGTACGAGCAGTCCGCCAAGGACCAGGCCGACAAGTGCAAGAAGGACGGCAAGGGCGAACTCAAGGTCGAGTCCTACCCGACCGACGCCGAGGCCCAGATCCGTGTCAAGGCGGGCGGCGCGGCCGCCGACCTGAACGACTCCCCGGTCGCCGCGTACATCGCGCAGACCGCGGGCGGCGGCAACGACTTCGAGGCCATCGCCAACCCGGGCGACGCCGGTCTCTTCGGCATCGCCGTGGACAAGAAGAACACCGAGCTGCGCGACGCCCTCAAGGCCGCTCTCGACGCGACCATCAAGGACGGCACCTACAAGGCGGCCCTGGACAAGTGGAACGCGGGCTCCGGAGCGGTGACCGAGGCCAAGATCAACGCAGGCCAGTGACCTCCGCGCGGGCCATCGACCTCCGCGTAGCACTCTGAAGGGCAGTCACCGTGACTGACAAGCTCGACAAGGTCTCCGGACCGGCGGCGGCCCCGCCGGCCGGGGGCCTTCCCCCCGAGGCCATCCGCGCCATCCCGGTCCGCCACTACGGCCGCTGGGTCAGCGGTGTCCTGGCCGTGGCCCTGGCCGTGGCGCTGGTCTACGCGTTCTCGCAGGGCAACGTGCGCTGGGCGACCGTCCCGGAGAAACTCTTCGACCCCAGCATCGTCAGCGGCATGCTGAGCACGGTCTGGATCAGCGTCTGCTCGATGTTCCTCGGCCTCGTCCTCGGCGTCCTCTTCGCCGTGATGCGCCTCTCGAAGAACCCGGTGACCAGCACCATCGCCTGGTTCTACATCTGGTTCTTCCGCGGCACCCCGGTCTACGTCCAGCTCCTCATCTGGTTCAACCTCGCCCTGATCTTCCCGGTCCTGAACCTCGGGTTCTACAAGGACGAGATGACCCAGGTCATGACGCCGTTCCTGGCCGCCCTGCTGGGCCTGGGCCTCAACGAGGGCGCGTACATGGCGGAGATCGTCCGGGCCGGCATCCAGTCGGTGGACGAGGGCCAGTCCGAGGCCTCGCACGCGCTCGGCATGACCCGGGCCAAGACCATGCGCCGGATCGTGCTGCCGCAGGCGATGCGGGTGATCGTGCCGCCGACGGGCAACGAGTTCATCAACATGCTCAAGACCTCGTCGCTGGTGGTCGCCGTCCAGTACGCCGACCTGCTGCGCGCCGCGCAGGACATCGCCGCGACCTCCTTCGCCGTGATGGAGATGTTCTTCGTCGCGTCGATCTGGTACCTGGCCCTGACCAGCGTGTTCAGCGTCGGCCAGTACTACCTGGAGCGCCGCTACGCGCGCGGCTCCCTGCGCTCCCTGCCGCCCACCCCCTTGCAGAAGATCAAGGCGAACCTGTCCCGATTCTCCAACCGCGAGGCGGTGGCCCGATGACGACTGCCATGGTGAAGGCCGAGGGGGTCCACAAGTCCTTCGGCGCCGCGCACATCCTCAAGGGGATCGACCTGGAGGTCGCCCCGCGTGAGGTCTTCTGCCTGGTCGGCCCGTCCGGCTCCGGCAAGTCGACCTTCCTGCGGTGCATCAACCACCTGGAGCAGATCAACGCGGGGCGGCTGTACGTCGACGGGGACCTCGTCGGCTACCGGCAGAAGGGCGACAAGCTCTACGAGCTGAAGGAGAGCGAGGTCGCGGCGCAGCGCAAGGACATCGGCATGGTGTTCCAGCGCTTCAACCTCTTCCCGCACATGACGGCGATCGAGAACGTCATGGAAGCCCCGGTCATGGTCAAGCGCGAGAGCAAGGCGGTGGCGCGCGAGCGCGCCGTGCGGCTGCTGGACCGGGTGGGCCTGGGCGACAAGGGCGGGAACTACCCCTCCCAGCTCTCCGGCGGCCAGCAGCAGCGGGTGGCGATCGCCCGCGCCCTGGCCATGGAGCCGAAGCTGATGCTCTTCGACGAGCCCACCTCGGCGCTCGACCCGGAGCTGGTGGGTGACGTCCTGGACGTCATGCGGGACCTGGCCGAGTCGGGGATGACCATGATCGTGGTCACCCACGAGATGGGCTTCGCCCGCGAGGTCGGCGACAGCCTCGTCTTCATGGACGGCGGCGTGGTCGTGGAGTCGGGCAGCCCGCGCGAGGTGCTGGGCAACCCGCAGCACGACCGGACGAAGGCGTTCCTGTCCAAGGTGCTGTAGCCGCGCGGTGGCGCGGTCGCCCGGTGGCGCGGTCGCCCGGTGGCGGTGAGGCCACCGCGGGACGACCGCGAGGCGTGCGGGAGGGCGGTACGGAGACCCGTACCGCCCTCCCGCACGCCCACTTCCGGTTTCCCCTACTTCAGACCTAGGACCAGCCCGTCCGAGGGGGAGCGCCAGACGGTACGGGCCTCCGCGAAGCCCGCGTCGAGGAGGGTGGCGACGTGCCAGGCCTCGGAGGGGGTCTCGCCCTCCGCGTGCTCCCCGTAGATCTCGAACCGGCGCTCGACCGGTCCGGCCAGGACCGGGTCCGCCGCGGCCAGCTCCCACCACCGGTCCCAGTCGACGGCCCCGGCCGCCCTGGCCCGGTCCATGGCGGCGTGCCGGTGGGCGTGCTCGGCGGCGTTCAGGCGCGGGGTGGCCGGGTCGGGCATGTGGTCGGCGTTCATGAAGACCCCGCCGGGGCGGACCAGGGGCGCGAGCCGCCGGTAGAGGGCGGCGAGGTCCGCGGCGGGCAGCCAGTGCAGGGCCGTGGCCGTCAGGATCGCGTCGTAGCCGGGGTGCGGGGCGCCGGCCGGTCCGTCCGTCTCCCGGGGGAGGGCGGCGGGCCAGTGCGGGTCCTTGAGGTCGGCCGTCACGAAGGTGACCCGCCCGTCGCCCGCGAAGTGGCCGCGGGCGATGGCCAGCAGCGCCGGGTCGAGGTCGACGCCCGTGCTGGTGGCCTCCGGGAACCGCTTGAGGAGGCGGTCGGTGATGCTTCCCGTGCCGCAGGCGAGGTCGAGGACCCGGGGGGCCGGTCCCGCCAGTGCCTCGACCATGTCCAGCATCACCCGGAACCGCTCCTCGCGGTCGGGCAGGTACCACTCCTGCTGCCGGTCCCAGCTGTCCTGCCAGTTCTGCCAGTAGTGCGTGTCCGTCACGGTGTCCGCCATCCTGGACCCCTCCCTACGTAATACCCTCGAATACGTCTCGGCCGTTACCCGGGACACTAATCCGCCGCCGTAAGGACTACAAGTGGAACTGGCCCATTACTCGGACTATGCCGTGCGCCTGGTCAACACCGAGGAGCCGGCCCGCAACAAGGACGCGCTCACCTCGGTGGACGCCGTCCTCGCCCTGGTCGGCCCCAACGCGCAGGTCGCCCGCCGCGTCACCGACACCGACGTCACCCGCTTCCGCAACGTCCGCGGCCGGCTGCGCGCCGTCTTCGAGGCCGCCGACAACGGCGACCACGTCCTCGCGGTCGACCTGCTGAACTCCCTCCTCATGGAGTTCCCCGTCAGCCCCCAGGTCTCCGGGCACGAGCTGATCGGCGAGAACGGCACCCCCGACTGGCACATCCACCTCGCCGACCACCCCTCCAACGCCTCCGCCGGGTACGCCGCCATCGCCTCCATGGGACTCGCCTTCCACCTCACCGAGCACGGCCCCGACCGCCTGGGCCTGTGCCGGGCCGCGCCCTGCCGCAACGCCTACCTCGACACCTCCACCAACCGCTCCCGCCGCTACTGCTCCGACCGCTGCGCCACCCGCGCCAACGTCGCCGCCTACCGCGCCCGCAAGCGGCTGGAGGCCGAGGAGTCCGCCCGCAGCGGGCGCAGCGCCGAGACCGCCCAGGAGACCCGCGCCCTCAGCGACCGCTGACCCGCCCCGCGCGGCCGGAACCGCAGCACCGCCGTCGCCAGCACCAGCTCCTCGGGCACCGTCCCGTAGTCGGTGCTGTCGCCGGTCCGGTTGTACGGGTTGTCGCCCAGCACCCACCAGCCGCCCGGCCGCCGCCCGGCCGCCCGCTTGACCACCAGCAGGTCCTGCTGGAACGGGTGGCGCAGCACGACCACGTGCCCCGGCCGCACGGCCGCCCCGTACCGGACCAGCAGCCGGTCCCCGTCGAGCAGTGTCGGCACCATCGACGGGCCCGCCACCTCCAGCACCTCGAACCCCGTCCGGCCCTGCCCTCGCTCCGTCATGCGTGACCTCCTCGTCACCCTCCTCGCCGCCCTCCCGGACACCTGCGCATGCTGCCGTACGGGCCCGTGCGTCCGCCCGGCCCGGCCGGTGCGCCCCTGGACTTTTGTCCTAAGCCCATGGGGGCGGCGGCGAAAACCGCTTTCCCAGCGAGTAATCTCCCCCTTGAGAAGACGATCACGAGGAGGACACACTCCATGCTTTCCCGCCTCTTCGCCCCCAAGGCGAAGGTCTCCGCCCACTGCGATCTGCCGTGCGGCGTGTACGACCCTGCCCAGGCCCGCATCGAGGCCGAGTCCGTCAAGGCCGTGCAGGAGAAGTACCAGGCCAACGACGACGCCGACTTCCGCGCGCGCGCCATCACCATCAAGGAGCAGCGCGCCGAGCTGGCCAAGCACCACATCTCGGTGCTGTGGAGCGACTACTTCAAGCCGCCGCACTTCGAGAAGTACCCGCAGCTGCACACCCTGGTCAACGACACCCTGAAGGCCCTCTCGGCCGCCAAGGCCTCGCACGACCCGGCGACCGGCCAGAAGGCCCTCGACCTCATCGCCGAGGTCGACCGCATCTTCTGGGAGACCAAGGCCGCCTGACCCCGGGCACGCCCCACCCTCCCGCGCCGCCCGCGGGCGGCGCACGAGAACGGCCCGACCGCTTCCGCGGCCGGGCCGTTCCCCGTTCTCCCGGGCATCCCGGTCCGGGCATCCCCCGGTCCGGTCCGTTCCGGCTCCGGTCCGCCCGGGGCCGGGCCCCGGGGCTACTCGTCGTCCTCGTCGTCCTCGTCGTCCAGGCGCGCCAGCCAGGTCGCCAGGCGTTCCACCGGGACCTCGAAGTCCGGGTTGAGGTCGACGAAGGTGCGCAGCTGCTCGGCGAGCCACTCGAAGGTGACCTCCTCCTCGCCGCGCCGCTTCTCCAGCTCCTCGATGCCGCGATCGGTGAAGTACAACGTCGTGCTCCGTGCCGTGAGAGGGATGTGCGGGGGATGTTTCCCGCCAGGATAATCCGACTGTCCGGCGCGGCCTCCCCTCCTCCCGCTCCCGGCGCTAGCCTTGATCTCCGCGATGTGACCGGCGGGGAGCGGGGGTCAGGCGATGCCGGACGGGCGCACGGACGGCTCCGCCCGCGCCTTCGAACTCCTCGAACCCCTCGTCCAGGCGGCCACCGTACGCGTCCACGCTCCCCCGGGCGGGTATGAGAACTCCGGCAGCTATCGGACCGGTCCCACCTGGGGGAGCGGGTTCTTCATCGCCCCCGGCTGGGTCCTCACGTGCGCGCACGTGATCGGTGAAGGGGGTGCGGCGGTGCGCCTGACGGGCCGCGAGGTCGGCATCACCTTCTCCTCCGGGAGCCGCGCCGGGACCGGCGCGGCCACCGGGACCGTCGCAGGACGCGTGGAATGCGTCCTGCCCGAGCGGCTGGACGAACGGCGCCCCGCCCGCCAGGCCCTGTGGGACCTGCCCGACCTGGCACTGATCCGGGTCCTCGCCCCCGTCTCGCACGCCTGCGTCTGGCTGACCGACCGCTCCCGGCCCCGCTTCGACGAGGTCGCCTACTTCGGCTGCACCGAGGACCTCGGCACCCCCGAGATCACCGGCCGCACCACCCGGCTGCGCGGCACCGCGGGCAACGGCGCCGCCATCCGGCTCGGCGCCGACGACGAGATCGAGCCCGGCATGTCCGGCGGCCCCGTCGTGGACCTGGCCCGCGGCGAGGTCGTCGGCGTGGTCAAGGCCCGGCGCCACACCGGAGGCGGCGGACTGGCCGTCTCCGTCGTCCAGCTGCGCACCCTGCCCACCGCCGGACGCGGCCAGGTCGGGCTCTACCGCCGGATCATGCAGGCCCACGACCTCCACCACTACGACCAGCACCTCAGCGACCTCGACAGCCGCCGCACCTGGACCGACGTCCGCGACGAGCTGCCCGCCCCGGAGACGGGCCCCTACGAGGAGCGGCGACGCCTCACCCCCGGCGAGTGGACCACCCTGTGCGGGCTGCTCGCCGAACTCCCCCCGCCCGGCTCCTCCGAAGCCGTCCGGGCCCTCGTCGAGGCGGCCCGCGGCGAGGAACCCGACCCCGCCCCGGCGGCCCCGCTGAGCTGGCGCGACGGACTGGGCCTGCTCCACGACCCGCCCGGCGGCACCGGCGAGGCCGCGGCCGTGCTCCGGTACGCGACGGACGTGAGCGTCGCCGACCACCGCGAGCCGCCCGCCCCCGGCGCCGACGAGGAACTGTGGGACTGGGTACGGGCCACGGCCGAGCGCCGGTGGCGGCCCCTCCGCCGCGAGCTGGGCGAACGCCGCGAACGGGGCCTCGTAGAACGCGCCCGCCGCCGCCGGGCCCCGGCCGGACGCCCGGCGTACGGGCCCGCCCGCCGCACCGGCGGGCCGCCGCCCGGCGCCTCGGTCCTGCTGGAGGCGTGGGCGCACGGCTGGGAGAACGTCTACGACTGGCGGGTCTCGGTCCTCGCGGGCCCCGCCCGCCCCGGCCGGGTCACCCCGGTGGACTCCGGCGTACGGGTCACCCTCGCGGAACTGCCGCAGGCGGTACGGGCCCCGCTCGCCGAGGCGTTCCGCCGCTGCGACACCCACGAGGCCGCGGCCCTCCTCGAAGTCGCCGTCGCCCCCGAACTGTTCGGCCTGCCGGTGGACACCTGGCCCCTGGTGGGCGGGGTCCCCCTGGGGGTACAGCGGCCGGTGGTGGTGCGCCACCCGGCCGGGAGCGGCCCGCCCGCCTCACCCGCCCGCTGGACCCGGGTCCAGGCGGGCCCGCTGCTGGACGAACGCGCCGACTGCGCCGCGGGACGCCCGCGCAGCCCCGCCGAGCAGTGGCTCGCCGGACTCGCCGACACCACCGTGCCGGTGCACTGCCGGGCCACCGCGCGCGAACCCACCCTGGGCGCCCTGCACGCCGTCCGCGAGGCCGGGTACGGGGTGGTGGTCTGCCGGCGGCCCCCGCCGGAACCGGGCCTGTCGTGCGCGCCGTTCCACCGGGCGCTACGGGAGGAACTGGCCGACGCCGGGCGCGCGGAGGTACTGCCCCTGCGCCTGCAGAACCTGCGGGGACGGGCGTACGGGGCGGACCCGGACGCGTACTGGGCGGCGGGAGCGGTGCTCGTCTGGGACGACCCGGCGCGCGCCCTGCCCGAGGACGAGCCGCTACAGGGGGACCTGTGACGGGCGGGAGGGAACAGGGATGAACGACGAATGGCTCATCTACCGCGGTGTCGGCGAACCCCACGACGGGATAGAGGCCCTGCCCGACCCGCCGCCCTGGCGGGACTTCGACGGCGGGCCCGTCGTGGAGTCCGGCGGCCCGGCCGCCCTGGCCGACGGCAACGTGGCCCGCAGGCTCGGCGCGCACCGGCAGGCCGCCGAACTGCACCGCCCCGACCCCGAGGAACTGGAGGCGGTCAACGCCGCGCTCTACCTGCGGCGCCCGCTCCTGGTCACCGGCTTCCCCGGCACCGGCAAGTCCACCCTCGCCCACGCCGTCGCCCACGAACTGAAGCTCGGCCGGGTGCTGCGCTGGCCCGTGGTGTCCCGGACCGTGCTCCAGGAGGGCCTCTACCGGTACGACGCCCTCGCCCGCCTCCAGGACGTGCAGATCGCCGCGAGCGGCGGCTCCCCCGGCGGCGCGCCCGGCATCGGCACGTACATCCGGCTCGGCCCGCTGGGCACCGCCCTGCTGCCCACCGCCCGGCCCCGCGTCCTGCTCATGGACGAACTCGACAAGAGCGACATCGACCTGCCCAACGACCTGCTCAACGTCCTGGAGGAAGGCGAGTTCGCCCTCCCCGAGCTGGAGCGGGTCGCCGACACCGAACCCGAGGTGCGGGTCCTCACCGACGACGGCGCGAAGGTCACCGTCCAGGGCGGCCGGGTCCGCTGCCGGGCCTTCCCCTTCATCATCTTGACCAGCAACGGGGAACGGGACTTCCCCGCCGCCCTGCTGCGGCGCTGCATCCAGCTCAAGCTCGGGCAGCCCGGCGAGAAGCGGCTCGCCACCATGGTCCGCGCCCACCTCGGCGAGGAGGCCGCGCAACTGGGCGCCGACCTGATCCGGGAGTTCCTCTCCCGCTCCCGCTCCGAACTGGTCGCCGCCGACCAGCTCCTCAACGCCCTCTACCTCACCCACTACGCCGCCCCGCCCACCCGCGAGGACCTCGCGGACCTGCTCATCCAGCGGCTCGACCGTCCGAGGTGAGCGGCCGTGGCACCCGCCGGTCCCGGCTTCCGCGAACTGGCCGCGCTGCTGCGCGCGGCCGGGTTCGACCCCTGCGCGCAGGACCTCGCCGACGCCGTCTGGCTGGCCGGGCGGATGACCTCCCGCACCGGCCCGCCCGGCCCGGCCGCGCCGCCCGCGCCACCGCTCCCGGCGCCGGGCGGCGATGACGGCCCGTCCGGACGGCCCCGGCCGCCCGCCCCGCCCGGCCGGGCCCCCGCCGAGGCCGAGGAACAGGTCGGCCTCCACGCCCCGGACCCGCGCCCCGCCGGCCCGGACGGGGTCCTGCCCCTGCCCGGCCCCGGGGTGCCGGTACGGGTCCCCGGCGCCGGGTCCCTGCCGCGGGTCCTCGACATCCAGCGGGCCCTGCGCGCCCTCCAGCGCCACCGGCCGCCCGCCCCGCCCGCCCGGACCGTGCTCGACGAGCCCGCCACCGCCGAGGCCAGCGCCCGCGCCCTCGGACTGGTCATCCCGGTGCTCCGGCCCGAGAGCCGGCGCGAGGCCACCGTCCGGCTGGTGATGGACGCGTCCCCGTCCATGGCCGTCTGGCGGGACATGTTCGAGGAACTGCGGTCCGTGTGCGAGCGCCTCGGCGCCTTCCGGGACGTCCAGGTCCACTACCTGCACCGGCTCGACGACGGCCGGGCCGCCCTCGGACGCGGCCCCGTCCCCGGCACCGGACTGCGCTCCGGGGAACAACTGCGCGACCCGACCGGGCGGGCGCTGACCATCGTCGTCTCCGACTGCGCCGGACCGCTGTGGCGCGAGGGCCGGGCGCAGCGGCTGCTGTACCGGTGGGCCCAGTGCACCCCGTGCGTCGTCGTCCAGCCGCTGCCCCAGCGGCTCTGGGCCCGCAGCTGGCTGCCGACCGAGCGGGGCGTCCTCTCCCGGATCGAGGGCGGCGGGGGCCGGCTGCGGTTCGGGCCGGACCGGCCGCCGCTGCCCGGCCGCCCCACCGGCGGGCTGGCCGTACCGGTGCTGCCGCCCAACGCCACCGCGCTCGGCGCCTGGGCCCGCCTCGTCGCCGGGATGGGCACCGGGCCCGTCCCGGCCGAGGTGGGCCGGGTACTGGCCCGCCACCCGGCGGCGGCGCCGCCGCAGCCCCGGGCGGTCCGCCCGCCGCGCGAACTGGTGGCACGGTTTCGCGCCACGGCCGCGCCCCGGGCCGTCCAGCTCGCCGTGTACCTGTCGGCGGCGCCCCTGACTCTGCCCGTGATGCGGCTGGTGCAGCGCACGATGCTCCCGGACTCGGAGCCCTCGGACCTGGCCGAGGTGCTGCTGTCCGGGCTGCTGCGGCGCAGCGGCCCGGAGCCGGGGCAGTGGTACGAGTTCGTCCCCGGGGTCCAGGACGTGCTGCTGGGGCCGCTGGGGCGGGACGAGGCCGCGCTGGTGCTCAAGCACTGCTCGGAGTACCTCCTCGCCCACTTCGGGCGGGGCGTGCGCAACTTCCCCGCGCTCGCGGTCGCCCAGCTCACCGGGGTGCCGGTGAGCGCGGACCCGGCCGGGGACCCGGCCGCGGACGCGACCGGACGGGTCCCCGGCGGGCGGCTCCCGCAGGCGTTCGCGCAGGTCTCGGCCAAGGTCGTCCGGCGCTACCTGCCGGGCCCGCCCGACCCCCCGGAACCCGACGGACCGCCCCGCGGCCCGGCCCCCGGGTCCCCGGAGGCCGGCCGGGCCCGCGCGGTGCGCGCCGCCCGGGACCGGCTCGCGGACGGCGAGGCGGACGGGGACGCGCGGGCCCTGTACGAGGCCGTGGCGGTGCTGCGGCACGCGGTGACGACCCCGGCGGGGCCCGCCGACCCGCCGGGCGAGGCCGAGACCGAGCTGGCGGGGGCGCTGCTGCGGCTGTGGGCCGAGCAGCGCGATCCGGAGCTGCTGGCGGAGGCGCAGCGGGCCGTCACCGGGGTCCCCACGGGCGCGGCGCGGGCGGCCCTGGGCCGGGTGCTGTACGAACGGGCCGTCGCGGCCCCGCCCCCGGCACCCGGGCCCGGGGCGGAGCTGCTGGCGGCGGCGGACCGGGAGTTCGCGGCGGCGGTGGCCGCGCCGGAGCTGGACCCCGGGCTGCGGCTGGAGTGCGCGGTCCGGCGCGCGGAGACCCTGATCCGGCTGAGCGCGCTGCGCGGCGACCCGGGCGCGCTCCTGGAGGCCCGCGCCGCCCTGGAACCCCTGGCGGGCCCGGACCCGGAACCGGAACTGGTCCCCGCCCCGGACCCGGACGACGGGGCCCCCGAGGACCCGCAGCCGTACGGGACCCCGGGCGCGGCCCCGGACGCCGGCTTTGGCCGGGCCCTGCACCTGGCCCTGGGCCGGGTCCTGCTCGCCCTGCTGCCCCACACCCGGGACCCGGCGGAGCGCACCGCCCTGGCCGGACGGGCCGCGGCCCGGCTGGCCGTGGACCCCGGGTCGGGGCGGGAGGCGCGGGCCCGGGTCCGGGTGGAGCTGGCCGGGGCGCTGCGCCACCTGCCCGGCCGGCTGGAGGAGGCGGCCCGGCAGCTCGCCGCGGCCCTGGACGAGGCCGCCGGGGAACCGGAGCTGCGGCTCACCGCCCTGGTCTGCCTGGCGCGGGTGCACCGGGCCCGGTACGCGCGGGACGCGGACCCGGCGGCCCTGGAGGCCGCGGCCGGGGCGTACGCGCGGGCCCGGCGGCTGATCCCCCGGGACGGGGAGGCGTTCGGGGAGCTGCTGCCCGAGTGGGGCGACGTCCTCCTGGACCGGGCCCGGGCCGCCGACGGGCGCCGGTTCACCGGGGCCGCCGTACGCGTCCTGCGCGAGAGCCGGGCCGCGGCGCCGCAGTCCGACCCCCGGACGGCGCACCGGCTGCGGCGGCTCGCCACCGGGCTGCGGCTGCGCCACGCCTACGAAGGCGACCTCGTGGACCTGCGGGAGGCGGAGTACCTGCTGGAACTGGCCGTCCGGCAGGGCCGGGAGCCGCTGGAGCGGGCCCGCGCCTGGCGGGACCACGGCGACGTCCAGCGGGAGATCCACGGCCACACCCGGGCGGCGGACCGCCTCGACCGGGCCGCGGACTCCTACCGCCGGGCCGGCCGGGCCGCCCTGGAGGCCGCCGGGGGAGCGGGCGGAGCCGGGGCGGCGGGGCCGGCGGGAGCGGCCGGGGCGGACCGGGACGGCCCCCGCGACGGCCCGGACTCCTCCTCCGACGCCCGGGACGGCGCCGTCGCTCTGGCGGCGCGGGCGCAGGAGGCGCGCGGGGAGGTGCTGGAGCGCCTCGCCCGCCCCCGCGCGGCCCTGGACGCCTACCGGGCGGCGCTGGAGCTGTGGCAGCGGCTCGGCCCGGCGGGCGCCGAGCGGCGGGAAGCGGTCCGGGTCCGGGTACGTACCCTGGAGGCGACGCTCTGACCCGCCCGTTTCCCCGCCCCGGGCGAGGGCAGAAGGCAGGTGACCGGTGAACACGCGGCGCGACTGGGGACAAGGCGGCACACGGTGACCGGACGTCGGAACGCGACAGCGCAACAGCCCCAGGCCCGCGGTTGCCCCGGGCGGCTCCCGGACCTCTCCGGGTTCGATCTGGCCGCGCTGCGGGGGATCGACCACCCCGTGCTCGCGGAGGTGATCGAGGGCATGGTGGAGCGCGTGACCCACCCGGCCGAGATCCTGAACGCCTTCGACTCCGGGATCGACTGACCCCGGCCCGCCCCCGTCCCGACTCCCCTCACCCGCCCGCCCGGAGCCGCCCCGCCCTGCCCGACCTGACGGACATGAGCCGGAGTTGACCATTTTCCGCCGTTAGCGGGGACCATCCGCAGGGCAGGGATGGACCGTCCCCCGAGGACACCTCCCGGCGGTGGCCGGGGGAGGGAGGTGCACGGACGATGAGGCGAGCGACCACGAGTGACGCCGTGCTGCCCGCGCCTCACCCCCACCACGCCCGCCACGCGCCCTGGCCGTACACCCGGCTCGACCTCCCCGCCCTGCGGGCCGCCGGCCACCGGCCGCACCCCTTACGGCAGTTCGTGCTCAAGACGCGCAGCCGCTGCAACCTCGCCTGCACCTACTGCTACGTCTACACGATGGCCGACCAGGGCTGGCGCGGCCGGCCCGCCGCCATGACCGCCGCCACCGTCGCCCGCGCCGCCGAGCGGATCGCCGAACACGCCGCCGCCCACGAACTGCCCCGCGTCGACCTGGTCCTGCACGGGGGCGAGCCGCTGCTCACCGCCCCCGCCGAGCTGGCCGCACCCGTGGACGCCGTCCGGGCCGCCGTGGGCCGGGCCGCACCCCGGACCCGCGTCACCGCCTCCGTCCAGACCAACGCCACCCTGCTCACCCGGGGCCGGCTCGCCGCGCTCGCCGCCGCCGGAATCCGCGTCGGCGTCAGCCTCGACGGCGGCCTGCCCGCGCACAACACCCGCCGCGTCGACCACGACGGACGCCCCGGCTTCACCGCCGCCGCCCGGGGCCTGCGGCTGCTCGCCCGCCACCCGGAGAGCTACGCCGGGGTGCTCTGCGTCATCGACGTGGCCCAGGACCCGGTGGAGACGTACGAGTCCCTGCTCGCCTTCGCCCCGCCCCGCCTCGGGCTGCTGCTGCCGCTCGCCAACTGGAGCACCCCGCCGCCAGGCCACCACCCGGACCGGGCCCCGTACGGGGAATGGCTCCTGGCCGTCTTCGAACGCTGGTGGCACGACGGGGCCCGCCGCACCCGCGTCCGGATCTTCGAGGAGATCATCGCCCTGCTGCTGGGCCTGCCCGCCGCCACCGAGACCCTCGGGCTCGCACCCGCCACCACCGCCGTGATCGAGACCGACGGCTCCCTCGAACAGGCCGACTCGCTGAAATCCGCCTACGAGGGCGCCGCCGGCACCGGGATGACCCTGGACGGCCACAGCTTCGACCAGCTCCTGGACCACCCCGGCTTCGCCGCCCGCCAGCTCGGCCGGGACGCCCTCGCCGCCGGCTGCCGCTCCTGCGAACTGGTCCGGGTCTGCGGCGGCGGCCACTACCCGCACCGCTACCGGGCGGGCGAGGGCTTCCGGCAGCCCTCCGTGTACTGCGCCGACCTCCAGCTCCTCATCCGGCACATCGCCGCCGCCCTGCACACGGCCGCCCCGCACCCGGCCACCCGGCGGGCCGCCTCATGACCGGGGCACCCGGCTTCTTCACCGTCACCTCCCCCCTCCTGCGCGCCCTGGCCTCCACCGAGCCCTCCCGCGAAGCCCTGCGCCTGATCCACGACGTCCGCCGCTCCAAGCGCCTGGTCCTCCTGCGCGGGATCCTCGACGCCGCCCCCGACGGCCGCTCCGGGGAGACCGCCGACCACTGGGCCCTGCTGGAGGAGGCCGAACGGTACGACCCGGGCGCGGTCCGCGACGTCCTGCACTACCCCGCCACCGGGGTCTGGGCCGAGGAGACCCTGCGCCGCCTCCACGCCCCGTACGGGCCGCCCGCCGACCTCGCCCACCTCGGGGCCCTCGCCGTCGCCGCCGCCCTGCGCGCCGGGATCTCCTTCAAGTTCACCCTGCGGCCCCTCAACGGCCGCCTCGTCCTGCCCACCGTGGGCCTGCTGCGCCCGGCCCGCCCCGGCCCGCTCGCCCTCACCGAACGCTCCTGGGACCCCGAGGACCCCGCCACCGTGCCCCTGCACACCCTCCCCGGCGGCCGGGCCGCCCTCGACGACCTCGACCCCTACCGGGCTCCCGGACCCGCCCACCCGGCCCCCGTCCGCGCCGCCCGGCGGCTCACGCCCAAGGGGCACCGGCGCTGGGACACCCAGTGGTCCGGCGCCCTCACCCTGCTCCGCCGCTACGACACCGCCCGCGCCGAGGAGACCCTCCACCTGCTGCGCTCCGTCGTCCCCCTGGCCGGCGGCTCCCGCTCCACCGGGGCCACCCTGCCCGCCGCCGCCGGGTCCGTCCTGGCCCGCGCGCAGGCCCCGCACGCCCTGGCCGCCACCCTCGTCCACGAGGTCCAGCACGGCAAACTCGCCGCCCTCGCCGACGTCCTGACCCTGCACACCGCCGACCGCACCCCCCGCCACTGGGCCCCCTGGCGCGGCGACCCCCGCCCCCTGGAGGGCCTCCTGCACGGCGCCTACGCCCATCTGGCACTGGCCGGGTACTGGCAGCGCGCCGCCCTCTACGGGGCCCGCGGCGCCTGGGCCCAGCACGCCCGGCTCCGCGCCCAGGTGGCCGCCGTCCTGCCCGCCATCCGCTCCCACGCCCACCTCACCTCCACCGGACGCGAGTTCACCGACGCCATGGCCGTGGCCGAACGGGCCATGGACGACCTCCCGCCGCCCGGGGACCAGCACGCCACCGCCCGCCGCGCCGTCGACCGCGAACGGCGCGCCTGGTGCGACGCGCACCCCGAACTCGCCGTGTTCGCACAGGGCTGACGGAGCCGCCCCGCCGCGGTACCTTTCCCCCGTCCAGGGCCCGATCCCAGGGAGGTGGCCGCATGACCGTCGGTCGGCAGGAACGCGACACGGCCACCCGGCCGCAGCGCTTCGTCATCAGCTTCGCGGGATTCAACCGCCCCTGGGCCGTGTGGATCGCCCACCGCCTGGAGGAACACGGCCACCGGGTCACCCTCCAGCGCTGGGACCCGCAGAACAGCCCCGGACTCACCGAGGCCCTCGACGACCTCGCCCGCTCCGGCGGCCGGGTCCTGCTCGTCCTCAGCGAACGCTACTTCTCCGCGGGCCCCCACACCGACGAGGAGTGGAACACCGGCCTGCGCGCCGTCACCGACCGCCACCCCGACCGCTTCGCGGCCGTCTGCCTCACCGACGCCCCGCTGCCCACCGCCGTCGCCGCGCTGGAGAAGACCGACCTGTGGGGCCTGGACGCGTACGAGGCCGAGTACCGGGTCCTGCGCCGGCTGGAGCTGCCCACCGACCGGATCGGCGACGGGACCGGCCGCCGCGGCCCCCGCTTCCCCAACGACCCGCCCGAGATCTGGGGCCGGGTCCCGCGCCGCAACCCCCGCTTCACCGGCCGCAACGACGTCATCGCCGCCCTGCGCGCCGCCCTCACCGAGGCCCCGCCCGGCGCCTCCACCGTCACCCTGCTCGGCCTCTCCGGCGTCGGCAAGACCCAGGTCGCCACCGAGTACGCCTACCGCTTCGCCTCCGAGTACGACGTGGTCTGGTGGGTCCCCGCCGCCGACCGGCCCACCCTGCGCGAACGCCTCGCCGACCTGGCCCCCGCCCTCGGCCTGCCGCCCGGCGCGGGCAGCTACGGCGAGCAGATCCGGGCCGTCCTGGAGGCGCTGCGGCGCGGCGACCCCTACGGCCGCTGGCTGCTGGTCTTCGACGGCTGCGACAACCCCGACGACCTCACCGACCTGCTGCCCTCCGGCGCGGGCGACGTCGTCATCACCTCCCGCAACCGCGAGTGGGCCTCCCGCCACACCAGCCTCGTCGAGGTCCCCCTCTACGCCCGGCCCGAGTCCGTCACCTTCATCCGCCGCCGCGCCCGCCGCCTCACCGGGGAGGAGGCCGACCAGCTCGCCGAGGCGCTGGAGGACTACCCGCTGGCCCTCGACCAGACCGCCGGCTGGCTCGCCGACTCCCCGCTGACCGTCGGCGACTACCTGGACCTGCTCCGCAGCCGCCTCGACTCCCACGAGGCCGTCACCGTCTCCGACGACTACCCGCTGCCCTTCCCCACCGCCCTCGCGATACTCCTGAACAACGTCCGCGAGAACTTCCCCGACGCCCTCGCCCTGCTGCGCCTCTTCGTCTTCTTCGCCCCCGGCCCGGTACCGCTGCGGCTGCTGCGCGAGTTCCCCGCCGAGGACGTGCCCGAACAGCTCGCCGGGCTGATCAACGACCAGATCCGGTGGAACGCGGCCCTCAACAAGCTCGTCCAGTTCTCCGTGGTCCGCCTGGAGTACTCCGACCTGCCCGTGGAGGAGGGCGGCGGCGGGCTGGAGACCGTACAACTGCACCGCATGGTCCACGGCATCGTCCGCGACAACCTCCCCGGGGCCGAGGCCGAGACCCTGGCCCGCGCCGTCCGCCAGGTCCTCACCGCCGCCGACCCGGGCCGCCCCTCCGACGCCCGGCTCTGGCCCCGCTACGCCGAACTCATCCCGCACCTGGCCAGCTCCGGCGTACTGACCAGCGGCAACCCGCGCATCCAGAACTTCCTGCTCCAGTGCCTGCGCTACCTGGTCCTCGCCGGGGAGTACCGCACCTGCCTGCGGCTCAGCGAGGAGACCGACCGCCTCTGGCGCACCCTCCTCGGCGACGACCACCCCAAGGTCCGCGAACTCAGCTACCAGTACGGCGGAGCCCTGCGCAACCTCGGCCTGTTCCACCGCGCCGAGACCCTCACCCGGGCCGTCTCCGACCGGCTCACCGCGGAACGCGGCGAACGCGACCTGGAGACCCTGCGCGCCACCAGCGCCTACGGCGGCGTCCTGCTCTGCATCGCCGCCTTCGAACCGGCCCGCTCGATCTTCGAGCACTCGCTGACGACCTACCGCGAACTCCTCGGCGAGGACGACCCCACCACCCTGGCCGCCCAGAACAACCTGGCCGCCACCTACCGGCTGCTCGGCCGCTACCAGGAGGCCTACGACCTCGACCTCGACACCCTGCGCCGCCGCGAACGGGTCCTGCGGGCCCAGCACATCTCCACGCTCTCCTCCGGCATCGCCTGCGCCATGGGCCTGCGGCTGATGGGCCGCTACCGCGAGGCCCAGACCCGCCAGGAACAGGGTGTCAAGCTCAACACCCAGTTCCTGGGCCTCGGCCACCCCCAGACCCTGCGCGCCGAGCACAACCTCGGCCTGTGCCTGCGCCGTTCCGGGGACATCCAGGGCGCCGGTCGCCGGCTGCGCACCGTGTGGGAACGCGCCACCCGCGTCTTCGGCGCCGACTACCCCTGGACGCTGATGGTCGCCTCCGACTACGCCACCTACCTGCGCGAGTACGGGGACATCGGCGAGGCCCGCCGGATCTCCGAGGACGTGGTGCGCGGCTACCGCTCGCAGCTCGGCGACGCCCACCCGTACAGCATCGGCACGGCCGGCAACCTCGGCCTGGTCCTGCGCGCCCAGGGCGAGCGCTCCCAGGCCCTGGACCTCGCCGAGGGGGCCCTGTCCGGGATGCGCGAGGCGCTCGGCGCCGCCCACCCCTGGACGCTGGGCTGCGCCCTGAACGCCGCCGGCCTGCGCAACATCACCGGCCGGCTGGAGGACGCCCTCGACCTGAGCCGGGAGAACCTGCGCGCCACCGAGCGGGTCCTCGGCCCCGACCACCCGATGACGCTCAGCGCCCGGATCGCGCTGGCCGCCGACCTGCGCGGCCTCCGCGAGGACGAGGAGGCCGTGAAGTACGAGGACGAGGGCATCAAGGCCCTCACCCGCACCCTGGGCCCGCAGCACGTCCACACCGTCTCGGCCAAGCAACAGGTCCGCCCGTACTGGGACTTCGAACCCCAGCCGTAGCCGGCTCCGCTCCCCCTGGGACCTTGAGGGGCGGGGCCGTCCGTCATGTCACAACGCTGCGGATTCCGTCTCCACCGGTGGCGGCGCGGGCACCACGGCCGGAGTCGTCATGCCGTCATTGCACGGACAGCAGACAACGGTGCCCCATGTGTGGCCGTTGCCCTTGTGCGTCACCTGTCGTCGCCATCAGACGGGGTCCGCGAACGGGTCCGGGGCCGTGGCGGCCGTCGCCATGCCGTTGTGGTCGAAGGAGTACGGCGTCAGCTCGATGCTGCGGATCTGGACGCCGGGGATCTCCTCGACGCGGGCGAGGGCCTCGTTCATGGCGTCCAGGAGGGTCTCCGCCTCGAAGTAGCAGACGAACTTGGAGTAGCCGGGACCCTGTTGTGGGCCCAGGAAGCCGTCCGCGAAGCTGTCGAGATGATCCATGAGATCCGACTGTTCCGGAGTGAACGGTTCCTGTGCGTGCATGACGAAGTGCCAGCTAGGCGCAGCCGTGGTGCTCCCGGGCCGGGCTGCCGCCATCAGACGGGGTCCGCGAACGGGTCCGGGGCCGTGGCGGCCGTCGCCATGCCGTTGTGGTCGAAGGAGTACGGCGTCAGTTCGATGCTGCGGATCTGGACGCCGGGGATCTCCTCGACGCGGGCGAGGGCCTCGTTCATGGCGTCCAGGAGGGTGTCGGCGTGGACGTAACAGCTGAACCTTGAGTAGTTGGGGCCTTCGTCCAGGCCGACACAGGCATCGGCGAAACAGTCCAGGTGGTCCATGGTGTCGGACTGCTCAGGAGTGAGCGGTTCCTGCGGGTGCATGAAGAAATGCCAGCTACGCACAGTTGCGGTGCTCCCGGGTGAATGCATCGACGGTCTTCGCGTGATTCCCAGCGTCACTGGGCGTGCAGTAAATCCTTCTGAACTGCTGACACGGACAGCAGATCACATACCCCCAACGATGTCCTTTCTGGTCGCGGGTCACCTTGAAACCCTTCGCCTCCGCCCGCTTGAGCGCCGCCTCGACGTCCTTCTTCTGGTGTCGGTCACCAAGTGCCATGCGCATATGACTACTCCGCGCCGCACCCGGCCGGAGGCCGACCGGTGGGGGAGTCACCCGAACGGGTTCCGGGACACACGCGAGGCCCGGTTCCCCTTGAAAGTGCCAAGGGGAACCGGGCCTGGTGTGTGCCGGGAGAGGGGCGGGGCCTAGGCCTCGAAGACCTCGTTCATCAGGAGCTGCTGCTCGGCCTGGTGGCGCTTGGCCGAGCCGACCGCCGGGGACGAGCCGTGCGGGCGGGAGACGCGCCGCAGGCGCTCCCCGGCCGGGACGTCGGCGCCGACCGCCAGGTCGAGGTGGTCGATCAGGTTGAGCGCGATGAACGGCCACGCACCCTGGTTCGCCGGCTCCTCCTGGGCCCAGATGTACTTCGCCGCGTTCGGGAACTTGGCGATCTCCGCCTGGAGCTCCGCACCCGCCAGGGGGTACAGACGCTCGATGCGGATGATCGCGGTGTCCGTGATGCCGCGCTTCTCCCGCTCGGCCTCCAGGTCGTAGTAGACCTTGCCGGCGCAGAAGACGACCTTGCGGACCGCGTTCGGGTCCACGGTCGAGTCACCGATGACCGGACGGAACGCCCCGCTGGTGAACTCCTCCGCCTTCGACGCCGCGGCCTTCAGACGCAGCATCGACTTCGGGGTGAAGACGATCAGCGGCTTGTGGTGCGGGTTGTGGACCTGCCAGCGCAGCAGGTGGAAGTAGTTCGACGGCAGGGTCGGCATCGCGACCGTCATGTTGTCCTGCGCGCACATCTGGAGGAAGCGCTCGGGACGCGCGGACGAGTGGTCCGGGCCCTGGCCCTCGTAGCCGTGCGGCAGCAGCAGCGTGACGCCGGAGGTCTGGCCCCACTTCTGCTCGGCCGAGGAGATGAACTCGTCGACGACGGTCTGCGCGCCGTTGACGAAGTCACCGAACTGGGCCTCCCAGAGGACCAGCGCGTCCGGGCGGGCCAGCGAGTAGCCGTACTCGAAGCCCATGGCCGCGTACTCGGAGAGCAGCGAGTCGTAGACGTTGTAGCGGGCCTGGTCGTCCGACAGGTAGAGCAGCGGGGTGTAGTCCTCGCCGGTCTGCCGGTCGATGAGGACCGCGTGGCGCTGGCCGAAGGTGCCGCGGCGGGAGTCCTGGCCGGAGAGCCGGACCGGGGTGCCCTCCATCAGCAGCGAGCCGAAGGCCAGGGTCTCGCCCATGCCCCAGTCGATGGTGCCCTCGTCGATCATCGCCGCGCGGCGCTGGAGCTGCGGCAGCAGACGCGGGTGGACGGTGACGCCCTCGGGGATGGTGACCTGGGACTCGGCGATCCGCTTGACGACCTCCGGGGAGACCGCGGTGTCCACCGCGACCGGGAAGTCGGCCTGGGCGACCGGCGCCGGGGCGCTGACCGCGGGCTGCGTGGCGGCCTCGCGGACCTCCGCGAAGACCTTCTCCAGCTGGCCCTGGAAGTCCTGGAGCGCCTGCTCGGCCTCCTCCAGCGTGATGTCGCCCCGGCCGATGAGGGACTCGGTGTACAGCTTGCGCACCGAGCGCTTCTTGTCGATCAGGTCGTACATCAGCGGCTGCGTGAAGGCCGGGTTGTCGGACTCGTTGTGGCCGCGGCGGCGGTAGCAGATGAGGTCGATGACCACGTCCTTGTTGAACGCCTGACGGAACTCGAAGGCGAGCCGCGCGATGCGGACCACGGCCTCCGGGTCGTCGCCGTTCACGTGGAAGATCGGCGCCTCGATCATGCGGGCCACGTCGGTCGCGTACATCGACGAACGCGAGGACTCCGGGGCGGCGGTGAAACCGACCTGGTTGTTGATCACGACGTGGACGGTGCCGCCGGTGCGGTAGCCGCGCAGCTGGGACATGTTGAGCGTCTCGGCCACGACGCCCTGGCCCGCGAAGGCCGCGTCACCGTGCAGGGCGACCGGCAGGACCGTGAAGTCCGTGCCGCCCTTGTTGATGATGTCCTGCTTGGCGCGGACCACGCCCTCCAGGACCGGGTCCACCGCCTCCAGGTGCGAGGGGTTGGCGACGAGCGAGACCTTGATCTGCTCGCCGTCCAGGCCCGTGAAGGTGCCGTTGGCGCCCAGGTGGTACTTGACGTCACCGGAGCCGTGCATGGACTTCGGGTCGAGGTTGCCCTCGAACTCGCGGAAGATCTGCGCGTACGACTTGCCGACGATGTTGGCGAGCACGTTCAGCCGGCCGCGGTGGGCCATGCCGATCGCGACCTCTTCGAGGCGGGCCTCGGCGGCCGAGTCGATGACGGCGTCGAGCAGCGGGATGACGGACTCGCCGCCCTCCAGGGAGAACCGCTTCTGCCCGACGTACTTGGTCTGCAGGAAGGTCTCGAAGGCCTCCGCCGCGTTCAGCCGGCGCAGGATGCGCAGCTGCTCCTCGCGCTCCGGCTTGGTGTGCGGACGCTCGATGCGGTCCTGGATCCAGCGGCGCTGCTTCGGGTCCTGGATGTGCATGAACTCGACGCCCGTGGTGCGGCAGTACGAGTCGCGCAGCACACCGAGGATGTCGCGGAGCTTCATCATCGACTTGCCGGAGAAGCCGCCGACCGCGAACTCGCGCTCCAGGTCCCACAGGGTGAGACCGTGCTCGGTGATGTCCAGGTCGGGGTGCTTGCGCTGCTTGTACTCCAGCGGGTCGGTGTCGGCCATGACGTGGCCGCGGACCCGGTAGGAGTGGATCAGCTCGAAGACGCGGGCGGCCTTGGTGACGTCGTCGTCGTGCGAGGCGTCGATGTCCCGGAGCCAGCGGACCGGCTCGTACGGGATGCGCAGCGCCTCGAAGACGTCGTCGTAGAAGCCGCTCTCGCCGAGCAGCAGGTTGGCGACGATGCGCAGGAACTCGCCGGAGGCCGCGCCCTGGATGACCCGGTGGTCGTAGGTCGAGGTCAGGGTCATGACCTTGGAGATGCCCAGCTTGTTCAGGGTGTCCTGGGAGGTGCCCTGGAACTCGGCCGGGTAGTCCATGGAGCCGACGCCCATGATGACCGACTGCGCGGGCATCAGCCGCGGCACGGAGTGGACGGTGCCCAGGCCGCCGGGGTTGGTCAGCGAGACGGTGACGCCGGTGAAGTCGTCCATCGTCAGCTTGTTGTTCCGGGCGCGGCGGACGATGTCCTCGTACGCCTGCCAGAACTCGAAGAAGTTGAGGGTCTCGGCCTTCTTGATGCCCGCGACGACGAGCTGGCGGTCGCCGTTCGGCTTCACCAGGTCGATCGCCAGACCGAAGTTGATGTGCTCCGGCTTGACGAGGGTCGGCTTGCCGTCCTTCTCCGCGAAGGAGTAGTTCATGGCCGGCATGGCCTTGATCGCCTGCACCATCGCGTAGCCGATGAGGTGCGTGAAGGAGATCTTCCCGCCCCGGGCGCGCTTGAGGTGGTTGTTGATGACGATGCGGTTGTCGAACAGCAGCTTCACCGGGACGGCGCGGACGGACGTGGCCGTCGGCACCTCCAGCGAGGCGTTCATGTTCTTGGCCACGGCGGCGGCCGGTCCGCGCAGCGTCACCAGCTCGGGGCCGGTGGGGGCCGCGGTGGTGGGCGAGGCCGTGGCGGCGGCGGGAACGGCGGCGGCCGGAGCCGGGGCCTGGGGAGCGGACGCGGCCGGGGCCGGGGAGGTGACAGTCACAGCAGAGGCACCAGAGGGGGTGGCAGGAGCAGGGGCAGGAGCTGGCACAGGGGTCGGCGCGGCGGCCGGGGTCGGCACTGCGGGCGCCGTCCCCGTGGCAGCGGCGTCGAGGACCCGCGGTGCCGGGGCGGCGGACACGGCGGCCTGTGCGGAGGCGCCCTCCGTCGTCGCCGGCGGGGAATTCTTCGGCTCGTCCGCCTTCACCGGGGCGGCGGAGCCCCCCGGCTTGTAGTCGGCGAAGAAGTCCCACCAGGCCCGGTCGACCGAGTTCGGGTCCTGGAGGTACTGCTGATAGATCTCGTCGACGAGCCACTCGTTGGCGCCGAAGCCTGCCGAGGCGGGGTTCTTCCCGCCCTCTGCTGCTTCGGTCGTGGTGGTCGAGTTACTGGGGGACTGTGGCGACACGGCGGCAACCGCCCTCTTCCGCTTCACAAGGTATGGACAGCGGGAATAAAGGCTACGCCTCCCGGGGCCGCAGATGCAGACCGGGCGGTACATCCGTCATGTACGTCACATCGAACGGCGGGTTTCACCGTCACGAATGGCGGGAAACAACCCGGGTTCGGGTAGGGGGCACCGTGGTTGCGGCCCCCTTGGCTTCGCACCCCTGACGGACCCCGGACGAGTGTGGCCGAGATCATGTCCTTCCCACTCGAACCCTACGTCAACACGACGCCTATGAGCTGCCCGGAAGCGTGACGAGGATGCGGCAGCCCCGCGATGATTCGGCCACCCCGATGCGGCCCCCGTGCAGCTCGACGGCCCACCGGGCGATCGCCAGCCCCAGCCCGGTACCGCCGTCGCCGCCGCGCGCGCTGCCCCGGTTGAACCGCTCGAAGACCAGGTGCCGTTCCGCCTCCGGGATGCCGGGACCCTCGTCCCGCACCTCCAGCTCCAGGCTCCCGGCCGCGTCACCCGTCCGGGCCCGGACGGTGACCCGGCCGTGCGGGGGGCTGTGCCGGACCGCGTTGTCGATCAGGTTGGCCACCACCTGGTGCAGCCGCTCCGCGTCCGCGTACGCCGTCAGACCGGCCGGGAACACGTCCAGGTGCAGGTGCACGTCGTTGCGGGTGTGCCCGCCCGAACCCGAGGTCAGCCCCGGCCGGCCCGCCGCGGCCAGCCCCGACTCCTTCAGCACGCCCGACAGGTACGGCCACACCTCGAAGGGGCGCGCCCGCAGCCCGACCACACCGTTGTCCACCCGGGACAGGTCGAGCAGGGTCTCCACCAGCCGGCCCAGGCGCTCGGTCTGCTTCAGCGCCGTCCGCATCGTCTCCGGATCGGCCGCCGAGACCCCGTCCACCACGTTCTCCAGGACCGCCCGCAGCGCGGCGATCGGGGTGCGCAGCTCGTGCGAGACGTTGGCGACCAGCTCCTTGCGGTGCCGGTCCACCGCCTCCAGGTCGTCCGCCATCAAGTTGATCGTCGCGGCCAGGTCGCCCAGCTCGTCCCGGCGCCCCGCCCCGCGCACCCGGCGGGTGAAGTCACCGTGCGAGATCGCCCGCGCCACCGTCGTCATGTCGTCCAGCGGCGCCGTCAGGCCGTGCGCCACGAACTGGGTGATCAGCATCGAGGCGATCACCGAGAAGACCGTGATGAACCGCAGCTCGGTGTCGGTGCGCACGGCCACCATGAGCAGGCCCGTCGTGATGAAGACCGAGACCACCACCAGGGTCCCCAGCTTGGTCTTGATCGAGAAGGGCGAGAAGGGCCGCAGCCCCGGACCGTGCCGGGGACAGGGCCCCGGACCCGCCCGGTTCCCGCCGCGCGGCCGGGGCCGCGGCCCGGCCCGGCCCCCGCTCACGCCTGCGCCGGGGTCTCCAGGGCGTACCCGACGCCGTGGACGGTACGGATGCGCTCCGCGCCGATCTTGCGGCGCAGCGCCTTGATGTGGCTGTCGACCGTACGGGTCCCCGAGGCGTCGGCCCAGTCCCACACCTCCGCCAGCAGCTGCTCCCGCGAGAGCACCGCCCGGGGGGTCCCGGCCAGGCACACCAGCAGGTCGAACTCGGTCGGCGTCAGGTGCACGTCCTCGGTCTGCACCCGGACCCGGCGCTGCGCGTGGTCGATCTCCAGGTCGCCCAGGCGCAGCGTGGCCCCGCGCGGGGCGTGCGCGGCGAGCGTGGCCCGCTCGACGCGGCGCAGCAGGACGTGGACGCGCGCGGCCAGCTCGCGCATCGAGAACGGCTTCGTCATGTAGTCGTCGGCGCCGACGCCCAGCCCGACCAGCATGTCCGTCTCGTCGTCGCGGGCCGTGAGCATCAGCACCGGGACCGGGCGCTGCGCCTGGACCCGGCGGCAGACCTCCAGGCCGTCGAAGCCGGGCAGCATCACGTCCAGGACCAGCAGCTCGGGCAGCCAGCTCTCGGCCGTGCCCACGGCGGCCGGTCCGTCGTACGCGGCCCGCACCTCGAAACCCTCGGCGCGCAGCCGCGCCGAGATGGCGTCGGCGATGGTGCGGTCGTCCTCGACGACGAGGACCCGCCGCTGGGCGCCGGGGGACGCCGTGGCGCCGCCGTGGGTGGTGTGTGTCTGATCCATGTGCCGGTCCCGCCCCGTGAAGATCCCGCGTGATGGGGGCAGCGTAGAGGAGCCACCGGCCTGCGGCTACGAGGGGTTCGGCCAGCGGATTCGGACACCGGGAGGCGTACGCCGGGCGTCCGCGCCCGCCCCGGAGGGGTGTCCGGCGGGCGGATTCACCAGGTGGCCCGGGGTCCGCGGCCCCCGCCCGCGCCCGCCCCCGCGGGCCCGGTCAGAAGGCGGGGAGCGCCGCCAGGACCCGCTCCAGGGCCGGTGGCACCGCCCCCGTGCCGGTGCTCACCTCGAAGCCGTCGTACACGAAGGTGTAGGTGAACCCGTCGTAGATCGTGGGGCCGCCCGGCGGCGGGGTGCCCGGCAGGTGGGCGAAGTCCGCCTCCCGGAGCGCGGTGCGCAGGGCGGTGAGCCGCTCCGGCTCCAGCCGCCCGCTCCGCTCCGGCCGGTCCTGACCGTCGCTCAGGGTCCACGAGCCGTCGCCCGTGACCCGCAGGGTCTGGGTCCGCCCGGCGAAGCCGCCGCCACGGACGACCCGGACCAGGGTCTCGGCCGTGGCGGCCGGGTCCGGCTCCGGGGTGGTGCCGGTGGTGGTGCCGGTGGTGGTGCCCGGCCCGGGGGTGGCCGCCGGGCCGGGGGCGGTGCCGGCGCGGGTCACCGTACGGCCGTCGTCGGCGCCGGGGGCCACCCCCGGGCCGGACCCGGCGCAGCCGCCCAGGACCACCGCGCCCAGCAGCGCCGTGGCCGCCACCAGGGCCGCCCGGGGGCTCCGCACGCCCGGCGCCCGCCGTCGTCGTCGTGCACCGCGTACCGCTCTCGCCGTCCGCACACTCCACCTCCGCAGGGAACCGGCCCGGAGAACCGGCCCGGACCCCCGAGTGTGGAGCGCCCCCGGCCGTACGGACAGCACCCGGAGCCCGGTGTCAGCCGCACGGCCCTGCGGCGCGCCGCCCGGGACCGCCCCGGTCAGTGCGCCTGGACCCCGGACGGGTGGACCCCCGCCGCCCGCAGCGCCGCCAGGTTCTCGTCGCTCAGCAGGGCGAACGCGTCCGTCTCGGCCTTGTCCGGCTCGCCGCCGACGAGGGGCGCGCCCCCGGTCAGCAGGGCCGCCGGGTCGATCTCCGTGCGGTAGACGACGGTGGCGTTGCCCTCCAGGACCGGCTGCCACGCGTCGCCGACCGGCTGAAGCCAGCTACGGGCGGTCCCGCCGGGGTTGCGGACCAGGACCGGCTGCTCCGGGGCGGCCAGGCCCAGGCGCGACAGGACCGCGCGGGAGGCCGCGATGCCGGAGCCGCAGGAGGGGGTCAGGCCCGCGCCGCGCTCGTAGGTGTGGACGAAGACCTCGGCATCCGCCAGGGGCAGCACGAAGGAGAGGTTGGCCCCGATCGGGAAGGCGGCGGGGCTGTCGGCGACCCGGCGCCCGGTCTCGACCAGCTCGGCCTCCTCGTAGGCGTCGACCACGCTGATCAGGTGCGAGTTGGGCACCGCGAGCGCCGAGACCCGCCGGGCGGGGTGGAAGGTGGGCAGCGGCTGGTCCACGAAGGGCCAGGCCACACCGGCCACGATCGGGTCGGCGGGGGTGAAGTCGACGGCGGGCAGCTCGACGGAGACCTGCCGCACCCCGTGCGCGGTGGTCCCGGCGTCCTGGACGGTGAAGCTGTACGGCCCGGTGTGCACGACGACGGACCCGGCCTGGTGGCGGTCGAGGAGGATCCGGCCCACGCCGCGCATCCCGTTGCCGCAGAGCAGCGCGGCCGAACCGTCGGGGTTGAAGAACCAGGCGCGGGCGGTGCCGTCGTGGCCGTCGGCGACGAAGTAGACCCCGTCCGACCCCAGACCGCTCCGCCGGTCGCACAGCCTGATGACGGCGCGGGTCAGGTCGGCGGGGGCGAAGTGATCGTCCGGAGCGCCGTCGACGACCAGGATGTCGTTGCGGGAGCCGTGGGTCTTGGCGATCGAGAGCGCAGTCATGGACATCTTTCCGTCGGACACCGGTCCTCCCGGTCAGGACCAGCTGATCGGCCCATTTTATCCGCGCACCCCCCACCCCGCGGGCCCACCCGGCCCGTGGCGGGCGGGCCCGCGGAGTGGGGGGTGATCCACGCGTTCGCCCCCGGCGAACGTGGGTCGGGGAACATTGGGCGGCGCACATGCATTGAGTCGGCATAGCTCAACTTCACTGCCGGAGGGAAGATCATGGCTTCGACGTCCGTAACGCTCACCCTGCCTGTGCTGCCGCTTGACGACGAGGTCGTGCTGCCGGGGATGGTCGTCCCGCTCGACCTGTCCCACGCGGAGGTGCGCGGGGCCGTCGAGGCGGCGCAGGCGGCGGCCGGGGGCGGGGAGCTCCCGGAGGCGGCCGGGGGAGGCAAGCCCCGGGTGCTGCTGGTGCCGAGGATCGACGGGAAGTACGCCGCCACCGGGGTGCTGGGAACCGTCGAACAGGTGGGGCGGCTCTCCGACGGCGACCCGGGCGCGCTGATCCGGGGCCGGGAGCGGGTCCGGATCGGGGCCGGGACCACCGGGCCGGGGGCGGCGCTCTGGGTCGAGGGCGTGGCCGTGGAGGAAGCGGACCCGGAGCCGCTGCCCGGCGCCGTCGCCGAGCTGGTCAAGGAGTACAAGGCGCTCGCCACGAGCTGGCTCCGCAAGCGCGGCGCCTGGCAGGTCGTGGACCGGGTCCAGCAGATCGACGGGGTGTCGGCGCTGGCCGACAACTCCGGCTACTCGCCGTTCCTGACGGTGGCGCAGAAGGTCGAGCTGCTGGAGACCGGCGATCCCGTGGCCCGGCTCCGGCTCGCCGTGAAGTGGCTCGGCGAGCACCTCGCCGAGCAGGACGTGGCCGAGTCCATCGCCAAGGACGTCCAGGACGGCGTCGACAAGCAGCAGCGCGAGTTCCTGCTGCGCAGGCAGCTGGAGGCGGTCCGCAAGGAGCTGCGCGAGCTGGGCGGCGAGCGGGAGGGCGAGGAGTCCGACGACTACCGGGCCCGGGTCGAGGCCGCGGACCTCCCCCAGAAGGTGAGGGAGGCCGCGCTCAAGGAGGTCGAGAAGCTGGAGCGGTCCAGCGACCAGAGCCCCGAGGGCTCCTGGATCAGGACCTGGCTGGACACCGTCCTGGAACTGCCCTGGAACGAGCGGACCGAGGACCGCTACGACATCCGGGGCGCCCGCGCGGTCCTGGACGCCGAGCACGCGGGCCTGGCCGATGTGAAGGACCGCATCACCGAGTACCTGGCCGTGCGCAAGCGGCGCTCCGAGCGCGGCCTGGGCGTCATCGGCGGCCGGCGCGGCGGCGCCGTGCTCGCGCTCGTCGGGCCCCCCGGGGTCGGCAAGACCTCGCTCGGCGAATCGGTGGCGCACGCCATGGGCCGCACGTTCGTCCGGGTCGCGCTGGGCGGCGTACGGGACGAGGCGGAGGTGCGCGGACACCGGCGGACCTACGTCGGCGCCCTGCCGGGACGGATCGTGCGGGCCATCAAGGAGGCCGGGTCCATGAACCCGGTCGTCCTCCTCGACGAGATCGACAAGGTGGGCTCCGACTACCGGGGCGACCCGGCCGCCGCGCTGCTGGAGGTCCTGGACCCGGCGCAGAACCACACCTTCCGGGACCACTACCTGGAGGTCGAGCTGGACCTGAGCGACGTGGTGTTCCTGGCCACCGCCAACGTCCTGGAGGCGATCCCCGAGGCCCTGGCCGACCGGATGGAGATCGTCCGCCTCGACGGGTACACCGAGGACGAGAAGGTGGTCATCGCCCGCGACCACCTGCTCCCGCGCCAGCTGGAGCGCGCCGGGCTCGCCGCCGAGGAGGTGACCCTGACCGAGGACGCGCTGCGCGCGCTGGCCGGGGAGTACACCCGCGAGGCGGGCGTGCGCACCCTGGAACGCTCCCTGGCGCGGCTGCTGCGCAAGGTGGCCTCGGAACACGAGCTGGGGCGCCGCGAGCTGCCGGTGCGGATCGGCGCCGAGGAGCTGCGGCCCCTGATCGGCCGCCCGCACCACGTCCCGGAGTCCGCGCAGGACCCGGCCGAGCGGCGCACCGCCGTGCCCGGCGTGGCCACCGGCCTCGCGGTGACCGGCGCGGGCGGCGACGTCCTCTTCGTCGAGGCGTCACTGGCCGACCCGGAGACCGGCGCGGCCGGTCTGACCCTCACCGGCCAGCTCGGCGACGTGATGAAGGAGTCCGCGCGGATCGCGCTGAGCTTCCTGCGCTCGCACGGCGCGGAACTGGAGCTGCCGGTCGCCGACCTGAAGGACCGGGGCGTGCACATCCACTTCCCGGCGGGTGCGGTCCCCAAGGACGGGCCGAGCGCGGGCATCACGATGATCACGGCCCTCGCCTCGCTGCTCTCCGGGCGCCAGGTCCGTACCGACGTGGCGATGACCGGCGAGGTCTCGCTGACCGGACGGGTCCTGCCCATCGGCGGCGTCAAGCAGAAGCTGCTCGCCGCGCACCGGGCCGGGCTGACCACCGTGATCATCCCGAAGCGGAACGAGGCCGACCTGGACGACGTCCCGGCCGAGGTGCTGGCGGGGCTGGAGGTGCACCCGGTGACGGACGTCCGGCAGGTCCTGGAGCTGGCGCTGGTCGAGCGGGAGGTGTCCTTCACCGCCGCCGCCTGACCGCCCCCTGACGGCCGCCCGACCGGTGCCGGACCGGTGCCGGACGGCCCGGGGCCCCGCCACGGCGGGGCCCCGGGCCGGGGGCGCGCCCGCTGCGAAATACTGGCGGTCCACACCACCGATGGGAGCGGTACGTGCACAGGAGCGAAGACCAGGAGTTCCTTGCCCTGGAGCGGGAGCTGTCGGTCTTCCTGCGGCGTGCCCGCTCCTCCTCCGGGGAGATGGCCCGCGCCCTCCACCCCGAGCTGGAGCCCGCCGCGTACGGGCTGCTCGTCCGGCTGGAGGCGGCGGGCCGTCAGCGGGCCACCGGGCTCGCCGCCTACTTCGGGGTGGGCAAGGCGACCATGAGCCGCCAGCTACGGGCCCTGGAGGTGCTGGGCCTGGTGGCGCGCGAGCCGGACCCGGCGGACGGCCGGGCCTTCCTGGTCGCCCTCACGGAAGAGGGCCGGGAGCGGTTCCTGCGGGTCCGCGCCGCCCGGCGCGAGCAGTACATGCGCACACTCGCGGGCTGGGACCGGGGCGAGGTGGCGGAGCTGGCCCGGCTGCTGCACCAGCTCAACGCCGGGGCCGAGTGACCCCGCGCCCCGCGCCCCGTACCCCGGCCGGGCCCTGACCGGCCCCGCACCCGCCCCGGACACCCGCCCCGCTTCGCCCGCCCCGGGCTACAGCTCCGCGTAGACCGCCGAGGCGTCGTCGTGGCGTTTGCGCCGGCCGGGCGGGCGGGCCGGGTCCGACTCCAGGGCGCGGACCCGGCCGATCAGGCCCCGCGCGCCCTCCTCGCGCAGCACGGCCAGGCACTGCGCCCAGTCGCCCGCGCCGAAGGTGTCCGTCCACCGGCTCGCCCCGTCCGTGAGCGCGGCCACCGCCCGCACCTCCTCGCGCGGGGTGCGCCCGGTCACCGCGCGGGCCGCCACCGCCGGGTCGGCCGCCGCCGTGAAGAAACCGCCCTCCGCGTTGCGCAGCGCGTCCGTCGCGGCCACCGACCGCAGGACCTCCGGCGGGACCCGCTCCAGCCGGTCGTCGCGCACCGCCACCACCTCGCCGCCCGCCGCCTGGAGCAGCAGGACGGAGTCCGACAGGACGAGGTGCTCCACGGACGTCCCGTCCCAGCGGACCATCACCACCGTCGCCTGAGGGGTGCGTACGTGAGAAAGGTCACAGGTGGTGCGGTGGGCGGCGGCGGTGGCGCCGATGGCCTCCGCCAGGACCCGGTCCAGCGGCATGTCCCGGAGCGATCCGGACAGTTCGGTCAATCGGCCGCCGAGCCGGGCCGTGAACCACGGGACGCCGTGCACGCACCCGTCCCCGCCGCGCGGCGGGGTGACCCCGTCCAGGGCGATCAGGGACCCACCGCCCGAAGTGGGCACGGAGGCCGACAACCAGTCCTCGTTGGGGCGTTCCGGGCTGCCGGGAGCCGAGGCCAGGTCGATGCGCATGCGGGCATTCTGCCCGGCGGGGCCGGTGGCCCCGCCAGGCACGGCGGAAGGTCCGTACCAACTCCCCCGACCGGCCCGGCCCGGTGGCGCCACCGGGTTGCCGGGATGTGGGCGGGCATCCTGCCAAAGGGCGCATCCATCTTTCAACCGCCCCTCCACGGAAGCGCTCTGACGGCGGGTTCCCGAGTTGGCCGTCAACTCATCCTTGATGTTCACTCGTTCAGGTGGCCGGGTGGGCGATGTGCGGCTCTCCTCCCGACACACTGCAAAGGTCTGAGGCGGTACGAGGGGGCAGGGGGCGTTTACTTGTTGACCGGCCGTTACCTCGGCCACACGAGTAGACGAGCACGAGCACACGTACAGGATTGCGAGCACCGGTGCAGAAGAAGCGGTCTCGGAAGAACGGCACCGCCGCAGACGGCCCGGCCCCCGCAGGCCGCCGCGTCCGCGTACGCCGAAGGCTGGTCGTAGGCGTCGCCGTCGCCGGCCTCACCGTCCTCGCGGCCGGTGCCCCCGCCGTCGTCTCCGCCACGGCGGAACTCGGCGACTCCCAGCGCCTGGTCACCCGCGCACAGCAGAGCAGCCAGGCCCTCACCCTCGCCCACCTCCTCGGCGACGAACGCGACGCCGTCGTCGAGTACGCCGCCAAGGGCCGCCCCGGCGCCGCCAGGGGCGCCGTCCAGGAACGCGCCGACCGCACCGACCGGCAGCTCGCCGAGGTCCAGGCCGACGCCGACGAGGAAGTCGCCCTGGCCCTCGCCCGCGTCCAGGCCGTCCGCACCGAGGCCGTCGACGGCAAGGGCACCGCCCTCGCCGCCCACCAGGCGTACGCCGGAGTCATCGCGGAACTCCTCGCCCCGGGCGACCGGCTCGCCGAACTCGTCCCGCCGCGCGCCACCGCCGCCCACGCCACCACCCGCCCGCTCACCCCGCTCGGCCAGGCCGTCGAACAGGCCTCCGCCACCCGCGGACTGCTGCTCGCCGCGCTGGCCGTCCCCCGCGGCGAACCGCAGTCCGCCACGGCCGCGGTCGACGAACTCACCGCCGCCGCCCAGCGGACCCGCGTCCGGGAACAGGCCGCCCTCGACGACTTCGCGCGGGCCGCGGGACCCGGCGTACGCCAGACCCTCGCCGCCACCGTCACCGGCCCCGAGGTCAAGGCGGCCGACGACACCCTCAAACGCCTCGCCGACCGGCCCACCCTGAACGCGGCCGACCGCAAGATCGACGGGGCCACGATCGCCCCCGCGCTCACCGCCCGGATCGACCGGATGCGCTCGGTGGAGTCCACCCTCGCCGCCGAACGGGCCACCGCGCTCGCCTCCCTGCGCGACGAGGACGTCACCGCGCTGGAGATCGCGATCGCGCTCGTCGGCGTCCTGTTCCTGCTCACCGTCGGCGTCTGCACCGCCGTCGCCCGCTCCCTGACCCGTCCGCTGTCGGTCCTGCGCCGCGGCGCCGCCCGGCTGGCGACCCCGGAGGGCTCCGTCGAACCGGTGCGCTTCACCGGCCGCAACGACGAGTTCGCCGAGGTGGTGCACCACCTGAACGCGGTACGCGACCAGACGGTCTCCCTGCACACCCGGATCGCCGGGCTCGACGCCGACCGGCGCCGCCTCATCGGCCGCAACGAGGCGCTGACGGCGAGCCGGGAGACGCTGGAGAAGGAACTCTCGGCCCTGCGGTCCGGGCTGGAGGAACACCGCCGGATCATGTCGACCACCTCCGTCTCGCTCTCCCTGCGGACCCTGGGCCTGGTCGAGCGCCAACTCGCGGTCATCGAGGAACTGGAGTCCAAGGAACAGGACCCCGACCGCCTGGCGACCCTCTTCAAGCTCGACCACCTGGCGACCGTCATGCGCCGCCACAACGAGAACCTGCTGGTCCTGGCCGGGCAGGAACACGGCCACGGACAGGGCACCCCCGTCCCGCTCGTCGACGTCATGCGCGCCGCCGTCAGCGAGATCGAGCGCTACGAACGCGTCGACCTCGCCGCACTGCCCCCCTACACCCAGGTCGCCGGCCACGCCGCCGACGACATCTCGCACGTCCTGGCCGAGCTGCTGGAGAACGCCACGACGTTCTCGCCGCCCGACGCCAAGGTCAAGGTCTCCGGCTGGGTCCTGGACTCCGGCGACGTGGCGCTCCGCGTCGTGGACGAGGGCATCGGCATCACCGAGGACCGGCTGGAGTCGCTCAACGCCCGGCTCTCCTCACCGGAGGCGTACGACGAGGAACCCGAGGCGGAACACGGCCTCGGACTCGGCCTCTACGTCGCCGGGCGGCTCGCCGCCCGCCACGGCGTCACCGCCGAACTGCGGGCCTCCCGAGGCGGGACCGAGGCCCTGGTCCTCGTCCCCGCCCCGCTGCTCCCCGTCGTCCGGCCCGAGTCCCCGGTCCACGCCCTGGCCACCCCCGGCACCGGGCTGCGGCTGCCGGGCGTGATCGCCGAGGCCAACGAGAACACGCTCCCGGCCCGGCTCCGCCGCACCCCGGACCAGGCGGCCCCCGCCACGGCCCCGCCCGCACCGCCGGCCCACCCCGAGCAGCAGCTCCCGTACGCGGAACCGGAACCCCTGTACGCGGAGCCCCGGCCCTACCCGGGACCGGACCAGCCCGCCGCGGAGCCCGGGACGCAGCCGCGCGCCGACTCCCCGTACCACCCGGACCAGCCCGTCTACCCGTACGGGGAACCGCGGCCCGCCCCGGCGGCGCAGCCCCCGGCCGAGCCCGCCCCCGGGCAGCAGCTGCTCGACCGGATCGCCCCCGGCACGGAACCGGAGGAGCCCGCGCCGGCCGGCGTCGCCGCGTACCCGCCGGCCGGCGTCCCCGCCGCGCCCGGCGTCCGGCCGCCCGCCCCCGAGCCGGACCCGCACCACCGCACCACCGCCGAGGAGAGCTGGCTGCCCCGCCAGGGCGGCCACCCCGAGGAAGCCGTCACCGACAAGGGGCTGCCCAAACGGACCCCCCGCGTCGTCGCCGCCGGACGCGCCGACGACGCCGCCGCCCCGCCCGCACCCCCGCGCCGGGTCGACCCCGAGGAACTGCGGCGACGGCTGGGAGGCTTCTACCAGGGAGCCCAGGACGGACGCCGGGTCGTCGCCGCCGAGCTGAGCCAGGACCGGCCGCAGGACCACGGGCAGGAACAGCACGGGCAGACCGACCAGGGGGACACCGCACAGGAGGCACGCACATGACCGCGCCCAGTACGTACGGACTGAGCACCCAGGCCCGCAACCTGCGATGGCTGCTGACCGACCTGGTCCAGGAGGTGCCCGGCGTCAACTCCGTCGCCGTCGTCTCCTCGGACGGGCTGCTGCTGCTCTCCTCCGAAACCGGAGCGGGCACGGCGGCCGACACCCCGCAGGAGCCCGTCAAGGGCCCCCGCGGCGCCTCCGCCGACCTCGCCACCATCGTCTCCGGCCTCGGCTCCCTCACCACCGGCGCCGCCGCCCTCATGGACGGCGGCGGGGTCAAACAGACCATGGTGGCGATGGAGCACGGCTCCGTCTTCATCATGGCCATCAGCGACGGCTCGCTCCTCGGGGTGCACGCCACCCCCGACTGCGACATGAGCGTCATCGCCTACCACATGGCCCTGTTCGTCGGCCGCGCCGGCCACGTCCTGACCCCCGAAGTCCGCAGCGAGCTGCGCCAGTCGATGGAGAAAACCCCGTGAGGAGTCCGGCCTCCGACCGACTGCCGATACGCGGCGCCGACCGCCGCCCCGCCCGCGTCCGCCCCTACTCCCTCACGGGCGGCCGGACCCGCTTCACCCACGTCCTGCTCGTGGAGACCTTCGTCGCCGCCCTGGACGGCCCCCGGAGCGACCCGCAGAAGCCCGACCGCATGCCCGAGATGCCCGCGATCGTCGAGGTCTGCCGCCGCATGCGGACGATCGCCGAGATCGCCGCGCTGCTGAAACTGCCGCTCGGCGTGGTCCGCGTCCTGGTCAGCGACCTCGCCGACCAGGGACGGGTCCGCGTCTACGGGACGGGGCACGGAACCGGCCGCCCCGAACGCGCGCTGCTCGAAAGGGTGCTCAGTGGTCTTCGCCGTATCTGACAGACCTGGGGCGACGGACGGCGATCCCGGCCGGCCCTGGCAGTACGACCGCTCCCGCGCGCCCGTCGCCGTCAAGGTGCTGGTCGCGGGCGGCTTCGGCGTCGGCAAGACCACCTTCGTCTCCTCCGTCTCCGAGATCACCCCGCTGCGCACCGAGGCGGTGATGACCGAGGCCGGCGTCCGGACCGACGACCTCTCCGCCACCCCGGAGAAAAACACCACCACCGTCGCCATGGACTTCGGCCGCGTCACCCTCGACGACGACCTCGTCCTCTACGTGTACGGGACCCCCGGCCAGGAACGGTTCTGGTTCATGTGGGACGACCTGGCGCGCGGGGCCATAGGCGGCATCGTGCTGGCCGACACCCGGCGGCTGCGCGACTGCTTCCCGGCCCTCGACTACTTCGAGAGCTGCGGACTGCCGTACACCGTCGCCGTCAACCACTTCGAGGGCACCCCCTCGTACGAGCCCGAGGACGTGCGCGAGGCGCTCACCATCCCGCCCCGCGTCCCCGTCGTGATCATGGACGCGCGCAGCAGGACCACGGTCGTCGAGTCCCTGCTCACCCTGGTGGGCCACGTCCTCGACACCACCCCCGAGTGACCCCGCCGGTCTCCCGCGAGCCCTGACCGGCCCGGCATCCCTGACCGACCCGACCCGACCGACCTGACCGACCCGAACAGAGAACGTGAGATGCGCAAGATACTCGTCGTGGGGGCCGGCCAGTCCGGTCTTCAGCTCGCCCTCGGACTCCAGGCGAAGGGGTACGAGGTCACCCTCATGTCCAACCGGACGCCGGACGAGATCCGCACCGGCCGGGTCATGTCCACGCAGTGCATGTTCGACACCGCCCTGCGCCACGAACGGGAGCTGAGGCTGAACTTCTGGGAGCACCAGGCCCCGAAGATCCAGGGCCTGGGCGTCTCGGTCGCGGGCCCGGACGGCTCCCGGCCCGTCAACTGGCTCGGCAGGCTCAGGGGCTTCGCCCAGTCCGTCGACCAGCGCGTGAAGATGGCCGGCTGGCTGGACACCTTCGACCAGCGCGGCGGCCAGCTGATCGTCCACGGAGCTTCCGTCTCCGACCTGGACTTCTTCTCCCGCACCTACGACCTGGTGCTGGTGGCGGCCGGCAAGGGCGAGCTGGTGGCGATGTTCGGCCGGGAGGCGGAGCTCTCCCCGTACGCGACCCCGCAGCGCGCCCTCGCCGTCAGCTACGTGCACGGGCTCGCGCCGCGCCCCGAGCACCCGGAGACGGAAGCGGTCCGCTGCAACCTGGTCCCCGGGGTCGGCGAACTCTTCATCATGCCCACGCTGACCCTCTCCGGCCGCGCGGACATCCTCTTCTGGGAGGGGCTCCCGGGCGGCCCGGCGGACGTCTTCACCGGCGTCAAGGACCCGGCCGAGCACCTGGAACTCACGCTGGGGCTGATGAAGACGTTCACGCCCTGGGAGTACGCGCGCGCCGAGGGCGCCGAGCTGACGGACGCGGGCGCCACCCTGGCCGGACGGTACGCGCCGGTGGTCCGCAACCCGGTCGGCCGGCTGCCCGGCGGGGGACTGGTCCTCGGCGTCGCGGACGTGGTCGTCGCCAACGACCCGGTCACGGGCCAGGGCTCCAACTCCGCCGCCAAGTGCGCCGCCTCCTACCTCGCCTCGATCATGGAGCGCGGCGACGAGCCGTTCGACGAGGCGTGGATGCGGGCCGCCTTCGACCGGTTCTGGTCCGCCACCGGCAAGCCGGTGACCCGCTGGACCAACACCATGCTGGGCGCCCCGCCCGCCCACGTACGGGAACTGCTCGGCGCGGCCGGACAGCTCCAGCCGGTGGCGGACCGCTTCGCCAACGGCTTCGACGACCCCGCCGACTTCGAGGGCTACTTCTACGACCCGAAGGACGCGGCGGAGTACCTGGCGGCGGTCACCGCCTGAGCGGTCTCCGTGGGGTCCTCCGCGTCCTCCTCCCCGGCGGGGGCGGCCTGCGCCGAGTAGCCCGTGTCGTCCCCCGCCGTGGCCTCCCCGGGCAGCGGCGGCGGGGTGAAACCGGCGAGCGGGGCGCCGTCGGGGTCCGGCCGCACCGCTCCGAGGAGCGGGTTCGCGGCGATCGGCGAGACCTTGACCCGGGCCCCCGGCCGGGGCGCCTGGATCACCTTGCCGTCCCCCACGTAGAGGGCCACGTGCGTGGCCTGCGGGAAGTAGACCACCAGGTCCCCGGGGCGCAACTCGTCCAGCGCCACCTTCGGCAGCCGGGCCCACTGCTCCTGGCTGGTCCGCGGGATGGACCGCCCGGCGTGCGCCCACGCCTGCGAGGTCAGCCCGGAGCAGTCGAAGGCCCCCGGCCCCTCGGCGCCCCAGACGTACGGCTTCCCGAGCTGGGCCGTGGCGTACGTCAGGGCCGCGCCGCCCGCGGCCGTGGGCGTACGGACGGCGGCGGCGCCGGGGCTGCCCAGCCGGCCCGAGTCCACCAGCTCCCGCTGCGCGGCGGCGCTCTCCCCGGCCTCACGGGCGCCGAGCCGGGTGAGCTGCTCGGCGCTCAGCGAGGAGAGCGTCCGCTCCACCTCCCGGAGCTGGACCGCCACCTCCTCCTTGCGCCGGTTCACCTCCCGGGCCAGTGCCTGCCCGGTGTCCAGGGCCGTGCGGGCGGCGGTGGCGAGCCGCCCGGCCTGCTGCTCGCCCCGGGCCAGCCGGGCCAGCACCCCGGCCCGCCGGGCGCCCTCGCGGGCGGCGAGCCGACGCTGCTCCTGGGCGGCCCCGGCGTCCCCGGTCAGCAGCATCCGGGCGTACGGGGAGAACCCCCGGGCGCCCTGGTACTGCTCCCGGGCCATCCGCCCGACGGCGGTCCGCTCGGAGCCGAGGGCGGTGCGGGCCCGCCCGAGCTCGGCCCGCAGCCGCGTCTCCTCGGCCCGCCGGGCCCTGAGCGCGACATCGGCCGCGTTGTACGACTCGGTCGCCTCCTCGGCCTTCCGGTAGAGCCCCTGCAACCGGGCCAGCAGGGTCCCGACGTTCTCCCCGGCGGCGGGCGCCGGCAGGGGGGCCGCCGGAACCGCCGGAACCGCCGGAACCGCCGGTGCCGCGGGTGCCGCGGGTGCGCCGGGTGTTCCGGGCAGGGGCTGGGCGCGCGCGCCGGGGAGCGGCCCGGCCGTGACGAGCGCGGGAACGAGCACCGCCGCGGTACAGGCGGCGCGAAGCAGCCGACGTGACATGCGATCAGCTCCGGACATGCGATCACCTCCGAGACGGCCGATGCTGCCACGCCCGGTATGACAAATCGCCCACCCGGGCCGCCCGGTCCCCCCACCCCCACCCGTCCGGCCCCCTCTCCCCTCCCTCGCCCGCCCCTCGCCCGCAGGTCCGTTCGAGCAGGCCCGCAGGACTCCCGTCGTTCCCGACGACTCTTCAGCGACCCACGACATAAACGGACATAGCAGCCGACCGCTTGCTACGTTTCCCGTATGACCGCTCTGACGGCGAAGGTGGCGGAGCCCGCGCCCCCACCCCCCGACGGCCGCGTCCCCCACCGCCGGGGCGTCGAACTGGCCCTGCTCACCGGGGCCGTCCTGATCTCGGTCCTCGGCCACCTCTACGCCGCCCTCGCGACCGCCGGTCACCTCCCCGGCGACGCCACCCGCTACGCGGGCGGTCTCGCCGCCGCCGCGCTCCTCGCACACCTCGCCGTCCGGCTCAGGGCCCCGTACGCCGATCCGCTCCTGCTCCCCATCGCCGTCCTGCTCAACGGGCTCGGCCTCGTCCTCGTCCAGCGGCTCGACCTGACCACCCCCGGCCGTCCCACCGCCGGGGACCAGCTCCGCTGGTCCGCCCTCGGGGTCGTGCTCTTCATCCTCGTCCTCGCGCTGCTGCGCGACCACCGGGTGCTCCAGCGCTACGCGTACCTGTGCGTCACCACCGCCCTCGCGCTGATGCTCGTCCCGGTCTTCTTCCCGGCGGTCAACGGCGCGCACATCTGGATCAGGTTCGCCGGACTCTCCTTCCAGCCGGGGGAGTTCGCCAAGATCCTGCTCGCCGTCTTCTTCGCCGCCTACCTCGCCGCGAACCGCACCGCCCTCGCCCTCACCGGCCGCACGCTCTTCTGGAAGCTGCGCCTGCTGCCCGGCCGGGTCCTCGGGCCGATCCTCACGATCTGGCTGCTCAGCGTCGGTGTGCTCGTCCTCGAACGGGACCTCGGCACCTCGCTCCTCTTCTTCGGCCTCTTCGTCATCATGCTCTTCACCGCCACCGGCCGGATCGGCTGGATCGCGATCGGCCTGGTCCTGGCCGGGGTGGGCGCGTACGCCGTGGGCACCTTCGAACCGCACGTGAACAGCCGCGTCGACGACTGGATGAATCCTTTCGCCTCCATCGAACGCGGCGAGGGCCCCGGCCAGCTCGCCCAGTCCCTCTTCTCCTTCGGCGCCGGCGGCCTCCTCGGCGCCGGGCTCGGCCACGGCCAGTCCTTCCTCATCGGCTTCGCCGCCAAGTCCGACTTCATCCTCGCCACCGCGGGCGAGGAGCTCGGCCTCGTCGGCCTCACCGCGATCCTGCTCCTGTACGGGCTCCTCGTCGCCCGCGGTTTCCACACCGCGCTCGCGCTGCGCGACCCCTTCGGGCGGCTGCTCGCCACCGGGCTCGCCTCGATCGTCGCGCTCCAGGTCTTCGTCATCACCGGCGGGGTCACCGGGCTGATCCCGCTCACCGGGATGGCTATGCCCTTCCTCGCCCAGGGCGGTTCCTCCGTCGTCACCAACTGGATCATCGTCGCCCTGCTGGTCCGGCTCAGCGACCACGCCCGCCGCCCAGGGCCCCCGGAGGCCGCCGAGTGATCCGCCACATCCGCTGGTGCGCGTACTTCTGCGCGCTGCTCCTCGCCGCCCTGCTGGTCAACCTGGCCCGGGTGCAGGTCTGGGAGTCCGCGGCCTACGGCGCCGACCCGGCCAACAAGCGCCCCGCCATCGAGCGGTACGCGCAGCCGCGCGGCGACATCCTGGTCGACGGCCGCCCCGTCACCGGCTCCCGCGACAGCGGCGAACCGCTGCGCTACGAGCGGACCTACCGGGACGGCCCGCTCTACGCACCCGTCACCGGCTTCTCCTCGCAGACGTACGGGACCAGCTTCGTCGAGCGCGCCGAGGACGCCGTCCTGGCGGGGACGGACCCGGGGCTGACGGCCTTCCCGCTCTGGTACGACCTCGCCCGCGGCCGGCCGGACGGCGGGAACGCCGTCACCACCGTCCGCGCCGCCCTCCAGCGGGCCGCGTACGCCGGGCTCGCGGGCAAACGCGGCGCGGTGGCCGCCGTCGAACCCGCCACCGGGAAGATCCTCGCCCTGGTCAGCAGCCCCTCCTACGACCCGGCGGCGCTCTCGGGCACGGGCGCGGGCGTCAAGGCCGCCTGGACGCGGCTGAACGCCGACCCCGCCCGGCCGATGCTCAACCGGGCGCTGCGCGAGACGTACCCGCCCGGCTCCACCTTCAAGATCGTGACGGCGGCGGCGGCCCTGGACGCGGGCACCGTCACCGACGTGGACGCGCCGACCCGCACCCCCGACCCGTACCCGCTGCCCGGCACCAGCACCCTGCTGCCCAACGCGGCCACGGGCTGCGAGGACGCCTCGATGGCGGAGGCGGTGCAGTGGTCGTGCAACACGGTGATGGCGAAGATCGGCGTACAGGTCGGGCTCCGCGCGATGGTGGAGGCGGCCCGCCGGTTCGGCTTCGACGACGAGGGGCTGCGCGTGCCCTCCTGGGTCTCGCGGTCGAACTTCGACACCGACATGAGCCAGGACCAGCTGGCCCTCTCCGCGATCGGCCAGTTCAACACCACGGCCACGCCGTTGCAGATGGCGATGGTGGCGGCGGCGGTCGCCAACGGCGGCGACCTCAAGTCCCCCTACCTGGTCGACCGCACGACCCAGGGCGACGGCGACCAGGTCCGCCGCGCCACCCCGCACCGGCTGGGCCGCGCCATGAGCCCGTCCACCGCGCTGCGGCTCCAGGAACTGATGGTGAAGGTGGTGGAGGACGGGACGGGACAGAACGCGGCGATCCCCGGCGCGGTGGTCGGCGGCAAGACGGGCACCGCCCAGCACGGCGTGGGCAACGCGGGCACCCCGTACGCCTGGTTCATCGCCTGGGCCAGGGCGCGGGGCGCGCCGGAGCCCACGGTCGCGGTCGCGGTGGTGGTCGAGGACGCCTCGGCGGTCCGGGGCGACATCAGCGGCAACGGCGCGGCGGCGCCGATCGCCCGCGCGGTGATGGAGGCGGCCCTGCCCACCACCCCACCCGCCGCCGCCCCGGGCGGCCCCCTGAAACCCCTGAAACCACGGGCAACCCCGGGAACCCGGCCGGCCCCGTAGGGAACACCGCGTACGCGGGGGGATTGACTGCACTGCTGACAGGCAGTCTCATAGGCAGTAACCGCCGGTAACCCACTGCGTAACCCACTGCGTAACGCAGTGCGGTAACCCACTGCGGCCATCCACTGCGGTTACTCACTGCGGTCATCCGCTGCGCTGGCCATCGCAGTGACCCCCTACTGCTGACTCCATGACGAGGAGGGCCCCGAAGCCATGACGACGGCAAGCGGCCGAGCCGTACTCAAGGACGCCCTCGGCCCGCTCAAGGACCGCGAACGGACAGCCGAGCGGCTGCTCGAATCCTCCGCCAGACACTCCTTCGACCCCGACCGGGAACTCGACTGGGACGCCCCGCCCGTCGACGGCAAATACTTCTGGCCGCCCGAACTGGTCTCCCTCTACGGCACCCCGCTCTGGCGGACGATGGGGGAGGAGCAGCGCATCGACCTCTCCCGCCACGAGGCGGCGTCCCTCGGTTCCCTCGGCATCTGGTTCGAGATCATCCTCATGCAACTGCTGGTCCGGCACATCTACGACAAGCCCGTGACCGACAGCCACGTCCGCTACGCCCTCACCGAGATAGCCGACGAGTGCCGCCACTCGATGATGTTCGCCCGCATGATCCGCAAGGGCGGCACCCCCGCCTACCCCGTCTCCCGCCGCAACCACCACCTCGCCCGCGTCCTCAAGACCGTCTCCACCACCCCCGGCTCCTTCGCCTGCACCCTCCTCGGCGAGGAGATCCTCGACTGGATGCAGCGCCTGACCTTCCCGGACGAGCGCGTCCAGCCGCTGGTCCGGGGCGTCACCCGGATTCACGTCATCGAAGAGGCCCGGCACGTCCGGTACGCCCGCGAGGAACTGCGCCGCCAGATGGCCACCGCCCCGCGCTGGGAGCGGGAACTCACCCGGATCAGCTGCGGCGAGGCGGCCCGCGTCTTCTCGGTCGCCTTCGTGAACCCGCACGTGTACGAGAACATCGGCCTCGACCCCCGCGAGGCGGTCGCCCAGGTCCGGGCCAGCGGCCACCGCCGCGAGGTCATGCAGACCGGCGCCCGCCGCCTCACCGACTTCCTCGACGACATCGGCGTCCTGCGCGGCGCCGGCCGCAAGCTGTGGCAGAGCTCGGGCCTCCTGCCCTGACCCCCCGGGGGCCGCGCGGTCCCCGGGACCTCCCCCTGCTGTGACACTGGTGGGGTGAGAAGCCAACCCACCCCCTTCGAGGGCGGCCCGATGGACGGCCGCGTCCTCCCGGTCCTCCTCGGCCCGACCGGCCACCCCCCGAAGTGGTACGAGATCCCGGTCCCGTCCCCCGACGGCGCCCCGACGGTCCTGCTCTACGAACGCGTCCCGTCGGGCTACTCCAAGCGCCTCGGCCTCCAGAAGGGCTGGAAGTACGCCTACACCCCCTCCGGCCACAAACCCCGCCCCCGCTGGCCCTGGACCAAACCCCCTCGCCCCTGACCCCACCCCCGCACCCTCTCGCGGACGGGGAACGCCGGACGGAACCGAGACGGCAAACGCCCCGCAGGCGGGGGCCATCGGTCGGGACCGGACGGACGGGGAACGGACAACCGGGACGCTGGCCCAGGCCACAGGCCAGGCACGCCCCAGGACGGGGACGGGGCGGGGTGCGTGCCGGGACGTAAAACGTGATGTGTTGGCGCGTACCCCGCCCGCGCCTCCCACCCGGCGCAGGGCGCCATAAATCATGAGTCCCGGCACGCACCCCGCCCCCGCCCCCGGCCCCCCCCCCCCACCCCCCCCCCCCCCCCCCCCCCCCCCCCCCCCCCGCCCACCCCCCCCCCCCCCCCCACACCCCGCCCCCCCCCCCCCCCCCCCGCCCCGGCACCGGCCCCCACCCGAAGCCCCACCCCGAAGCCCCCGCCCCGCCCGGCCAGGGCCAAGGCCGCACCACCCCGCCAAGGCAAGGCCAAGGCCCGGACCCGCCCCGCCCGGCCAGGGCTACGGCAGGGTCAGTACCGCCTCCGCCCCGCCCCCCGCCGCCTGCCGGAACACCAGCTCCGCCCCGATCGCCCCGGCCTGCCCGACCGCGATGGTCAGCCCGAGCCCGTGCCCCTTCACCCCGCCCCCCGGCTCCGTCCGGAACCGCTGCGGCCCGTGCGCCACCAGGTAATCGGGGAACCCGTCCCCGTGGTCCCGCACCGTCACCACCGGCCCGTCCACGGTCAGCACCACCGGCCCCCGCCCGTGCTTGTGCGCGTTGGTGACCAGGTTCCCCAGCACCCGTTCCAGCCGCCGCCGGTCCGTCTCCACGTGCGCGTCCCGGACGATCACCACCTCCGTCCCGGCCTCGGCCTCCGCCCCCGCCGCCCGCACCACCCGCCGCACCAGCCGCCCCAGCTGGTGCAGGTCCGTCTCCACCCGCTCGCTCCCGGAGTCCAGCCGGGAGATCTCCAGCAGGTCCTCCGTCAGCTGCCGCATGGTCCGTACCCGCTCCCGCACCAGCTCTGTCGGCCGCCCCTCCGGCAGCAGCTCGGACGCCGCGTGCAACCCCGTCAGCGGCGTGCGCAGCTCGTGCGCCACGTCCGCCGTGAACCGCCGCTCGCTCAGCAGCTTCGCCTGGAGGCTGCCCGCCATCGTGTCCAGCGCCCCGGCGACCGTCGCCACCTCGTCCTGGTGCAGCGAGGGGTCCTTCGTACGGGGATCACCCACCCGCGCGTCGAGGTCCCCCTGGGTGATCCGCCGCGCCACCGTCGCCGTCTGGTGCAGCCGCCGCGTCACCCGGGTCACGGCGAACGCGCCCACCAGCAGCGTCCCGCCGATGGCCAGTACCGAGGAGCCGATGATCGCGTTGTCCAGCCCGCTGATCGTCCGCGCGCTCTGGCTGTAGTCGACGGCCGTCGCCAGCGCCCGCCCGTCCGCCGGAGCCGCCGCCCACATCGTCGGACGGCCCTGGTGTTCGGCGACGACCGTCCCCCGGTGCCCGCCGGCGGCGAGCGCCCGCAGCCCCGCCGGGAGCCCGGCGGGGTCCAGGCCCGTGTCCGGCGGCAGGGCCTCGCCCGACTGGTACAGGCGCGCGGCGTCGGAGAGCCGGGCCAGCGCCTTCTCCCGCGCCGTGGCCACGGTCTGCCGGGCCACCTCGACGTGCACGAGGACTCCCAGCACCACCGCCAGCGAACAGCACATCCCGACGATGAAGCACATCGACTTCCAGGTCAGCGTGGCGGTCCAGGCCGGCAGCCGCCGCCTCACGCCCGGCTCCCCGCGCCCGCCGCCGCCCCCGCGCCCGGCCCCGACGCCGGCGGCGCGGGCACCCGTACGATCTGCTCGCGCGTCGGCAGCATGGCCCGCTGCGTCTCGTCCCAGGACCAGGCGGTGATCAGCTCGTAGCCGTTGTTCCCGCTCGGTACTCGCAGGACCACGTCCTGCCCGGCGAGTTCCACCGAGATGACGGCCTCGGTGGTCGCCATGATCCGGTTGAGCCGGCCGCGCGCGTCCGCCGTGTAGACCCGTACGGACATCGTCGTGTCCGGGAAGGCGATGCCGACGACCAGCTCGTCCTCGCCGTTGCCCGTGAGGTCCCGGTAGTACGGCGCCAGCACCGGGCACGCCCCGCGCCCCGGGCCGCCCCGCGCGCACGCGGCGATCGCGTCGGCGGTCTCCCGGGGCATCCCGTCCGGGCCGACGGTGGCGTCCGGCCGGGCCCGCAGCTCCGCCTGGACGAGGGCCACCGGGTCGACCAGGTGCACGTTCCGGTCCGGGACGGGCGGGATGCCCGTGACGTACTCCGGCGGCGCCCCACCCGGGTCGGCGGGCGGCACCACGGCCCCCTCGCGCTCCGGCCACAGGTGTACGGGCCCGTTCACCGCCGGGGTGGCCCCGGCGTCGGCCAGGCCGCCCGTTCCGGAACAGCCCGCCAGCGCCGGTATCACCGCCACCGGCAGGGCCAGGGCGAGCAGGACGGAGAAGGCCGCGCGGAAGGGGAAGGTACTCACGGCCTCCTCCGCCCTCCTGTCCACGGTACGACGCTCAGTCGCATCAACCTTATGCGGAGGTACGCCCTTTTTGCCGGGAAGTCCACCCCATGGACGAGGCCTGTCCGGCCTGTCCGGCCTGTCCGGCCGGGCCTGTCCGGGCCGGGGCGGGCCGGGCCTGTCCGGGCCGGGGCGGGCCGGGGCGGGCCGGGGCGGGGCGGGCCGGGCCGGGGCGGCCCTGTCCGTGTCCCCGCTCGGCGTCAGCCGTCCGTACGACCCCGGCGCAGCATCGCGAAGCCGAGCCCGGCGGCGCCGACCGCCGCGATGCCGCCGCCCGCGGCGAGCAGCAGCACGCCCTCGCCCTCCCCGTCCGCCAGCGTGTCCAGGCGCAGCGCCCCGGCGGTCCCGGCGGCCAGGGCCCGCCCGTCGCCCGTACCCGCGTCAGCGGAGGTGAGGGCCCCGGCCGGGTCCGGTCCGCCACGGGTGCCGGTCTTGAACCCGCCACCGTCGATGGCGTGGCCGCCACCGGGCGCCGGGGCCTCGCCCAGCCAGGACGAGAGCCGCCCGTCCGGCCGGAGCGCGGCGTGCAGGTCGCCCGCGCCACCGAAGCCGGTGACGCCGTCCCGGCTGGTCAGGCTGGCGGCCTTGATGCCGTCGGCGGTCAGGATGTCGGCCTGGTGGACGCCCGGGGCGATCCGGTAGACCTTCGCGGTGGAGACCCCGTCCGCGAGGGAGAGCGTCTTGACCAGCACCCGCTGCGAGGCCGAGGCGGCGGGCACCCCCTCGGCGAGGGCCACGCCGGCCGGCAGGGCCAGCAGCCCCCCGGCGCACACGGCCACGGCGGCGGCGCGGACAAAAGTGCGACGGCTGTGGCTGACGGTGCTCACGGGGAGTCCTTCGGTGCGGGGGCGGGCCCAGGTCGGCACCACCGTAGGCGTCGGCCATTGCGGTAGGACCGTGGTCTTGTAACAGCGAGGCCGCGAACTCCCCTCGGAGTCGTTACACACCCCCACCACCCACCACCGCCCCTCCCGCCCCACCACCGCCCCTCCCGCCCCACCACCGCCCACCCGTGCCCCGCAGCCCCGGCCCCCGGCCCGGCGCGAGGCGCCCGGCTCGCCCGGCCCGGGCCCGGGGGCGTCCGGCGACGACGCCCGGGGGCGCCGAGACCCGGCCCGGCCCCTCGGCCTCGGCCTCGGCACCCAGGCGGCGGCCCGCCTGCACTCCAAGACCCCTGCCCTGCCCTGCCGGGGCCCGGCTCCGGCCCGGCTCCCGGTCCAGGCTCCGGCCCTGCCCCGGCGCGCCCTGCGCCCGGGGTGTTGCCGCGCCGGGCGCAGCCCGGGTCTGCGGGGTCCGGGGCGCAGCCCCGGGAAACGGGAAGGGGCGGGGTGGGGAACAGCGCCGCAGGCCCCGCCCACCCGCAGGCCCCGCGCACCCGCAGCCCCGCCTCACCCGCCGCCCGGCCCAGCCGCGCCCCCGCCGCCCCGGCCGTGCCCGTCGCGGAGACCCCCTCAGGCGGAGGCCCGCTTGCGCGGCGCGGCCTTCTTCGCGGCCGACGCCGTCTTCCGGGCGGCAGCCGGCTTCGCGGCGGCCGAGGCCGCCCCCGACCCGGCCGCCGCAGCGGCCTCGGCCGCCCCACCCGCAGCCCCCTTCTTCCGCCCCCCGGTCCCGGTCCCGGCTCCGGCCCCGGCCTTGGCACCCGTACCCCTACCCGTACCGCTCCTCGCCACCGTCGACTTCTTCCCGCCCACCGCCTTCGGCGCGGCCCCCGCCACCCCGGCCCCGGCCTTGGCGCCCGTCCCCGCCTTCCGCCGGATCGGCGTCACCGCACCCGACCCCGTACGACCGGAACCGGCCCGGGCATCGGAGGCGGCACCGGCGGCGGCCCCGGAACCCGCCTCCCCCCGGGAAGCCTTCGCCGCGCGCACGCTCCGCTCCAGCGCCGCCATCAGGTCGATCACCTGCCCGCCGGCAGGCTCCGCCGTCTCCTCCGACGGCCCGCCCGCGGCGCCCCCCGCCTTCGCCGCGATCATCGACTCCAGGGCCTCCCGGTAGCCGTCGCGCAGCGACCCGATCTCCACCTCGCCCAACGTCGCCATCAGCGCGTCCGCCAGGTCCAGCTCGGCCTCCCGTACCGGTACGGAGACCTCCGGCGCCACCCCCTCCGGCGTCCGGATCTCGTCCGGCCACAGCAGCCCGTGCATCGCGATCACGTCGTCGACGACCCGCAGCATGCCCAGCCGCTCCCGCCCCCGCAGCGCGAACTTGGCGATCGCGACCTTCCGGCTCCGCTTCAGCGCCTCCCGCAGCAGCGTGTACGGCTTGGCCGCCGTCGCCCCGTTCGCCGCCAGGTAGTACGCCGCGTCCAACTGGAGCGGATCGATCTCGTCGGCCGGTACGAACGCCATGATCTCGATGGTCCTGGCCGTCGCGAGCGGCAGCCGCGCCAGGTCCTCGTCGGTGATCAGGACGACGGACCCGTCCGCCTCCTCGTACCCCTTGCCGATCTCGGCGGCCGGCACCTCCTCGCCGTCCAGCTCGCACACCTTGCGGTAGCGGACCCGTCCGCCGTCGGCGAGGTGGACCTGACGGAAGGAGATCGAGTGGCTCTCGGTGGCGTTCACGAGCTTGACCGGGATGCTGACCAAGCCGAAGGAGATCGCACCGTTCCATATGGATCGCATGGTTCCTCCATGAACCACGCGATCCGTCATGAATCACGCGGTTCCTCCTGTTTCGTGGCAATCTCATCGTATGACGCCGATCACACGGGTGGAGGGGCGTCGTCTCGTGCTCAGCCATCTCGACAAGGTCCTGTACCCGGAGACCGGCTTCACCAAGGGCGAGCTGCTGCACTACTACGCCACCGTCGCGGACGCCCTCCTCCCGCACCTGCACGACCGGCCGGTGTCCTTCCTGCGCTACCCCGACGGCCCGGACGGCCCGCTCTTCTTCACCAAGAACCCGCCCCCCGCCACCCCCGCCTGGGTCCGGACCACACCGGTGCCCCGCTCCGACTCCCGCTCCCGCTCGGACTCCCGCTCCCGTTCCGGCTCCGGTTCCGGGGGGCTCTCCGCCGAACAGGTGGTCGTCGCCGACCTGGCCACCCTCATGTGGTCCGCCAACCTCGTCGTCGAGTTCCACACCCCCCAGTGGCCCGCGGGCCGGCCGGGCGTCGCGGACCGCATGGTCCTCGACCTCGACCCCGGCCCGCCCGCCACCGTCGTCGAGTGCTGCGCCGCCGCGCTCTGGCTCCGCGACCGGCTGGCCGCCGACGGCCTGGAGACGTACGCCAAGACCTCCGGCTCCAAGGGCCTGCACCTGGCCGTGGCGCTGGAGCCGACCCCGTCCGCGCGGGTGTCCGCGTACGCGAAACGGCTCGCCCAGGAGGCCGAGCGCGCACTCCCCGGCCTCGTCGTCCACCGCATGGCCAGGGACCTGCGGCCCGGCAAGGTCTTCGTCGACCACAGCCAGAACGCCGCCGCCAAGACCACCGCCGCCCCCTACACCCTGCGCGCCCGGCCCCGCCCCACCGTCTCCGCGCCGCTCTCCTGGGCAGAGGTCACGGCCTGCCGGACCCCCTCCGACCTGGTCTTCCTCGCAGACGACATCCCGCCGAGGCTGGCCCGCGACGGAGACCACTTCGCCCCGCTGACCCAGCCCGGCCGGGCCCGTCCGCTCCCCGGGGCGGCGCCGTGATCCGCGTCGCGCTCGCCGCCCCCGTCCGTACGCTGCCGCACGGGCCGGGACTGGCGTACGAGCCGAAGTTCGACGGCCACCGTCTGGTCGTCGTCCGCACCGAGCTGGAGGTGGTGCTCCAGGCGCGCTCCGGCCGGATCGTGACCGCCGCCTTCCCCGACCTGGCCGCCGCCGCCCGGCTGCTGCCCGCCGGGACCGTCCTCGACGGCGAGGTGGTGATCTGGCACGCGGGCCGCACCGACTTCGCGCTGGTCCAGCGCCGGGCCTCGGCCCCGGCCGCGCGGGCCGCCGTACTGGCCCGGACCCTGCCCGCCTCCTACGCGGCCTTCGACGTCCTGGAACTGGCCGGACTGGACCTGCGCGGACGCCCCTACGAACACCGCCGCGCCCTCCTGCTCGACCTGCTGCTCCCGCTCGGGCCGCCGCTCCAGCCGGTGCCGATGACGACGGACCCGGACCTGGCCGCCACCTGGTACGAGACCCTGCCCGCCAGCGGCATCGAGGGCCTGGTCGTCAAACGGCTGGACCAGGGCTACCCGGCGGGCCGGCGCGGCTGGCGCAAGCTGCGGCACACCCAGGTCCGGGACGCGGCGGTGGTCGGGTACACCGGAACCCCGCGCGAGCCGCTCGCCCTGGTCCTCGTCCTGGCGGGCGGCGACGGCACCCTCCTGGTCTCCAGCCCCCTGCCCGCTGCCCTGCGTACGGAACTCCGCGCGACCCTGACCGCCCGTACCCCCGGGGGCCCGGGAACCGTGACCACTCCCACTCCTACTACCGTGACCGCGATCGGCCTCGGCGAGGTGCCGTACCACCCGCTCGACCCCCCGCTCACGGCGGAGGTCCGCCACACCTCGGCCCGCCACCCGCCCCCGCAGGTCCTGCGCCTGCGGACGGACCTCTGACCCGCGCCGCTCACCGGCACGGGTCAGAGAACTGCTCCAGCGGGTCTCCGCAGGTCAGGCGGGTGTCACGTCGCCCCCAGCGGAGGTCCTCCCACCGGCGGCATGGTCGGGGGCTGCTTCGACTTCGGGTTGGGGTGCTCGTACCCGGACTCCCGCTCGGCCCGTACGTCCTCGGGGTGGGCGGAGGTCCGGGAGCCGAAGTTGCCGTACCCCTGCATCTCGTGCGGCCTCAGCCCGCCCTCGGGAATCTCCACCGGCTCCCGCTCCTCGCGCACCTCGTACACCGCACCACCGTCCGGCAGGTGCGGCTGGCTCTCGCGAGTGGGGGGTGCGGGCTCGTGCGCCCGGACACGCTTGCCCAGCCAGAAGCCGCCGAGCAGGAATCCGACCACAGCGAGCCCGACGACCAGGAACCACGCAATGCTGCCCAGGGTCGCGTTCATACACCCATTTTCCCGCACTTTGGCAGAAAATGCCCTTCTGGAGTCGAATGTCTTGACCGTGCCCGGTTCCTACCGCGCCGGTTCCGGGGGAGCAGCCACGGTGGTCCGTCCGGGACGAACAGCGCAAGACCCGGCCCCTTCCTCAGGCCGCTTTCCCGGTGGTTCCACTCGCCTGCCGCCGCCGGCTGCCAGAGGGGTTAGGGCTGCCCGGCCGCCGCGACGGGAACGGCGGTGCGGACCAGGGACCTGAGCTTCTCCCGCGTCTCGGGGTCGGTAGAGTAGACGACCGTGCCCACCATTCCCCGAGTCAGCAACACCTTGTAGGTGTTCCGGATCAGACGGTCCACATCGGCGTCGGGCGTGGCTTTGGTGAATGCGGGGTCCTTCGACGCGCTGCGGTCGACGACCCATCGGTCGGTACGCCAGACAAGGTCCGGACCGAGAATCACGCCGCTCCAGTCGTACTCGAACCCTTGGGCGGTGTAGACGCAGCCGACCTGGCCGAATCCTGCCGGATCGGTGGCCCACAGAGCCGCAGGGGGTGCCCCCAGCACGGCCCGGTCTCCGTACACATTCCAGGGGCGGGCCCAGTCGCCGATCACCACGTCGGCCGGCAACACGGGTCGGCTCGGGTCGAGCTGGGTGGTCCACCGCCAGCAGTATCCGGCCGACATGCGCGCTTCGTAGCCTTCGGCCTGGCGCGCCGTAAGGAATTCTTCCAGTTCCTGTGGACTGTCGACCGTGTCCAGCACTATCAACCCGTCCGGCTCCCATTCAACAGGGCCCGTCCCCTCCAGACCCAGCAGTCGCACAACCCAATGGAGGTACGCATCACTGCCCCCGCACCGGAACTGGCTTTCCAGGGAGATCACCTGGCAGTCGAGTTTCTTCGCTGCAGCGACGTCCTGGATCTGCTGGACCGTCCCCATCTCACCAGGACGTACGACCTGGTGCTGGTCCAGAAGGAAGACGGGTACACGAGCGGCGTCGATCAGCTCCTCGATCTGTGCCCGTCCGCTGCGGAGTTCGGCCTTCGTGTAGCGATTGGCCGAGGTCTTGCGGATGCGGTGGGCCTCGTCGCAGATCAGCACGTCAAGGCTGTTGCGCTCAGCGGTCATGAAGCTGTTGAAGTACTTGAAGAGATCTTGTACCTCACGCTTGCGCGCACCGGCGACTTTCCGCATCGTCTTGGTGAAGGACTGAGAACCAGTCGCGTGCAGTGTCGGGATTCCGCGCCGGTACAGCTCTCCGAGCAGTGAAAGCGCAATCACACTCTTTCCTGATCCGGGGCCGCCCGTCACCACGACCACTTGCTTGTGGTCGGAAATCTGAGCCTTGCGTACCGCGGACAGCACCAGTTCATATGCGAGGCGCTGTTCGTCCAGGAGGACGAACTGCTCCCGCTCCCGTACCTCTTGTGCCGCGACCGACATGAGCCGGGTGGAGGGCCTGATCTTACCGTCGCACAGTGCGTCTGCGGCGGTCGCACCTGAAGCCGGCGAGAGCTTCGACCGGAGGAAATCCAGGAAAGATCCCCTCTTGTCGGAGGTGAAGAGCATTCCGCGGTCACTCGAGGTGACTGTCCGGAGACCGGCGACACCGAATTCGGCGGCATTGTGCAGATACACCGCACCGGTGATCCGGTCGGGGTTCTGTGAGAGTGCTCCGTTGAAAGAGGCCAGGTAGTCGCAGTACCCGCGGACCTGTTCGATCGGATTGAGGACGGGCCGCGGATACGCGTCCACCCGGCACAGCAGCGGGTCCTCGTCCTCGGGATGTGCCTCACTCCACTGTTTGAGCTCGACCACCACGTACGAGGGCTCTCCCGTGACCGGGTGCACACCTGCCAGCACAGCGTCTGCACGTTTGCTGGTCAGGGGCAGGCTGTACTCCAGAAGCAGCTCGACCTGCCCGAGGCCCGCATCGAGCAGGGCATTCGTCAGGGCGGGAATGCTGCGCTCCCACGAACGTACTTCCGCGGGGCTGGGGCGGTAACCGTGGGTGTGCACGAAGTTCTCGGTGAGCTGCAGGGCGAGCGAGCCCTCGAGATTCCGTGCAGCTATTGACGTGACGGACTCGCGAAGCAGCAAGGATTGCCCCCAGGCAGCACGAAGGAACTCGTGCGGGTGGGGGCGTGTCCTTCGAGACCCCGCAGAAGCGGAGCGGAAGCCCGTCGGGCCGCTGAGATGATTGCTTCGAATGCTATCGGAGGGGCCGGGGACGGTGGAAACGACCGGGGACATCCACCGCCCGGCGGGTGGCTCCCTACACTGATCGTCGACGGATGCGGACCGACGGGCTTCCCATGAGGACATGCCCCCACCCGCGCGAGCTTTCTCGTGCCCTGGGGGATCTACCTCATGCCTGCCCTGCTGCTGAATCTTTCGGCGAGCAACCTGCTCCTGCTTCATCGCCGACGACGCCTGCTCATCCCTTATCTGGCCGCGCGCCACGCGGAGATGTCAGGTTCCGAGGCGAGCGAAGGCGAGCAACGCGCCTGGGCGGAGAGCCTCATCGAGATGGCCTCCGAGCTGGTGGACGCCGCCCGGGGAGAGGTGCACATGCTTGTCGAGTGCAAGCCGGACGGGGCTCCGGCGCCGATCGATGTGGTGCTCGCAGGCCGGCATCCCGACACCGGCAGGGACTCCTTCACCCTGGTAGAGCTCAAGGCGTGGTCGTCGGTCACGCAGAGTGCGCGGCGGGACCGGAAGGTGGAGGTGCCAGGTCTGGGGCTCACGAGCCATCCTGCGGATCAGCTGGGCAGAACGTACGACTTCTTCACCGGTGATCACGGTCCGTTGAAGGGGCTGCAGATCCACTACGCGGGCTTCAGCTACCTGCACAACGCCGACGAGGACGCGGTGAGGGACCTCTTCGCCCCGGGAACCACCACGGGCCCGCACGCGCTCTGCTTCACTCGGGAGACCCGGGGTGACCTGCATCGCGAGCTCCTCCGCCAGTTCGATACGGGCTCAGGTGACTCCGCCGCCGAGAGGCTCCTGCAGCGCATGGGGGTACGGAACCCGCCTCTGCTCGACGCGATGATCCATTCCAAGGGGGAGGACACGGTCTTCACCCTGCGAGGCGAACAACAGCGTGCGGCCGATGCCATCCGGATGGCAGTGGAACGCACGGCCCGGTCGCCGAGAGCCGGTCTGCTGACCGATGCGCTCCAGAAGGACGCCGTGTTCATCATCCGCGGCGGTGCGGGCAGCGGAAAGAGCGCCATCGGCCTCGAAATCATGCGGCAGTTGGGCGCGCAGGGCCATACCGTCAGATACGCGAGCGGTTCCAGAGCTTTTGACGCAAGCATGCGGAACCATGTGGGTTACCGGGACACCACATTCCAGAACCAGTTCGTCTTCTTCAGTAGCTTCATCGAACCGCCGGCCGAGAGGCTGGACCTGCTGATCTGCGACGAGGCGCACCGGTTGCGCGAGCGGTCCACGAACCGTCGGCTCCCGGAGGACCGATGGGGCAAGGGGCCGCAGATCGACGAGCTCCTGGACGCGGCCGGGGTGACTGTTTTCCTGCTCGACGCCCGCCAGTCGGTCAGACCCAATGAAGTCGGCTCGGTCGAACTGGTGGCCGAAGCGGCGCGTCGTCGTGGTGTGGAACCGACGATCTTCGATCTCCAGGACCAGTTCCGTTGCGGTGGCAGCGACGCCTACCGCCGCTGGGTTCATGACCTGCTGGGATTCGAGGGCCGGAGCGGACGACCGTGGCAGCCGGACGGGCTGATGCACCTCGAAGTGGCCGACAGCCCCGAGGAAATGGAACAGACGATCCTGGGAGAACACCGATCAGGGGCCAGCGCCCGTATCGTCGCGGGCTTCTGCTGGCCCTGGAACAAGCCGAAGGGGCGCGTCCGGCGACTTGTGAGGGATGTTCGCATCGGCGACTGGCACCGTCAATGGAACGCCTGGGGGGACAGTTCCTGTGAGGGCGGGGCGCCACCCGCCAAGCTCTGGGGCGTGAAACCCGAAGGGGTTCACCAGATCGGCTGTGTCTACTCGTCGCAGGGTCTGGAATGGGACTGGTGCGGTGTGATCCTCGGGGACGACATGGTCTGGCGCGACGGCGGCTGGGTGTTCCAGCGGGGAAAGCGGCGGAGCGTGCGTCAGGTGAAGATCTGGCGCGTGCGCAAGGCGGGATCGCTCGACCCGGAGGTCCGCTCCGCAACCGTGGATCAAGACGTGTTCGAGGAGTGCGTCCGCAATGCCTACCACGTCCTCCTCACCAGGGGCAGTCGTGCCGTGGTCGTCCACTCCACCGACCCGCAGACACAGGAGTACCTGAAGCGGAAGGTGGGCGAGACGGCCCACGAAGACCTGCGACCGACATGGAAGAACCTTCCGCCGCCGGCCCGGCGGACGCGGGTCGTGCGCGGCCCCAAGAAGCGCACGGTCCGACTGCGTCAGGAGGTCCTCTTCTAGGCCGGTCCCGTTCCTTCCTGCGGGGGATAACATGGCCCAGCACGCCTGAAGAGCGGGCCGAGGCCTGGCCGATGGACTCCCGCGGAACATGATGGGGGCAGAGGCCGTGACCGGAACGAACACTGGATACACGTTCTACGTGGACGATTCCGGCATTCCTCAGGAGGGCTTTGCCCTGTACTCCTGGATCGGTGTGTCCGACGACGGGGCGACAGCGGCCGAGCGGTGCTGGCTCGACTTCCGTGCAGAACTCCACGAGGATCTCGGGGTTCCGGTGGACTACGAGATGCACGCGCACAAGTTCATCAGCGGCCGGGGGCGGCCCGGGGGAGCCAATCCGACCAAGAGCGATCGTCGCCGTGCCGCGCAGCGAGCGCTGGACACCATTGCCGGTCTGCCCGGCGTGAGTGTCGGGTGTGTCTACGTGCGGCAGCCGTATCGGTCGGCCACCCCCCGCAAGGCCGCATTCGACGGACTGCTCCGCACCCTGGACCGGCTCCTGTCCGAGCACGGCTGCGACGGCCGGGTGATCATTGACGGAGACGGCACGGACCCCATGTACGGGGACCGTCACTTCGATCTCGAACCGGAATGCATTCCAGCCGCTCCCACGGCTGTCCCCGCGCACGAGAGCACCTGGATCCAGATGGCGGACCTGGTCGCTTACACGGCTTGCCATGCCATCGCTCGCAACCCCGACCGCGAGTTCATGTGGCACTGGTACACCCGCCATCTGCCCAAGGCGGAAGGTCCCGTCAGTGTGTAGATCCGCGTCGGAGATCCTGGCCCACACATGACGGAACCCCGGCCGAAGACCGGGGTTCCGTAAAAGCAGACCTGCCACTCACTTCTGCGGTAACAGGACCGCAAACCCACTCTACAGCGGCTCAGGGCCTGGCACCCATGGCCTGTCCGGTGACCAGAAGATCCTTTCCGGGGGCAGAGGAGAAGACCTACGGTGAGTGCAGAACGAACCGTGCCGGTGTCCGGAGCGCCGCGGCGGCACCCTCGAGATCCGCGAGCCGGGCGGCAAGCGTGGCCTCCGCCAGCCGGGGCGGCAATGCCGCACTGAACTTGAGCCCTGCCAGCGCTCGGGCGTCCACGGCCGGCAGGCACAACTGTTCGGATGCATCGGCTGTGGCCTTCGCCCAGTCCTGCGGTGTGATGTCCTCACGCAGTCGCAGGTAAGCGGCCGTCGGACGTTGTAGCGGATCGACGACCGGGCCGAGGCTGGCGGCGAGGGTAGCGTTGGCGCGGTAGCCCGCCCAGGTCCACCAGCGCACATTGGTGTCCGGCCCCCCGCGTGCAACCACTGAACCTCCGGCATGGACGAGCTCGGCGTTCTCCTCGCGAGCCTGGGCGAGGGCGCCCTGTGCACGCCGGGTGAGGACCACCGGCGGAGTTGCCCCGAGCAATACTTCGCGCACCGCGCGGGTGAGCTCGTACGACGTGGCACGGCCCGGCCCCAGGCCGCCCCAGCGGGCCCGCCCGCCGGTCTCCACTGGTTCTACGAAGCAACGGCGCCTGGACCAGTCGATGTACGTCACCTGCCAGCTGCGGCCGGCGAGCAGCAGCCGGCGCGGGCCGTGAACCTCCTCGGTCAGCAGCGCCGGGTCGGTCGTCCCGATCTCCGTCCGGCCGGCCAGGACGGTGAACTCGGGGGCTGCGGTGAACACGGCGGTGAGGTCCATGAAGGAGCGATACCCGAAGCGCTTCTCCGCCTCGGGGCCGATGAACAGCATGCCGCCGTCGCGGTCCAGATAACCTTCCGTGACCAGATGCCGTACGACGGGCTCGGCAGCCGGTCCGAAGGGGCCGAGCCCGCCCCACCACTCCTGCCACAGCTGGTCACCGACCCGGTGTTCCTGCAGGCAGAGAGCGAGGATCTGCTGGGCGACGATGTGCCGGGGTTCGGGCGGTGCGGTCACCGGCTCCACCCAGCCCCTGCCCCACAGCAGGAGCAGGGCCGAGGCCGCGAGCAGGCCCCCTTCGTCCAGGGTGAGGAACAGGCAGTTCCGGACCGACCCCGGTCTCCGGCCGGTGCGCCCGAGCCGCTGGAGGAAGGAAGCGACGGTGCCGGGTGCGTCGATCTGGACGACCCGGTCCAGATCACCCACGTCGATACCGAGTTCCAAGGTGCTGGTGGAGACGATCACACAGTCCCGGGCTTCGGTGAACGCCTCCTCGGCACGCCGTCGCTCGTCGGCCGAGAGTGAGGCGTGCGAGAGGAACGTGGTCACCCCTTTGGCCCGCAGTCCGGCGCCGAGCTCCTCCACCTGCTTGCGGGATTCGCAGAAGACCAGCCGTTTCTCGCCCTGATGGAGTGACGCGATCACCGTGGCGGCGTTGGCCAGCGAGCCGACGTAGTCGAGCTGCACGTCCCCGGGAGGCGGGAGCGCGGGCGACTTTTCGCGCAGGTGCGGAGCGACCACTCGGGCAGGCCGCTCAGTGGCTCCCGATCCCTGGAGCCACTTCAGCAACTCTTCAGGGTTACCGACGGTTGCCGACAGACCGACCCGCTGGACCGGCTGTCCCACAACCCGCTCCAGCCGTTCCAGCACCGCGATCAGATGCCAGCCACGGTCGTCACCTGCGAAGGCGTGCACCTCGTCCACCACGATCGCGCGCAGACCGGAGAAGAACCCGCGGTGATCCACATGAGTGCTGACCAGCATGGCCTCCAGCGACTCCGGTGTGGTGAGCAGGACATCCGGGCGTTCACGCAGAATCCGTTTGCGCCGCGACTGCGGTACGTCGCCGTGCCAGAGCGCGGCCGTACGCCCGAGCCACGAGGTGTATGTCTCCAGGCGGGGCAGCAGATTGTTGAGCAGCGCCTTCAACGGACAGACGTACAGCACCGAGGTTCCGGTCCACTGTTCCTCGGCCATGCGCGACAGCAGGGGGAAGGAAGCCGCCTCTGTCTTGCCCCCTGCAGTGGGGGCAAGGAGCACGGCGTCGGTTCCTGCCAGCAGCGGTTCGATCGATTCCTGCTGCAGCGGTCGTAGCCCCGGCCATCCGAGAGTGTTGACGATGTGGTGAAGGAGCCCGGGGTGCAGCCGGTCGAGCGGGTCAGGACGCTGGGTCACAGGAGGTCCAGTTCTACCTCGTCGGCGCTGCCGGCCGCGGCGTTGCGTTCCACAGGGCTCATCTCCGACGGGCTCATGGTCAGTGCGTAGTGAGTCCTGGGGTCGAAGTCCTCGAACTGGTCGATCCGGTCCAGAACGTCCCCCACGAGCTTTTTCAGGAACAGCCGGGGAGCCACGCCGACCCTTCCACCGAGCGCGCCGCCCACCGCACGGGCGAGGTCCGCCACGTAGGCGTCATCGGCGGTCGAGGCGATCCGCTCGGGCGCCACGGAGCCGTCCGCGTACAGGTCGCGGATGGTGATCCCGAGGGAAATCAGCGATTCCAGGGTGAAGCCCGGCAGCCGGAGCTGCACGGCACGGGGGTTGTCGAACCGGGGATCGGTGGTGAAGTCGGTGGCGAGCCGCTGGGCGAGGGGAGCCAGGCGTTGTGCACCCTGCTGGCCGTCGTAGAAGGCGGGAGTACCGGTGATGACGAGGTAGAGACCGGGGAAGCGTCCCGAGTGGACTTCATCGATGAGCTGGCGCAGTGCGTTGAGCGCCTTGTCGCGGGCATCGGAGCGGACCCGCTGGAGCGTTTCCACTTCGTCCAGTACGAGGAACAGCCCTGCGTGGCCGGAATCGCGCAGCACGGTCAGCAGCCCCTGCAGGAAGCCGAATGCGCCGAAGTGGTCGAGGTCGCCGCGTACGCCAGCCGCCCGACGGGCAGATGCGGCAACGTGTGGCTGGCCGCCCAGCCACGCCATCACCGCTGCGGCGGTGGCCTCGTCGCCCTCGTCCTGGGCCTGACGATAGCCGCGTAGTGCTGCGGCAAAGGAGGGCGCGTGCCGGGACACTTCGGTGAGCCGCGCCGTGGTGAGTCGGTCCACCGCGGCGGAGAGCTCCTCGTCGGACGCGCCTGCGGCGAGTGCGTCCTCCTCGAGCGCGTAGAACCACGCGTCCACGACGGGGCGCAGGGCGCTGGGAGGAAAACCAGGTGTGGCCAGTCGCTCGGTCAGCCGCCGGTACACCGTTTCCAGCTTGTGCAGGGGAGTCTCGGTCTCGGAGACCTGGATCTCGGCGACTGCGAAGTTGCGCCGCTTGGCCCGCTCGCCCAGCCAGCGGGTGAAGAAGGTCTTGCCGGACCCGTACTCGCCGCGCACCGCCTTGAAGACCGAGGCGCCCGTGGACACGGCCTCCAGCTCGCCGTCGAGGGCGGACTCGAACCGATTCAGTCCGGTCGCCAGCAGGTCGAGCCCGCTCTCGGGTACGGCGCCGCGGCGCAGTGCGTCGATGACGTCCCGGCGGCGGGCGGCGCTCACGGTGGCTGGGCGGATCGGCTGGTCGGTGCTCACTTGACCAGTGTTTCATCGGGCACGGTGGTCAGGGGACGGAGCCCGCACAGTGGTGGCGGGAGAGTGGCTGGAATCACCCGTTGCTGTCCTGATGGGGTCCGGAATGCCGGTTGACTGTGGTGCGACCATGTTGGTGCAATTGCGGACTGCACGACTAATGCACCAGGTGGGGGAAGAGCAGCGTGTCGCTTGACAGTCCTACGCTCAAGGATCTTCTGAAGAAGATTGCGTCCGGAGCCCTGCAGCTTCCGGATTTTCAGCGTGAGTGGAAATGGGAGGATGAGCGCATCAAAGCGCTCATCGCCACGGTGACGCTCGACTACCCGTTGGGTGTCGCGATGACGCTGCAGACGGGAGGCGCACCGCAATTCCGGACTCGCCCGCTCAGTGGCGCCGACGAGGATTCGGGCCCGCCCGACCTGCTCCTGCTGGACGGGCAGCAGCGACTCACCTCGCTCTTCCAAGCGCTCTACCGCGATGCGCCGGTCGAGACCGTCGACGACCGCAACAAGCCGCTGAAACGCTGGTACTACATCGACATCGCGAAGGCGATCGGCGCGCCCTCGGAGCGTGATGAGGCGATCGTTTCCGTCCCGGAGGACCGCATCCTGAAGGCGGACGGCCTCGGCCGCGGTGTACTCGATCTGAGTACGACGGAAAAGGAGTGCCAGGCGGGGTACTTCCCCCTGAACGTGGTCTTCGACACGAAGCGCGTCAATGCGTGGCACCGGGCGTACGTCCAGCTCGACGGCTCCAACTGGGACCACTGGTCACAGTTCGAGGACCTCGTCCTCAACCATGTCCAGGCATTCAACGTCCCGATGATCAACCTGCCGGCCACGACCACCATGGGTGCGGTCTGCGCCGTGTTCGAGCGGGTGAACACGGGCGGTGTACCACTGAACGTGTTCGAGCTGCTCACCGCCACCTACGCGGGCGACCAGGCCCACGTGGACGAGTTCAACGACTATTATCAGCTGCCCGCGGAATGGCTGCGGATCAAGACGGACCTCGCCTCGCGCCATCCGGTGCTCGGCAGCCTCGAAGCAGGCCTGGACGATGGTCTGAGCAGCAGTGACTTCCTGCAGGCGGTGGCACTGCTGCGCACCTGGGAGCGGAAGCAGGCCGGCCTGGCCTCCTCCCTCTCCTGCAAGCGACGCGACCTGCTGGAACTGCCGCTGGCCGACTTCAGGCGGCTGGCGCCGCGCATCGCCGAGGCCTTCGCCTGGGTCGGCTCGTTCCTGCAGGGCCAGTGCATCGTGCGGGGCGGCGACCTGCCGTACCGTCCGCAGCTCGTGCCGCTGGCCGCCGTACGCGCCATCGTCGGCGAAAGCACGGATAGCGCGGACGGCGAAGAGAAGATCGCCCAGTGGTACTGGAACGGTGTCCTGGGTGAGATGTACGGCGCGTCCATCGAGCGGCGCATGACCCGGGACGTGGAACAGCTCGTCGGGTGGATCCGCCGGGAACCGGGCGTCACTCCCGACACGGTCAGGGAGGCTGCGTTCCTTAACGAGCGGCTCGACACCCTCACCACGCGCAACAGCGCCGCCTACAAGGGGATTTACGCGCTCCTGATCAAGCAGGGGGCAGTGGACTGGTGTTTCACCGAAGTGCCGCTGAACGCCGACAAGATCGTGGCCCAGAGCGTCGACGTCCGACAGATCTTCCCCAAGACGTGGGCGACCGGCCTGCACAGCAGGAAGACCAACTCCATCGTCAACAAGACGCCGTTGTCCTTCCGGGCCAGCCGCAGCATGATCGGACCGCCGGCTTCGTACCTCACCGCGCTACAGCTTGAGTCCGGGCTCCGAGAGGAGTGGTTCGACGATGTCATCGCCACCCACCTGATCGACCCTGCCACCCTGCACAAAATGGACTTCGACCTGTTCTACGAGAACCGGGCGAAGCAACTGCTGGACCTGGTCCGGCAGGCGATGGGCAAGGGGACGGTCTTCCGCGGCGGCTGGGACGGTGAGAACTGAGATGCCCAGCACCCCTTCCGAGCAGCAGCTCCGTGACCTCAAGGGCAAGGAGCTTCCGGTCCTGGATCTCCTCGCACTGTTCGGTGCCCGCCGCCGTGACCCGTCCACCGTGCTGGCCGTCGAGGCGGCGTTGAACGCGGCCGGCCTTTCGACCGTCCCTTACTTCGCGACCTGCGGCCATCACGCCGAGGTGTTCGTCCAGTCCTTGGGCACCCCGGTGAGCGCGGCGTTGGACAGCGACGAGTCGGACGCCGACGCCGATCTGGACGACCCCGTGGAGGGCCTGCTGCCACAGCGCCCTCTGAGTATCGGCGATGTACTCCCGCCCGGCGGCGGGCTGATGGCCCAGACCCCCAGCGCTTCGCTCGAAACCGTCACTCACTTGATGCGGCACAACAACTTCTCGCAGGTGCCCATCATCGAGGGGCAGAACATGCTGCACGGAGTGGTCACCTGGAGGTCGGTGGCCAGGATGTACGAGTTCGGTTTGTCGCCGACCGTGGCCAATGCGTCCGAGCCTCCTGCCCACTGGGCTGTTGCGCAGGACAACCAGGACTTCTTCTCCCTGCTGCCCATGGTCAGTGAACAGGGGTATGCCCTGATCCGTGGCAACGACGGAACGATCCGCGGGATCGTCACGGCCGCGGACATCACCGAGCGCTTCGCGGCGACCGCGAGGCCGTTCTTCCTGATCGGTGAGATTGAGATGCGCCTGCGCAAATGCCTCGGGAAAGCCATCGGCCCCGATGCCATCCTCGCCATCCAGTCGAAAAACCGCAAGAGCGGACAGATCTCGGACCTGCAGTTCGGTGACTACGTGATCCTTCTCGACGGTCAGCAGCGGAAGGAGTCGCTCCGCCCACAAGCCGATCAGAACTGGCTCGCACTCCAGTGGCCCTGGGAGGACCGGGTCCAGTTCGTACGAAAGCTCGATCGCGTACGCATCATCCGCAACAAGGTCGCACACTTCGACCCGCAGCCGCTGTCCGGCGAACTGCACGACGAACTGGAGAAGTTCTGCCAGCTCCTCCGCCACTACGTGCAGGACATCTGAGGCGGGTGGGGTCGCCGGATCACCGGCGACCCCACCCGCTCACCTCAGCTCGAACTGTTCCCGCAGTCGCGCGGTACTCAGCCTCAGGGTCCGTCCGTCCGGCAGCGTCTCCAGGACCTGCACACCGTCGTAGTTGAGTAGTTGCCGCAGCACCGCCGCGAAGCCCTCCACCCGGCGCGAAGGCGGAAGATTCACCCGCTGCGCCAGCGCCGTCATCGGCAGAGTGCCCCCTGCGTCGAGCAGCGTCCGTACCGCCTGCTCCACGCGTACGAGATCCGGCTTGCGGGCCAGCATCTCCACTTGGGACTCGAAGACTTCGGATGCCAGCAGCGCGGCCACCAGCGCGTCGTCCGGGGAGACGGGTGCGACACCGAACAGTGCTTCGCCCGTTGTGTCCGGCACCGGCGCCATATCGAAAAGCGAGTCGTGGCTCTTGGCCAGCTCGGCCTCTGCCTTCGTGTGCCTGACCGGCTTCTTCGCCGCTGTCTGGGCCGAGGCGAGCCGTGCAGGCGCCTGCCCCACGGGGGCCTGGACACCAAGCTGCCACCAGGGCGGCTGCTGGTTGCCGAGCTCCCGCCAGTCCTTGGGCGGGGTCGCACCGAACGGCAGGAACGCCAGCACCGGAATCGTGAACTCGGCCAGCGCCGCGCCACCGTGGTAGCCCGCTCGCTGAGCGCTGTAGCGCACATCCGGATCCCACAGCGCGACGATCTCACCGCCCGGCTCCGGCGCCACCACCCTGGGCCCGGCCAGCCGCACCTCGACGTCGGACACCGGCTCTTCGGGCGTGCGGTGTCGTGCCGATTCCACACCGGTCGTGTGGACCCGTACGCCGTACCGGTCGATGACATGGCCGTGGTCGCTGGTGAGCAGCACGGCAAGGCCCTGGGCGGCCGCGTGTCGCAACAGGACCCGCAGGGCTCCTATGTCGGACAGCCTCCAGGTACCGTCGCCCAGCTTCTGCTCGCTCGACAGTCGGTCGTCGACCGTGTTCAGGACGACGGCTACATGGGTCCGCTCGCTCGACAGCGCTTCGAGCAGGTCAGACCCCAGCCACTCGCCCCCCGTGTCCGCCCGGAGGTCGTCCTTGTGGAACACCGCGGCGTCGCCGTCCCCCCAGAACCGGTGCGCCGGGAAGAGCTGCTTCTCCTGGGCCTGGGCGCCTCGCATCAGCCGGGCCGCGAACAGTGAGGTCCGGGACACCGCGGTGACGGTGGGCAGTGCGGCCGCCATCGCGCGGCGCTGGGGTTCGTCGTGGGTGCCGGGCAGTGGGTCGTACTCCGCCCAGTGCTTGCGCAGCTCCTCACCCAGCTCGGCTGCGATGGCCGCGCTCATGCCGTCGAGGACGAGCAGGAGCACGCGCTGCTTCCCGGCCTTCGCCACCGGCGCCACCACACGCGGGAGGAAGCTCTCCACCGTGAGCATTGCACCGGGATCCCGGCCGCTCGCGGTCCATTCGGCCAGCGCGAGGGCGAACTCCCGGTCGATCTCGCGCCGCGCGGTGCGTACCGAGGCACACAGTCGGTCGTACGAGGACTTCAGCGCCGGATCCGGATCCCCGCCGGCCTGGACGTGTTCCAGCGCCATGTCCACCCAGCCGGTCTCCGTGATGTGACGGCTCACCGCTGTCGGGACCGTCGGCGCCGTGCTCTCCGGAGCCGTGGCCAGCCACTGCATCAGCCGTAGTGCCATCCGAGCCCTGCCGATGCGGATCTGCTCGTCCGTGCCGGGTGCCAGACGGTGAGCGTCGAGCGCGTCCAGCGCCGTGCTCGTCTGCCCCGGGGAACCGGAGAGCAGCGCCTCGCCGACCTCTGCGAACCGGGCTTCCAACCCGGCTCGCAGGAGCGGACTCCTGCGCTCCGCCATCTCGACACCGAACTGCTGGACCAGGGTCGCAGCCCGGTCCAGGACGATGGTGTGCAGTCGGCGTGCCCTGGCGGCGGACTCGTCGCTCTCCGGGGCGCTCGTACGACCGGCGATCAGCAGCTCGGACACGAAGGCCTCGCAGGCCCGCCCAAACTTCATCGCGAGCGAGTCGAAGGCATCGCCGCGTACGGCGAAGTCCTCGCCGAACCAGCGCTCGGCCCGGCCCCGTGCCCGGTAGACCTCGGCGTCCGCGGCCGGGTCGGCATGCTCCCACAGCGCCGCGCACAACAGACCGAAGGCGACCGCGTCAGCGCCGTGCTCGGCCGAGACCAGTGCGAACAGCGCCTGTCCGGCCTCGCCGGCCTGGTCGTCACCGCTGAGGAACCGCTTGAGGCCGTCACGCTCGGGCGGACGCAGAGCAAGGAAGCGCTCCGGCCCGCCGGGTACGAGGGACCAAGTGAGCAGGGCCGGTACGTCCAGGATGTCGCCGTCGGCCACTGCTCCCGAGGTGTCGAGGCCGAGGTCGGGGTCGTACCGGCCGATACCGAGCCTGCGCAGGGCGAGCGCGGTCAGTGCGCCGCGTCGGGACAGCATGCCGCCGCGCAGCGCCGGCCAGCCGCCCGGCGGTGTGGCGTCCAGTAGGGATTCGGCCGCCCAGTTGTCCTCGAGCAGTCGCGTGTCCGTACCGCGGGCGGCGAAGGATTCGCGGACGACATCCCAGGTGTCGACCGCGTTGACCCGCTGCCGGTGCACCTTGGCCAGTACGTCGGGACCGAGCTCGGCCTCCTCCCGGTCGGTCAGGACGACGAGGACGTCGGGCCCGGAGGCTTCCGGGGCGACGTGCCCGAGCACCAGCTCGTACACGGCGAGCGCGGAAGGTGCGGTACGGACCTGGGCCTTGCGCGTATCCGCCCAGGTCAGCTCCGCCGGGCCGTCCCACACGGCGGAGGCACGCAGGAGCACGCTCCGCCGCTTGCCGGATCGCAGGCGGGTGGCCTGGGAAGCCAGGTACTGGGTGATGGTGGCGCTGTTGAGACGTACCGCACTGGTGGTGTCGCCCGGCCGGGTCACTCCACCACCCGCCAGGTGATCTCTACGGTGGCGTCCGGCTCGGCGGCGAGCAGCTCGGCCAGCTCGGCGCGCAGCTGGGCCGCCGCCTGGACGGCCTTGGTACGGCCGCCGCCGGAGCGGCGGGACACCTTCCCGGGCGCGGGATGGGAGGTCGGCACCGGCGGCCGGCTGATCTCGGTGCTGAGATCGATCTCGTTGGGCCCGGCCGGAAAACCGGGCGAGGGCTGGACCGGAGCCTGCGGCTGGCGGGCCGGAGCGGTGGCGGTCTCGCTGCGGTCGATCACGCTCACGATCGCGCGGCGCGCCTCGAGCAGGGCGTCCTTGAGGTTCGACGTGCGCTGGTCGGCCTGGGCGGCTCCGCGCAGCGCCTCCAGGACGGCCTCGCCCTGGGCACCGTACTTGGGGGCCAGCTTCAGCATGTCCCAGGCGGCCCGAGCCAAGGCGTCCGCCACGGATTCGGCCTGCTTGATGGAGGCACCGTAGCGACTCGCCGTCACCTGGCCGAAATCGAAGGTGGCGAAGGCTGTGATGATCTTCTTCGCCAGGGCCGTACCGCCGGCCGCCCCGATGTCCAGGCTCTTCAGCTGGTCGAGCAGATCGCGAGAGCGTCGGGCGATGGCGAGTCGACCGGACTCGTCGGTCGCGTCCAACGCGAGCAGGACGGAGTGCTTCTCCAACTCGTCGACGAGCGCCGCGGCATGCTCCCCGAAGCGGCGCACCTGTGCGTTGATCTGCCGGGAGAACTGGCTGACGATCCGGCCGCGCCGCAGGGTCGGCGGCTTCTCGCCGAAGATCTCCCAGTACCGGCGCCCGGCCTCCTCCCAGGTCTCCACATCCGGCAGCGGCTGGGACCGCAGGCCGTCGACCGGCTTGATCTCCAGGGGGCCGGGGGAGGGGTCGAGCGGAGATCCGCCCCGGACCCAGACCCGGTCGTCCATCTCCGCGTAGGACGCAATGATGAGGTTGGCCAGGAAGGTGTCCAGCCCCATCGCCTCGGGCCGGTCGATCCAGTCGGTGAGCTGGACGACGCTGAGGTCCCCGGGACCGCCGCTGGTCTTGGCCTGGAGCGCGAAATGCTCGACCCAGCGGGTGGACAGCCGGAAGTACGCCTCCTTCTGCTGGCCGAGGTTCAGGGGCACGCCGATGCGCCGCATCGCGGTGCGGTCCTTGGCGGGAATCTCGGCCTGCCGGTCGCCTGCCTCGACGGCCGCCCGGATGTAGCCGAAGACGGTCTTCGCGTCCGACGGCTTCACGGCGGTGCCGGTGCCGTCGGGGTCGAGGTCGGGGTGGGCGGGGTACTGCTGGGCCAGGAGCTTGGCGGCGATGTGGCGGGCGCCGTCGCCGAGGGACTGCCCGATGGAGACGCGCAGCTCGGGGACCTCGATCAGCGACTCGAAGTGGTCGTTGAAGGACACGTCGACGTCGGCAGAGGTCTTCTGCGCGCAGCCGTACGCCTGCTTGAACGCGGCCTTCACCGTCTTGGTGAGGGCCTCTCGCTGGCCTTCGAGCAGGCCCTTGGCGCGGGCCCGGTTGTCGGCGTTGAGGTGCTGGGCGTACTGGTCGAAGCGCCGTTGGTCGGCAAGCGCGTAATCGATGGTGACCAGGCGCTGGAAGTCCTGGTAGCGGGCGTTCGAGAGGTGGGTGGGGATCCAGGCCACCGTGCGCGCCGGTACGCCGGGCCGCTCGCGGAGTTTCTGCATGCGGTTGGAATCGTCGCGCGGCCGGTACGTGCCCTCGTCGTAGGGAAGGTCGATGACGAACCGCCACTGGCCTTCCTGGCCGGGGGCGAACTCGTGGTCCGGCGTTTCCGGGTCCGCGAGGTTGAGGAAGACCACCTCGGCAGTCCGGTTCGAACCGCGCCAGATCAGCCGGAGCTCGTCCGCGCCCATTTGGTCCAGGCGGTTCAGCCCGAGTTCTTCCGCCAGGAGCCGCTTGGCGAGGGCCTGGCGGTTGGACCGGTTGTTGTTGATGTTGGCGTTGGCGATGACCGAGTCGACGTCGACGCCGGCCAGCTCAAGCCGTACACCGGGGTTGGCCTTGGTGCCGGTGGCCGTGATCTCGGCGAAGCGGGCAGCCCACTCGTCGACCTTGGCCTTGATGACTCCGACCTCGGCACCCGGGATGGGAGACACCACGGAGCCGTGGTTGAGCGCGCCGAGGCGGCGGATGGTCAGATCGCGCAGGGCGGGGACGCTCGGGGCGAGGGAGGACAGGAGCAGCGTGCAGACCAGCCGGTCGTCCCCGATGAAGCCCCTGCAGCGGCTGCTCAGCTGCTGGTCGGTGATGCTCGCCGGCCGGTGCCGGTAGCGTTCGATGTCCTCTTCGGTGACGTCGTACGTGGCGAGCAGGTGCGGACGGAGCTTGCTGCGGTACAGCTTGTCGGCCGCCTTGAACTCGGCCTTCAGGCTGTCCACGAACGGCTTGTCTCCGCCGTCCGCGATCACGGGGTAGAGGTCGCCGAGCGGGATGAGCTGGTCGAGGGTGGCGTCGTCCTTGTGATCGGCGAGGAGCTGGCCCATCAGCTTCAGACCGGTACGGGAGCGCTGGAGGGCGGAGGAGATGTGGACGAGGGTGTCCATGAAGGCGGGGGAGAAGGGGTACGTCAGCCGGAACGAGTCCTCGTCCGCCCCGGTGGTCCCCTCATCGGAGCCGAGCAGGACGTCCCACACCTGCGGTCCGACCCGCTTGATCTTCGCGAAGGCCGCATCGAGCTTGGCAGCCGCCTCGGCGTCCTTGGGCTTGAGAAGGCGGGCGTGGGCGATCTGCGGGAGGTTGCGGTCCTCCAGAGTGATCTTGTCGAACCGGCCGGAGGCCAGGTTCAGGCTGGCCTGGATCGCGGCCTCGGCCACGCCGGAGGTCTCCTCGCCTACCAGCTCGCGCAGGTCGCGCTGGCGGGCGATGAAGGACACGATCGGGATGGCGCGGCGGGCGTCCGCGCCCTCCACGAAGTTGGTGATCTTGTCGACTTCGCGGGAGATGAACTTCTCGTCGTGGATGCGGTTGGCGAGCCAGAGGATCAGCTCGTCCATGAAGAGGATCAGACCGTCGTAGCCGAGCGACTTCGCGTGCTCGGCGATCACGGCGAGACCGGCGTCGAGGGAGATGAAGCCGTGCTCGTCCTCGCCGGCGTTCTGGGTGAAGCCGGGGAACCAGGTGACGCTCGCGTCGTGGACCAGCTTGGCGCGGAGCTCGGAGGGGGTGGAGGGGCTGACGAGGTTCAGACCCTCCTCGCTGCCGTCGAATTCCTCAGCAGCGAGAGCGGTGTCGAGGAGCACGGGCGTCCATGCGAAGTCATCGCCCCAGTCGTCCCCCTCGTCGTCGGCGGCTACTGCCGTGCTGTTGTCGTCGGCGCCGGCCAGGCCCTTGATGAACGCTTCGTCGCCCATCCGCACCCGGTGGGACCGAATGTCGGCGAAGAGGGAGTCGGTCCGGTAGACCTGCGGGGCGGGGGCTTCCGGGTGCAGCTTCTTGAGATGGGTGACGTACCCACCGAGAATGCGCTGCTCCAGGGACTTCGCGCCGAGCATGTGGTACGGGACGAGCAGGAACCGCTTGCGGTCGACGCTCAGCCACTCGTGCTTGGCCAGTATCGGATCGAAGTCGGTCCGGGAGAGAGCGGCCGGGGCGCGACGGAGGAGGGCGTGCAGGACCGCCATGAAGTGCGACTTACCGGAACCGAAGGAACCGTGGAGGTAGGCGGCCTTCGAGGTGTGCCCGTCGAGGGCGGCCTTGATCAGCCCCAGGGCGTCGTCGAAGTTCTCGAGGAGCCGCTCGGTGACGACGTAGTCGCGCAGTGCGTTCGCGGTGCCCTCGTCCGTGACCGCCTCGGCCAGCTTCAGGACGAAGTCGGAGGTCGAGATCGACGTCTTGATGTTGATGACGTCGCGGAGCATGGGGGCCGTGGGTGCGGTCGAAGCCATGTCTGTCTCGTGTCTCCTGTTATCCGGTGCCTACGTCGTCCTCGTGCGGGCGGCAGCCCGCCGGATGTCACGTGCGGTGCGCACGGGACATCGGGGAGTGTCGGTCGACCGGTGTTGACGCGGTGACGGCCTGCGGCCCACCCTCGATCGTAACCGGTGGGTGCTGTGAAGCCGGGTTCTGCAGGCGGCTCAGTCGCGGAGGTGCGCGACGAAGGCGCGCCAGGCGGCGGGCGCGAATCCGATCACGGGGCCGGCGGGCCGCTTGCTGTCGCGGACGGGGACGAGGTGGGGGATGTTGTCGGCGACCTGGATGCACTCACCCTGCCCCCCGCTGTAGCTGCTCGTGCGCCATGCCGGGTGGGTGAGGTCGGCGAGGGTGGGGCGGGGCTGGGTCATGGTCTGTGCTCCTTGGCGGCGCGGCGGATCAGCCCGAGTGATTCCGTGGGCGCCAGCGCCGCAGTGCGAGCATCGTCGAAGAGTGCTCGGTAGCGGGCGACTTCCGACTCCTGCTCCATCCAGATGTTGCCGGTCGGGGTCTCGGTCAGGACGAGATCCAGCGCTGACACCTGCGGAAAGCTCATCAGCAGGTATGGGCCGAACATACCGGAGTGGGCGCCGCGCGAGAACGGCAGCACCTGGACCGTGATGTTGGGCCGCTCGGCCATGTCCGCGAGGTGCTCCAGTTGGTCACGCATCACGGCCGGTCCGCCCACCTGCTGGCGGAGAACGCCCTCGGCGAGAATGGCCCAGAGCTCCAGTGGGCTGTCCCCTGCAAGCCGTTCCTGCCGAGCAAGTCGTACCTGCACGAACCGCTCGATCTCTTCACCGCTCTGCCAGGCCCGAGAAGCCACCGTGATGGCTCGCCCGTATGCCGGTGTCTGGAGGAGACCCGGGACCAGCTGGGCCTGGAAGGTCCGAACGCTGTCGCAGATGTCCTCCATCTCGATGTAATCGCGGTAGGCGTCGCCGAGCACGGATCCGTACTGGTGCCACCAGCCCTCACGCCGACGACGGTTGGCCCTGCGAGCGAGTGCGCTGAGCCGCTCCCGCGCTTCTGGGTCCGAGACTCCGTACGCATCCATGAGTGCGGCAAGGTCGGGCGTTCGGACCGGCACGTGACCGTTCTCTATCCGACTGATCTTGCCGCCGGTGCAGTCGAGAGCTGCTGCCGCTGCGGCAGTGGTGAAGCCGGCGGCTTCGCGGAAACGCCTGAGTTCGTCACCGAGTTGGCGACCGAGCACGGTGGATGGCTTCACGTTCGGCATAGGTATCTCCCTATCAGACCCGCTGGGTTGGTGGCCTGACGTTTGCTCGAATGAGTGAATCTCTCTGTTTTGCGGCATTCAATATTGCACGAAGCGGATTCGCGCGGCACTCTCTGGGGTGTCGAGGTGAACCCCTCGGCACATTCGGGGACTTGATCGGCAGCTATCGACCCGCAGGGGGTTGCTGTGTCCGTACTGAACGAAGTCTCATTCCGGCTGTCCCGCCGTCCGCGCAGCGTGCCGAGAGCGCGAGCAGCGCTGCATGCGGTGCTGGGGGATCGGGATGCGGGCGAGGAGGCTTTGCAGACCGCGGAGCTCGTGCTCTCGGAACTACTGACCAACGCACTGCGCGTGCGTGTGCCGAGTGACCGCCAGGTGGGCGTTCGCATCGCGCACTCCACGGCGGACGGCTTGCTCCGACTGGAAGTGAGCGACGCGGGGGAGGGACGACCCGAGATCCGCTCACCGGGCCCGGAGGACACGGACGGACGAGGGCTGCTGATCGTGGACGCGCTCACACATCGGTGGGGTGTCAGCCCTCGCCCGGGCGGAATCGGGAAGACGATCTGGGCGGAGCTGAAGGCGCCGGACCTCCGAGCGGGACCGGAGGTGATGCAGATGGCGGCCGTCACGATCCGAACGGGACAGTCGGTCCGTGTGTGGGGCGAGTGGCGCACGGTGCGGAGCGTGCGCGGAGCGGTACGCAACGGGCGGACTGGCAGTAGTACTCCGCCTGGACGTGGGCCCACCGCTCAGGGTGCCTGCCGCGGAACCGTTGACGGTGCGGGGCTGCGGTGTGTCCTCCCCACGGAGCAGCGGGGAGGACACACCGGATTGATCAGCCCTTGGCGGCCTTGCGAGTCCGGCGGACGGTGGCCGGGGGCCGCCAGGCGCGCAGGTCGTCGTCGGTCAGCCCGTGCTCACCCTGCTTGGCCGAGCGGTAGCCCTCGAAGAAGGCTGCGGGCGAGCCGCCGTAGAGGCCGTCGAACTCGTCGTGCCACTGGGTGAGCCAGGGCTGGAGCTCGAGGAGGCCGGCGAGGAGCGGGGTGAGTTCCTCGGCGGACAGCTCGTCGTGGTTGGTGAAGTAAGTCGACAGAGCCTGGGCCTGCTCACGGTGATCCCATCCGGCCCAGCCGAAGAGGGTGGGCGTGCCGGAGATCGCACCCGTCGCGTAGGAGATGAACCGCTCCTTGGGTACGTCGAGCTTGCCACGGGCCTTCCAGTAGGAAGCCTTGAGGAAGTCGGCCGAGGTGTACTTCGGAGGCACCGGAATCGAGTCACGGATCTTCCGCTTCTCGGACTCCTCGGTGGCAGCGTCCTCTTGCCGCTGAAGATCCCAGACGTGCTCCCAGTCCGCGCGCTTCTTGAGCGCGGCGGGCTTGTAGCGCAGCGCAGCGAGGAAGGGGACGTGGTCGTCGGCGAGGAGATCGGAGACGACGGTCGCCAGCTCCTTGCGAGAGGCGTAGATCTCGGCGACCGATACGAAGTCCTCGTCGCGGGAGAGAGCGTCGGTGAGCTGGTGCAGGGCGACGATGGCAGGCTGACCGTTCTCGTCGAACCAGTGGTCCCGGTTCTCGATCCGGTCGAGCAGCCAGGACTTCAGGGCGCGCTCCTGGAGCACGTCCCAACCCTCCGTCGCCCAGCGGCGCTTGTACTCGGGTCGCTCGACCATGCCGATGGCGCGGCTGGTCTCGATGACGTCAATGCGCTTCTGCACGACGGCCTTATACGAATCCGGCCAGTGGGCGGGGATCTCGGTGATGGGAGGAAAGTTGTGGTTATGGTGCGTGAACCACGATGTGTTGACTTCGCCTCTCTCTATCTTACGGGCCAAGACGATCGCGAAGGCTCGATCTGCTGGCCCTAGTTCCGGGACGTCAGTCGGGGCTGCTATGGCCTGCTCGTTGAGCAGGCCATAGGTGGCGTAAACCTGCCAGTCCATTTCTTCTTGAAGGGAGATCATGCGGCCTCTAATTTGCGCCCACTGGGATTTTGCTGAACGCAGAGACTCTGCACTTGGAGCTGCCTTGCCGGCAGAGGTCAAGGCGGCGGGGCTGATCTTGGTCAGGCGTTGCGCGAGGCTGTGGACCTCTGAGGCAAGTTCTGTAGGGTAAGACGAGGGTAGGGGGAATTCGCCCAATTTTGTGCCCGTAAATTCGAAGCGATGTTCCCAGGGCTCGTCTGCTCCTGCTTGTTCAGCGCCGGGTCGGCCTTTATTGTGGCTGACCTGTTTCAGCCAGAAGCATGCGGTGGAGCTATTTAGTGCTCCAACCAGGCGCAAGTAGTCTTCTGGTTGAGCAGTGTCTGGGAGCTTAATTACCGGAGCGGTTCTGTTGAAGAGTTTCCCACTGCTGTCGAATGTGAAATGGTTATGCGTTGCCACGAAAGCAAACGTGACGCCGGAATCTGTGTGCAACTTGCTCGGGTAGTTCTCAAGATGTACGTACCAGCTTCGCCCATTCTCTTCCAGGGTCTTTCCGAAAATCTTGCGAGTGCGTAGCCGGGTTCGATCCAGCCAAAGGTGACGCGATACGAGTTTATCGCTCTCGTCGAGCAGTTGGCTGCTGGCGCGGTCCAAGTACGGGTTGCTGACGGGTACGGTGGCGACTATGCCGAAATCGCGAACTGCGTCGCCAGCGACCAATGGGCGAACACGGTCCTCGTAACCAAATCTTTGAGCCGAGGAGGCGTTGGGCCAAAAGAAGATATCATCAGCACCCGTGGACGTTGTCCGCCCAATGCTTGATGAGATTGACGAAAGTCGCGACCGAGAGGACGATTCGATGCTTTCAACCATCTCGAGACCGCCATCAGAAAGGATCCATGGCTGTTTTCCGAAGTAGCGTGCACGGTCGAGGTCGTCGACGGAAACCCACTTACTCACTGAAGTGGGGTCGTCGATCTGTTTTGTAATGGCAGTCCACACCAGGCCGTGTTCCGCGTTCTCGGGCGCAGTCGGTTCGCTTTGAATGCTTCGCACGGTTCGGATTGTGGCCGTGCGGTCCTTTCCGGCCCTTCGTCTTCCAATCAAAATGACTGTGGGTGTGCCATGACCGGGAATGTATGCGCCGGAGGTGTCAATCACCTCTGTTAGTTCGACCTTGTGGGCGAAATATTCCGCAATCAGCTTTGTGCCGAACTCTCGCTTCATGAAGGAGTTTCCGGTGATTTGGCCGATCATTCCGTATCCGCGCCCGCTGGGTTCTCCGATGTTTGCGAGCTGGAAAAATCTTTCAGCGAATGGTACGGATAGCGAATATGTTCCTGCGCAGGACTTGTAGAGCTCTCGATACACCTTGTTTAGGTTGGTGTCTTCGACCTGAATGTATGGGGGATTCCCCACGACTACGCCGTACCGCCCCTGCTCCAAAATATTCTTGTGCTCGTGCAGGTCCTCTGTCGAGTACGAGAACTCCGCCAGTTCATCCCGCTGTTCGGTGGTGAACTCCAGCTCGCCCTGCCCAGTCCCACCCAGCAGACCGAACTCAAGCTGCCGCGCCTTAATCAGCGAGTCGCCCACTGCCAGGTGCATCGGCCAGTCGTAGCGACTCGCCTCCGCCAGCGTGCGGATGTTCGCCGCTGCCATCGCCGCCATCAGCAGGCGGAACCGGGCGATGGCCACCGCGAACGGGTTGATGTCGACGCCGTGCACCGCGTTCAGCGCAGTCCGTACACGCTCGTGCAGTTCCATGCCCGGCTGCTTCTCCGCCAGGAGCCGCACCATCCGGCGGAACGCGCCCAGCACGAAGTGGCCCGACCCGCACGTGGGGTCGATCATCTTCAGCTCAGGGAGGCGGCCGCCCATCTCCCGGACCACCGGGTCCATGGTCCGGTCGAGGATGAACTCCTCCACGAACTCCGGTGTTTGCAGCAGCGCGTACGTCTTCCGGGCCGCCTCGGACAGGTCCTGGTAGAGGTCGCCCAGGAAGCGGGTGTCCCAGCCCTCCGTGCCGTCCGCGTTCAGCGGGTCGGTGAAGTCGTGCACCAGCACATCCGCGTCGTCCCGCTCGCGCCAGAACTCCACCAGCTTCCGTGCGCCGTCGTGCGACAGCGGGATCTGGTACAGGGGATTGCGACGAGGGTTGAACAGCAGCTTGCCGGCCTCGCCCGCGCCCAGCTCCGCGAAGGCGCGCTCCAGCCACCCACGGAACGTCGGGTTCGACTCCTCCTCGACGTACTGCGCGTACCGCGCCTCCGCCAGGTCGCGCCGCTCCGGCTCTGCGCCCGTCAGGTACGGGTCCGGGATGAGGCGGTTGTCCTCGCAGAAGCGGACGAAGACCGTGCCCAGCACCCACGCCACCGCGACCTGCGTGACCCGCTCGTCCAGCCACGCGTTCCAGGTCGCCGCCGTGCGCTCCAGCTCCCGTGCGCGGTCGTACTCGGCACGCAGCCGCCCGGCACCCGACTCCGCCAGCCGGATCCGGTCCGCCTGGTCCTCCTGCATGCCCGCAGCACGGGCCTCTAGCCAGACCGGCCACTGCGGCGTACCCCCCGCGTCGGCCTTCGCCGCCTTCGCGTGCTCCGCCTTCAGCGGCTTCAGGACGGCCTCGCCGTCCTTGACCTGCTCGGCGAGGTCCGCCTCGACCGCCTTGACCTGCTTGATCAGGTCAGCCAACAACGCCTTGCGGTCGATCACTGCGCCTCGTCTCCTTCACCGACACCAACAGAAAACCGTGCCCCAGACCTGTGCAGGTTGTCCACCCACTCATCCGGAAGCGGGATCCACTCACCCAGCCCGGCCTGATACGGCACGGACGTGGTCCCCAGCCGCGGTGCCCGCGCCGGGTCGCTCTGCGGGCACAGCAGCCACAGTCCGCGCCCGCCGCCCCGCGCCCGCTCCGCCAGCCGGTCCAGTACCGCCATCGCGTCGTACCGCGCCAGCGCACCCGCATCCGTCAGCAGCATCGGCACCCGTACATCGGCCGCCAGCCGCTCCGACAGTCGTGGCTCGACCGCGCTCCACGCCGTACGGGCGTACTCCGCGAACTTCAGCGCCGCCTTCGAACCCGGCTCCGCCGCATCTGCCCGCAGGATCGTCTCCCACGACGGCTTCGGACGCGGATCCACCAGCTCGTGCAGGGCATCCAGGAAGAACTCGGTCACCGACACCGGCTCGGCGCCGAGCCGCTCAGCGATCAGGGACCGCACCGCATCCGGCGTACGGCTCATCCGGACCGTCAGTACCCGGAACCCGTCCCGCTGTGCCGACGACAGCAGCCGCTCCTCCGACGTGAAGGCTTCCGCGAGCTGCAGGTCGTCGGCGTACTTGTGGGCCGACAGCAGAGCCGTCGGCTGCCGCTGGTCGCCCACCGAGACGAACGTCGAGGCGTCCTTGCGCTGCTTCGGCAGGTACCGCAGTGTCCGGGTGCCCTGCCGCGTGGAGAGCTCCAGCTCGAAGCCGGCGCCCTGCAATGCCTTCGTCAGAGGGCCGGCAGCCGGCAGCGAGTGGCCGCCCTTCGCGTCCAGCAGCTCCGGGAACCGGGCCCGCACCCGCTCGTGGATTTCGTCCCCGGTCAGGCCCGGCTGGCGCTCCCAAGGAACCCCCGGAATCAGCCGGACCAGGCCCGCCTGGGTCAACCGCAGCGCCCGCACCAGCGGCAGCCGACGCGGGTACAGCTCCAGGCGCGGGGTTGCCGCCGCGTCGGTCGAAGCCGCTGCGGCCAGCTCCACCGTACGGCGGTCGTCCCACTCCACCAGCCCGCTCGGCAGCGGTACGTCGCCCAGAGCGCCCAGCACCGTCACCGCCGTCGGCAGTGTGTCCAGCTTCGCCAGACGGTCGGCCTGCTTGCCCAGCCGCTGCGCGTAGTCCAGCAGACCGGGGGCGGACGGGGTCTCCGGATCGTCCTCGTCCATGACCTCCAGGGCCAGCAGACCACCGCGCATGCCCTCGTCCGTCGCGTCCCGGTTGGGGGAATTGCGGAAGTGACTCTCGTCCGGGATGAGCTGCTCGACCTCGACCACGGCGCGCACCGCCGCCAGGCCCATTGCCCGGCGCAGCTCGCGCTCCTGGAACTCGGTACCACGCCGAACCGCCAGCGCATCCGCGATCTCGGCGGTCGAGGCGATCCGGCCGCGCTCACCCAGCAGCTCCAGAATCTCGCCGCGCAGAGACTGCACCGCAGGGTGGCGCTTCCACCGGCCCCGCTGGACCTTCAGCATCTGCGGGATCCGGCCCGCCGAGAGGTGAAGGGCCTCCGCGACGTCCTTCTGCTTGGGCCAGACCCCGATCTCGGGCATCGCGCCCCGCTCGTCCGGCAGCTGCAGCAGCAGGCGCACCATGTCGCACTCGTTGCGGTTCGAGCCGTCCTTCTTCAGCTCGGGCACGAAGAGGGTGGCGAGCGTGTCGAGGCTGACCGTCCGCAGTGTGCGCGCAGTGAGCTCGTTCGCGGCCCCGCCCTCCGCGGCCGCTACGGCGACCGCGGCCTCCGCGGCCGACAGCTCCTCCTTCGCCGCCTTGCGACCCTCGGGGGTGAGCGGCGCGGCCGGCTGGGCGGTCAGCTTCTGCCGCCACTGCTTGATCCGGCCGAGGACCTCCTTACGGGTCTTCGCGCCGAGTCCCGGCGCGTTGACCAGACTCCGCTGGCTGTAGTCGACCAGCTCGCCGACCGTGTTCACCCGCAGGCTGTACACGAAGGACTCGGCGGCCGGACTCAGCCCGGCACCGGAGATCAAGGTGCCGCGCTCGACCTGAGCGGCAAGCCGATCGCGTTGCTCCTCCGCGGTCTCGGCCTCGGCCTCGGCGATGGCTGCGGCGGCCGAAGTACGGGCCCCCGCCCCAGCCCTCTCATGCCGTGACCGCTTGGTCAAGGGCTTCGCCTCGTCCATCGCCAGGAAGATCTTCTTCCAGGCGTCCCGCATCGGCTTGAGATCGCTGAAGCGCTCCGCCGCGTCCCGGTGCAGGGCCTTGCGGAAGAAGGCCACCAGGCCGTCCTTGACCGCCGGGTCGAAGGCGTCCGCAGCGATCGTCGGGTACGGTTCCGCCTCCGCATCGGTCTGCCGGGCGAGGACCTTGCCACCGCCCCAGACCGGGAGCTCGCGCGAGGCCATCTCGTGCAGGGTGACGGCCACCGCGTACCGCTCGGCGTGCGCGTCGTATACCGAGCGGTCGGTGAGCGTGCCGATGAAGGGGTCCAGGTAGCCGTCCGTACCCGCTTCCGTCTCCTTCACCGGGTACCCGGCGAGCGAGAAGTCGATCAGTACGAGCTCACGCGTGCGGTTGGGACGGACGCGGACCGCGATGTTGTCCGGCTTGATGTCGCGGTGCCAGACGCCCTCACCCTCGAGGAAGTCGACCGCCCCGAACAGGTAGTCGCCGTACGCCTCCAGCTGGTCCACCGACAGACGGCCGAACTCGCGCAACTGGCGGGCGACCGTCTCCTCGCGGCGGCGGTTCTTGGACGCGCCGGGCTCGGCCGGGTCGGCCCCGACCTCGCGCTCGTCACCGACGTACTCCATGACCAGGACCGTCCGGCCGCCGATCTCCTGCGGCTCCTGCTCGATCAGCCGGATGACCCGCGAATCCGGACGCAGGCTGGACATGACCTCGGCCTCGCGCCGAAGCACCGCATTGCTGCGCTCCGACACGGCGACCTTGAGTACGGCCAGCTTCTTGGCGAAGCGGATCTCGGGGCCCGCGGTGAGATCGAGTACGAGGAAGGCACGGCTGGTGGAGCCCGTACCGAGGCGGCGGTGGACCCGCCAGCGTCCGGCCAGCACATCTCCGGCCACGGCTTCCAGCGGGTCCTTCTCGGGCTCCGCTGGTACGGCAGGCCGTACGAGAACGGGCTGGGTACTCGGAGAGGGCTCGGTGAGGGACTCCTCGACGACCTCCAGCATCTCCAGGAAGTCGTCCACGGAAGGCAGCCGGACGGTGGCCTTGTACGCGGTCGCCGCCTGCACCAGCTCGTCGATGTACTCCGAGAGCCCGTCCGCCACCGCGCTGGGGCGCAGGCCCTCACCCGCCTCGAAGCGCGCCATCAGCTCTGCCTGGCTGGCCGCAGGGGCCTTGCCGGTGGCCAGCAGGTACGTGAGGACGCCGAGGCCGTACACGTCAAGTGCGACGGGATCGGCCTTGGGGGCGGTCAGTTCGGGCGCCAGGTAGGGGTCGGCGCCCTCGGAAATGTGCCCTCCGGCCAGAGAGAAGGTCGTCGGGGCGAAACGTTCGGCGCCGGGGCCGCTCTGGTCGGAGCTGCGCTGGACCGCGACCTGCCAGTCCGAGACCTGGAGGTGCGGCGTGAGCCAGCCGGGCTCGTCGGAGTCCTTGCGGGGGTTCCGCCCGACCGGCATCACATGGATGGCACGGGCGGCCAGTGTGCGGTGGTAGAGCTTGCGGCCGTGTGCGGAGCGCAGGGTCTCGGCCAGCTGACGGACGAGCGCCATGCGCGTCAGGACGTCGAGCTTGTCGCCGTACTGGATCAGGTACTCGTCCAGCCGCAGGGTGCGTGGGTCGTAGTCGAAGATCAGCGCCGGGCCGGCCGAGTGACCGGTGGGGTCGTACTGCTTGAGCTGGACGACACCGGGATGCCGGAAGCGGCGCAGCACGGCCGCCTCGCGCCGGGCCGCCCGCTCCACAGAGGCGCGCAGCTCGGCGCCGGACCCGCGTTCGCGCAGGTAGACACGGATGCGGGCGGCCTCCGGCAGGTCAGTGTGCCGCGCCAGATAATCGGCCCAGGTGGGACCGGAGTCGAAGGACTTCCGGTTCAGCAGATACGGGCCGACCTTGAACTCTGCGTCGCTGCGCGCGATGCCGATGCGTTCTAGGGCCGCTGCGATCTCACGAGCCTTGGGTGCGTCGATACGACGGCGTTCCTCGGCAGGCGGCTTCTCCAGCATCTGGACGAGCTGGGGCACGGTGTGGACACCGTGCTGGTCGTGGGCGGGCAGCCGGTTGCGCAGGGAGGAGTCGGTGAAGCAGACCGCCTCCGATACCCATACCCGGTCGACCTGGGACCGGAGCAGTCCGGCGAGCTCTTTGGCCTTCTTGTTGGCCAGGTGCAGGGGGTTGTTGTGGGCGAGCTGTCGTCCGCCCGGCTGGGTCTGCAGCCAGGTGCCGTTGCGGGACTCGACCGCGCCGTGCCAGTCCTTCAGCTCGATCAGGTAGATCCCGCCCGGAGAGATGACGAGGAGATCCACCTCACGGACGTGTCCGCTGGCCGCGGTGAAAGTGAAGTTCGACCAGGCGTGCCAAGGATCATGATCCCGCAGTTGCGCACGGATGGCCTCCAGGCCCCGTCGCTCATGCGGAAACTCGGATTCGGTGACCGTCACCCACCGGCCGTCCCGCATATGCGATTCCCTCTTCATGCTGATTTTGCTGGTTTTGTTGCCGTTCGGGAGAGTAAGCCTTGAGTCAAATCGTAACGGGTGCGGCCGGGGAGGGGCACGAGCAGCAGGAATTGATCAAGGGGGCTCCTCGGTGCTGCCAGACACCCCGATTAATCTGATCATCATGATGGATCGTGGGGTGGGACAGCCCGGAGACGGAGTGGCTGGGGTGCAATGGCTCCTCCAGCCTCGTGGCTCGAGAAGGGTGCGGGGGCCGGAGCATTTCCAGCGCTCGGTCCGCGACGGGGTCCGGTTGGCGGACTATGAGGACGTTCTCGGGGATGACGCCGCTGAACTCGGCCGGATCTTTCCCGACGGCACGGCCCGTCTCTGGGGCGCCACACCGCCGAAACAACCCAACCATCACAAGGCGAAAGCCCTCCGAGGCCGCAGGATCGGCGACGAGGTGCTGTTCTACGCGGAGAGGACCTTCATCGCCAGGGCCACGGTCCAGGGGGTCCTCCACAACCGTGCCCTGGCACGGAAGGTCTGGGGCGTGAACGATGAAGGTGACACCTGGGAGCACATCGTCGCCCTGGGTGATGTGGTCGAGTTCACCTCGGACGCTGTGCCCCTTCTGACTGAGCTCGGTATCCCGGAGAAGTTGTGGAGCCTCATGCTGCTCCCGGCACCTGACCGACTCCGCCTGCGCGGTCTGGTCGACATTCCGTCCGGTCGGCAGCCGGAAACCGTCATGGTGCCCACCCCACGTCGGCCGAGGAAGGCGCTGGCCCGGGTGCCCGAGCTCGGGCGTCAGGATCTTCTGCAGGCTCTCGGTGCCCTGTGTACCGCCTCCGGGCCCCAGGGTTCCTCCCTGTGCAAGCCGCTGACGCTGCTCTGGGCCATCGGCCGACTGGTCGCCCAGGAAGACCGGCTCGCACCCTGGGAGATCTTCGAGAGCGAGGTCGGGGCCCTCCTGACCGAGTTCGGGCGGACCGGCTCCCGGGCTGCACCGCAGTATCCTTTCTGCCATCTGCGCAGCAGTGGCCTGTGGGAGGTCGAGGGCGTTGCGGAGGGTGCAGACGCCACCCCCACGGCTCTGCGTGCGACGGGTGCCAAGGCAGGATTCATCGGTGAGGCGGCACGGCTGCTGCGAAGGGCCAGTGTGCGCGCCGAGGCGGTCAACCAGCTCTGCGCCACCTACGTCAAGGACGAGGACCGTGCCCGCCTCCTCGGCAGGGTCGGCCTGGGCGGATTCCTGAGGGCGAGCGGCGGGTCATGGGAAGAGGAACCCGGCGGAGCCGCCGCGGGCCCGGTGGACCGCCGTGCGACAAGCGGAATGAGCCCGGTGCGGGACCAGGAACTGGTCAAGGCGGTCAAGAACCTGTACGGACACACCTGCCAGGTGTGTTCCGAACCTCTGGAGGTTCCCTCCGGCTACTACAGCGAGGCCGCGCACATCCAGGGACTCGGCACCCCGCACGACGGTCCCGACACGCTGGCGAACCTGCTCTGTCTGTGCCCCAACCACCATGCCCAGTTCGACAGGCTCGCCCTTTACATCGATGCCGACTGGAAGGTGTGCCGTGCCCGGGACGGCGTGGTCCTGTCCGCGCTGGAACGCCGTGCCGGGCACGCTATAGGAGAGGAGTACGTCGAGTACCACCGCCTCCTGGTCCGGCGAAGCCCGTAGGGCCCGGCGGCGCCGGGCCCGCTCCGGCTCTCACCAAGACGTGTCCCGGACGGTGTGCCGAAGGCGCGGGGCCTGGCACACGGGGTGTCTTCCAGGACGCCTCACCGTCGGTGAGTAGGTGCCGCCGGGTTCGGGACGCGCGGGTTGAACACCCAGATTCCCTGTGAATACGTGGCCCCCTTCATCCGGCCGGAGGCGCGCAGCCAGGGGTTCGCCTTCTGGAACGGGGCGAAGTTGTCGTTCGAGACGATGACCCCGCCGACCTCCTCGGCGATGCTGATCACCAGGGCGTCACCCCGTCCCTCGGTCCCGGCCGGGGGCTGTACGACCGTTCCCTCGTCGATGGCAGCCTCTACCCGGGGCCGTTCCGCCGCGGAGACGTCATGCCGCAAGGTGGCATCGACGACCACGTGGATGTCATGGTCGGGATGCTTGAAACGCAGCGATGTGACGGCCGCCTCGAGCGCTGCGAAGCTGGGCTTTCCGCCCATGGCACGCGAAGGGCGTCCGTTCCAGGCGAGGTTCGACCCGTCGACGACGAGTGGCGCCGGACGCGCGCCCGTGCGGGCCGTGGACGCGGGGGAGCGTGGTGGGCCCGGGACGGGAGCCGGCTTGGACGCGCCTGTCCGGCCGCTGCCGCCCGTACCGCTCCGCTGCTGGTGCGGGTGGGTCGGCGTGGCGGCGGGCCGGGCAGTCGGAGCGAGGGTGATCAGGCGGTCGAGTTCTTGTTCAACCTCCGGCAGGACAAGGCCGTCACCGAATACCTCGACCTCCCCGTCGAGGACGATCTGTCCGTTCCTCTGCAGGGTCGCCTTGACGTTCAGGAGTCCTTCTTTGCTGTAGGTGTACTCCAGGTCGAAGATCCCGTCCTCGGCTCTGCACCTTTGCGGGTAGGTGAGGACAAGGTCGGTCAGCTTGACGTTGTCCGGGTGATCGACGGGACGGTCCGGGTCTCCCTCCCAGACCTCCACGGTCAGATGCGAGACGTTGTCCCTGGTGGGCTCGTACGACTTGACGCGCTGCTGAGGCAGCCGCTGGTTCCGGTCGATGAGGGCGCTGAAACGGCGCCCGCCCTCCCGGTCCTTGGTGACCGTGCCCAGTGCATGGGTGTTGACCACCCGGATGATGCTCTTCAGCTCGCCGTCCATGGCCGCCGCGCAGATCGCCGCACCCTCGGCGACGGCGGTCATCGGGTTGCACAGTGCGGTGTCCACGAGCTCGCAGTCGAGTGCCTCCGACACTGCGGCGCGGACCGCCGGGATCTGACTGCTGCCGCCGATCATCAGTACCGCGGTGAGGTCCTGCGGGTCGATCCGGGCCTGCGCCAGGCACTGCTCGACCGGGTCGAGCGCCCGGCTGATCAGGTCCTGGACGGCCGAGGAGAACTCGTGCTGCCCGATCTCGACGGCGACCGCGTCCGGGGTGACGATACGCACCGATTCCTGCTGGGAGAGCAGGATCTTGGCGCGCTCGATGTTCAGGTTGAACTGGCGGGTCTCGGACTCACTCCACCGGCCCCGGGCAGGAGCCCGGTCGAGGACCATGCGACGCAGCCGGGCGTCGATCTCCAGCCCGCCGAGACGGTTGACTCCCCGGCTCGCCTTCTCGTCGAAGAATCCGTCGTCGTGCAGAAGCAGCGTGGCGTCCATCGTTCCGCCGCCCCAGTCGAAGACCAGGAACTCCCCATCGACCCCCATTTCGTGCGCGTAGGCGATCGCGGCTGCCGTCGGTTCGTTCAGCAGGGTCCGCACCCTGATGCCGGCGGCGCGGGCCGCTTCGCGGGTACGGAAGCGGGCTGCTCCGGTCGAGTTCGCGGGCACCGTGACAACGGCCTCCCGGACCTCGGTGGCGGCCTCTTCCCCCGCCGCGCCCACCATGGCGTGGAAGACTCCAGCCGCAGCGGTCGTGGCGGCGAACCTCTCACCCCCCAGGGTCACGAAGGGCTCTTCCCGCAGCATTCGCTTGCATGCCTCGACCGCGTTCTCCGAGCGGAGCTTCGCCTCCCAGCCGAACAGGGTGCCGGGCCGCAGTGAACTGGTGCCCACGATCGACGGGTAGAGCAGCTCGAAACCCGGCCGGCGCCAGTCCGCGTCCAGACCCTGCCCGCCGATCTCCAGTACCTCGACGTAGTCGCCGTTCCACTGGGCCATCACCGAGTTGGTGGTGCCGAAGTCGATACCGGCTGCCGTCATGCTTCCTCCCCCACCGTCATGCCCGCGGTGCCGGGGACACGCCGCAGCTGTCCCGCGAGAATGACCTTCCCTGTCAACTCGTCCACGTATGCCGGACGCAGCAATGTGAAGCGCTCGCCCTCGCCTTCTGTGACCACGAACCGGTCGCTCTCCTCCGGCTCCGTCACCCTCAACAGCCGTAGTTCGCGCAGATGCACGGTCATCGCACCCTCGACCGTCTCACCGCCACGGGCTGCCTGGGACCACAACATCGCGTCGATCTCGGCGAGCCGTCCGGCGAACTGGGCTCGTGTCCGGAACTCGTCCAGTACCGCCTTGCGCACCGCCGTGTTCAGGGCGGCCGTGGGTGCCTCGCCGAGACCGGCGCCGTCGAGGGCTTCCGGTACGCGGGCCACCACCCCCTTGATGATCCCTGCTGCGTCGATCGGCTCCGAACTCGCGGGCGGTTCGCCGGACCCGGTGACGGCCGGTTCCGTCGCCGACTCCAGCCGGTGCGCTCTGCGGTGCTTCAGTACCCCTGGCTTGCGCGGCGCGACTGTCTCCTTGGCGCCAGGCTGCATCTGGCCGCACTGAGGGCACGGCCGGTGCGGGCGCAGGATCTTCGGGATCTTCGAGCCACGCTTGGTGAGCTTCTCTTTCTTCGGAGTCATCAGGGCTCTGCCTCGTTCGGGTCGGTCGGTGGATCAGTACGTCGAAACCGTCACCGTGTGGGCCCGTGACGGTCGAGGTGGGGGGCGGTCGTCCGGAAGTCGTCGAGGAGTTCGACGGCGGCCCGCGCACGGACGGCCTCCAGATCGGCTCCGCTCGTCACCGGGGTGCGACGAGGGAGAGCCTCCACCGGCGGCACCAGATGCTGCGGGACCACGGAAGGCATGACGTAGAGGGACGGATCGATCGGGAGCTGGAAGAAGACGTTCCAGCCCGCGTCGTTTCGCAGCGCGTCCCGGATACGGTCCTCAGCCCGGTTCAGGCGCGACTGGGCGGCGGGGTCGCCCTCATGCCGTCTGAAGATCTCCCGGCACCGCTCCTCCCAGCCGTAGGTGCCGTGGTCGAGGCCGACTTCCAGGAAAGGGTTGGTGACCGGGCCGCGATTGTTCTTCGTCGTCCCTCTCCAGGCCCGGACCAGTGCGAGATTGCGCCTGGAGATGTCGCTGCCCCCTTCGGAAGCCTTGTCCGCGTACTCCTCGGCCGTATCCAGCTCACCGCTCACCGCAGCCGCGTACGCAGCGAGGGCGTACGCCTCGGGAACCATGCGGGCGGGCACGTTCCGGCTGGTCCCGACCCCTCGGGTCAAAGAGCGGGCCTGCCGGGCCGCCGCCTCCACGTCACCCGACTTCAGGAGGTCGTACGCACGGTTGAGCGCGACGAGTGCGTAGAACGCGCTGCGCCCGGCATCGACGGACTCCTGTGGTTCCCACAGCGTTGCCATCAGCAGCCACAGTCCGTGGTCTTCCGTCATCTTCAGGGGCCACTGGCCTGAGAGCGCCCCCGACCTGAGGTCACGCAGCTCGATCTGCTGGGGCCGGGGCAGCACGGCATCGAGTGCGTCGACGGCCGACACGTCGCCGTCCATGACCACCTCGTACAACAGGTCCCAGACGTCATCCGGTTCCTGTCGCAGGAGTGTCTGGCCGTTCAGGAAGGAATACCGCCGCAGGAAGGAGTGCCATCCGAGTTGCGCGGCCTCCTCCTGGAGGACCGTTTCCGGGGCGAGACGTGCACGGAGGTACAGCTTCTCCTCTTCCGTGTCGCGCGCCTGCCACGGTGTGTCCTCGGGGAGCAGGCCGCCATGCTCGACCAGGTCGTCGATGACAGACAGCGGAGCCTGGGAGAGGAGTTCGTCCACGAAACGGTTGGGCACGGGTATCGCGCCACGGGTGGCAGCGGTGGCAAAGAGGGAGAAGGCGGGACCGCCCGTGATCACAGGGGAGCGCTTGCTGACGAGGTCGGGACCGGGCGTGGTCGAGCACAACAGCCGGCACCGTTCCAGCCCGGCCTCGTTGAGCCATCGCACACCGGCGGCCCACAGGCTCCGTAGATGTATGAGTACGGAGCCCGGTGGCAGAAGACCGAGTCCGTTACGGACCGCGGGGAGCAATGTCTCGCGGTCCGGCGTACCTCCGAGGGCCTGTACGAGCACTGTTCGCTGGGTTTCTGGAAGGCTGGGCGTGGAGGCGATCTCCGCCAGCATCGCGAGCACCACTTCGACAGCCTCGCCACCACCGACGCCGAGCCATCGCCATTTACGTTGCACAAAACCGCTGACCCCGGTGTGGCCCTGGGTCTGCCGACGTTCTCGCGCACGCGCCAGCCGCTCTCGCTCAGCGGCTTTCGCCGCATGACGAGCGGCGACCGGATCCGTCATGTCGTACACGCCGACAGACTATCCATGCGGTCAGGCGTTCCTTACGCCTTTATCCGTATTGTGACCTTGGGGCGGGCGTGTTCACGCGGTGCCTCATTGTTCGAGGACGGCCCTGCCAGGGTGATGAACGGTGGGCTCGGCAGGAAGCTCACACACCAGCCCGCCCATCCACGGCTGCCGTGCTGCTGCACAGCACTTGGCCGCACATACGCGAAGACCCCGTCTCAGCGAGATCGCTGATGGCGGGGTCTTTGGGCACTTCTTGCGAAGTGCCCCCGGCAGGATTCGAACCTGCGCACACGGCTCCGGAGGCCGTTGCTCTATCCCCTGAGCTACGGGGGCGTGTCGTTCGCGTTGCGGCGACGAGTTGAACACTACCAGCTCCCGTGGGGTGATCAGGAACGGGTTCGAGGGGGGTGGGAGGAGGGGGTGGCCGGAGGGGGGTGGAAGTGGCGAAAACCCGGACGCGGGGGCCGGAGTCGACCTATTCTCAAGGGGTGCCAGGTGCCTCGGGCCGGGTGCTTGTTGTCGACGACAGCAAGGTCATCCGGCAGCTGATCAAGGTCAATCTCGAGCTGGAGGGCTTCGAGGTCGTGACCGCGAACGATGGTGTCGAGTGCCTGGACGTGGTGCACCGGGTCTGCCCCGACGTGATCACTCTTGATGTGGTCATGCCCCGGCTGGACGGGTTCGGGGCCGCCGCGCAGTTGCGGGCCGATCCGCGGACGCGGCACCTGCCCGTCGCCATCGTCAGCGCCTGCACGCAGTGCGAGGTGGAGGCCGGGGCCATGGCCTCGGTCGATGCCTTTCTCGCCAAGCCGTTCGACCCCGCCGACCTGGTGCGCGTCGTGCGGCGGCTGGCCGAGGGCAAGGACCGGCGGGAGCGGAAAGGGACGGGGACACCCGCCGGGAGGGGCCGGGGATGACCGGTCCGGGTACCGGTGGGGCTTTCCGAGCCGGACGGCTCGGCGGCCGTGTTCACCTGATTCTCCTAGAATGTCCTGGGCTTCAGTCCGGGGGAGGAACGGGTCCGCAGTGCGGAGCCGCATAGCCGCAGGGTTCGTTGTGCATCGGTTCTGACCTGTGGTTTCTGTCGGTTGTCAGTGGGGGCGGTCAGCTTCTGCTTCGTGACGATGACCTTGATGGCCGATCAGGGGGCCGGGCGTGCCCGGTACACCTATCGGCTTCGTGTGTCGTCGGGTGCGTCCGCCGCTCTGGGTGCGGGGTGGGGGCGGGGCCGGTGGGTGTGGAACGAGAGCGTGGCCCGGTCGAAGAAAGCCCACATCGAGGGTGAGGAGTGTGGTCCGGCGCGTCTGGACAGGATGCTGACCGGGGCCCGTGCCGCGATGTCGTGGCTGCGGGAGGGTTCCTCGGTTGCGCAGCAGCAGGTCATCCGGGACTTCGCCGTCTCCCGTGCCAGGGCGCTCAAGGACGTCAAGGCCCGGCTGCCGGTACGGCAGCGAGCGGGGATGCCGAAGCCGAAGAAGAAGCGCGAGGCGCGAGGCGCGAGGCGCGAGGCGCGAGGCGCGAGGCGCGAGGCGCGAGGCGCGAGGCGCGAGGCGCGAGGCGCGAGGCGCGAGGCGCG
>NZ_JBITDK010000002.1:0-25932 GCF_044454165.1 Streptomyces sp. NPDC051567 | reverse complement strand
GCGCGAGGCGCGAGGCGCGAGGCGCGAGGCGCGAGGCGCGAGGCGCGAGGCGCGAGGCGCGAGGCGCGAGGCGCGAGGCGCGAGGCGCGAGGCGCTGCCCACCCTCAACTATACGCGGCGCGGTTTCCGGATCAAGGACGGCCGCCTGCACCTGGCGGGCGGCATCGTGGTGACGGTGGTGTGGTCCCGCGACCTGCCCGCCGGACCGTCGAGTGTGCGCGTGTACCGCGACAGCCTCGGCGGTTGGTACGCCAGCTTCGTCGTGGCCGCCACCACCGAGGTCCTGCCCGTCACCGGCAGGGTGATCGGGATCGACTGGGGCGTGAAGGAGACCGCGACGACCACCAGCGACGCCCACGACCTTCCCCACCCGCAGCACGGGAAGAACGCTGCCCAGCGCCTGGCCCGCTATCAGCGGCAGACGGCCAAGCTGCACAAGAAGGTCGCCCGCCGGCGTCAGGACACGGGCCGTAAGTGGGCCAAGGCGGTGGTCCGCGACCATGGCCGGCTCGCGGTCGAGGACTTCCGCCCGAAGTTCCTCGCCAAGTCGACCATGGCCCGCAAGGCCGCCGACGCCGCGATCGGCACGACGAAGCAGGCACTGATCCACATGGCCCGCAAGCACGGCCGTGAACTCCACCTTGTCCACCCCGCGCACACCACCATGGACTGCGCGCAGTGCGGAGCGAGAACCAAGCACGCGCTTCCCCTCTCAGAACGAACGTATACGTGCACCGCGTGCGGAGCCGTGTCCCCCAGGGACAAGAACTCCACCCACGTGATGCTCGTCCGGGCTGGTCTCCACCCGGCTGGCGCTGATCGTGCAAGACCTGACGGACCACAGGTCCCCAGGCAACGTGAGCCAGGAATCCCCCTGCTTCAGCTGGGGGAGGATCCAAATGGCGAAACCGTTCGCATGACCCGGCGGCTTCTCCCCTAGGCTTGCCCCCGTGACCCCCGCCGACCTCTCCCGCACCGTCGTGCGCGCCGTGCGCCGCGCCGTCGAGGACGGGGAACTGCCCGCCGGGGCCGTCGTGCCCGAGCGGGTCGTGGTCGAGCGGACCCGGCCCGGCGGGGTGGGGGAGTACGCGTCCCCCGTCGCCTTCCAGCTCGCCAGGACGGCCGGGCGGGCGCCCCGGGACGTGGCGCGGGTGCTCGCGGGCCGGCTCGGTGAGGTGCCCGGCATCGCGCGCGTCGAGATCACCGGAGCGGGTTTCCTCAACTTCGTCCTGGCCGGGTGCTCCGCCGCGGAACTCGTGCGTGAGGTACGGGCGCGCGGCCCCCGCTACGGCTTCGCTGCCGGGGAGGGAGCGGAAGCAGGGGAGGGAGGGGAAGCCGGTGAGGCCGGTGAGGGCAGGGAAACCGACGAAGGCCCCGCCCCCGCACCCGCGCACCCCGCCCCCGCACCCCCCGCGACCGCTCCCGGTCTCCGGGAACGCGTCGTGCGGGAGGCCGTCCAGCGGCTGCTGCGCAGCCAGGGTCGCGCCACCCGGACCCCGGCCCCGGAGACCGGCACCGCGCCCGTCGCGCGGCGGGACGGGGACGTCGTCGCGCGGTACGGGTGGGACGCCGTCGTGTGGGCCGTGCTCAGTGTCCCCGGGCGGGAGACGCCCGAGTTCCGGCCCGCGCTGCTCGTCCAGGACGAGTCCAGCGACCTCTTCCGGGTGCGGTACGCCCTTACCCGCGCCCGCGCGCTCACCCGCAACGCCGCGCGCCTCGGCTTCCACGGCGAGCCCGGGGACCCGGCGGGCGGCGTTGCCGAACCGCTGCTGCGCGCCCTCGCCGACCACCCCCTGGTCCTCGAAGCCGCCGCGCACCACCGCGCGCCGGAGCGGCTCGCCCGGCACCTCGTCGCCCTGGCCGACGCGCTCCTGGACTTCCAGTACCACGTGCTGCCCCAGGGGGACGGGAAACCCTCGGCCGCCCACCGCGCCCGGCTGGCCCTCGCCGAAGCCGCCGGGACGGTGCTGGCCGGCGGCCTGACCCTCCTCGGCATGGACGCACCCGAACGCCTGTGACCCGCGAAGAGAGATACCGATGAGCCGTTCCGCGCACCCCGCCGGGCCCCGTCACGCCGATGTCATGCCCGAGGGGCACTACGCCCCGCCCGCGGCCGACCTGAACCTCCTCGACGAGAAGGTCTGGGCCCGGACCGTCCGGCGCGGTGACGACGGTGTCGTCACCGTCGGCGGCATCGACGTGACCGCGCTCGCCGAGGAGTTCGGCACCCCCGCCTACTTCCTCGACGAGGAGGACTTCCGGCAGCGCTGCCGCGCCTGGGCGCACGCCTTCGGCAAGGACGCCGACGTCTTCTACGCGGGCAAGGCGTTCCTCTCCAAGGCCGTCGTGAAGTGGCTCAAGGAGGAGGGGCTCAACCTCGACGTCTGCTCCGGCGGGGAGCTGGCCACCGCGCTGGCCGCCGGGATGCCCGCCGGGCGGATCGCCTTCCACGGCAACAACAAGTCCACCGAGGAGATCCGGCGGGCGGTCGGGGCCGGGGTCGGACGGATCGTCCTCGACTCCTTCCAGGAGATCGCCCGCGTCGCCCACATCGCCCGTGAGCTGGGCGTGCGCCAGCCCGTGCAGATCCGCGTCACGGTCGGCGTCGAGGCGCACACGCACGAGTTCATCGCCACCGCCCACGAGGACCAGAAGTTCGGGATCGCGGTCGCCGACGGCTCCGCCGCCGAGGCGGTGCGGCGCGCGCTCGGCCACGACAGCCTGGAACTGCTCGGCCTCCACTCGCACATCGGTTCGCAGATCTTCGACATGGCCGGTTTCGAGGTCTCCGCCAAGCGCGTCGTCCAGCTCCTGGCCGCCGTCCGCGACGAGCACGGCGTCGAGCTGCCCGAGATCGACCTCGGCGGCGGCCTCGGCATCGCCTACACCTCCGCCGACGACCCGCGCGAGCCCCAGGAGATCGCCAAGGCGCTGCACGAGATCGTGGCGCGGGAGTGCGAGGGCGCCGGGCTGCGCGCGCCGCGGATCTCCGTCGAGCCGGGCCGCGCCATCGTCGGCCCGACCGCCTTCACCCTGTACGAGGTCGGCACCGTCAAGCCGCTCGAAGGACTCCGTACGTACGTCAGCGTCGACGGCGGCATGTCGGACAACATCCGCACCGCCCTCTACGACGCCGAGTACGCGGTGACCCTGGTCTCCCGCGTCTCCGACGCCGAGCCCATGCTGGTCCGCGTCGTCGGCAAGCACTGCGAGAGCGGCGACATCGTCGTGAAGGACGCCTTCCTCCCCGCCGACCTCGCCCCCGGCGACCTCGTCGCGGTCCCGGCGACCGGCGCGTACTGCCGTTCGATGGCCAGCAACTACAACCACGCGCTCCGTCCGCCCGTCGTCGCCGTGCGCGACGGGCAGGCGCGCGTGATCGTCCGGCGCGAGACGGAGGAAGATCTCCTGCGCCTGGACCTCGGATGATGAAATAGATGTCTCACTCAATGGACCGAGGGTGGAAACTGTTGTCCATTGAGTGAGACTGGTTCACACCCGGCCCGCACACCGCGGACCGGGCACGGATGGAAGACCGAAAGGCGTAGGTCGAATGATGCGTACGCGTCCGCTGAAGGTGGCGCTGCTGGGCTGTGGAGTGGTCGGCTCAGAGGTGGCGCGCATCATGACGACGCACGCCGACGACCTGACGGCCAGGATCGGCGCGCCCGTCGAGCTGGCGGGCGTGGCCGTGCGCCGTCCCTCCAAGGTCCGTGAGGGCATCGACCCCGCGCTGATCACCACCGATGCGACCGCCCTCCTCAAACGCGGCGACATCGACATCGCCATCGAGGTCATCGGCGGCATCGAGCCCGCCCGCACCCTGATCACCACCGCCTTCGAGCAGGGCATCTCCGTCGTCTCGGCCAACAAGGCGCTGCTCGCCCAGGACGGCGCCGCCCTGCACGCCGCGGCCGAGACCCACGGGCGGGACCTGTACTACGAGGCCGCCGTCGCCGGGGCCATCCCGCTGGTCCGCCCGATGCGCGAGTCCCTCGCGGGCGACAAGATCAACCGGGTGATGGGCATCGTCAACGGCACGACGAACTTCATCCTCGACAAGATGGACTCCACCGGCGCGGGCTACCAGGAGGCGCTGGACGAGGCCACCGCCCTCGGGTACGCCGAGGCCGACCCGACCGCCGACGTCGAGGGCTACGACGCCGCCGCCAAGGCCGCGATCCTGGCCGGCATCGCCTTCCACACCCGGGTCCGCCTCGACGACGTCTACCGCGAGGGCATGACCGAGGTCAGCGCCGCCGACTTCGCCTCCGCCAAGCGGATGGGCTGCACCGTCAAGCTCCTCGCGATCCTGGAGCGCGCCGCCGACGGCCGGTCCGTCACCGCCCGCGTGCACCCGGCGATGATCCCGCTCAGCCACCCGCTCGCCTCCGTCCGCGAGGCGTACAACGCCGTCTTCGTCGAGGCGGAGGCCGCCGGGCGGCTCATGTTCTACGGGCCCGGCGCGGGCGGTGCGCCCACCGCCTCGGCGGTCCTGGGCGACCTCGTCGCGGTCTGCCGCAACAAGCTCGCCGAGGCAACGGGGCCCGGCGAGTCGGCCTACACCCAGCTGCCGGTCAGCCCGATGGGGGACGTCGTCACCCGCTATCACATCAGCCTCGATGTGGCCGACAAGCCGGGCGTGCTCGCCCAGGTGGCGACGGTCTTCGCGGAGCACGGCGTGTCGATCGACACCGTAAGGCAGCAAGGCCGTCCGGACGGGGTCGGCCACGAAGCCTCCCTCGTCGTCGTCACCCACCGCGCGCCCGACTCCGCCCTCTCCGGGACCGTCGAGGCGCTGCGGAAGCTGGACACCGTGCGCGGTGTCGCCAGCATCATGCGTGTTGAAGGGGAGTAAAGGACCCATGAGCAGCAATCGCACCCACCAGTGGCGCGGTCTCATCGAGGAGTACCGGGACCGGCTGCCGGTGACGGACGCCACGCCGGTGGTCACGCTCCGCGAGGGCGGCACTCCCCTCGTTCCCGCACAGGTGCTCTCCGAGCGCACCGGCTGCGAGGTGCACCTGAAGGTCGAGGGGGCGAACCCCACCGGGTCCTTCAAGGACCGCGGCATGACCATGGCGATCAGCAAGGCCAAGGAGGAGGGCGCCAAGGCCGTCATCTGCGCCTCCACCGGCAACACCTCGGCCTCCGCCGCCGCCTACGCGGTGCGCGCCGGGATGGTCTGCGCCGTGCTCGTGCCCCGCGGCAAGATCGCGCTCGGCAAGATGGGCCAGGCGCTGGTGCACGGCGCCAAGATCCTCCAGGTGGACGGCAACTTCGACGACTGTCTCGACCTGGCCCGCGCGCTCTCCGACAACTACCCGGTGGCGCTGGTCAATTCCGTCAACCCGGCCCGGATCGAGGGCCAGAAGACGGCCGCGTTCGAGATCGTCGACGCGCTCGGCGACGCCCCGGACCTCCATGTGCTGCCCGTCGGCAACGCCGGCAACATCACCGCGTACTGGAAAGGCTTCACGGAGTACAAGGCCGACGGCCTGGCCTCCCGTACGCCCCGCGTATGGGGTTTCCAGGCGTCCGGGTCCGCGCCCATCGTGCGCGGCGAGGTCGTCAAGGAGCCGCACACCATCGCCACCGCGATCCGGATCGGCAACCCCGCCTCCTGGGAGCAGGCCCTGGCCGCGCGGGACGAGTCGGGCGGCTTCATCGACGAGGTGACGGACCGTCAGATCCTCGCCGCCTACCGCCTGTTGGCCGCGCAGGAGGGCGTCTTCGTCGAGCCCGCCTCCGCCGCGTCCGTGGCCGGACTGCTCAAGGCCGCCGAGCTGGGTCTGGTCGACCCGGGCCAGAAGATCGTCTGCACCGTCACGGGCAACGGCCTCAAGGACCCCGACTGGGCCGTCGCCGGAGCCCCGCAGCCGATCACCATTCCGGTCGACGCCGAGGCCGCCGCCGTCCGCCTCGGCCTGCTCTGACCCCACCGGCCGGGCCCCGGCGGTCCGGTCCGGCCCCGAGTTGCCGGATTCCTGAATTTTCCGGAATCCGGCAACTCGGGTCGTACGACACCAAAACTCAACGGAATTCCGCCGAAGTCCGCGACACGCGCCGTGCGCCTCCTGTGCGCCCTATGTCGCGACGGAACCATCCTTGGATAGGCTGTACTTACACCCACCACCGCGCACATGGCCGCGGTGCTGCCCCGGGGGCCTTCGGGTGTCGTACGTTCTCCAGTACATTCGCAGCGAGCCAGCGAAGATCTCGCACAGTCACAAGGAGTGTCATCGGACGATGGCCGGTCCAGCGTTCCGCGCCGCCGCCGTACGGGTGCGCGTCCCCGCCAGCAGTGCCAACCTCGGGCCGGGCTTCGACACCCTCGGTCTCGCCCTGGGGCTCTACGACGACGTCGTCGTCCGGGTCGCCGACTCCGGCCTGGCCATCGACATCGCCGGTGAGGGCGCCGACACCCTCCCGCGGGACGAGAGCCACCTGCTCGTACGGTCGATGCGCACCGCCTTCGACCTGCTGGGCGGCCAGCCGCGCGGCCTGGAGGTCGTCTGCGCCAACCGCATCCCGCACGGCCGCGGCCTCGGCTCCTCCTCCGCCGCCATCTGCGCCGGCATCGTCGCCGCCCGCGCCGTCACCATAGGCGGCGAGGCCCGGCTCGACGACGCGGCGCTGCTGGAACTCGCCACCGAGATCGAGGGACACCCCGACAACGTCGCCGCCTGCCTGCTCGGCGGCTTCACCCTGGCCTGGACGGACGGGGGCAGCGCGCGGGCGATCCGGATGGAGCCCGCCGGCTCCGTCGTCCCGGTGGTCTTCGTCCCCTCCCGGCCGGTCCTCACGGAGACCGCGCGCGGCCTGCTGCCGCGCACCGTCCCGCACGTGGACGCGGCCGTCAACGCGGGTCGCGCGGCCCTCCTCGTGGAGGCCCTGACCCGGCGCCCCGAGCTGCTGCTGGCGGCCACCGAGGACCGGCTCCACCAGGAGTACCGGTCCCCGGCGATGCCCGAGAGCGTGGCGCTCGTGGCCCGACTGCGGGCGGACGGCATCCCCGCGGTCATCTCCGGCGCGGGCCCCACGGTCCTCGCGCTGGTCGACAACGGCGCGGCCGACAAGGTCGCGCGGCTCGCGGGCGAGGGATGGGCGGCCGACCGGCTCGCCCTCGACGCCGCGGGCGCCAGTGTCCTTCCGCTGGGCACCCAGGGGACCCAGACCTAGAGAAGCGCAGGTCAGGGGCGGGCGGCCGAGCAGGCCGCCCGCGCGGAAGGGTACGACAGCCGGTGAGGGAGAGGGGGAATGTCTGTTGCATCCGGTAGTGTTAGTCTCAAGTGCGCATCCGAAGCCGCCATGGCTCGGTGCTCAGTGTCCCCATCCGGGACCACCTTTCTTCCGGGAGCCTCCCCGACTGCTTTGATCATCGCCAGCAGTTTCAGGCACGCTCCGGAGTCGGCGTGACATTCCCACGCTTCCAGCTCGGGGCATCTCGCCGGAACCACCCACGCACGTTTCTCTCCGCCGCATCTCTGCCGGCGGACCACCGCCCCGGCCGCGGTCCATGACCCATCAAGTCACGGACTGCTGTCGGACAGCACAACCGGTCGCCGAGCCAGACAGGCCGACGTCCGCTCCAGGGAAGGACCCTTCGTGAGCGACACCACCGATCTGATGGGCGCTGCCGACACCAATGTCGACACCAGTGCCCCCGCCGCGGGCGCCGCGACCAAGCGGCGCCGCACCGGCACCGGCCTTGAGGGCATGGTCCTGGCCGAGCTCCAGCAGGTCGCGTCGGGCCTCGGCATCAGGGGCACCGCGCGGATGCGCAAGAGCCAGCTGATCGAGGTCATCAAGGAGGCGCAGGCGGGAAGCGGCGCCCCCAAGGCCGCACCCGCGGCGTCCGCCGCGGCCGACACCGCCGAGGCCAAGCCGAAGCGCCGCGCCACCAGCAAGACCCGCACGGGCGAGAGCGCCGCCGAGGCCCCCGCCGAGAAGCCCGCCGCGCAGGCGCAGATCGACATCCCGGGCCAGCCGGCCAGCGAGGACGCCCCGGTCGGCGAGCGCCGCCGCCGTCGCGCCACCGCCCCCTCCGGCAGCCCGGAGAGCTCGGCTCCCGCCGCCGCCGTACAGGTCGAGCAGCGGACCGAGACCGTCAAGGCCGAGGCCGTCGCCGCCCAGCCCGAGGCCGCGCAGGGCCAGGACGGCGAGGGCCGTGGCCGCCGCGAGCGCCGCGACCGCGGTGAGCGCGCCGACCGTCAGCAGGGCCGCCGCGACCGCGGCGCCAAGCCCGACGAGCAGGGCGGCCAGGCCGCCGGCGGTCAGGTCCAGAACCAGGGCCAGCAGGGCGGCCGTCAGGACCGCGCCGACCGTCAGGACCGCGGCGACCGCCAGGACCGTCAGCAGCAGGGCGGCCGGGGCCAGGGCCAGAACCAGGGCCAGCAGGGCGGCCGTCAGGACCGTGTCGAGCGGCAGGACCGTCAGGACAACGGCCCGCAGGACGACTTCGAGGGCGAGGACGGCCGTCGCGGCCGTCGCGGCCGCTACCGCGACCGCCGTGGCCGCCGTGGCCGCGACGAGTTCGCCCCGAGCGAGCCGCAGGTCGCCGACGACGACGTGCTGATCCCCGTCGCGGGCATCCTCGACATCCTCGACAACTACGCGTTCATCCGGACCTCGGGCTACCTGCCCGGCCCCAACGACGTGTACGTCTCCCTCGCCCAGGTCCGCAAGGCGGGCCTGCGCAAGGGCGACCACACCACCGGTGCCGTGCGTCAGCCCAAGGACGGCGAGCGCCGCGAGAAGTTCAACGCCCTGGTGCGGCTGGACTCCGTCAACGGCATGGCGCCCGAATCCGGCCGCGGCCGGCCGGAGTTCCAGAAGCTGACCCCGCTCTACCCGCAGGACCGGCTCCGCCTGGAGACCGACCCGGGCGTGCTGACCACCCGCATCATCGACCTCGTGTCGCCGATCGGCAAGGGCCAGCGAGGCCTGATCGTGGCCCCGCCGAAGACCGGCAAGACCATGATCATGCAGGCGATCGCCAACGCGATCACCACCAACAACCCCGAGTGCCACCTGATGGTCGTCCTGGTCGACGAGCGTCCGGAAGAGGTCACCGACATGCAGCGGTCGGTCAAGGGCGAGGTCATCTCCTCGACCTTCGACCGCCCGGCCGAGGACCACACCACCGTCGCCGAGCTGGCCATCGAGCGCGCCAAGCGTCTCGTCGAGCTGGGCCACGACGTGGTCGTCCTGCTGGACTCCATCACCCGCCTGGGCCGCGCGTACAACCTCGCGGCGCCCGCCTCCGGCCGCATCCTGTCCGGTGGTGTCGACTCGACCGCGCTCTACCCGCCGAAGCGCTTCTTCGGTGCCGCGCGCAACATCGAGGACGGCGGCTCGCTGACCATCCTGGCCACCGCGCTCGTCGACACCGGCTCGCGCATGGACGAGGTGATCTTCGAGGAGTTCAAGGGCACCGGCAACATGGAGCTCAAGCTCGACCGCAAGCTCGCCGACAAGCGCATCTTCCCGGCGGTCGACGTCGACCCCTCGGGCACCCGCAAGGAGGAGATCCTCCTCAACGCGGACGAGCTGGCCATCGTCTGGAAGCTGCGCCGGGTGCTGCACGCGCTCGACTCGCAGCAGGCGATCGAGCTGCTGCTCGACAAGATGAGGCAGACGAAGTCGAACGCCGAGTTCCTGATGCAGATCGCGAAGACGACCCCGGGCGGGAAGAACGACGACTGAGGTCCGCGACACAGCACGGAGCCGCCCCCACCGCAGCCGCGGCGGGGGCGGCTCCATGCTGTGTCGGCCGCGGTGGAACCCGGACGCCCGTCCGGTCGTCTGTGTCAGGGGGACGGCGCGGGGAATCCGGGGCCGGCGGGGAAGCCAGGACTGAGGAGAGCATGAGCCAGGACAGCACGGGCCGTGGCCGGCGGGCCGGACACAGCAGCCGGCGCAGGCCCGCGAAGCGCCGCGGCGCCCTCGCGGTGGTCGCGTGGAGCGCCGCCGGGGTGATCCTGCTGGGCGGGGCGGGCCTCGGCTACTTCTACGTCAAGTTCAACGGCAACCTGAAGACCGTCGACATCGACCAGGTCCTCGGCGCCGACCGCCCGCAGAACGTGAACAACGGGTCGATGGACATCCTCGTCCTCGGTTCCGACTCCCGCGGCGGCGCCAACGCCGAGTACGGCCACGATGACGGCGCGGGCGCCCGCGCCGACACCGCGATGATCATCCACCTGTACGAGGGCCACCAGACGGCCAGCGTCATATCCATACCGCGAGACACCCTGGTCACCCGCCCCGCCTGCGCCGTGGGCAAGGGCGGGACCGACCCCGGCGGCCCGCGCAGGATGTTCAACGAGTCGTACACCATCGGCGGGGCCGCCTGCGCGGTCAAGACCGTCGAGACGATGTCCGGCATCCGCATGGACCACTACATGGAGGTCGACTTCACGGGCTTCAAGAAGATCGTCGACAACCTCGGCGGCGTCGAGGTCACCACCACCAAGCCCATCAAGGACCCGGGCAGCCACCTCGACCTCCAGGCCGGCACCCACCGGCTCGACGGCGAACAGGCCCTCGGCCTCGTCCGGACCCGCAAGAGCATCGGCGACGGCGGGGACCTGGGCCGGATACAGCTCCAGCAGGCGTTCATGAAGGCCCTGATCAAGCAGGTCAAGGGCATCGGGGTCTTCGACAACCCCAAGCGCCTGCTCGACCTCGCCGACACCGCCACCAAGTCGATCACCACCGACAAGGCGCTCGGCGACGTGAAGTCCCTCACGGGCTTCGCCCAGGGCCTCCAGGGCATCGACCCGCACGACCTTCAGATGATCACCCTGCCGGTGGTCCCGGACACCCGCGACATCAACCGGGTGGTCCCGCTCACCAAGGAGTCCGTCCTGGTCTGGGACGCCCTGCGCGCCGACCGGCCGATCCCCGCCGAGGCCACCGCGAACTCCGCGGGCGACAAGAGCGCGGCCGGCGCGATCGTCCGGTAGCGGTAGCGGTAGCGGTAGCGGTAGCGGCACCCCGGTACTCCGCACCTCCGCGGCCCGGTGGGGCGGGCCCCGGGCGCCCCGCGGCCGGGGAGGGCCCCACCGTGGCCGGAATAGATGCCGGCCCCTCCCCGTTGAGGGAGGCGTCCTCAGAATTTTGACAGGCAGCCCGGTCCTGGCAGACTGGTCTGTCGGCCCCGGTTCACGCAGCGCGCAATTCGGCTCCTGCGACCCGGCGCCCTCCCGAATCTAGGAGACACCTTGAAGCGCGATGTTCACCCCGAGTACGTCGATACCCAGGTCAGCTGCACCTGTGGCGCGTCGTTCACCACCCGTTCCACCCTGACCGCGGGCTCCATCCGCGCCGAGGTGTGCTCCGAGTGCCACCCGTTCTACACGGGCAAGCAGAAGATCCTCGACACCGGCGGCCGCGTGGCCCGCTTCGAGGCCCGCTTCGGCAAGGGTGCGGCCCAGAAGTAGCGCGACCCAGGCGCCGGTCCCCGGCCGCCCCCTGTCCACGCGGGGGCGGCCGGACCGGCGCCTTTGTCGTCGTTCAGCCACGTCACCCCCCTTTCTTACTTTCACCACAGGAGCACCCGATGTTCGAGGCGGTCGAGGAACTGGTCGGCGAGCACGCCGATCTTGAGAAGAAGCTCGCCGACCCTTCGGTCCACTCCGATCAGGCCAACGCGCGCAAGCTGAACAAGCGCTACGCGGAGCTGACCCCGATCATCACGACCTTCCGTGCGTGGAAGCAGTCGGCCGAGGACATCGAGACGGCCAAGGAGTTCGCGGCCGACGACCCCGACTTCGTGGCAGAGGTCAAGGAGCTGACCGCGCAGCGCGAGGAGCTCACCGAGAAGCTCCGGCTGCTGCTGGTCCCGCGCGACCCCAGCGACGACAAGGACGTCCTCCTGGAGGTCAAGGCGGGCGCGGGCGGCGACGAGTCGGCCCTCTTCGCGGGCGACCTGCTGCGCATGTACCTGCGCTACGCCGAGCGCGTGGGCTGGAAGACCGAGATCATCGACGCCACCGAGTCCGAACTCGGCGGCTACAAGGACGTCCAGGTCTCCGTCCGCACCAAGGGCGGCAACGGCGCCACCGAGCCCGGCCAGGGCGTGTGGGCCCGGCTGAAGTACGAGGGCGGCGTCCACCGCGTCCAGCGCGTTCCGGCCACCGAGTCCCAGGGCCGCATCCACACCTCCGCCGCCGGCGTGCTCGTCACCCCGGAGGCCGAGGAGGTCGAGGTCGAGGTCAACATGAGCGACCTCCGCATCGACGTCTACCGCTCCTCGGGCCCCGGCGGCCAGTCCGTCAACACCACCGACTCGGCCGTGCGCATCACCCACCTGCCGACCGGTGTGGTCGCCTCCTGCCAGAACGAGAAGAGCCAGCTCCAGAACAAGGAGCAGGCCATGCGCATCCTGCGCTCGCGCCTGCTGGCCGCCGCCCAGGAGGCCGCCGAGCAGGAGGCGTCCGACGTGCGCCGCAGCCAGGTGCGCTCCGTGGACCGGTCCGAGAAGATCCGCACCTACAACTACCCGGAAAACCGGATCTCGGACCACCGGACCGGTTTCAAGGCGTACAACTTGGACCAGGTGCTCGACGGTGACCTCGACCCGGTCATCCAGGCTTGCGTGGACACCGACTCCGCCGCCAAGCTCGCAGCCGCACACTGATTCCCGCCCGATCCCGTACCACCCCCGTACGACAGCAGCCCCGGAGGACCAGCGTGAACTTGCTGCTTGCCGAGGTGGCCCAGGCCACCCAGCGGCTGGCCGCCGCCGGCGTGCCCTCACCGCGCTTCGACGCGGAGGAACTCGCGGCCTTCGTGCACGGCGTCAAGCGGGGGGAACTCCACCACGTCAAGGACGCGGACTTCGACGCCCGCTACTGGGAGGCGATCGCCCGCCGCGAGGCGCGTGAGCCCCTCCAGCACATCACCGGCCGCGCCTTCTTCCGGTACCTGGAGCTCCAGGTCGGGCCCGGGGTCTTCGTGCCCCGGCCCGAGACCGAGTCGGTCGTGGACTGGGCCATACAGGCGGTCCGGGCGATGGACGTGGTCGAGCCCCTGATCGTGGACCTGTGCACCGGCTCCGGCGCGATCGCGCTGGCCATGGCGCAGGAGGTGCCGCGCTCGCGCGTGCACGCCGTCGAGCTCTCCGAGGACGCCCTGCGGTGGACCCGCAAGAACGCGGAGGACTCCCGGGTCAGCGTCCACCAGGGCGACGCGCTCAGCGCCCTGCCGGAGCTGGACGGCCAGGTCGACCTGGTCATCTCCAACCCGCCGTACATCCCGCTCACCGAGTGGGAGTACGTCGCCCCCGAGGCCCGCGACCACGACCCGGAGATGGCCCTCTTCTCCGGCGAGGACGGCCTCGACACCATCCGCGGCATCGAACGCACCGCCCACCGGCTGCTGCGGCCCGGCGGCATCGTCGTCATCGAGCACGCCGACACCCAGGGCGGCCAGGTCCCGTGGATCTTCGCCGAGGAACGGGGCTGGGCCGACGCGGCCGACCACCCGGACCTCAACAACCGCCCGCGCTTCGCGACCGCCCGCAAGGCGCTGCCGTGACCGGCGCGACCGCTCCCGCCACCACCCCGCTGCACGAGGAGGCCCGCTGATGGCCCGGCGATACGACTGCAACGACGCGACGGACCGCGCGACGGGCCTGCGTGAAGCCGCATCCGCCGTGCGCCGCGGCGAGCTCGTCGTGCTGCCCACCGACACCCTGTACGGGATCGGCGCGGACGCCTTCAGCCCGGAGGCCGTCGGTGACCTGCTCACCGCCAAGGGCCGCGGGCGCGGCATGCCCACCCCCGTGCTCATCGGCTCCCCGAACACCCTGCACGGCCTGGTCACGGACTTCTCCGAGCAGGCGTGGGAACTCGTCGACGCCTTCTGGCCGGGCGCGCTGACCCTGGTCGCCCGGCACCAGCCGTCGCTGACCTGGGACCTGGGCGAGACCGGGGGCACCGTGGCCGTCCGGATGCCGCTGCACCCCGTCGCCATCGAGCTGCTGACCGAGGTCGGCCCGATGGCCGTCTCCTCGGCCAACCTGAGCGGCCACCCGGCGCCGGAGGACTGCGACGCGGCCCGCGAGATGCTGGGCGACTCCGTCTCGGTCTACCTGGACGGCGGGCCGACGCCCGGCATCCAGCCGTCGTCGATCGTCGACGTCACCGGGAAGGTTCCCGTACTGCTGCGCGCGGGCGCGCTCACCGCGGACCAGCTGCGGGAGGTCGTACCCGATCTTGAGGTCGCCCCATGAGCCCTGAGGGGCGTGGCATAGCGGGGGGACACCTCCCGGTGGCCGGGGGAGGCACCTTCCGCATACTCCACGTCAGCACCGGCAACGTGTGCCGCTCGCCCATCACCGAGCGGCTGACCCGCCACGCCCTCTCGCACCGCCTGGGCGGACCCGTCACCGGTGACCTCATCGTGGAGAGCGCGGGCACCTGGGGCCACGAAGGGGCCCCCATGGAGGCGAACGCCGCGGCGGTGCTCGCGGACTTCGGCGCCGACGCCTCCGGGTTCACCGGCCGCGAACTCCTCGACGAGCACGTCATCCGCGCCGACCTGGTGCTGACCGCCACCCGCGACCACCGGGCCCAGGTCATCTCCATGGGCCACTCGGCCGGGCTGCGCACCTTCACGCTGAAGGAGTTCACCCGGCTGGTGCGGGCCATAGACCCCGCCACGCTGCCGCCGCTGGACGAGGGCATGGCGGAGCGGGCGCGCGCGCTGGTCCGCGCCGCCGCCGCCCTGCGCGGCTGGCTGCTGGCCCCTTCGCCGGACGCGGACGAGGTGTACGACCCGTACGGGGCACCGATCACCTTCTTCCGCTCGATCGGCGACGAGATCAACCAGGCACTCGACCCGGTGGTCACCGCGCTGACGGGCGTCACCGAGTCCCGCTGAACCCTCGTGGAGCCCCCGCCGGTCCCCGTGGGAACGGTCGCGCAGGGCCCCGTCCGCGGCCGAGCGGCGCGAGCACGGCGGCGGGAATATGGTGGGGCTACCCGGTACACCCAGCACGGGAGTCGTGCCATGACCGTCACCACCGAGCAGCCCGTGGATCTGCTGCGACGGCAGGACGCGCAGATGGCGGACGTCCTGGCCGGAGAGGCACGGCGGCAGGCGTCCACCCTCCAGCTGATCGCCGCCGAGAACTTCACCTCCCCCGCGGTCCTCTGCGCCCTCGGCTCCGTCCTCGCCAACAAGTACGCCGAGGGCTACCCCGGCGCCCGCCACCACGGCGGCTGCGACTACGCCGACCAGGCCGAGCGGATCGCCGTGGAGCGGGCCAGGGCCCTCTTCGGCGCCGAGCACGCCAACGTGCAGCCGCACTCCGGCTCGGCGGCCGTGCTGGCCGCGTACGCCGCCCTGCTGCGGCCCGGGGACACCGTCCTGGCCATGGGCCTCCCGTACGGCGGACACCTCACGCACGGGTCGCCCGCCCACCTCTCCGGCCGCCTGTTCGACTTCGTCGGGTACGGGGTGGACCCGGCCACCGGGCTCGTCGACTACGAGCAGGTGCAGGCGCTGGCCCGGGAGCACCGGCCCCGCGCGATCGTCTGCGGCTCCATCTCCTACCCCCGCCACCTGGAGTACTCGGTCTTCCGGGAGATCGCCGACGAGGTGGGCGCCTTCCTGATCGTGGACGCCGCCCACCCCATCGGGCTGGTGGCCGGCGGGGCCGCGCCGAGCCCCGTCCCGTACGCCGACGTCGTCTGCGCGACCACGCACAAGGTGCTGCGCGGGCCCCGGGGCGGGCTGATCCTGTGCGGCGCCGAGTTCGCCGAGCGGATCGACCGGGCGGTGTTCCCGCTGACGCAGGGCGGCGCCCAGATGCACACCATCGCCGCCAAGGCGGTGGCCTTCGGGGAGGCCGCCGGGCCGGCGTTCACCACCTACGCCCACCGGGTCGTCGCCAACGCCCGGGTGCTGGCGCAGGCGCTCGCGGAGCACGGGTTCGCCGTCACCACCGGCGGGACCGACACGCACCTGATCACCGCCGACCCGGCGCCGCTGGGGACCGACGGCCCCGCCGCCCGGGCCCGGCTGGCCGCCGCCGGGATCGTGCTCGACACCTGCGCCCTGCCCTTCGGCGACCGGCGCGGCGTCCGGCTGGGAACGGCCGCCGTGACCACCCAGGGGATGGGGGAGGCGGAGATGGTCCGGATCGCCGCGCTGTTCACGGCCGCGCTGCGCGGGGACCCGGCGAAAACCCGTACGCGGGCCGGGGAACTGGCGCGGGGATTTCCCCCGTATGGTCCGTAAGCGGGACAAGCGGGGTCCGGTGCAACCGGGACAGGCCCCCCTCGCGTCCTCGGCACCGGGAGCATCGCGGCTAATGTGTGGGGCTGAGATGGCCGGCGATACATCTGGGGCAGCCCGTGCGTGAATATCTGCTGACGCTCTGCGTCACGGTCGCGGTGACCTACCTGCTGACCGGACCGGTGCGGAAGTTCGCGATCGCCGCAGGGGCGATGCCGGAGATCCGCGCCCGCGACGTCCACCGCGAGCCCACACCACGGCTCGGCGGCATCGCCATGTTCGGTGGACTGTGCGCGGGCCTGCTGGTCGCGGACCACCTGCCGAACCTCAACGGCGTCTTCGTCCTCTCGAACGAGCCACGGGCACTGCTCTCCGGCGCGGCCCTGATCTGGCTGGTCGGCGTGCTCGACGACAAGTTCGAGATCGACGCGCTGATCAAACTCGGCGCGCAGATGATCGCCGCCGGTGTGATGGTCATCCAGGGGCTGACCATCCTGTGGCTCCCGATCCCCGGCTTCGGCACCGTCTCGCTCACCCAGTGGCAGGGCAACCTGCTGACCGTCGCCCTCGTCGTGATCACCATCAACGCGGTGAACTTCGTGGACGGCCTCGACGGCCTCGCCGCCGGCATGGTCTGCATCGCCGCCACCGCGTTCTTCCTCTACGCCTACCGGATCTGGTTCGGCTACGGCATCGAGGAGGCGGCGCCCGCGACGCTCTTCGCCGCGATCCTGATCGGCATGTGCCTGGGCTTCCTGCCGCACAACATGCACCCGGCCCGGATCTTCATGGGCGACTCCGGCTCGATGCTGATCGGGCTGGTGCTCGCCGGTTCCGCGATCTCCATCACCGGGCAGGTCGACCCCGACTCGATGGCCCTGTTCGCGGGCGGCGAGCGCAACGCGACCCACGCGATGCTCCCGGTCTTCATCCCGCTGCTGCTGCCGCTGACGATCATCGCGATCCCCATGGCGGACCTGGTCCTGGCCATCGTCCGGCGCACCTGGAAGGGCCAGTCGCCGTTCGCGGCCGACCGCGGACACCTCCACCACCGACTGCTGGAACTCGGCCACTCGCACAGCCGTGCGGTGCTGATCATGTACTTCTGGTCGGGCCTGATCGCCTTCGGCGCACTGGCGTACTCGGTCCACTCCGCCTCGATGTGGATCGTGCTCGGGGTCGCCGCGCTGAGCGCGGTGGGGCTGGTCCTGCTGCTCCTGCCGCGCTTCACCCCGCGCGCCCCGCACTGGGCCCAGGCGCTGGTCCCGCCGCGCTACCGGTACACGCGGCGGTCCGCGCGGGCCACCGTCCAGGAGCCGGTGCGGGAGGCCCAGGGCGCGGAACCGGGGGCGGAACCGGCCTTCGCCGAGCCGGTCACGGTGGGCGTCTCGGGCGTCAACGGGGCGACCGCCGTAGGCCCCCGTTCGCGCTTCCCCGACCGGCGGAAGGCCGGATCGGCCCGCTGACGTGTGGCGCGCATGTCGGACATGAACGTCCCTTATCAGACAAGAGCGTTGCCTGTCGTGCACACAGGGGCATGGTCACCCTCATGTGTGACAGTCGGCACATCAAGCAGGTAAAGCTCTCATCAAATAGTTTGTGATACCGTTCACTAAACCCGGCGACAGAGCCGAAGGACCGTAGTGCGACGGCCCATCGGCCCGAGGTCTTCTCTCGGACCGGGCTTACGCTCGTCCTGTACGAGTCCAGCGCCCCCACCATCACGCGGAGCAACCCGCCATGCGGTCAGATGATGTCCGATCTCTCCTGCACGTCGTCGTGCCCACCGCTGCGGTCGGCGTGGTCATCGCCGTGGTCAGCGCCGTGCTGGCCGGCGGCAAGGGAGCGCTCGGTGCCGCTGTCGGCACGCTGATCGTGATCCTCTTCATGGGGATCGGTCTGGTCGTCCTGCAACGCACCGCCAAATCTCTGCCGCAGCTGTTCCAGGCCATGGGGCTGATGCTCTACACCACACAGCTGCTGCTGCTGCTCATCTTCGTCGGCGTGTTCAAGGACACGACGCTGTTCAACCCCAAGTCCTTCGCCGCTTCCCTGGTCGTGTCCACCCTGGTGTGGATCGCCGCCCAGGCTCGTGCACACATGAAGGCAAAGATCCTTTACGTCGAACCGGACTCGGCGCAGGGCGACAAGCCCGGCAAGTCGGGTCCGAAGCCGTGAAGGGTAGGGGCGGTATAAGGGCGCGTTCGAGATGCTGCTATCGTCCGGTGCCAACTGCGGCACTGCGGGCGCGGGCATCTGAGCTGACGCCTGCTCCATCGCGAGGCTCGATGCCTGATTGCCGCCCCACCATCCGTAACACCAGTCCAGTGCCGAACCGCGGCTGTCCGCCGCGCCGACACAACGAGGTTGCCGTACCTATGCGCCACGCTGAAGGAGCCCGCGGTGAGTGCTGACCAGACTCTGGCCTTTGACTGGAGCTGCCGCATCCTGTCTGACAACGGCTGTGGCTTTCCTGCTCCGGGGCTGAACTCCTTCCTTTTCCAGCCGATCGCGACGATCGGCGGGTTCGAGTTCAACAAGGTGATGCTGCTGGCCCTGATCACCTCCCTCGTCGTCGTCGCCTTCTTCTGGATCGCGTTCGGCAAGGCGAAGGTGGTTCCTGGAAAGCTCCAGATGGTCGGTGAGGCCGGATACGACTTCGTCCGCCGCGGCATCGTCTACGAGACGCTCGGCAAGCGTGAGGGCGAGAAGTACGTCCCCCTCATGGTCTCGCTGTTCTTCTTCATCTGGATCATGAACATCTGGGCCGTGATCCCGCTGGCGCAGTTCCCGGTGTCGTCGATCATCGCGTACCCGGTCGTCATGGCCCTGATCGTGTACGTCGTGTGGGTCGGGCTGACCTTCAAGAAGCACGGATTCGTCGGCTTCTTCAAGAACGTCACCGGCTACGACAAGTCGCTCGGCCCGGTGCTCCCGCTCGTCATGCTCATCGAGTTCTTCTCGAACCTGCTCGTGCGGCCCTTCACCCACGCGGTGCGACTCTTCGCGAACATGTTCGCGGGCCACCTGATGCTGGTCATGTTCACGATTGCCTCCTGGTACTTGCTGAACAGCGTGATGATCCCCGCTGCCGGCATCTCCTTCCTCATGACCATGGTCATGATCCTCTTCGAACTTTTCGTGCAGGCGGTTCAGGCGTACGTGTTCGTGCTCCTTGCCTGCTCCTACATCCAGGGCGCTCTCGCCGAGCACCACTGAGCCTTTCCCGCCCCGCAAACCACACAGTCGTCCGGTGGCCAACCCCCACCGGTCCGTGAAAGAGAAGGAAGATCCGGCATGTCTCAGACCCTTGCAGCCGTCAGTGGTTCCCTCGGCTCCATCGGCTACGGTCTCGCCGCCATCGGCCCCGGTGTCGGCATCGGCATCATCTTCGGTAACGGCACCCAGGCCCTCGCGCGTCAGCCCGAGGCAGCGGGCCTGATCCGCGCCAACCAGATCCTCGGCTTCGCCTTCTGTGAGGCGCTGGCCCTCATCGGCATCGTTATGCCGTTCGTGTTCGGTCAGTAATCACTTCTTACCTGACCATCGACGAAAGGCATTGATGTGATCGCCAATCTGGTTCTGGCGGCCGGGGAAGAGCAGAGTCCGCTCATTCCTCCCGGTCCCGAACTTCTTGTCGGTGCCATCGCCTTCGCCATCGTCTTCTTCTTCTTCGCGAAGAAGCTCCTCCCGAACATCAACAAGGTTCTGGACGAGCGTCGCGAGGCCATCGAAGGCGGTATCGAGAAGGCTGAGGCCGCTCAGACCGAGGCCCAGAGCGTGCTGGAGCAGTACAAGGCCCAGCTCGCCGAGGCCCGCCACGAGGCCGCCCGCCTGCGCCAGGAAGCACTGGAGCAGGGCACTGCGCTCAAGGAAGAACTGCGCGCAGAGGGCCAGCGGCAGCGGGAGGAGATCATCGCTGCCGGCCACACCCAGATCGCGGCCGACCGCAAGGCAGCCTCGCAGGCGCTCCGCCAGGACGTGGGCAAGCTCGCCACCGACCTGGCCGGGAAGCTCGTCGGCGAGTCCCTTGAGGACCACGCCCGGCAGAGCCGCACCATCGACCGCTTCCTCGGCGAGCTCGAGGAGAAGGCGTCGTCCGGGGTCGCCCGATGAACGGAGCGAGCCGCGAGGCGCTGGTTTCCGCGCGTGAGCGTCTCGACGCGCTGACGGACAACACGTCCGTCGACGCGGCGGAGCTCGCCGGTGAGCTTGCCGCTGTCACCGCGCTGCTCGACCGTGAGGTCTCGCTGCGTCGGGTCGTCACCGACCCGGCGCAGGCCGGCGAGGCCAAGGCCGAGCTGGTCCGCCGCGTGCTGGGCGGCCAGGTGGGCGGGGAGACCCTCGACCTGCTGTCCGGCATGGTCCGGTCCCGCTGGTCGCGCTCCCGTGACCTGGTGGACTCGCTGGAGGAGCTGGCGGACACCGCCGACCTCACGGCGGCCCAGCGTGGCGACGCGCTCGACGACGTCGAGGACGAGGTGTTCCGGTTCAGCCGGATCGTCTCCTCGAACACCGAGCTGCGTTCCGCGCTGACCGACCGGGCGGCCACGGCCTCCGCCAAGAGCGAGCTGCTGCGCAGCCTGCTCGGCGGCAGGACGAACCCGGTCACCGAGCGGCTGGTCGCGCGTCTCGTCACGCACCCGCGTGGACGTAGCCTGGAAGCGGGACTGGAGTCCCTCTCCACGCTCGCCGCCGAGCGCCGCAACCGCATGGTCGCCACCGTGACCAGCGCGGTTCCGCTCAGCGACGCGCAGAAGCAGCGTCTCGGCGCGGTGCTGGCCAAGCTGTACGGGCGCCAGATGCACCTCAACCTCGACGTGGACCCCGCGGTCCTCGGCGGGATCGTGGTGCGGGTCGGCGACGAGGTCATCGACGGCACCATCGCGGACCGCCTCTCCGAGGCGACCCGCCGCATGGCCGGCTGACCAGCAACCACACTAGAACAACGCATTCCTAGCGGCCCGGTTGGGCCGTGCAGAACTTGCAGAAGATTCCTGGGGGTCGCCCCCAGACCCCTAAGAAGCTTCAGGCCCAACAAGGAGAGCAGGGAACCCAGATGGCGGAGCTCACGATCCGGCCGGAGGAGATCCGGGACGCACTGGAGAACTTTGTCCAGTCGTACCAGCCGGACGCGGCCTCGCGCGAGGAGGTCGGAACGGTCAGCGTTGCCGGCGACGGCATCGCGAAGGTGGAGGGCCTGCCCTCCGCCATGGCGAACGAGCTGCTGAAGTTCGAGGACGGCACCCTCGGTCTCGCCCTCAACCTCGAGGAGCGCGAGATCGGTGCGATCGTCCTCGGCGAGTTCAGCGGTATCGAGGAGGGCCAGCCGGTGCGCCGCACCGGTGAGGTTCTCTCCGTAGGTGTCGGCGAGGGCTACCTCGGCCGCGTCGTCGACCCGCTCGGCAACCCGATCGACGGTCTCGGCGAGATCGCGACCGACGGCCGCCGCGCCCTCGAACTGCAGGCCCCGGGCGTCATGGTCCGTAAGTCGGTGCACGAGCCCATGCAGACCGGCTACAAGGCCGTCGACGCGATGGTGCCGATCGGCCGCGGCCAGCGTCAGCTGATCATCGGTGACCGTCAGACCGGCAAGACCGCTCTTGCCGTCGACACGATCATCAACCAGCGCGACAACTGGCGCTCGGGCGACGTGAACAAGCAGGTCCGCTGCATCTACGTCGCCATCGGCCAGAAGGGCTCGACCATCGCGTCCGTTCGCGGCGCGCTGGAAGAGGCCGGTGCCCTGGAGTACACGACCATCGTCGCCGCCCCGGCGTCCGACCCGGCCGGCTTCAAGTACCTGGCGCCGTACACCGGTTCCGCCATCGGCCAGCACTGGATGTACGCCGGCAAGCACGTCCTGATCATCTTCGACGACCTGTCGAAGCAGGCCGACGCCTACCGCGCCGTGTCGCTGCTGCTGCGCCGCCCGCCGGGCCGTGAGGCGTACCCGGGCGACGTCTTCTACCTGCACTCGCGTCTGCTGGAGCGCTGCGCCAAGCTCTCCGACGACATGGGTGCCGGTTCGATGACCGGTCTGCCGATCGTCGAGACCAAGGCGAACGACGTGTCGGCGTTCATCCCGACCAACGTCATCTCCATCACCGACGGCCAGTGCTTCCTGGAGTCCGACCTGTTCAACGCGGGCCAGCGCCCGGCGCTGAACGTCGGCATCTCGGTCTCCCGCGTCGGTGGCTCCGCCCAGCACAAGGCCATGAAGCAGGTTTCCGGCCGTCTGCGCGTGGACCTCGCCCAGTACCGCGAGCTGGAGGCGTTCGCCGCCTTCGGTTCCGACCTGGACGCCGCGTCGAAGAACTCGCTGGAGCGCGGCAAGCGCATGGTCGAGCTGCTGAAGCAGGGCCAGTACCAGCCGATGCCCGTCGAGGAGCAGGTCGTCTCCGTCTGGGCCGGTACCACCGGCAAGATGGACGACGTCCCGGTCAACGACATCCGTCGCTTCGAGTCGGAGCTGCTGGAGCACCTGCGCCGCGAGCGCAAGGACCTCCTCACCTCCATCGCCGAGGGCGGCAAGATGTCGGACGACACCCTGACGTCGATCGCCGACGCCATCGCCGCCTTCAAGCAGCAGTTCGAGACCTCGGACGGCAAGCTCCTGGGCGAGGACGCGCCGGCCGTCAACGTCTCCAAGTGACGACGGAAGGGACCTGACTCATGGGAGCGCAGCTCCGGGTCTACAAGCGTCGCATCCGTGCCGTCACGGCGACCAAGAAGATCACCAAGGCGATGGAGATGATCGCCGCCTCGCGCATCGTCAAGGCGCAGCGCAAGGTGGCGGCATCGATGCCGTACGCGACCGAGCTCACCCGTGCGGTGACCGCGGTGGCGACCGGCTCGAACACCAAGCACGCCCTGACCACCGAGGTCGAGGCGCCGGTCCGCGCCGCGGTCCTGCTCGTCACGAGCGACCGCGGTCTGGCCGGCGGCTACTCCTCCAACGCCATCAAGCAGGCGGAGCGGCTCTCCGCTCGGCTGCGCGCCGAGGGCAAGGAGGTCGACGCCTACATCGTCGGCCGTAAGGGTGTCGCCTACTACGGCTTCCGCGAGCGCAAGGTCGCGGAGTCGTGGACGGGCTTCACCGACAGCCCGGCCTACGGGGACGCCAAGCGCGTCGCCGCGCCGCTGATCGAGGCCATCCAGGCGGACACGGCCGAAGGCGGCGTCGACGAGCTGCACATCGTCTACACGGAATTCGTGTCGATGATGACGCAGAACCCGGTGGACGACCGGCTGCTGCCGCTCAGTCTTGAGAAGGCCGCGGAGGAGAGCAGCGCGAAGGGCGAGATCCTTCCGCTGTTCGACTTCGAGCCGTCGGCGGAGGACGTCCTCGACGCCCTGCTGCCGCGCTACGTCGAAAGCCGTATCTACAACGCACTGCTGCAGTCGGCCGCTTCCGAGCACGCCGCCCGCCGCCGTGCGATGAAGTCGGCGACCGACAACGCCGGGGATCTCATCAAGAGCCTTTCCCGGCTTGCCAACGCGGCCCGCCAGGCCGAAATCACCCAGGAAATCAGCGAGATCGTCGGTGGCGCGAGCGCCATGGCTGACGCGACCGCGGGGAGTGACAAGTAATGACGACCACTGTTGAGACGGCCGCCGCCACGGGCCGCGTCGCCCGGGTCATCGGCCCGGTCGTCGACGTGGAGTTCCCCGTCGACGCGATGCCCGAGATCTACAACGCCCTCAAGGTCCAGGTCGCAGACCCGGCCGAGAACGGCAAGCTCAAGACGCTGACCCTCGAAGTCGCCCAGCACCTGGGTGACGGCCTGGTCCGCACCATCTCGATGCAGCCGACAGACGGCCTGGTCCGCCAGGCCGCGGTGACCAACACGGGCGAGGGCATCACCGTCCCCGTCGGTGACATCACCAAGGGCAAGGTGTTCAACACCCTCGGCGAGATCCTGAACAAGCCCGAGGCCGAGGCCGAGGTCACCGAGCGCTGGGCGATCCACCGCAAGGCCCCCGCCTTCGACCAGCTCGAGTCGAAGACCGAGATGTTCGAGACCGGCGTCAAGGTCATCGACCTTCTCACCCCGTACGTCAAGGGTGGAAAGATCGGTCTGTTCGGTGGTGCCGGTGTCGGCAAGACCGTTCTGATCCAGGAAATGATCTACCGCGTCGCCAACAACCACGACGGTGTGTCGGTGTTCGCGGGTGTCGGTGAGCGTACCCGTGAGGGCAACGACCTCATCGAGGAGATGGCCGAGTCCGGCGTCATCGACAAGACGGCGCTCGTCTTCGGCCAGATGGACGAGCCCCCGGGCACCCGTCTGCGCGTCGCCCTCGCCGGTCTGACCATGGCGGAGTACTTCCGCGATGTGCAGAAGCAGGACGTGCTCTTCTTCATCGACAACATCTTCCGGTACACCCAGGCGGGTTCCGAGGTGTCGACCCTGCTCGGCCGCATGCCCTCCGCGGTGGGTTACCAGCCGAACCTGGCCGACGAGATGGGTCTCCTCCAGGAGCGCATCACCTCGACCCGTGGTCACTCGATCACCTCGATGCAGGCGATCTACGTCCCCGCGGACGACCTGACCGACCCGGCGCCGGCGACCACCTTCGCCCACCTCGACGCGACGACGGTTCTTTCCCGTCCGATCTCCGAGAAGGGCATCTACCCGGCCGTGGACCCGCTGGACTCCACGTCCCGCATCCTGGACCCCCGCTACATCGCGGCGGACCACTACTCCACGGCGATGCGTGTCAAGGGAATCCTTCAGAAGTACAAGGACCTCCAGGACATCATCGCGATCCTCGGTATCGACGAGCTGGGCGAGGAGGACAAGCTCGTTGTCCACCGTGCCCGTCGTGTCGAGCGCTTCCTGTCGCAGAACACCCACGTCGCCAAGCAGTTCACCGGCGTGGACGGTTCGGACGTTCCGCTCGACGAGTCGATCACCGCGTTCAACGCGATCTGCAACGGTGACTACGACCACTTCCCCGAGCAGGCGTTCTTCATGTGCGGTGGCATCGAGGACCTGAAGGCCAACGCCAAGGAGCTGGGCGTCTCCTGAAGCCGCGCTCCTCGTGAGCACAGCTGACTGACGGAGAGGGGCGGGTGTGTCCCGTCCCTCTCCCCACGCCCATTAGAATTTGACCCAACACCCGGCAGCTCTGCCGGGTGGTGACCCGAGGAGCCACCTTGGCTGCTGAGCTGCACGTCGAGCTGGTCGCGGCGGACCGCAATGTCTGGTCCGGCGAGGCCACCCTTGTTGTCGCCCGCACCACGTCCGGCGACATCGGCGTCATGCCCGGTCACCAGCCGCTTCTCGGTGTGCTGGAATCGGGCCCGGTGACCATCCGTACCGTCGGGGGCGACACTGTCGTCGCCGCGGTGCACGGCGGTTTCATCTCGTTCGCGGACAACAAGCTGTCCCTGCTGGCCGAGATCGCCGAACTCGCGGACGAGATCGACGTCCAGCGGGCGGAGCGGGCACTGGAGCGCGCGAAGTCGGTGACCGACGGCGCCGCCGAGCGTCGCGCCGATGTCCGTCTGCGTGCCGTGACGGGACAGTAGTCCTGCCGGAGTCTTTCCCGCCGGGGGGGGGGGGGGGGGGGGGGGGGCGGCCCCCCCCCCCCCCCCCCCCCCCGCGCCCCGGGGGGGGGGGGGGTTGTGGGGGGGGGGGGGGGGGGGGGGGGGGGGTGGCGGCCCCCGCGGGC
>NZ_JBITDK010000001.1:127204-480851 GCF_044454165.1 Streptomyces sp. NPDC051567 | reverse complement strand
GTTGATTTTTGGCACGCTGTTGAGTTCTCAAGGAACGGACGCTTCCTTTGTACTCACCCTCTCGGGCTTTCCTCCGGGCTTTTCGTTCAGTTCTTACTGTTTCCTGCTGTTCTTGCGTTTCCGACTCTATCAGACTCTTTCGTGTCCGACTTCCCCGGCGCTTTCCAGATCCAACACTTTCGCGCTTTCCCTTTCCGGCGAGTCCGACTCTATCAGATCCTTTCGGGCCTGACTCCCAGTCAGCGGGCTTTGCCTTCCGGGCTGTTGGGCCCTTCCGACTCCCGAACTCTAGCGGATTCCCCGGGCGGCTCATAATCGGGCCTTGGAAAGGGATTCGGACATGCCGAATTTCTTTCCCATGTGGGAGATCGTGCTGAGTTGGGTGCCGCAACGAGGCGGCGGGATGGTTGTCGCCAGAACCTTCCGACTCTGGGGCAACTCGGAGAACCCTACGGACCACGAGGGTCCGTGTCAACCCAGGAGGTCAGCTCCGGGGCTGGAGGTCCTCCACGCGGTCGAGCAGCCGGGTGAGCATGTCGCCCAGTACCCCGCGCTCCGCGGTGGAGAGGTCCTGGAGGAGGTCCTCCTCGAAGACCGTGGCCGCGCGCATCGCGTCCAGCCACTTGCTGCGGCCCTCGTCCGTCAGCTCCACGATCACGCGGACGCGGTTGGACTCGTCCCGCTCGCGGGTCACCAGTCCCTCCGACGTCATGCGGTCGATCCGGTGCGTCATCGCCGCCGGCGTGAGGCCCAGCTGCTTGGCCAGCTCGCTCGGACCCATCCGGTAGGGGGCGCCGGAGAAGACGAGGGCCTTGAGGACCTCCCACTCCGCGTTGCTGATGCCCAGCGCCGCGGTCTGACGTCCGTAGGCGACGTTCATCCGGCGGTGCAGGCGGCTCAGTGCCGACACCACCTTCTCGACCTGGGGGTCGAGGTCCTGGAACTCGCGCTGGTAGACGGCGATCTGCTCATCGAGGCTCGGCTCGTGGACGGGCGTAGTGCCGTCGGGGGTGTCACCCATGGTCCGAAGTATGGCACGGGAGCGTTGGCGTCTAACTCCTTCAATGTGTAGAGTTAAGGGTCGAAGTTTAGGTATGAAGTCTTCAGTCTTCAGCTCTCAAGGCAGGTGAGAAGTGACCAAGGTGATGGGCGCAGCGATGCGGCGAATCCAGGCAGGCAACGCGCTGACCGCGTTCGGTATCGGCTTCACGGTTCCGTTCCTCTACATCTACGCGGCACAGGTGCGGGGTCTGAGTTCCCTCTGGGCCGGCGCGACGTTCATCGCGTTCGCCCTGGGCGCGCTGATCGCGCTGCCGCTGACCGGTCGGGTGATCGACCGGCGCGGGCCCGTCCCCGTCGTCATCGGCGCGGCCGTCGCCGCCTCGGTCGGTGCGATCGCGCTGGGGCTGTCGACCGGTGTGGTGCCGATCCTGCTGTCGGCGCTGCTGCTCGGTGCCGGGCAGGCCGTCATGCAGCCCGCGCTCGCCACGATGATCGTGTGGTGCTCGACGAAGGAGACCCGTACCCGGGCCTTCGCGCTGCAGTTCTTCATGCAGAACCTGGGTCTGGGCATCGGCGGTCTCATCGGCGGCCTGATCGTCGACACGAGTCGGCCCGGCAGCTTCATGCTGCTGTTCACCATCGAGGCCCTGATGTTCCTGGTGCTGGCCGGGATCATCGCCACCGTGCGGATGCCGCAGGTGGCGAGCGTGCAGGGGGCCGTGGCGAAGGACGCCGCGCAGTCGGGCGGCGGCTGGAAGCGGCTGCTGGAGCACAAGGCGATGGTGCAGTTCTGCGTCCTGGGCTTCGTCCTGTTCTTCGCCTGCTACGGACAGTTCGAGTCGGGCCTGTCCGCCTTCGGCACCGAGTCCGCCAAGGTCTCCCCGTCCGTGCTCGGGTTCGCGCTGGCCGCCAACACCGGCGCGATCGTCGTGGCGCAGTTCGTCGTGCTGCGACTGGTCGAGAACCGGCGGCGGTCGCGGGTGATCGCGCTGGTCGGGCTGATCTGGACCGTGGCGTGGGTCATCGCCGGGTTCTCCGGGCTGGCGCACGGCAGCGCGATGGTGGCCGCCGCCGCGTTCATCACCACGTACGCGCTCTTCGGCATCGGCGAGGCCATGCTGTCGCCGACGCTGGCGCCGCTGGTCGCCGATCTGGCCCCGGAGGGGTCGGTCGGGCAGTACAACTCCGCGTTCGCGCTGGTCAAGCAGATGGCGCTGGCGCTCGGGCCGGTCGGTGTGCTGCTGGCCGCGAGCCTGCCGATGGTCTACATCACGATCTTCCTGTTCGTGTCGCTGGGCATCGCGTGGCTGGCGCTGCGGCTGGGCGGGCAGCTCACGCCGGAGCAGGACAATCCGGCGCTGGCCCGGATCGAGCCGGTACATGTGCACCCCGGCCCGAAGGCCGCTGTCGAGCCGGTGGCCTTCGCCTGAGCGGCCGGTGTCCGGTAGGAAGAGGATGAGGAAGGCCCCGGTCCGGTGGACCGGGGCCTTCGTGCTGTTCGCGGCCGGGCCGGTCGGCGCTACGTGGCCGGGGGCCTGTCCGGGAGGGCGAACTCGCACCAGACCGCCTTGCCGCCGCCCGGGGTGCGGCGGCAGCCCCAGGAGGAGGCGACGGTCGCGACGATCGAGATGCCGCGGCCGGTCTCGTCGGCCGGTTCGGCGCGGCGGCGGCGCGGAAGGCGGTCGTCCCCGTCGGTGACCTCGATGATCAGGCGGCGGTCGGTGCGGCGCAGGCGCAGCCGCATGGGCGGCGTCCCGTGCTGGAGGGAGTTGGCGACGAGCTCGCTCGCGGCCAGGACGCCGAGGTCGCACAGCTCGACCGGGAAGCGCCAGGAGGCGAGGACGCCCTGGGCGAAGGCGCGGGCGCGCGGGGCGGCCTCGACGCCGCCGAGGAGTTCCAGGGCGGCGTTGTGGAACAGCTCGGCATCGGCGCCGCTGCGGACGGGCTGCTGGAGGACCATCACGGCGACGTCGTCGTCGTGATCGGCGTCCACCCCCAGCGCCCGCATCAGCCGGCGGCAGATGACGGCCGGGGTGCCCTGGGCGCCGGAGAGGGCGCGTTCGAGGGCGGCCACGCCTTCGTCGATGTCCTCGTTGCGGCGCTCGACCAGGCCGTCGGTATAGAGGACGGCGGTGGAGCCGGGGCCCAGCGCGATGGTGCCGGAGGTGTGCAGCCAGCCGCCGGTGCCGAGCGGCGGGCCGGTGGGGTCGGCGGCGCGGCGCACGGTGCCGTCCTCGTCGCGGACGAGGATCGGGAGGTGTCCGGCGGAGGCGTAGGCCAGCAGGCCCTCGTTGGGGTCGTGGACGGCGTACACGCAGGTGGCGATCTGGCTGGCATCGATCTCGGCGGCGAGGCCGTCGAGGAGCTGGAGCACCTCGTGCGGCGGCAGGTCCAGGCGGGCGTAGGCGCGGACGGCCGTGCGCAGCTGGCCCATGACGGCGGCGGCGCGGACCCCGCGGCCCATGACGTCGCCGATGACGAGGGCGGTGCGGCCGGCACCGAGGGTGATGACGTCGTACCAGTCGCCGCCGACGGCCGCGTCGGTGCCGCCGGGCTGGTAGGTGGCGGCGACGCGGAGGTCGTCCGGCTGTTCCAGCTCCTGCGGGAGGAGGGAGCGCTGGAGGGTGACGGCGGCCTCGCGCTGGCGGCGCTCGCTGGCGCGCAGCCGGGCGACGGCCATGGAGTGGTCGGTGACGTCGGCGAGGTGGACCAGGACCCCGGTGCGGTGGGGGTCCGGGGCTCCGCCCGCGCCGGTCGGGGGGAAGTCGACCGGGGTGCAGGTGACGGTGTAGGTGCTGCCGCCGCCCGGGGCGGTGCGGTTCTTGGCGGTGCGGGGCTTTCCGCTGCGCTGGACCTGGTCGAGGAGCGGGAGGAGACCGAGCTCGCCGAGCTCGGGGAGGGCCTCGTGGGCGGGGGCGCCGGTGGCGCGGGCGCCGAAGCCGGCGGTGTAGGCGTCGTTGACGTAGGAGACGCGGTGGTCGGGGCCGTGCACGAGGGCGACGAGGGCCGGGAGGCGGCCGAGGACCTCCCGTACGGAGAGTTCGTCCGGGGAGGGCGCGGCGACGTCACCGGGGGCGGTGCCCGTGCCGTCGGGCGCGGGGTCGGCCGGGTGGCCGTCCTCGGCGGACGGGGACCGGTCGGGCGCGGGGTCGGCCCGGCCGCCGCGGGCCGCCGGGACGGAGCCTTCGACCCGCTTGGCCTGGGCGGCGGCGTGTTCGGTCCGGGCGGCGGCGCGACGCTGCGTTCCGGGGAACCGGGCGCTCCAGCGCGTGAAGTTCACTGCGTTCAAGCCTCGTGGTGTCGCAAGTGGTCGCTGTGTCTCCCCCAGCTGCCGCTGGGAGGTACCCCCAGTGGTCGGTCGCTGGACGGTGTCACTCTGTGCAGGTGTGAGCACACCTATGGTCACACGTCCAGTGTGGCCGACCGCACTGACAACTCAGCTCGGGCGGTCCTGCGGGGGGTCGGGGACGGGGGGCGGGGGAGGAGTCCGGTGGCCGCCACCTGCGGCCAGTTCGAATTCTGCCCTGGGGTGTTCGAGGGAGCCTAGGGAGACGATCTCGCGTTTGAAGAGCCCGGAGAGGCTCCACTCGGCCAGGACGCGCATCTTCCGGTTGAAGGTGGGGACGCGGCTCAGGTGGTAGGCGCGGTGCATGAACCAGGCGGGGTACCCCTTGATCTTGCGGCCGTAGACGTGGGCGACGCCCTTGTGGAGGCCGAGGGAGGCGACGGAGCCGGCGTACCGGTGGGCGTAGTCCTTGAGGGGTTCGCCGCGCAGGGAGGCGAGGAGGTTGTCGGCGAGGACCTTGGCCTGGCGCAGGGCGTGCTGGGCGTTGGGGGCGCATTCGCGGCCCGGCTCGTCGGCGGTGAGGTCGGGGACGGCCGCGGCGTCCCCGGCGGCCCAGGCATGCTCGGCGCCGTCGACGGTGAGGCGCGCGGTGCAGACGAGACGGCCCCGCTCGTTCCTCGGCAGGTCGGTGGCGGCGAGGACCGGGTGCGGTTTGACCCCCGCGGTCCAGACGACGGTGCGGGTGGGGAAGCGGGCGCCGTCGCTGAGGACGGCGACCCGGTTCTCGCAGGAGTCGAGGCGGGTCTCCAGCCGCAGGTCGATGTTGCGGCGGCGCAGCTCGCGGACGGTGTAGACGCCCATCTCGGGGCCGACCTCGGGAAGGATGCGGTCGCTGGCCTCGACCAGGACCCATCTCATGTCCTCGGGCTTGATGTTGTGGTAGAAGCGCGACGCGTAGCGGGCCATGTCCTCCAGCTCGCCGAGGGCCTCGACGCCCGCGTACCCGCCGCCGACGAAGACGAAGGTGAGGGCGGCGGAGCGGAGGGCGGGATCGCGGGTGGAGGAGGCGATGTCCATCTGCTCGATGACGTGGTTGCGCAGGCCGATGGCCTCTTCGACGGTCTTGAAACCGATGCCGTGGTCGGCGAGCCCCGGGACGGGGAGCGTGCGCGAGACGGAGCCCGGGGCGAGGACGAGTTCGTCGTAGGCGATCTCGACGTCCCCGGCCCCGTCCTCGGCGGCCAGCGTGGTGACGGTCGCGGTCCGCTTGGCGTGGTCGATGCTCCGGGCCTCGCCGATGACGACGTGGCACGCGCCGAGGACGCGGCGCAGCGGGACCACGACGTGGCGGGGGGAGATCGAGCCCGCGGCCGCTTCGGGCAGGAAGGGCTGGTACGTCATGTAGGGCTCGGGAGAGACCACCGTGACCTCGGCCTCGCCCGCTCTCAGCTTCCGCTGGAGCCGGAGCGCCGTGTACATGCCGACGTACCCCCCGCCGACGACGAGGATGCGCGTGCGGGGCGGGGTACCGGGGGCCGTGCCCCGGGAGTTAGCAGCCTTCACCGTCCCATGACGCAACGTGGCCGGGAGTTTGTCCACAGGCCCGACAGATTGTGTGACCGCAGGTGTGGCCGGGAGGGGCCGCCGCACGGATCGGGTGGGGGTGGAGGTGTGCAGGTCAGGGGGTGCGGAAGGAGCCGTTCCGCAGGGTCTGGAAGGAAAAGTGGGAAGGGATGCTCCGATCGGGCGGTGGTCCGTCCGGGGCTGCCTCTTCTGAATTGACTCTGGCTCAACTATGTTCGTATCGCCGAGTGCGGGACCAGGGCCACGTGACTGTGGCCCCCTCGGCATGAAGGCGGGGAGTGTCTCCGGGGGGAGACAAATGATTACCGGGGGAAACATATGAACATTTCCGATTTCCATGGCTCTGCGGCGGCGCTCTCGGTCGAGAGCGGCAGTCGCGTACTCACCGGTGGCACCACACACGGCGTGGGCCGGTCCACACCGCTGCGCGTCGACGCGCAGCGCAATCTCGAACACGTCCTGCGCGCCGCCCGCGAGGTCTTCGGCGAGGTCGGCTACGGGGCGCCCATGGAGGACGTGGCGCGGCGCGCGCGGGTCGGTGTCGGCACCGTGTACCGGCGCTTCCCGAGCAAGGACGTCCTGGTGCGGCGGATAGCCGAGGAGGAGACCTCGCGGCTGACCGAGCAGGCCAAGACCGCGCTGGGCCAGGAGGAGGAGCCGTGGCAGGCGCTGTCGCGCTTCCTGCGCACCTCCGTGGCCTCGGGCGCCGGGCGGCTGCTGCCGCCGCAGGTGCTGCGGGTCGGTCCGGCGGCCGAGGACGGCGCCGAGGGCGTGGAGGCGGCCCGGGTGCCGCACCAGCGCCAGGCGGTCCCGACCGGGGTCCCCGAACTGCGGGTCGTGGGCGCTCCGCGCGCCTCCGTCGAGGACGAGCCCTCGGAGGACTCGGGTGCGGGCGCTCTGCTGGAGGTGGTCGGCCGGCTGGTGGACCGCGCCCGGGAGGCGGGTGAGCTGCGCGCCGATGTCACGGTGGCCGATGTGCTGCTGGTGATAGCGACGGCCGCTCCCGCCCTGCCGGACCCGGCGCAGCAGGCGGCTGCTTCGACGCGGCTGCTCGACATCCTGCTCGAAGGACTGCGGTCCCGGACGGTCTGAACCCCGGCGGAGTACCCGGCCGGACTGTCCGGAACACCCGGGGGACGGTGGGACGGTGGGACGGTCCGGTCTCCGTGATCCGTTCCGTCGCCTTCCGCCCTTACTGTCCTTAACTGTCCTCCACCCTTCCGTCCCCCGGATTCCGTCCCGCCGTTCTTTCCGGTTGGTCGCTCCGGCGGCCGGGCGGGCGAACGGGTGGGCGGCCTGCTGGGGGCGCGCTCGAACGGGTGAGGAACAGTACGGCGATTCGTTCAGGCGCCCGGACGAGTGGATGGTGCGGAGAGGGCGCCGGAGGGTGTCCGCCGTGTGACACGCTGGATCGGTGGACCGGTTGAGTGTGGCGTGCGGGGGCTTCCGCGATGGGCGATGACGGTCGGGACGAGACGCTCGGTGGCACCGGCGGTGAGGCCGAGGCGGTCGATCTGACCGCGCGGCAGGTCCCGGCCCAGCGCGAACCGGGCGGCCGGCACGCCGGGCGCGCGGCCGGCACGGCCGGTCCCGGTACCGCCGCGGGCACCGGCGGTCCGGGCGGGCCGATCGGATCAGGTGGTGAACTTCCTTTGTCCGACGCCGACCTGATCGCCAGGATGCGTGGCGGTGACGACGGCGCGTACGAGGAGCTGTTCCGCCGCCACGCCGGCGCCGTCCGGCGCTACGCGCGGACCTGCTGCCGGGACGCGCACACCGCCGACGACCTGACCGCCGAGGTGTTCGCGCGGACGCTCCAGGCGGTCCGGGGCGGGGCCGGGCCGGACCAGTCGGTGCGGGCCTACCTCCTGACCACCGTACGGAGGGTCGCCGCCGCCTGGGCACGGACCGCCCGGCGGGAGCATCTCGTCGAGGACTTCGCGGTGTTCGCGGAACAGGCGGCCACCGGGGCGGACGCCGGTGCCGGGATGTCCGGGCTCTCGGGGGACGACGCGCTCGAACTGGGCGCGGACGTACGGGCGATGCACGAGGCGGAACGGTCGCTGGCGATGCAGGCGTTCCGGAGCCTGCCCGAGCGGTGGCAGGCGGTGCTGTGGCACACCACCGTCGAGAAGTCGTCGCCGAGCGCGATCGCACCGCTCTTCGGGCTGAGCGCCAACGCCACCGCGGTACTGGCCAGTCGGGCCCGGGAAGGGCTCAAGCAGGCCTACCTCCAGGCGCACGTGAGTTCCGCGCTGAGTGCGGGCGGGGACTGCGCGCAGTACGCGGACCGGCTGGGCGCGTATGCCCGGGGCGGGCTGCGGACACGGGCGGAGCGGGGGCTGCGCAAGCACCTGGAGGAATGCGCGAAGTGCCGGCTGGCCGCCGGGGAGCTGAGTGACGTCAACGCGGGCATCCCGGCGCTGCTCCCGGTCGCGGTCATCGGGTGGTTCGCCGCCGGGTACGTGGCCAAGGCCGCCGGGGTGGTCGCCGGAGGGGCCGTCGCCGCCGGTGGCGCGGGGGCCGCCGCAGCCGCCGTGGGCGGCTCCTCCGCGGGGGCGGGGGCCGCGGGTGGTACCGCCGGGGCCGGAGCGGTGGGTGCCGGGGCGGCCGGGGCCGGTGGTACCGCCGGGGCGGCGGCCGGTGGAGCTGCCGGTGGCGGGTCGGGGGCCGGTGGGGCCGTGGTCTCCGAGGGGCTGGGGTTACCGGCCAAGGCCGCCATCGCCGCCGGGATCGCCGTCGCCGCCGCGGCCGGGGTGGTGTTCGCCCTGACCGGGAGCAGCCCCGAGCCGCAGGCCCGGGCGAAGCCCGCGCCCAGTGCCGTGGCGCCGGTGGCGCCGGTCGCGCCCTCGCCGGAGCCGAGCCCGCCGGTGGCGCTGCCGCCGGTGGCGCGGAGTTCCGTACCGTCGCCCCGGGTGACGCCCCCGGCCTCGCCGTCGCCGTCGCCGTCGCCGTCCAGGTCCGTGGCGGCGAAGCCGAAGCCGTCGCCGAGCCGGGAGCGGACGACGCCCCCGCCGAGCGTCTCCCCGGCGAAGCCGGTGCCGCCGAAGCCCGCGCAGGGGTTCCAGCTGGCCCGGCTCGGCCACTCCGCGTACGGGGACCACAGCGGTCCGGAGGTGCAGACCTGGCGCAGCAGCTGGGTGTGGCAGCGCTGGGGGCTGGTCGTCGGTGACCGGCGGTTCGGGCAGGGCATCACCGTGAACTCCCGCTCCTCGGTGGAGATCACCCTCAACCGGCAGTGCACCGTCTTCTCCGCGCGGGCCGGGGTGGACGGCCTGTCCCTGCTCACCGACGGCACGGTGCGGTTCTCGGTCTACGCCGACGGGCAGCGGCTGTGGCGGTCCGCCGCCCTCGGGTACGGGGACCCGGCGGCGGCCGTGGAGGTCCCGCTGGCCGGGCGCTCGTCGCTGCGGCTGGTGGTGGAGCAGGCCCGCCAGGGCAGCCTCCCGACGCTGGCGAGCTGGGCCGACGCGGTGATCGGCTGCCGCTGAGACCACCGTTGGGACCACCGCTGGGACCACCGTTGAGCCCCGGAACGGCCCTTACGGGGACGGGGACCGGGAGGGGGCCAGCCGGGCCAGTGGGGGGACCGGCGAGGGGACCGCGCGGCGGCGGGGGGTGGAGGTTCCCGTCCAGCAGGTGCCGCGGCGGGCGAGGAGGCGGTGGAGCCACAGTTCCATCGAGACGAGCTCCGCGAGCCCGTCGAGCGGGACCGGGTGGCCGTCCGCCGCGTCCAGCAGGGCCTGCCGCACGGCCCGCGCCTCGATCAGGCCGGCGTCCGCGAGCAGCGGTGTGGTGAAGAGGGAGAGCAGGCCGGTCAGCGCCGCGCGCAGCCCCAGCCGGACCGCCGTCTCGTTCGGGGCGTGGGCCGGGGCGCCCCAGCCCGGCGGGAGTTCGCGCACCCCGGCCGAGGACAGGACGCTGCGCAGGATCGCGGCGCGGGCGCCGGGCTGGACGCGCAGGGACTCCGGCAGGGCGCGGGCGGCCCGCACGACCTGGTTGTCCAGGAACGGCGCGTGCAGGCGCTGGCTGCGGACCTCCACGGCCTGTTCGAAGACCCGGTGGTCGGCGGCGTGGCGGGCCAGCAGGGAGCGGGCCCGGGCCTCTCCCGGGCGCAGCGAGAGCGGCGGGCGCCCGGCGGCGGCGGTCAGCCGGATCGCTACTTCGGCCAGGGCCTCGCCGGTCAGCCAGCCCGCCGCCGGGCCGGGCCGGGACCAGGTCAGGGCGGCCAGCGAGGCGGCGACGGGGCCCGCCGCGGGGCCGGGGAGGTTCCCGTCGCGCAGGCGGGCGGCGGCGCTCTCCATGCCCGCGCGGTAGGAGGTACGGGCGAGGCGGCGGGCCGCCGCGTAGACGGAGAACGGGACCAGCAGGGACTGCCCCTGCGCCGGGGCCGAGCGGGCCAGGGCGGCGACCGGCCGGAGCAGGTGGCGGCGGCGGCGGTCCATCAGGAGGTCGGCCATCCGGGCCGGGTGCGCGTCGAGGACCTGGCGGGCGCCGTGGCCGGTGAAGTGGTCCGCCGATCCGGCGGCCAGGCGGCGCCGTTCGCGGGCGGCGAAGACCAGCGAGGGGCCGGGTTCGTCGGTCAGGGGTCCGTCGAGTTCGGCGTACGGGAGGGCTTCCCCGGCGGCGGCCACGACGACGTGGCGCAGGCGCGGGTCGGCGGCGATGGCGCGGGCCCGTTCCAGCTCGGCCTCGCGGCCCAGGGGGGTGGCGAGGTCGTTGAAGGTGACGGCGAGGAGCCGTTCCCCGGCGTGGCTGAGGACCGTGCCCGGGGCCCCGGGCAGGCCGGCGGCCAGCAGGGCCAGGGTCGCGGAGGCGCTGCCCCCGGAGAGGTCGGCGCCCACCCCGGGAACCGGGGCGCCCCGGGCGGCGCGCCGGTCGGCGGGGCCCATCCCGGGCACGGGTCCGGGGTCGGGGGGCATGGCGTCGGGGGCATGGCGGGGCGCCGTGAGCCGGGCGCGCACCGCGTCGACCAGTGCCTCCCGTACGCCCTCCACCGCGGGCCCGGCCTCGGCCTCGGGCGCGGCCGAGGCGAGCGAGGCCACCGGCTCGTACCCGGTGATCTCCCGCGAGCCCTCGCGCAGGATGAGCGCGTGGCCGGGCGGGATGCGCCGGACCCCGGCGTACGGTGTGCCGTCGCCCAGTGCCTCCGGGCTGTCGGGGCAGGCCAGCAGGGCCGCGAGATGGCCGACGTCGAGCTGTGCCTCGATGAGGTCGGCGAGCGGGAGGGCGGCGGTGGCGTACGCGGTCCCGCCCGCCCAGGGCGTGTAGAAGACGGGCCGGGCGCCCGCGAGGTCGCCGAGGACGGTGATCCGGCGGCCGGCCTGGACGACGGCGGTGTGGCTGCCGGGCCACTGGGTGAGGTGGCGCAGGGCCCCGCCGCGGGCGGCGAAGAGGGCGCGGCGCAGTTCGTCGTCGGTGGCTCCGCAGCGGCCGAGAACCGCGATGCGGGTGAAGGGGTCGGCGGGGTCGGCGGTGAGGGTGCGGATCTCGTCGGGGCGCCAGTCGCCGACGGCCCAGAGGGGGTCGGGGTCTCCCCAGAGGAGCTGGGCGCCGACGGGCTGGACGGTGCGTTCGGCGTCCTCGGCGGGGTCGGCCGGGTGGGCGGCGTCCGCGAGGCCGCCGCGCAGGGGGGCGCCGGCGTCGCCGTACCCGGGGCTCCGGCCGGGGCCGGGGCCGGGACCCTGGCCGAAGACGCGGCCGGCCGTGCCGAAGCTCGCGGCGATACTGCTCCAACCCACCAACCAGCGCACCGCCGCCTCCCCAGCCCGTGGGCACATGACCGGGGTGCGGGCAGCACGGCCGGCGCTGAGGGCGCGACCGCGGGACCCCGGGTGGCTCGGGTCCATGCTGCCACGGGACAGGCGTACGAGTGGGGTCAAGGGGGGCGCACATCTGGGCGAACGCGCCCCGGCCATACGGTACTTGGCGTTCCGCTCCCACCGCCCCACAGGCCGTTTTCGGCCATTCTCCAGACGGGCCAGGAGCCCACCGGACGCCGCCGGTGCCCGGTGGGCGGGCGCGGTCCGGGAGGCGAGATCCGCCCCCCGGACCGTTCCGCCACCCGCGGGGATTGAGGCAGCGGCATCCCCCGGCCCACGGAATCCGCGCAGCGGGCCGACCCACGCACCGCACATCGAATCGCCGGGTCACGGGACCGGCCAGAGCGCACGGAAGGGCGCACGGCCACACGGGCGGAGCACGCGCGGACGCGTGCGCCCCGGGCATGGCCCCCGGTCCGGCTGTGCGCGCGGACAACAATCCCGCCATACGGAAGTCGGGCCCTTAACGCTTGGGAGGCGGGGAACTACGCTGGGTTTACGAAATGCCGGGAGCCTATGCCCCGGCGGCTTCTGCGTTCCGCGTGCGACGAGGGGTGGCGCATGTCCAGGGAGTTCCGCGAGCCCAACGAGAAGCTCGGCGCCGTCCTCGCCCTGGCGGGCATCAGCAACGCCGGGCTGGCCCGGCGCGTCAACGACCTCGGCGCACAGCGCGGCCTGACCCTGCGGTACGACAAGACCTCGGTGGCCCGGTGGGTGTCGAAGGGCATGGTGCCCCAGGGCGCCGCCCCGCACCTGATCGCCGCCGCCATCGGCGCGAAGCTGGGACGCCCCGTGCCGCTGCACGAGATCGGGCTGGCGGACGCGGACCCCGCGCCCGAGGTCGGACTGGCCTTCCCGCGCGATGTGGACGCGGCGGTGCGCTCGGCCACCGATCTCTACCGGCTCGACCTCGCCGGGCGGCGCGGCGGCGGGATCTGGCAGTCGCTGGCGGGCTCGTTCTCCGTGTCGGCGTACGCGACACCCGCGTCCCGCTGGCTGATATCCCCGGCGGACGGCTCGGTGGCGCGCGAGCCGGGGGCCTTACGGGAACCGGGCCGGGCCCGTGACGCGGCGGGCGCCCGGGAACCGGCGGCGCACCCGGCACCGGCGGAGGGGGCGGCGCGGCCCCCGTCCGCCGACCGGCCGGCCCAGCCCGGCCGGCCCGGCACCGAGACCCCGGCCGTGCCGGTCGCGCAGGGCCCCGCGGGGGCCCCGGAGGCATCCCCGCAGCGGGTCGGGCACAGCGATGTGACGAAGCTGCGCGAGGCGGCCGAGGACGCGCGCCGCTGGGACTCCAAGTACGGCGGCGGGGACTGGCGTTCCTCGATGGTGCCCGAGTGCCTGCGGGTGGACGCGGCGCCGCTGCTGCTCGGCTCGTACAGCGACGAGGTCGGCCGCGCCCTGTTCGGCGCGACCGCCGAGCTGACCCGGCTGGCCGGGTGGATGGCCTTCGACACCGGCCAGCAGGAGGCGGCCCAGCGCTACTACATCCAGGCGCTGCGGCTGGCCCGCGCCGCAGCGGACGTACCGCTCGGCGGGTACGTGCTGGCCTCGATGTCCCTCCAGGCGACCTACCGCGACTTCCCGGAGGAGGGCGTGGACCTCGCGCAGGCGGCCGTCGAACGCAACCGCGGCCTGGCCACCGCCCGCACCATGAGCTTCTTCCGGCTGGTCGAGGCGCGGGCGCACGCGAAGGCGGGCGACTCGGCGGCGGCGGGTGCGGCGCTGCGGGCCGCGGAGGGCTGGCTGGAACGGGCGCGGGCGGGCGACCCCGACCCGACCTGGCTGGGTTTCTACTCGTACGACCGTTTCGCGGCGGACGCGGCGGAGTGCTACCGGGACCTGAAGATCCCGCGCCAGGTACGGCGCTTCACCGAGCAGGCCCTGTCACGGCCGACGGAGGAGTACGTGCGCTCCCACGGGCTGCGGCTGGTGGTGAGCGCGGTCGCCGAGCTGGAGTCCGGCAACCTCGACGCGGCCTGCGCGGCCGGCACCCGGGCGGTGGAGGTGGCGGGCCGGATCTCGTCGGCGCGCACCACCGAGTACGTACGGGACCTGTTGCAGCGGCTGGAGCCGTACAGCGACGAACCGCGCGTCGCGGAACTGCGGGAACGGGCCCGGCCCCTGCTCGTGACCCCCGCGTAACCCCCCGCGGGGCCCCTCGTGGCCGCATTGTCAGTGGCGGGGTGCAGTATGCAGGGGTGGGAGGTGGCGGTGTGGGCGGCGGCATGAGCAGGCTGGGCGGCGTGGACTGCGATGTGCTGGTGATCGGTGGTGGCATCGTCGGCATGTCGACGGCGTACGCCTTGTCGCGCCTGGCCCCGGGGACCCGGGTGGTCGTCCTGGAGAAGGAGAGCGGCCCGGCCCGGCACCAGACGGGCCGCAACAGCGGAGTCATCCACAGCGGGATCTACTACCGCCCGGGTTCGCTGAAGGCCCGCTTCGCGGTGCGCGGGGCGGCCCAGATGGTCAAGTTCTGCGCGGAACAGGGCATCGCGCACGAGGTGACGGGCAAGCTGATCGTCGCCACCGGGCGGGACGAACTGCCCCGGCTCCACTCCCTGGTCCAGCGGGGCCGGGAGAACGGCATCCCGGTGCGCGAACTGGGCCCGTCCCAGATCACGGAGTACGAGCCGCAGGTGCGCGGCCTGGCCGCGATCCACGTCGGGACGACCGGGATCGTGGACTACGGGCAGGTGACGCAGCGGCTGGCGGAATCCTCGGGGGCCGAGATCGTCTACGGCGGCGCGGTGGACCTGATCGCGCGGCGCGCCTCGGGCGTGGCCGTCCGGACCACCGCGGGCACCGTGGTCAAGGCCCGGGCGCTCGTGAACTGCGCGGGGCTCCAGTGCGACCGGATCGCCCGGCTGGCCGGGGACGAACCCGGCGTGCGGATCGTCCCCTTCCGCGGGGAGTACTACGATCTGGCCCGGCCCGACCTGGTCCGGGGGCTGGTCTACCCGGTGCCCGACCCGGCCTTCCCCTTCCTCGGCGTCCACCTGACCCGCTCCATCGGCGGCGGCGTCCACGTCGGCCCCAACGCGGTACCGGCCCTGGCCCGCGAGGGCTACGGCTGGGGCACGGTCCGCCCGCGCGACCTCGCCGACGAGCTGGCCTGGCCGGGAGCCTGGCGGATGGCCGCGCGGCACTGGCGCTACGGGGCGGGCGAGATCCACCGCTCCCTGTCGAAGCGCGCCTTCACCGAGGCGGTGCGCCGCCTCCTGCCGGCCGTCGTCCCCTCGGACCTGCGCCCCGCCACGGCCGGTGTCCGCGCCCAGGCCGTCCTGCGCGACGGCACCCTGGTGGACGACTTCCTGATCCAGGAGGCTCCCCGGACGATCCACGTCCTGAACGCCCCTTCCCCGGCGGCGACGGCCTCCCTCCCCATCGGCCACGAGATCGCCACCCGCGCCCTCGCCACCCTCCACTCCTCCCCCTGACCCCAGCCCACTCCCCCACCACCCCCACTGGGGACGGCCGGGAACGGCCGGAACGGTTACGCACGACCGGAACGGTTACGCACGAACCGGGACAGGGACGGAGACGGTACAGGGGACAGGGACGGAGACGGGGGGTGAGCCAAGCCGGGGACGGGGTGGGGTGCCGGCCGGGACGTAGAACGTGATGTGTTGGCGCGTACCACCGCACCCGCCTTCCCGCCTGGGCCAGGGCGCCATAAATCATGAGTCCCGGCCGGCACCCCGCCCCGGCACCGGCCCCATCGCCCCGCCCGACCGCCCCGGCCCCCGCACCGCCACCCCGCCACCCGCGCCCGGTCCCACCGCTCCGGGCGGCCGCCCCGGCCGCCCGGCGTCGTAGAATCACGTCACTGTGTCTGAGTCCCGAAGCCCCCAGCCCAGCCTCCCGGAAACCGCGCCGGAGGCGACCTCGTACGTCCCCCCCAAGTGGCGGACCGAGCCCCGTTTCCCCGACGGCCCCGCGCCCGACCCGGCAGGCTCGCACCACGAGCGGCGCATCCGGAGCTTCCAGCCCCGCCGCAGCCGGGTCACCACCGGCCAGGGCGAGGCCCTGAAGCGGCTCTGGAGCACCTGGGGCCTGGACATCGACGGCAACGAGGTCCTCGACCTCGGCGCCCTCTTCGACGGCCTCCCCGTCGTCCTGGAGATCGGCTTCGGCATGGGTGAGGCCACGGCCCGGATGGCCGCCGCCGACCCCGCCACCGGAATCCTCGCCGCCGACGTGCACACCCCCGGCCAGGGCAATCTCCTCGCCCTCGCCGAGCGGGGCGGTCTCACCAACGTCCGCGTGGCCAACGGCGACGCCATCATCCTGCTCCGCGAGATGCTCCCGCCCGACTCCCTGGCCGGCATCCGCGTGTACTTCCCGGACCCGTGGCCCAAGGCCCGCCACCACAAGCGGCGCCTGATCCAGCCCGAGTTCCTCACCCTGGCCGCCACCCGCCTGGCCCCCGGGGCCGTGCTGCACTGCGCGACCGACTGGGAACCGTACGCCGAGCAGATGCTCGAAGTCCTCACCGCGCACCCGGACTTCGAGAACACCCGGCCGGACGGCGGCTACTCCCCGCGCCCCGGCTTCCGGCCGCTCACCCGCTTCGAGGGCCAGGGCCTCGACAAGGGCCACCTCGTGCACGACCTGCTCTTCCGCCGCGCGGGCGCCTGACCGTACGGGGACGCGGCCGGACGGGGACCCTGCCGGACGCGGGCCCGGCCCGCCGGGCAACCGGTGTCCGGAGAATCGGTGCGCGGAGAACGGGTGCCCGGAGAACCGGCAACGTCACCGCGCGTGTCAGACCGGCTCGGTAGGGTCATGACGTGGTCCGAGCACTCGCCCGTGTGCTCGCACGTCCGTCGGGCGCGGTCCGTACGTGCGTGCTCGTCGTCCTGCTCGCCGCCACCGGGACCGCGATCCTCGAACTCGTCCGGGAACAGACCGGCACCCCCGGGTTCTTCGTCGGCCTCGGCCTGGCCCTGCTGCCGGTCCCACCGCTCATGGCGGCCTTCCGATGGCTCGGCCGGGCCGCGCCCAGCCCCTGGCGGCAGCTCATGTTCTGCTTCGGCTGGGGGGCCTGCACCGCGGCCCTGATGGCCATACTGGCCAACAGCTTCGCCACCCAGTGGATCGCCGCGGCCACCGCCGACCCCTCCGACGCCGACCAGCTCGGCTCGGTGGCGATCGCCCCGGTGGTCGAGGAGAGCGCCAAGGCCGCGGCCCTGCTGCTGGTGTTCGTCTTCCGAAGACGCCACTTCACCGGCCCCGCCGACGGCTTCGTGGTGGCCGGCTTCACCGCGACCGGCTTCGCCTTCACCGAGAACATCCTCTACCTCGGCAACGCCTTCGACGAGGACCTGACCGAGGGCACCGGCGTGCTGGACTCCGTCACGGCGGCGACGTTCTTCGTGCGGATAGTGATGTCGCCGTTCGCGCACCCGCTCTTCACGGTCCTCACCGGACTCGGCTTCGGCGCGGCGGCGCTCACCGCCCGGCGTTCCCGCCGGATCATCCTGCCCCTGCTCGGCCTGGTCTCGGCGATGGGCCTGCACGCGCTCTGGAACAGTTCCTCGCGGTTCGGGGAGTACGGGTTCTACGTGGTCTACGGCTGCGTGATGGTCCCGGTGTTCGGGCTGCTCGCGGGGGCGGCCGTGCGGATACGGCGGCTGCGCCTGCGGGCCGTCGCCACGGAGCTGGCCGTGTACGCCGCCGCGGGCTGGATCGGGCGGGCCGAGGTCCCGGCCCTGGCCTCGCTGCCGGCCCGGTCGCTGGCCCGCGCCCTGGCCCGGCGCACCGGAGGCCGGGCCGCCGGGCGGGCGGTCGCCCAGTACGAGGCGGACGCGACGGCCCTGGCACTGCTCCGCTACCGGGCCCGGCGCGGCGGGCCCGCCCGGGAGCCGGATTTCGCCGGGCGCGAGCGGGAACTGCTGCACCGGCTCTGGCTGCGCCGGGCGACGGCGGGGCCCGCACTGGCACGGGCCGCGGTCATGGAGGAGCTGCTCCCGCCGTGGTTCGACCCGCTGGGGCCCCGGCCCGGGCCCCCCTTCGGCCCGTCGCCGCCGGCAGTCCCCGTACCCGCCGCCGCGCTGTCGGCCGTGCCGTCACCGGACGCCGTACCCGTACCGGCTCCCCGGCACGCGGACCGGAGCCGTGCGGACCCCGGGGGCCCGGACGCCGGACCGGCGGATGCCGGACGGACCGGACAGACGGGTGTCGGCCGCGCGGATGCCGGCCGCGCGGATGCCGGCCGCGCGGATGCCGGCCGCGCGGATGTCAGACGTTCAGGCCCTTGGACGTCAGCCACGTCAGCGGGTTCACCGTCGAGCCGCCCTTGCGTACTTCCAGGTGGAGATGGGAGCCGGTGACGTTGCCGGTGGCGCCGACGCGGCCGATGGTCTCCCCCGCGCCGACGGAGCCGGAGGTCACCGACATCGAGGACAGGTGGCAGTACCAGATCTCCGTGCCGTCTTCGAGCTGGAGCACGATCCGGTAGCCGTACGCGCCGGACCAGCCCGCCGAGATGACCTTCCCGGTGCCCACGGCCTTGACCGGGGTGCCGGAGGGGGCGGCGAAGTCGAGGCCGGTGTGGCGCCCGGAGGACCACATGGACCCGGAGACGCCGTAGTGCGAGGTGAGGGTGTAGGCGGAGGTGGGCAGGGAGTACTTGCCGGACGTCGGGGCCGTCCCCTGTTCCGGGGCGGCCTGCTCCTGGCCGGCCTTGGCCTTCTCCGCCTCGGCGGCCTGTGCCTCCTGGGCCGCCTTCGCTTCCTGCGCCGCCTTGGCCTCCGCCTTCGTCTTGACCTCCTCGGCCTGGCGCAGCGCTTCCTCCCGCTTGGCCTTGGCCTCCTGTCCCGCGGCCTCCTGGGCCTCCCGCGCGCTCTGGGCCACGGCCTGGGCCACGGCCGCGTCCTGCTGGGTCTCGGCCTGCTGGAGGATGCGGTTGCGCAGCGCCTCGCCCGGGTCGGCGCGCTGGTCGTCCTGCTGGGGGATGATCCCGGTCCGCCCGGCCGTACCGGCGGCGGCCGCGTCGCGTACGGCGGAGGCGGTGCCCGTGTCCCCGCCGGAGAGGAGGGTGGGCAGGCTGCCCAGATCGGGCAGGGATATCGCGACCTGGGGCCGGTCCTGCGCCGTGGCGATTCCGCCCGCTCCGACCGCCGCGAAGAGGCCGACACCGAGGACGGTGGAACTGCGGGCGAGGCCGCCGTGCTGCCGGGCCACCCGGTGCTTGCCACGGACCGGACGGACGGAGTCCTCGGTGGGATTCCACTCGCCCCAGGCTCCCGCGGTGGGCGGCTCGTGGATCTGGACGCCTTCAGGGGCAGGCACGTTGGAGGCCACCGGGGCACACTCCTCAAGGACGCGCACGCGCACGGTGCCGCCTCTTGCGACGGCTGGGACAACCGCGTTGCGTTATCGAACGGTAATAGACGCGGGGGAGTGATTCCAAGCTGTTGCGGTCAGTTATTCCGATCAATCAGCCATCCACTGACCGACTTTGACTCACGCTTGTCATCTTTTGATCGGATCAAGCGGGACAAATCCCACCCACCAGTCGAAAAGATCCAGCCACTCAAGGAAATCGACACGCCTCAGCCATCTCGCGGAGAGCGGCCCCCGCCCTACGCACCGTCACGCCCTCTCCTCGCCTTTCCTCCCCACCCGCCCCTCCTCCGTACCCTCCCCGCCCTCCCCCGGCCTTCTCTCCTCGTCCCCTCTCACCGTTTCCCGCCGCGGCGCACCGCCCTGCGCACCACTGGTACGGCCAGCCGCCGCTCCTCCGGCTTCCGCTCCGCCGGGCGGCCCACCGCGAGCAGGGCCATGTCATCCGTCGTCCCGCCGCCGCCCGTGTGCCGGTGCACATCGCCGGTGACCATGCCGAGCAGCTCCTCGGGGCCGGGGAAGATCCGGCCGCGCAGCCGGTCCGCCGGGTCGTAGAACTCGCCCGCCGCGTCCCGGGCCTCACTCAGTCCGTCCGTGTAGAGCAGCAGGATCGCCCCGGCCGGGAACGCCCACTCCTGCGCCCGGTCCGGCCGGCCGCCCAGCTCGCCCATCCCGAGCGGCAGGGCCGGCTCCGCCGGGGCGAGGGCCGCCACGTCCCCGTCCCCGTACAGCAGCAGCGGCGGCGGATGGCCCCGGTTGAGCAGCCTGAGCACCCATCCGTCCAGCGGGATCTCACCGAGCACACAGGTCGTGAACCCCTCCACCGCGTCCAGGCTGTCGCGCCGGGTGCCCTCGCGGGCCAGTGCCCGGTCCAGCCGCCGAGCGACCGCCTCCAGCGTCGGCTCGGTCTCCGCCGCCTCCCGGAAGGCCCCGAGAACCACCGCGACGGCTTCCACCGCCCCCAGCCCCTTGCCCCGGACGTCCCCCACCGCCAGCCGCACCCCGTACGGCGTGTCCTGGACGGCGTACAGGTCCCCGCCGATGAAGGCGTCGGCCTGGGCGGCCTCGTACCGGGCGCAGACGTGGAGACCCCCGATCCGCTCTGCGGGCGTCGGCAGCACCGCCCGCTGCGCGGCCTCGGCGATCTCGCGCGCCGAGGCCAGCTCTCTGCCGCTGCGCCGCACCACCCGGTTGGTCAGGACGGCGAGCGCGGAGACCGTCAGGACGGTGGCCAGCTCGGTCACCGCCTCGGCCCTCCCGGTGGTGCCGTTGACGAAGTGCAGCAGGATCACCACGAGCGAGGCCACGACACCGGTCAGGAGCGTGGTCCGGAGGCTGAAGAACGGGGCGGCGATCAGCGGGGCGGCGGAGAAGAAGGGGGAGCCGGTGAAACTGGGCGGGGTCAGCAGGTCGAAGGCGGCTCCGACCGCGATCAGCAGGGCCGGCAGCACCCGGACCGCACGCCGGGCCGCACGGCTTCCCGCACCGCGTCCGCTGCCGGTACCGTCCGCGCGCCTGCCGCCGCCCTGCTGGCCCAGCCCCACCACGCTGCTCTCCTGCCGCCCGGTCCCTCGCCCCTCAAGGCTGGCGGCAGGGGCGGCCCCGCGGCGACCCGGCCGGGCCGATCGGGTGACGGCCTGCGGCAGCCTCACGGCCCGGTGCGGCGACGACACGACGAAGGCCCGGCCCCCCTGAGGGGACCGGGCCTTCGTACTGAGTAGCGGGGGCAGGATTTGAACCTACGACCTCTGGGTTATGAGCCCAGCGAGCTACCGAGCTGCTCCACCCCGCGTCGGTAAACCCAACTCTACGTCACCCGGGAGGAGACCCACGCCAATTACCCTCCCCACCCCCCTCCAGATCGACATCACCACAGGTCAGAGCCGTAAAACCCGACTGCGAGGCAGCCCGGCCGGAAGCCCCGGCCGGGCCTGCACGGCGCGATGCTGCTCGGCCTTCGCCGGGCCGCGGCGTCCCGGAGCACCAGGTGATCGCGTACCGGCACCCGTTCTTCGCCGAGAGGGCAGACACCTGTCCGGAGTCCAAGGAGAAGACCGCTGACGCACCCACCGGACCCGGGGTCCAGGAACGCCTTCACGGAAGGGTCGAGGACACGGCGTCCGACAGCCTGCGGGACGAGTTGCTCGCGGCGCCGAGGAAGGACACCGACGTCCGGCTCTGGACCAACGGGCCGGTTGACCGGCTGGTGCGGTACCACGCGGAGCGCGACCGGATCGTCGACGGCGGCGGCGAACCGGCCGAAGCCGTGTCGAGCGGCGGCGGCCGACCGGGGTTGGCGCGCGTGGTCCACGGTGCCCGTGAGTTCGTCGTGTTCCTTCCCGAGGGCAGGGCTTCACCCTGGAACGGTCAGCGACGCGTTCCGGCGCATCCTCGCCGGCACGTACCTGCCGCCGATCACCCTTCGGGATCGACGCGGCCGATCTCGTTCCGCGCGCCCCAAGGCGCCCCCAGAACCCGTCGGCGCGGTTGGAGCACTCTTCGAGCACTCACGTGGGCCGCAAAGCGGTCAAAACGAGTTCGGCCCGACCGGAGTTGTCCGGTCGGGCCGAGGAACTCGCTGGTCAGGGCGGTGTGCACACTGCCGAGACCGGTAGGCCATGTCGGACTCGAACCGACAACCAACGGATTAAAAGTCCGCTGCTCTGCCAATTGAGCTAATGGCCCTCCACGTGCTCACCCCAGAGCATAGCCGCAGCCGGGCCCGTGGCCGATCGGGTATCACCGGTAGGAGGTCGGCGGTTTGCCGTCGGACCCCGTACGGGGCTGCGGACGGGCTGCGGAGGCGGGTTCCCGGCCTCGGGGACCGCGGGGCGGGAAACCGCCTCCGCAGAGCTGTTCGGGGCCGCACCCCGGGGCCGTGGCGCAACCCGGCCCGTCCCGGCACCGGCACCGGCGCCCCGGAACGGGCTCGGCCCCCACCGCACCGGAGTGCTGTGGGGGCCGAGTGGGCGTCGGACGTCGACCGTCAGGCGCCGGGCCGTACACGGGCGTTCGCGTCAGCCGTTGCGCTTCCAGCGCGGCTTGTCGTCACGACGGCCGCCGAAGGAGCCGGTCGAACCGGTAGAACCGGTAGAACCGGTAGAACCGGAACCGGAGGGGCGGTGGTCGTCACGACGGCCGTACGGACGGTCGCCGGCGCCGCCGGAGCGAAAGCCACCGGACGGACGGTCGTCACGACGGTCACGGTTGAACGGACGGTCGCCACCACCGGAGCGGAAGCCACCGGAGGGGCGGTCGTCGCGGTTGAAGCCGCCGCCGGTCGGACGGTCGCCACCGGAGCGGAAGCCACCGGTCGGACGGTCGCCACCACGGTCGTCGCGGTTGAAGCCGCCGGTCGGACGGTCACCGCCGGAGCGAAAGCCGCCGGTCGGACGGTCGTCACGACGGAAACCACCACGGTCGCCACCGCGGTCGTCACGGTTGAAACCACCCGAGGGGCGGTCGTCACGGCGGAAGCCGCCGCCGGTCGGACGGTCGCCACCGGAGCGGAAGCCACCGGACGGACGCTCGCCGCCACGGAAACCACCACGGTCGCCGCCACGGTCGTCACGGTTGAAACCACCGGTCGGACGGCCGCCACGGTCGCCGCCGCGGTCGTCACGACGGAAACCGCCACGGTCGCCACCGCGGTCACCGCGGTCACCGCGGTCGTCACGGCGGAAGCCACCACGGTCACCGCCACGGTCACCGCCGCGGTCACCGCGGTTGTCGCGGCGCTCGAAGTTGCCCCGGTCGTCGCGGTTGGCCCGCTCCTCACGGCGCTCCTGCGCGGCCAGCTCGGCGGCGACGGCGGCGGCAGCCGCCGCGACCTCGGCCTCGGCGGCCTCGGCCACCTCGGCGACAGCGGCCTCCGGGTCCTCGCCACGCTCACGCGCGGAGCGGGCGACCAGACGGTCGGCCTCCTCGCGCAGCTCGCCGGCACGACGGGTCAGTCGCTCCAGCTGCTTGGTCAGCTCGGCGACCTCGCGCTCGGCCTGCTTGGCGGCGTTGTTCGCGGAGTCGGCCTGGACCTCGGTCAGCGACCGGGCACCGGTGATCTCGGCGACCTCGGGCTCGAAGGCGCCCGCGCCCTGGACGATGTGGCGCGAGGCGTCGACGCCCGCGTCCTCCATCAGGCGGAAGATCTGGCGACGCTGGTGCGGCAGCGCCAGCGAGACGACGACACCGGACTTGCCGGCGCGGGCGGTACGGCCCGAGCGGTGCAGGTAGTCCTTGTGGTCACCGGCCGGGTCCACGTTCAGGACCAGGTCGATGCCGTCGACGTGGATGCCGCGGGCGGCGACGTCGGTGGCGACGAGCGCGTTGACGTAGCCGTCCTTGAAGTCGGCGAGGACGCGGGTACGGGCGCCCTGCGTCATGCCGCCGTGCAGCGCGTCGGCCTTCACACCGGCCTCGACGAGCTGCTCGGCGATGCGGTCGGCGCCCAGCTGGGTGCGGACGAAGATGATGGTGCGGCCCTTGCGGGCGGCGATGGCGGCCGTGACCGGCGCCTTGTCCTTCGGCTTCACGACGAGGACGTGGTGCGTCATGGTCGTGACGTTGCCCTGGGCGCTGTCGACCTCGTGCGTGACGGGGTTGGTCAGGTAGCGCTTGACCAGGGTGCCGATCTCGTTCTCCATGGTGGCGGAGAAGAGCATGCGCTGGCCGCCGCCGGGGATCTGGTCGAGCAGCTCGGTGACCTCGGGCAGGAAGCCCAGGTCGGCCATCTGGTCGGCCTCGTCGAGGACGGCGATCTTGACGTTCTCCAGGGAGCAGGCGCCACGGTTGATGATGTCGCGCAGGCGGCCCGGGGTGGCGACGAGGACGTCGACACCGCGCTCCAGGGCGTAGATCTGGTTGCTCATGGAGGTACCGCCGCAGACGACCTTCATCTTCAGGCCGAGCACGTCGCCGTAGGGCTGGAGGGCGTCCGCCACCTGCATCGCCAGCTCACGGGTCGGCGTGAGGATGATCGCGCGGGGCTTCTTCTTCTCGGTGTGGCCGCCGGCCAGCGAGGCCAGGGTCGGCAGACCGAAGGAGAGGGTCTTGCCGGAGCCGGTGCGGCCACGGCCGAGGATGTCCTTGCCGGCCAGGGCGTCCGGGATGGTCGCGGCCTGGATCGGGAAGGGGGAGGTGACACCGTTCTGCGCGAGCTTGCGGACGATGCCCTCGGGCAGACCGAGGGCGCCGAAGGTGATCGTGGGCTCGGCGTCGGCGTCGGCGTCAGCCTCGGCCTCGTCGAGGTCGGCGGAGTCGACGGAGTCCTCAAGGAACTCGTCGTCGGCGTCAGCGGCGGCGGCGTCGTCGGAGTGGTCGGTGGTCACATCGGCCTCAAGGGACTCGATGAGTTCGTCCGCCTCGATGGCCTCGATGGCCTCGTCGACCACGAGGGTCTCGACGGCGGTGTCCACCGCGTCGACGATCTCGTGGGAGTTGTTCTCGGGCATGACGGCACGGTCAGAGCTGGAAATGGACATGCGAAATGCGAAACCTTCCGGAGTCTCGGCACGCGCCCAAACTCCGTGAATCGCAAATCGACCGCCTCAATGCGGTCAGCCACGGCTAGGGAGAGTACGCGCCACACGGCGCTCTTCGGATTCGGCGCCGGGCAATGGGATCAAACGATCTATAACCATACGCACCCTCCCCCGGGTCTGGCAAATCACCCCCCGGCGACCGCCTCTGACCTGCGAAGATGCCAGAAGCCATCGGCAGGCCCCAAGGGAGACGCGGGAGATCTAGACCTGCGGGACGGGGCCGGGAGCGAGGGTCGGCTCCGGCTGCGGGGGCTCGGGAGTCGGTGTGGGTTGTGTCACAGGAGGTTCCGGAGAGGGCGGCGGGGAGGCCGGGCCGGTCGGCGGGTGGCTGGCGACGGGACCCCCGCCGCCGGAGCTGCCCGCGGGAGGCTGCTGAGGACCCTGGCCGCCGGCCCCGCCCCCCGGCCCGGGTGACGGCGAGGGAGCCCCGGGCTTCCCGGCGGGCGCACCCGGGCTGGGCGAGGCCCCGGTCGCGCCGGACGCCTTGCCGTCCTCCTTGGGCCTGCCGTCCTGGCTCCCCGTACCGTCCTTGCCGCCGTGGCCGTTGCCGTGGCCCCCGGAGCCCCGCCCGGAGGAGACGCCCGTGCCCGAACCGGCGGTGCCCTGGCGGTCCGCCGACGAGGAGGGGCCGGGCTTGGCCGCCTCCTCGCCGACGCTCATGCAGCCCGCCGTCGCCGCGACCGCGAGCGCGGTGACGGCCAGGCGCAGGGAAGCGGACAACTGGCGCACAGGGGCACCTCCGGGACAGGGGGTGAGCGGCCCGCGGGTGAACGGGTCAATGTGCCCAACTCCCTGTGACCCGTAAGAGACACGCCCCTGCGGGCATCTTCTGTCCGCGAACAACCCGCCCCTCCCGGCGGGTTCAGGCGAGCAGTTGCCGCGCCACCTGGGTCCCCAGACGCACCGCGCCCAGTCCGACCAGCACCGACGCCACCACGTTCGCCGCCGCCAGGAAGCCCCGGCCGCGCTCGGCCAGCCGCAGCGTCTCGTACGAGAAGGTCGAGTACGTGCTCAGCGCCCCGCAGAGCCCGGTGCCCAGCAGCAGGCTCAGCCGCGAGGAGGCGGCCCCCGCCAGCGCGGCCCCGGCCAGGACGCCCATCACCAGGCAGGCGGCCGTGTTGACCGCGAAGGTGCCCCAGGGGAAGAGCGAGTCGTGCCGCGCCTGCACGGCACGGTCCGCCAGGTAGCGCAGCGGCGCCCCGGCCGCCGCGCCCACGACCACGAGCAGCCAGTTCACCGGCGACCCCGGAACCTGGCCCGGAACCCGCCCCGGCCCGCCTCGCGGGGCCGGACCCGGCCCCGTGCGCCGCCCCGGACCGCCAGCCGGGTCAGCGAGGCCGCCGCCCACACCGCGCCCAGCGCCCCGGCCACCGTGAGTCCGGCGTACGCCGCCCCGGCACCCGCCCGCCCCTCGTCCAGCAGGCGCGAGAAGTCCGCCGCGTAGGTGGAGAACGTGGTGAAGCCGCCGAGCACGCCGACCCCGGCGAAGGGCCGCACCAGCGGGTGCGCCGACCGGCCGCCCTCGCCGATCAGCACCATCAGGACCCCGATCAGCGCGCAGCCGGCCACATTGATCCAGAGGGTCGCCCACGGGAAGGCCCCGGGCCCGGCCGGCCACAGCAGGGAGATCCCGTACCGCGCCGAGCCACCGAGCGCGCCGCCCACCGCCATCGCGGCGAGCACCCGGCCCTGCGGCTCGGCGCGCTGGGCCGCCACATGGAGATCGACGTCCGGGTCGACCGCCTCGGCCCCGGGAACCGGCCGGGTCATCCGCGCCCCGGCCCGGCCCGCAGGGGCGGGGAAGGGCCGCGTGTCACCGGGGAAGGGTCGCGTGTCGCCACGGGAGCCATTCTCGCGCGCCTCGGCCACCCCGCGCGCGGTGCTCCCCGTACGGCCCTGCCGCAACTCCTCCGCGTCCGGCCCCTTCGGGAGTGAGGGTCATCACGGAGAATGGCCGTGTGCTGGAGATGACGCGAGACGCCTTCGAAGAGCTGGTGGGCGAAGCCCTGGACTCGATCCCGCCCGAGCTGACCCGGGTCATGGACAACGTGGCGGTGTTCGTGGAGGACGAGCCACCGGCCGACGACCCCGAGCTGCTGGGGCTCTACGAGGGGACTCCGCTCACCGAACGCGGCGAGTGGTACGCCGGGGTGCTGCCGGACCGGATCTCGATCTACATGGGTCCGACGCTCCGCTACTGCGAGACGGCCGAGGACGTGGTCCACGAGGTCGCCGTGACCGTGGTCCACGAGATCGCCCACCACTTCGGCATCGACGACGACCGGCTCCACGAACTGGGCTGGGGCTGACCCCCGGTGGTCCGCCCTCCCCGGGGACACCGGCGCGGCGGGGCCGCCGTCCCCGGGGAGGGAAACCGTTGAGGGAAACCGTTTTGGCGATAGCTCCCCGCATCCCATATGCTTCTCACGTCCCCGACGCGCTGGAAAGCGCCCAGGCGGGCCTTTAGCCCTCATCGTCTAGTGGCCCAGGACGCCGCCCTTTCAAGGCGGTAGCACGGGTTCGAATCCCGTTGGGGGTACGCGTTACCGTGTGCAGGACTCACGTCTCGCACACTGCAAGGACCTGTGGAGCAGTTGGTTAGCTCGCCACCCTGTCAAGGTGGAGGTCGCGGGTTCAAGTCCCGTCAGGTTCGCTGAAGCTCGCAAGGGCTTCGTGGCTGGGTAGCTCAGTTGGTACGAGCGATCGCCTGAAAAGCGATAGGTCGCCGGTTCGACCCCGGCCCCAGCCACCACAGGAAGGCCCCGTCCATCGGACGGGGCCTTCCGCGTTGTGCCCTCAGGCCCCCTCAGACCCTTCAGGCCCCTCAGGCCGTCATCCCGGCTCCCCGGACCGTTCCGCCTCCGCCCGCTCCGTGCGTTCCGCCCGCGCCGTGCGGCGCCACCGGGCCAGCGCGACGGCCGGGGCCCCCACGGCGAGCAGGCCGAGCAGTGCCCAGTCCGGGACCGCGTCGGCCAGGGACCGGACCCGCTCCTCCACCGCGTACGAGTCGTCCACGTCCAGCAGGCCGGGCAGGGCGCTCGCCCCGTCGTAGGCGAGGAAGAGCGTGCCCAGGACGATGAAGAAGAGCCCGGACAGCAGCGAGGTGGTGTGCAGCTCGAAGCGGCCCGCCGACACGGTCCGCCCGCGCAGCCAGCGCCGCCGGCCCAGGTCGAACCGTTCCCAGAGCAGGGCCAGGACGAAGAGCGGTACGGCCATGCCCAGCGCGTAGACCGCCAGCAGCAGGCCGCCGTGGACCGGGCTGGCGCTGACCGCCGCCACCGTCAGGACGCTGCCCAGGATCGGCCCGGCGCAGAACCCGGCCAGCCCGTAGACCGCGCCGAGGGCGTACACGGACAGGGCGGTGGTCGGCCGGATCCTGCCGGACAGTTCCGAGAGGCGTCTCGGGGCGAAGCCCAGGCCCAGGATCTGCGCCAGCCCGAGCACGATGATCAGCCAGCCCCCGGCCAGGACCAGCGCGTCCCGGTTGCCGTGGAAGAACCGCCCGGCGTACGAGCCGGCCGCCCCGAGCGGGACGAGGGTGCTCGCGAGGCCCGCGTAGAAGATCCCGGTCCGCGCCAGCAGCCGCGAGGTGGAGTCGATGGAGTAGGCGAAGAAGGCCGGCAGCAGCAGGGCGCTGCACGGGCTGAGGAGCGCGAGGAGACCGCCCAGCAGGGCGGCCAGGTAGCCGATGTCCGTCACGGCCGCGCCGCCGCCCCGGCGGCGGCCCTGGCCTCGATGACGGCGGCCCGGAAGACGGAGAGCGGCTGGGCGCCCGCGATCGGCTTGCCGTTGATCAGGAAGGACGGGGTGGAGCTGACGCCGATGCCGTAGCCCTCGTCCTGGTCCCTCTTCAGGGCGGCGGCGGCCTCCTCGCCGGCCATGTCCTGCCGGAACCGCTCCAGGTCGGGGACGCCCGCCTCGCGGGCCAGCTCGGCGAGCCGGTCCGGGCCGAAGCCCTTCTCCTTGGCGCCCTCCGCGTACGCGGCGGCGTGGAACTGCGCGAACCGGTCCTGGCGGCCCGCGGCCCAGGCGGCCTTGGCGGCGGCCTCGGAGTCGGCGCCGAAGATCGGGAAGTTGCGCCACTCGATGCGCAGGGTGCCGTCCTGGACGAACTTCCTCACCAGCTCGGGCTCGGTGTCGCGGGCGAACTTGGCGCAGTAGCCGCACTTGAAGTCGGAGTACTCGATGAGCACGACGGGCGCGTCGGCGCGGCCGACGGCGAGCCGGTCGCCGGCGTCGCGGCGGGCGAGCTTCATCAGCGCGGTCTGGGCCTCGGTGGGCGGCTCCACGGCGGAGACGGCCCCGGAGCGGCCGGTGTCCCCGGTGTCGGGGGCGGTGGCCTGCCAGGAGACGAGGCCGAGGGTGACGGCGGCCAGGGCGACCCCGGCGGCGATCAGCAGGGGCTTGCGGGGGGACGAGGGGGCAGCGGACACGCGGGTACTCCAGGAGGGCGGCGGAACAGGGAACCGGAAGGGGTCGGTCCGCTACACCCGCAGCACGGAGAGCTCCACCGGACCGGGCGTCCGCTCCTCGGGGCCGCGCACGAGGACCCGTACCGCCGTCGTCACGGGCGGCCGGTCCCAGCCGGGCGGGGCCTGCCGGGCCCCCGGGAGCTGCGCGTGCTCGCCCCCGGTGCGCGGGGGCACCGCCGGGGCGCCGCCGGGCCGCGGGGCGCCGGGGTCACAGACGGGACCGCGCCCGCCCGCCTCCGCCACGGGAGCGGCCAGGGGGGCGGTCGGGGACGCGGCCACGGCCACCGGCGCGTCCGGAGCAGCGGGCCGGACGGTGAACGCGACTGCGGCCGTACCCGTACCCGTGGCCGTCGGGGGTGCTCCGGCCGGCGCGGCCAGGGCCGCCAGGACCGGGACCACCACGGCCATCAGCACGGCGATCACCGCTGCCACCGCCGTCGGCACGACCCCCGGCAGGCACCGGGCACGGCGGACGCGGGACATGGTGTGCGGCCTCTCATCGGGGCAGTCGGGGGACTCGTCCCGGAATGGTACGGGTCGGCCCGGCAAATGCGTTCGCCACCCGGAGGGGACAGGTGAGATCCTCGATCAGGTATGTCTACTTCCTTCGCCGCCCTGCAGACGCTTCTCGGTGAGATCTCCCTCCGTGACGCGCACCGCCTCGGCCGCCGCCTCGAAGGCGCCCGCCGTATCCGCAAACCCGAGGCCAAGCAGGCCGTGCTGGACGAGATCGCCGCGGAGGCCGAGAAGGCCGCCCGGCGGCTGTCCGGCCGTGCCTCGCGGATGCCGGAGGTCACATATCCCGAGAACCTGCCCGTCAGCCAGAAAAAGGACGAGATCGCCGAGGCGATACGCGACCACCAGGTCGTGATCGTCGCGGGCGAGACCGGCTCCGGCAAGACCACGCAGATCCCCAAGATCTGCATGGAGCTGGGCCGTGGTGTCCGGGGCATGATCGGTCACACCCAGCCCCGCCGGATCGCCGCCCGCACGGTCGCGGAGCGGATCGCCGAGGAGCTGGGGTCCGAGCTGGGCCGCACGGTCGGCTGGAAGGTCCGTTTCACCGACCAGGTGGACCAGGACGAGACCTTCGTGAAGCTGATGACGGACGGCATCCTGCTCGCCGAGATCCAGACCGACCGCGAGCTGCGCGCCTACGACACGATCATCATCGACGAGGCCCACGAGCGGTCCCTGAACATCGACTTCCTGCTCGGCTACCTGGCCACCCTGCTGCCCCGGCGCCCCGACCTCAAGGTGATCATCACCTCGGCGACGATCGACCCCACGCGCTTCTCGCGCCACTTCGGGGACGCCCCGGTCGTCGAGGTCAGCGGCCGGACCTATCCGGTGGAGGTCCGCTACCGGCCGCTGCTGGAGGAAGATTCCGAGGACAGCGACCGCGACCAGATCACCGCGATCTGCGAGGCCGTGGACGAGCTCCAGGCCGAGGGGCCGGGTGACGTCCTGGTCTTCCTCTCCGGCGAGCGCGAGATCCGCGACACCGCCGACGCCCTGAACAAGCGGAATCTGCGCCTCACCGAAGTGCTCCCGCTCTACGCCCGCCTCTCGCACGCCGAGCAGCACCGGGTCTTCCAGCAGACCCCCCACAAACAAGCGGGCGGGCGCCGGATCGTGCTGGCCACCAACGTCGCCGAGACCTCGCTGACCGTCCCGGGCATCAAGTACGTGATCGACCCGGGCACCGCCCGGATCTCCCGCTACAGCCACCGCACCAAGGTGCAGCGGCTGCCCATCGAGCGGATCTCGCAGGCCAGCGCCAACCAGCGCAAGGGCCGCTGCGGCCGGACCAGCGACGGCATCTGCGTCCGGCTCTACTCCGAGGACGACTTCCTCTCCCGGCCGGAGTTCACGGACGCCGAGATCCTGCGCACCAACCTCGCCTCCGTCATCCTCCAGATGACCGCGGCCGGGCTCGGCGAGATCGAGAAGTTCCCGTTCATCGACCCGCCGGACCACCGCAACATCCGTGACGGCGTCCAGCTCCTCCAGGAGCTCGGGGCGCTCGACCCGGCCGAGAAGGACCACCAGAAGCGGCTGACCCCGATGGGCCGCCAGCTCTCCCAGCTCCCCGTGGACCCGCGCCTGGCCCGCATGGTGGTCGAGGCGGACAAGAACAACTGCGTCCGCGAGGTCATGGTCATCGCGGCGGCCCTGTCCATCCAGGACCCGCGCGAGCGGCCGTCGGACAAGCAGACCCAGGCCGACCAGAACCACGCCCGCTTCAAGGACGAGACCAGCGACTTCCTGGCCTTCCTGAACATGTGGCGCTACGTCCGCGAGCAGCAGAAGGAACGCGGTTCCTCCTCCTTCCGCCGGATGTGCAAGCAGGAGTACCTGAACTTCCTGCGCATCCGGGAGTGGCAGGACATCTACGCGCAGCTGCGTACGGTCGCCAGGACGCTGGGCATCCACGTCAACGAGACCGACGCGCCCGAGCACAGCGTGCACGTCTCGCTGCTGGCCGGTCTGCTGTCGCACATCGGGCTGAAGGACACGGACAAGAACGAGTACCTGGGGGCCCGGTCCGCCAAGTTCGCGGTCTTCCCGGGCTCGGCGCTCTTCAAGAAGCAGCCGAAGTTCCTGATGTCGGCGGAGCTGGTGGAGACCTCGCGGCTGTGGGCCCGGGTCAACGCCAAGGTGGAGCCGGAGTGGGTGGAGCCGCTGGCCCAGCACCTGGTCAAGCACACCTACAGCGAGCCGCACTGGGAGAAGGACCAGGCGGCGGTGATGGCCTACGAGAAGGTCACCCTGTACGGGGTGCCGATCGTGGCCCAACGGAAGATCAACTACGGCCGGATCGACCCCGAGGTCTCGCGCGAGCTGTTCATCCGCAACGCGCTGGTCGAGGGCGACTGGCGCACGCACCACAAGTTCTTCGCCGACAACCGCAGGCTCCTCACCGAGGTGGAGGAGCTGGAGAACCGGGCCCGGCGCCGCGACATCGTGGTCGACGACGAGACCCTCTTCGACTTCTACGACCAGAAGATCCCCGCGGACGTGGTCTCCGGGGCGCACTTCGACTCCTGGTGGAAGCAGAAGAAGCGCGACGAGCCCGAGCTGCTCGACTTCGAGCGGGAGATGCTGCTGACCGAGAAGGCGGCCGGGGTCACCAAGGCCGACTACCCGGACTCCTGGCGGCAGGGGCAGCTGAAGTTCCGGGTGACCTACCAGTTCGAGCCGGGCGCGGACGCCGACGGTGTGACCGTGCACGTTCCGCTCCACGTCCTCAACCAGGTCACCGACGAGGGGTTCGACTGGCAGATCCCCGGTCTGCGCGAGGAGGTCGTCACCGAGCTGATCCGGTCCCTCCCGAAGCCGATCCGGCGCCACTACGTGCCCGCGCCGAACTTCGCCGGCCGCTTCCTGGACCGGGCGGTGCCCCTCCAGGAGCCGCTGCCGGTGACCCTGGCCCGGGAGCTCCAGCGGATGGTCGGGGTCCCGGTCTCGGCCGAGGACTTCGACCTCACCCGCGTCCCGGACCATCTGAAGATCACCTTCCGGATCGTCGACGAGCGCCGCCGCAACCTCGCCGAGGACAAGGACCTGGAGGCCCTGCGGCTGCGGCTGCGGCCCAAGGCCCGCCAGGCCCTCTCCCAGGCCGCGGCGGCCACCGCCGAGCGGGCGGGCGGGGAGTCGGTGGAGCGGACCGGGCTGACCGACTGGACCATCGGCACGCTGGCCCGGGTCTTCGAGACCCGGAGGGCGGGGCAGCCCGTGAAGGCGTACCCGGCGCTGGTGGACGAGGGGACGAGCGTCTCCGTACGGCTCTTCGACACCGAGGCCGAGCAGCAGCAGGCGATGCGGCTGGGCACCCGGCGGCTCGTCCTGCTGAACATCCCGGTGAACCCGGCGAAGTTCGCCTCGGACCATCTGGGCAACCAGCAGAAGCTCGCCCTCTCGCGCAACCCGCACGGCTCCGTCCAAGCCCTGTTCGACGACTGCGCGACCGCGGCGGCCGACCGGCTGATCGCGGACCACGGCGGCCCCGCCTGGGACGAGGCGGGCTTCCGCACGCTCTACGAGGCGGTCCGGGCCGACCTGGTGGACACGACCGTGCGGACGGTGGGCCAGGTCCAGCAGATCCTGGCCGCCTGGCAGGCGTGCGAGCGCCGCCTGAAGACCACCGGCAGTCTCGCGCTGGCGGCCAACGTCCAGGACGTCAGGACGCAGCTCGCGGCGCTCGTGCCGGCCGGGTTCGTGACGCTGACGGGGCTGCGCAGGCTGCCGGACCTGATGCGCTACCTGGTGGCGGTGGACCGGCGGCTCCAGCAGATGCCCACGGGCGTCCAGCGCGACACGACGCGCATGGAGAAGGTCCACGAGATGCGGGACGAGTACGCCTGGCTGCTGGAACAGCTCCCGAAGGGGCGGCCGGTCCCGGCCGCGGTGACGGAGATCCGCTGGATGATCGAGGAGCTGCGGGTCAGCTACTTCGCCCACGCTCTCGGGACGGCGTACCCGGTGTCCGACAAACGGATCGTGAAGGCGGTGGACGCCGCGGCCCCGTGACCGGGGGTGATCGGGTTCGACTGCACCCCCTGAGCTGTTGTACAGTCTGATTCGCAGCCAGGTCATCGGCTGCCGATCAAGGACCTGTGGAGCAGTTGGTTAGCTCGCCACCCTGTCAAGGTGGAGGTCGCGGGTTCAAGTCCCGTCAGGTTCGCAGAAACGTCAGGGCCCGCATCCCGCAAGGGATGCGGGCCCTGACGCGTTGCCGAGGCGGGTCCGGGGCGGGTACGGGCCCGGCAACGCCCCGGCCGCCTCGTCTTTCCTGCGGGGCACACGCCGTCGCCGCCTTCGCCGCCCGCCTTCGTCACCGCCCTGGCCACCGGCTGCGGCCACAGCCACCCGGTGCGGTCACCGGGCCCGCACGGTCCGGGTCCGCCCGGCCCGCGTCCGCCCGGCCCGCGTCCGCTCGTGTGGGGCGCTCTGCGAGACACGTCCCGCACGTCCCTTTACGGGGTGCATTGCCGCATCGACAAGAGGGATCAGCTGTGACAGGAGTCACCGGACGAGTTTTCGGGACCTGCTCTTTTATCGCACTCATACGCTTGCTCGATTTAATATGTGCAATGGCACCCATCGTGACGGCACCCCTCGGCCGGCCTGCCACCACCCCGTCCAGGGCATAAAAAATCGCGCTGGACCCGGCGGAGTCCAGCGCGATCTCACGACTGAGGAACCCGTTGGGGCGGGTCCGGTCGTATGAAGCTATGTGGGTTTCATCGGATTGGGGGACCCGATATAGACCCGTCAAAAATGGGGTGCTGCGGGGTCTCAGCCCTCGCTGCGCTGCTGCGGAATTCCCGCGAGCAGTGCGCGAACCTCGGCCTCGCGGTAACGGCGGTGTCCACCCAGGGTGCGGATGGACGTGAGCTTGCCAGCCTTGGCCCAGCGGGTGACCGTCTTCGGGTCCACGCGGAACATCGTGGCAACCTCAGCCGGGGTCAGCAGCGGCTCGGCATCAGGGGTGCGAGCGGTCATGAGCGGCCTCCTCGGGAGAACCGAACCATCTCGGTTCTTTCCTCTAAATTCTGCACCTTGGCCCGCGTTGCCCGAAATGGACATACGCGGGCCGAGTCGGTTATAGGACGAACGGCTTGTCCTCGGCACTACAACTACACCATCCGTCCAGCCTCGACGGCCAAACCGATGGAATTGCCCTCCGAGGTGTTCATCAGCGGCGGAAGCCGATGGACCGTCCCATAGCGGACAGTCACCTCACTGTGACGATCAGTCACAGAGCGATCAGGAGTCGTCAGACCCCCCGTAGAGCGCAATACCGAGCATTCCGCACTTAGTTGGGCGGAAGGAACCCTCCCCGGACTCCTTGTCCTATTTTGGCATGAGGGTAGGGGAAGGGCGCAAGGGTGTAGTTAGTGCGGTCCGTCACCCTTGGGCCAATGGCCCGTATCGGGACGTAGGTCCTGGCACTACGTCCCAAATGTGGTGATCAAGCACCTGATCAGCCCTTTATGGCCGATCGGACAAGAACACGGCGGTACATTCGGCCGGGACCGCCCCGCACCGCCCCACCCGGCCCGGCGCCCTCCACCAGTCCCCCGAACGGAGCATCCGGCCGACTGGTGCCGCACTAGTTCGCGAAGAGCTTCTCTCGGACCATCCTCCAACGGTCCGCCAGCTCCTCGTAGACCTCGGTCGCCCTCCCGGTCTCCCCGGCCCGCAACGCCGCGATGCCCGCCGCCAGGTCACGGGCCGAGTGATCGGCCGCCAGCCGGTCCGCCGGGAGCGCGTGGAGCAGCCCTCCGTAGTCCAGCTCGACCATCGAGCGCGGATGGAACTCCTCCAGCCAGCTCCCGACCTCCGCCAGCCCCTCCGCGAGCATCCCGTACCCCTCCGCCTCGCGCAGGGTCCGCACGCCGCGCGCCAGGCGCCGACGGGCCTGGACCATCGGGGTCCGGTAACGCAGCCGCTCACCCGGCAGGTACTCCCGCTCCTCGTCGGCCACCAGCACGAACCAGCGCAGCGGGACCTGCCACACGCCGGTACGAATCCACGGGCGCGCGTCCGGGTTCCGCTCGCGCCAGCGCTCGTACTCCTCGGCCGCCCGGCGGCGCGTCACCGGCGGGAGCGCCGCGTCCAGCACCGGGAGCGGAAACCACTCCACCAGCTCCTCAAGGGCCAGCCAGCCACGGAGCCTGGTCCGCCACGGGCAGACCAGCAGCGCCCCGTCGACCTCCGCCGTGAACGCGTCCGCGCTCTCCCGGGCCGGCACCACCACCACGGGCACCCGCACCAGATCCGCCAGCGACCGGCGCAGTTCGTCCTGCGCGGTCGGCGCCGCCCCGCGCCGGGCGTACTCCGCCCAGTACGCGCGCTCAGGCTCCGCGAAGGCGGCCAGAGGCTCGTAGACCCGCAGGTAGGAGGCGTACGGAACGACCGGCACCGAACGCGCCGGGGGAAGCCGGGAATCACGGAATTCATTCACGCCCAGGTACTCCCCCTCTGGAGGGCCCGGTTCACCTCCGGGGCGCTCGCAGCCTGACTCAGGGGGCCGTACGTGCTCAGAACGCTCGTCCCCCTTCCCCAGGCGCGCCCCTTCGGTTCACTCGCCCGAGGGCCGGGCAGGGCGGGGGAGGAACGGGGGTGCGGCTTCGGTTCGTTCGGGGTGGGGCGGGTGGTGGGAGGGGGCCGTGACACGGGAGTGTTTCGATCCCCGGACAGGGGGTGGCCGGGCGCCCCACAGGTCTTACGCTGCTCCCAGCACGCCCTCCCCCACCCGCAGGGCGGGCGTCATTCCGCCGCATCTCTCCCATGGGAGTCACCACCGTGACCGAAATGACCGACGGCGTCCTGCGCACCCTGTTCCGTACGGAACAGGGAGGCCATGAGCAGGTCGTGCTGTGCCAGGACCGTGCCACCGGCCTGAAGGCCGTCATCGCGATCCACTCGACCGCCCTGGGCCCCGCCCTGGGCGGCACGCGCTTCCACGCCTACGCCTCCGACGAGGAGGCCGTCCTCGACGCGCTGAACCTCGCGCGCGGCATGTCGTACAAGAACGCCCTCGCCGGGCTCGACCTCGGCGGCGGCAAGGCCGTCATCATCGGCGACCCCGCCGACAGGGAGCAGGGCGGCCTCAAGAGCGAGGAACTGCTGCTGGCCTACGGCCGGTTCGTGGAGTCCCTCGGCGGTCGCTACGTCACCGCCTGCGACGTCGGCACCTACGTCGCGGACATGGACGTCGTGGCCCGCGAGACCCGCTGGGCGACCGGCCGCTCCCCCGAGAACGGCGGCGCGGGCGACTCCTCGGTGCTCACCGCCTTCGGCGTCTTCCAGGGCATGCGCGCCAGCGCCCAGCACCTGTGGGGCGACCCGACGCTACGGGGCCGCAAGGTCGCCGTGGCGGGCGTCGGCAAGGTCGGTCACCACCTGGTCGAGCACCTGCTGGAGGACGGCGCCCAGGTCGTGATCACGGACGTCCGGGAGGAGTCCGTACGCCGCGTCCTGGACCGGCACCCGGGCAAGGTGACGGCGGTCGCCGACACCGACGCCCTGATCCGCGTCCCCGGCCTGGACGTCTACGCCCCCTGCGCCCTCGGCGGGGCCCTGAACGACGCCACCGTGCCCGCCCTGACCGCCACGGTCGTGTGCGGCGCCGCCAACAACCAGCTCGCCCACCAGGGCGTGGAGAAGGACCTCGCGGACCGCGGCATCCTCTACGCGCCGGACTACGTGGTGAACGCGGGCGGCGTGATCCAGGTCGCCGACGAACTGCGCGGCTTCGACTTCGACCGGTGCAAGGCGAAGGCCGCGAAGATCTTCGACACCACCCTGGCGATATTCGCACGTGCGAAGGCGGACGGGATTCCGCCGGCCGCGGCGGCCGACCGGATCGCCGAGCAGCGGATGGCGGACGCCCGCGCCGCACGCGCGGTCTAGGGCCGGTCCAAGGCCGGTCCAGGTCATGTCCCGGGCGCCTTCGGGTGCCCCGGGCGCGCCCGTCGGGGACGCAGCGAGACGGAACTCACTGCGCTTCGGCGGGTCGCCCGCCAGGAAAGGGTTAAAATCGCAGCTGACCAGCGAGGACGGGGCGCTTCGCTGGTACTGCACCGGGGCGCGTCATGCGGGCGGCGTACCGTACGGCCGCGGAAGCAGGTACCGTTAAACCCCTACGGACGGTCTCTCCACGGAGAGCCCGCTCCGAACCATGAACGCGTGTCAGACTCTGGGGCCGTCGAGCCCCGTCACCGAGGGGGTCGAGCCATGGGGCGCGGCCGGGCCAAGGCCAAGCAGACAAAGGTCGCCCGCCAGCTGAAGTACAACAGCGGCGGGACTGACCTCTCGCGTCTGGCCAATGAGCTGGGCGCATCGCCGACGGAGCCGCTGCCTGTCAGCGAGCCGGTCGAGGTCGATGACGATCAGGATGACGACGACGACCCGTACGCCAAGTACGCGGCTCTGTACAACGGCGATGACGACGACGAGGACGAAGAGTCCGGTCCGTCGGCACAGCGCCGCGGCGCTTGACGTCGTACAACGTCGGCACGCACCACACGTCGAGAACGAGAAACCCGGTCCAGGGCATTGCCCCGGGCCGGGTTTCCGTGCTGCTCAGCTCGCGTAGGAGCCGGTCAGGGTCGCGCCCTCGGTGTGTGCGCCGCGGTCGGTGACCTCACCGGCGACCCAGGCGTCCAGACCCCGGTCGGCGAGCGTGGTCAGGGCCGCGTCCACCGATCCGGCGGGAACGACGGCCATCATGCCGACGCCCATGTTCAGGGTCTTCTCCAGCTCCAGCCGCTCCACCTGACCGGCCTTGCCGATCAGGTCGAAGACCGGGCCGGGGGCCCAGGTCGAACGGTCGACCGTGGCGTGCAGGTGGTCCGGGATCACCCGGGCCAGGTTGGCCGCCAAGCCGCCGCCGGTGATGTGCGAGAAGGCGTGGACCTCGGTGGTACGGGTGAGGGCCAGGCAGTCCAGCGAGTAGATCTTGGTGGGCTCCAGGAGTTCCTCCCCGAGGGTCCGGCCGAGCTCCTCCACGTGGTCCTCCAGGGCCATCGCGGCCCGGTCGAAGAGCACGTGCCGGACCAGCGAGTACCCGTTCGAGTGAAGGCCCGACGACGCCATCGCGATGATGGCATCACCCGTACGGATGCGATCGGGGCCGAGCAGCCGGTCGTACTCGACCACACCGGTCCCGGCGCCCGCCACGTCGAAGTCGTCCGGGCCCAGCAGGCCCGGGTGCTCCGCCGTCTCTCCGCCGACCAGGGCGCAGCCGGCGAGGACACAGCCCTCGGCGATGCCCTTGACGATGGCGGCGACCCGCTCCGGGTGAACCTTGCCGACGCAGATGTAGTCGGTCATGAAGAGCGGTTCGGCCCCGCAGACGACGATGTCGTCCATGACCATCGCGACCAGGTCGTGGCCGATGGTGTCGTAGACGCCCAGGCGGCGGGCGATGTCCACCTTGGTGCCGACCCCGTCGGTGGCCGAGGCGAGGAGCGGACGCTCGTAGCGCTTGAGGGCGGAGGCGTCGAAGAGGCCGGCGAAACCGCCGAGGCCACCGAGGACCTCGGGGCGCTGTGTCCTCTTCACCCACTCCTTCATCAGCTCGACGGCGCGGTCTCCCGCTTCGATGTCGACGCCCGCGGCTGCGTAGCTGGCACCGGTGGTCTTCTCTGTCATGACAGGAGAGAGCTTTCGTGTCGTTACTGCGGTCGCTGCGGATACAGCGCAGGGTTACGGGCGGCGGAGCGCGTCGGCGGCGTCCGTGCCGCCGGCCAGCTCGGTCTCCAGGAGCTGCTTGCCGAGGAGCTGCGGGTCGGGCAGCTCCATCGGGTACTCGCCGTCGAAGCAGGCACGGCAGAGGTCGGGCTTCTGGATGGTGGTCGCCTCGATCATCGAGTCGAGCGAGATGTACGAGAGCGAGTCCGCGCCCAGGGAGGTGGCGATCTCGTCGACCGTCATGCCGTTGGCGATCAGCTCGGCCCGGGTGGCGAAGTCGATGCCGAAGAAGCACGGCCACTTCACCGGCGGTGAGGAGATCCGGATGTGGACCTCCGCCGCGCCGGCCTCGCGGAGCATTTTGACCAGGGCGCGCTGGGTGTTGCCGCGAACGATCGAGTCGTCCACGACGACCAGTCGCTTGCCCCGGATGACTTCCTTGAGGGGGTTGAGCTTCAGGCGGATGCCGAGCTGGCGGATCGTCTGCGAGGGCTGGATGAAGGTCCGGCCGACATAGGCGTTCTTGACCAGGCCGGAGCCGTACGGAATCCCGCTGGCCTCGGCGTACCCGACGGCGGCGGGCGTGCCGGACTCCGGTGTCGCTATCACCAGATCGGCCTCGGCCGGGGCTTCCTTCGCCAGGCGCCTGCCCATCTCGACACGCGAGAGGTAGACGTTCCGGCCGGCGATGTCGGTGTCCGGGCGCGCCAGGTAGACGTACTCGAAGACACAGCCCTTGGGCTTTGCTTCCGCGAACCGGGAGGTGCGGAGGCCGTTCTCGTCGATCGCGATGAGCTCGCCCGGCTCGACCTCGCGGACGAAGCTGGCCCCGCAGATGTCGAGGGCGGCGGTCTCGCTCGCGACCACCCAGCCGCGTTCCAGGCGGCCGAGGACCAGCGGGCGGATGCCCTGCGGGTCACGGGCGGTGTAGAGGGTTCCCTCGTCCATGAAGACCAGGGAGAAGGCTCCCTTGACCTGGGGGAGGACCTTGGCGGCCGACTCCTCGATGGTCAGGGGTTTGCCGTCGTCGTCCGTCTGGCCGGCCAGCAGGGCCGTGACCAGGTCGGTGTCGTTGGTGGCGGCCACCTGCGTGGCCCGACCGTCCTGACGGGGGAGGTCGGCGACCATCTCGGCGAGCTCGGCGGTGTTCACCAGGTTGCCGTTGTGGCCCAGGGCGATCGAGCCGTGGGCGGTCGCGCGGAAAGTGGGTTGCGCGTTCTCCCAGACGGAGGCCCCGGTGGTCGAGTAGCGGGCGTGACCGACCGCGATATGACCTTGGAGCGAGCCGAGAGAGGTTTCGTCGAAGACCTGGGAAACGAGGCCCATGTCCTTGAAGACGAGGATCTGGGAACCGTTGCTCACAGCGATTCCCGCGGACTCTTGTCCGCGGTGCTGCAGTGCATACAGTCCGAAGTAGGTGAGCTTGGCGACCTCTTCACCCGGAGCCCAGACACCGAAGACGCCGCAAGCGTCCTGGGGGCCTTTCTCTCCGGGGAGCAGGTCGTGGTTGAGTCGTCCATCACCACGAGGCACGGCACCGAGTGTAGGCGAGATCGACCACCGGTCCGAATTGGGGACGTCGCGGAAAAGTCACAGTGCGGACAGTCCGGTAACACCTGCGGAGGGTGACCGCCTCGATATCCGGAATGCCCTGGTTGACAGCCGACTGGGGATTCGTACAGGCTTCCGCACCGGGCGGCCCGTCGGTGACCACGCCGTCATCCTCGCCGCGCGCCGGCGCGTGGACCTGGCCCGTGTCACGAGCGCCGTCTGTCGCCGTTCCGCGTCGACACGCGCTTTTCCTCCTTTATCTCTGATTTCCTGCTTTAAGACCTTTAAGCACGAACCTGCCCTTTCGTGCCGTGCGCGCTGCCCGCTGTTCCGCTCCGGCCGGGGCGGGGCGGGGCGGGGCGGGTCATTCCACCGACGAGGACGCCTCGGCGCTCAGGCCCGTGCCGTCGGGCGCGGTGAGGGTCAAGGTCCGGCCCCGGACGCCCCAGGTGAGCGGGCCCGCGCCGAACAGCCCGGTCAGCGCCCGCTCGGCCTCGCCCGCCGGGCCCGGACAGGCCATCCGGGTGGTGGTCAGCGGCCCGAAGGTGACCGAGGAACCGTCCACGGTGGCCCTGGCGTTGAACCGGTTGCAGCCGAGGGTGCCGCTCGCGGCTCCGTCGGCGGCGAGGGTGAACCGGGCCGCGCGGGTGCCCTCGGCGGGTACGGAGGGCCCGGCGGCCCCGGTGGTCAGGGCCGTGACGTTCCACCAGGTGACGACGAGCGGAGCGTCCGGGTCCGGGGTCGGGGACGCGGTGGTCCCCGGGCCGGGCGTGGCGGGCCGCGGAGCCGGCACACCACAGGCGACGAGGGCGGCGAGGAGGGCGAGGGCGATGCCCGCGACGAACTCCGGCGTGGGGCGGGGGTGCGAAGGCGTGGACATGTCCCTGGGACGGACCGGGTCCGGAATCGGTTCCGTCCGGACCGTTCCGTCCGGACCGCGCGCCGGACGGCCCGGCCGCGGGGCCTCAGCTCATCACGGGGAGCAGCGACGACAGGTCGGCCCGGTCGCCACTGGCCCTGACCCGGGCCTCCGCCACCGCCTCGGCCCAGCCCGTACGGCCCGTCGCGAGCCGCAGCCACGTCAGCGGGTCGGTCTCGACCACGTTCGGCGGGGTGCCCCGGGTGTGGCGGGGGCCCTCGACGCACTGGACCACCGCGAAGGGCGGGACGCGCACCTCGACCGCGCCACCGGGCGCCTTGAGCGCCAGGGCGTCGGCGAGCAGCCGGGTGCACGCGGCCAGCGCCTGCCGCTCCACGGGGATGTCCAGGCCGGCGGCCCGGTTCAGGTCGTCGGTGTGGACCACCAGTTCGACGGTCCGGGTGACCAGGAAGTCGGCGAGGGTCATCGGCCCGATCCACAGGTCCAGCACCCGGTCGTCGGGGTGCTCGGCCAGCGCGGCGGCCATCCGGGCACCGGCCCGCTCGTACAGCTCGGGCAGCGGCGCGCCGCCCAGGCTCTCACGGGCGGCGGCGTCGATCCTCCCGGCGAGGGGGGCGGTGACGAAGGGCCACTGGACGGCCGTGAGCGTGGCGGCGGGGGCGGGCGGCCGGGCGAGGCCACCGGCCAGGGAGTCCGCGACCCACGCGATGTGGGCGGCCAGATCGGCCACGGTCCACTCCCCGAGCCCGGCGCTGCGGCCGAGCTGCCCGGGGGTCAGCCCCGGCACGGCCGCGGCGATGTGCCCGAACTGCGCGGTGACGGCAGCGCGCGTCCTGGCGGGGTCGTAGGTACGCGGTTTCCTCTTCACGGACGGCATGCCCCGACCCTACTCGCGCCCGGAGCGGAGCCCCGGCGGTGAACACCGCGCCGCCGCACGGGAGTCCGGCGCCGGGCCCGACCGCGCGGACCACCGGACCACCGGTCACCGGGCCCGCGAGCGCACCGGCCCCCGCCCGGAGGACCGGACGGGGGCTCGGAGCACAGCGGCGATCGGGCCGACCCGATGACCGGGCCGGAACGGCGATCAGGCCGGAGCGGTGATCAGGCCAGCAGGGCCGGGATCGTCGTCTCGTGGGCCGTGCGCAGCTCGGCCAGCGGGAGGGTGAACTCGCCCTGGATCTCGATCTCCTCGCCGTCCACCACACCGATGCGGGTGGCGGGCAGGCCCCGCGCGCCGCACATGTCGGTGAACCGGAGCTCCTCGCTGCGCGGGACGGCCACGACGGCCCGGCCCGCGGACTCGGAGAACAGGAACGTGAAGGCGTCCAGCGCCTCGGGGACCACGATCCGGGCACCGTTCCCGCCGCGCAGGCAGGACTCGGTGAGCGCCTGGATCAGGCCGCCGTCCGACAGGTCGTGCGCGGCGTCGATCATGCCGTCGCGCGACGCCGAGATCAGGATCTCGCCGAGCAGCTTCTCGCGGCCCAGGTCCACCCGGGGCGGCAGCCCGCCCAGGTGGTCGTGGACCACCTGGGACCAGGCCGAACCGCCGAACTCCTCGGCGGTGTCGCCCAGCAGGTACAGCAGCTGGCCGGCCTCCGCGAACGCCATCGGCGTCCGGCGGTTCACGTCGTCGATCACACCGAGGACGGCCACGACCGGGGTCGGGTGGATCGCGGTGTCACCGGTCTGGTTGTAGAGCGAGACGTTGCCGCCGGTCACCGGGGTGCCCAGCTCCAGACAGCCGTCCGCGAGCCCCCGGCACGCCTCGGCGAACTGCCACATGACGCCCGGGTCCTCGGGCGAGCCGAAGTTCAGGCAGTCGGAGACGGCCAGCGGCTTGGCCCCGGTCGCGGCGACGTTGCGGTACGCCTCGGCCAGGGCGAGCTGCGCGCCCGTGTACGGGTCGAGCTTGGCGAAGCGGCCGTTGCCGTCGGTGGCCATGGCGACGCCGAGGTTGGTCTCCTCGTCGATGCGGACCATGCCCGCGTCCTCCGGCTGCGACAGCACGGTGTTGCCCTGCACGAAGCGGTCGTACTGGTCGGTCACCCACGCCTTCGACGCCTGGTTCGGGGAGGAGACCAGGGCGAGGACCTGCGCGCGCAGCTCGGCCGAAGTGGCCGGGCGCGGGAGCTTGTTGGCGTCGTCGGCCTGGAGCGCGTCCTGCCACTCGGGGCGGGCGTACGGGCGCTCGTAGACCGGGCCCTCGTGGGCGACGGTGCCCGGCGGCACGTCCACGATCTGCTCGCCGTGCCAGAAGATCTCCAGCCGCTCGCCCTCGGTCACCTCACCGATGACGGTGGCGATGACGTCCCACTTCTCGCAGATCTCCATGAACCGCGCGATGTGCTGCGGCTCCACGATCGCGCACATGCGCTCCTGCGACTCGCTCATGAGGATCTCCTCGGGCGAGAGGGTCGCGTCGCGCAGCGGGACGGTGTCGAGGTCGACCCGCATGCCGCCGGAACCGGCGGAGGCCAGCTCGCTCGTGGCGCAGGAGAGCCCGGCGCCGCCGAGGTCCTGGATGCCCGCGACCAGCTTCTCCTTGAAGATCTCCAGGGTGCACTCGATGAGGAGCTTCTCCTGGAAGGGGTCGCCGACCTGGACCGCGGGGCGCTTCTTGGGCTTGCCCGTGCCGGAGGCACTGTCGGACGCGGCGTCGAAGGTCTCGGAGGCGAGGACCGAGACGCCGCCGATGCCGTCGCCGCCGGTGCGGGCCCCGTAGAGGACGACCTTGTTGCCGGGGCCGGAAGCCTGGGCGAGGTGGATGTCCTCGTGCTTCATCACACCGATGCAGCCCGCGTTGACCAGCGGGTTGCCCTGGTAGCAGGCGTCGAAGACGACCTCGCCGCCGATGTTGGGCAGGCCCAGGCAGTTGCCGTAGCCGCCGATGCCCGCGACGACTCCGGGGAGCACGCGCTTGGTGTCGGGGTGGTCGGCCGCGCCGAAGCGCAGCGGGTCCACGACGGCGACCGGGCGGGCGCCCATGGCCAGGATGTCGCGGACGATGCCGCCGATGCCGGTGGCCGCGCCCTGGTAGGGCTCGATGTACGAGGGGTGGTTGTGCGACTCGACCTTGAAGGTGACCGCGTAACCCTGGCCGACGTCGACGACGCCCGCGTTCTCGCCGATGCCGACGAGCATCGCGTCGTTCTCGGGGGCCTTCTCGCCGAACTGCCGCAGGTGGACCTTGCTGCTCTTGTACGAGCAGTGCTCGGACCACATGACCGAGTACATGGCGAGCTCGGCACCGGTGGGACGGCGGCCGAGGATCTCCCGGACACGGGCGTACTCGTCCTCCTTGAGGCCGAGTTCCTTCCAGGGCTGCGCCGCGTCCGGGGTGTCGGTGGCGTGCTTGACGGTGTCGAGGGTCACGCTCGGTCGCTCCTTCGCGCGCAGTGGTTCTGAAGTCGCGGGGCGGGGCGCTCAGTCGCTCCCTCGGCTGTTCCGGTACAGGGACTCATGCGGAGACCAGCTTCTTCAGGACCGAGGTGAAGAACGGGAGGCCGTCGGTGCGGCCCGTCCCGATCAGCGGCTCCACCGCGTGCTCGGGGTGGGGCATCAGACCGACGACGTTGCCCGCCGCGTTGGTGATGCCCGCGATGTCACGGAGCGAGCCGTTCGGGTTGCCGTCCAGGTAGCGGAAGGCCACCCGGCCCTCGGCCTCCAGCTCGTCGAGCGTGCGCTCGTCGGCGGTGTACCGGCCGTCCATGTTCTTGAGCGGGACGGAGATCTCCTGGCCGGCGGTGTAGTCGCCGGTCCACGCGGTCTCCGCGTTCTCCACCCGCAGCTTCTGGTCGCGGCAGACGAAGTGCAGGTGGTTGTTGCGGAGCATCGCCCCGGGCAGCAGGTGGGCCTCGGTGAGGACCTGGAAGCCGTTGCAGATGCCGAGGACCGGCATACCGGCCCTGGCCTGCTCGATGACGGTCTCCATCACCGGCGAGAAGCGGGAGATGGCCCCGGCGCGCAGGTAGTCCCCGTAGGAGAAACCGCCCGCGAGGACGACCGCGTCGACCTGGTGCAGGTCCTTGTCGCGGTGCCACAACGAGACCGGCTCGGCCCCCACGAGGCGGACGGCGCGCAGCGAGTCACGGTCGTCGAGCGTCCCGGGGAAGGTGACGACTCCGATGCGAGTGGTCACCGTCAGGCCTCGACCTTCACGGTGAAGTCCTCGATGACGGTGTTGGCGAGGAACGTTTCGGCCATCTGGTGGATGCGGTCGAGGGCGGCCTCGTCGACCGGTCCCTCCACATCCAGTTCGAAACGCTTCCCCTGGCGGACGTCGGCGATCCCCTCGAAGCCCAGGCGCGGCAGTGCACGCTGCACCGCCTGGCCCTGAGGGTCGAGGATCTCCGGCTTGAGCATGACGTCGACTACGACGCGTGCCACTGGCACTCCCGTTGGATGGTTGGTGCGAAGGCGGTTCCCTCAGCGTACCCGGCGAAAATTTCTACGCGGGTAGATACAGTGGGCCCACGATCGCCCGGCCGTTTCCGCCGCACCAACCCTTCGCAAAATCCGGCAGAAAAATCCGCGTCCGGGATTGCGGCGGGACACGCTGAGACAATTAACTGGGCTTCGCAATGCAATGAGATTCGCGGTACAAAGGAATCATCCGGGATTCCGGCGGAAAGATGCATTGCTCCGAGAACATCCACACAGTCGACATCGCCGCACGTCACCTTGTGACGGTGTCGCACGAAGGGACCGATATCCGTGGCGCAGCGCGTAGTAGTCACGCTCTCCGACGACATCGATGGCGGAGAAGCGACGGAAACGGTCGTGTTCTCCCTGGACGGCAAGTCGTACGAGATCGACCTCAATGCGGCCAACGCTAAGAACCTCCGGAAGGGCCTGGCCCCGTTCGTGGCCGCCGGCCGCCGCCAGTCCCGCTCGGGGAAGGCCTTCAAGCACACGTCCATCGCCCCCGACCCGGCGGTCGTCAGGGCCTGGGCCCGGTCCAACCAGCACGACGTACCGCCCCGCGGACGCATCCCCAAGAGGATCTACGAGGCGTACAACGCGGCCCACTGACAGTCGATTTGCCATCCACCCCCCTGTGTCGGCTAGTGTGTGGATCACGCCGAGGGGCCAGGCCGAAAGCCGAAACCCTGAAGGTCGTGCGGGTGTAGTTCAGTAGCAGAACATCCTCCTTCCAGGGGGAAGGCGCAGTGTGCGATCCCTGTCACCCGCTCTGCACGCTTTACCGACCATCGAGATGGATCAGGTAGAGTGATGCTCGCATCGCCCGGCGGTCTCTTCTGGAGATCACGCCGTTGCGAGTCTGCGGACGTAGCTCAGTTGGTAGAGCACCACCTTGCCAAGGTGGATGTCGCGAGTTCGAGTCTCGTCGTCCGCTCAGAGTGCGAAGGCCCCGGTCCAATGGACCGGGGCCTTCGTCGTTTCCCCGCATTCCCCCGTGACACGGGATTCCCCGATGACAAATGTCATCGGCGCTCATGACAGCGCGCACTGCCCGACCGCCCGGACCGGGCCGAGGCTTGAGCCATGACTGACACAGTGATCGGGGCCGAGGGCCTGCGACGGAGCTACTCGGGCGGCTTCGAGGCCGTACGCGGCGTCTCCTTCTCCGTGGCCCGGGGCGAGATCTTCGCCCTGCTCGGGACCAACGGCGCGGGCAAGACCTCCACCGTCGAGCTGCTGGAGGGCCTGGCCGCGCCGAGCGGCGGCGAGGTCCGCGTCCTGGGCCTCGACCCGTACACGCGGCGGGCCGAGGTCCGCCCGCGCACCGGGGTCATGCTCCAGGAGGGCGGCTTCCCCTCCGACCTGTCCGTCACCGAGACCGTACGGATGTGGAGCGGGGTCACCACCGGGGCCCGCCCGGCGGCGGAGGTGCTCGGCCTGGTCGGTCTGGCCGCGCGGTCCGGCGTCCGCGTCAAGCAGCTCTCCGGCGGCGAACGGCGCCGACTGGACCTGGCCCTGGCCCTGCTGGGACGGCCCGAGGTGCTGTTCCTGGACGAGCCGACGACCGGGATGGACCCCGAAGGCCGCCGGGACACCTGGGCGTTGGTACGGGAACTGCGGGACCAGGGCACCACGGTGCTGCTGACCACGCACTACCTGGAGGAGGCCGAGGAACTCGCCGACCGGCTGGCGATCCTGCACGAAGGACAGCTCGTCCTGTCGGGCACCCCGGCCGAGGTGACCGCCACCCGGCCCTCGCGCATCCGCTTCACCCTGCCGGCCGGGGTCCCCGCCGGCCGGCTGCCGCTGGCCCTGCACGCGGCGGCCGACGGACAGCGGGTGGAGATCCGTACCGAACGGCTCCAGGCCGACCTGGCGGCGCTGCTCCGCTGGGCCGAGGAGTCCGGCACCCCTCTGACCGGGCTCGACGCCCGCTCCGCCTCCCTGGAAGAGGCGTTCCTGGACATAGCGCGGGACCGCCGCCACAGCGCGGACCGCACCGACGAGACGGCGGGCACCCGATGAACACGCTGACCCTGAACCCCGGCCGGCTCGCCGCACTGGGCCGCTCCGAACTGACCCTGCTGGTCCGCAACCGGGCCGCGCTGAGCATCGCCCTGCTGATGCCGCTGCTGATGGTCATGACCCTGCGCTCCACCCTGGACCCGGAGACCCTGGGCGCGGGACCGCACGCGATGGGCATCGGCGAAGCCACCCTGACCGGCGGGATCGGGATGGTGCTGATCCTCGTCGTGTACATGAACCTGGTCTCCGCCTACGTGGCCCGGCGCGAGGAACTCGTCCTCAAGCGGCTGCGCACCGGCGAGGCGAACGACCTGGAGATCCTGGCCGGGGCCGCGCTGCCCTCCGCCGTCCTCGCGCTCGGCCAGATCGCCGTGCTCGTGATGGCCGGGGCCGCCGCCCTGGACGCGAAGGCGCCGGCCAACCCGGCGCTGCTGGTGGCCGCCGTCCTCGCGGGGATCGTGCTGCTGGCCGGTCTGTCGGCCCTGACCAGCTCCTTCACCCGCAATGTGGAGAGCGCCGGGCTCACCACGATGCCGCTGTTCCTGCTGACCGCGTTCGGCTCCGAACTGTTCCTGCCGGGCAACGCCCTGCCCGGCCCCCTGGCCCGGGCGTGCGAGCTGCTGCCGCTGAGCGGTGTGATGACCCTGGTGCGGGCCGGCTGGCTCGGCGGCGCGGAGGCCGGGAGCCTGCTGGCGCCCGCACTCGTCACCCTGGCCTGGATCGCGCTCACCGTGTGGGCCGTCCGCCGGTGGTTCCGCTGGGAACCGCGCCGGTAACGTCTCCAGGAACCCCGACCGGCCCGGCCCGGGGTGACGGCGGGACCCGGGATCATGTATCGACTTGTCGTCAACGCAGTGCCGATCCAGGGGACGGAACCATGTCGAAGCTGACCGGGTGGTGGAAGAACCGCAGCAGCGCGGAGAAGGTCGAGCTGTACACCCGCTGGTCGTTCCACTTCTTCGTGGTCATCGAGATCTTCTCGGTCGGGCTGGCCGCAGTGGCCAGTGCGGCCGACGGCTCCTCCCTGCTGGTCCCGCTCTCCCTGCTGCTGATGGTGTGCGCGCACTCCGTTCTCGTCGGGGTGCTCTCCTCCCGGGCGCTGGACTGGGTGGTGGCGCGGCGCGCGCGGCCGGTACGCCTCGCGGGGGCGACGGCCGTCCTGACGGCCGCGGCCTGTCTGACCGTCCTCGTACTGGACCGGGCCGAGGCGACGGGCACCGCGGAGGTGGCCCCCACCCTGGTCGTGGGCATGCTCTGCTTCACCGTCGGCTCCCTGGTGCTCTGCCTGAAGCGGGTCCGGCACATGCAGTACGTCGTCCTGAGCGCGGCGGGCGGCACGGGGGTGGCGGCGCTCGCCGTGGACCTGCCGACCGGCACAGCCCTCGGGTACGCGGTCGGGGTACTGATGACCAGCGTGTTCATCAGCGCGGCCTGCGGGTTCTCGGCGTGGCTGCTGAACACGGTGCGGGAGCTGGACCGCTCCCGCGAGCTCCAGGCCCAGCTGGCGGTGGCCCAGGAACGGCTGCGGTTCGGCCGGGACCTGCACGACGTGATGGGCCGCAACCTCGCGGTGATCGCGCTCAAGAGCGAGCTGGCGGTCCAGCTGGCCCGGCGCGAACGCCCGGAGGCGGTGGACCAGATGATCGAGGTCCAGCGGATCGCCCGGGAGTCCCAGCGGGAGGTGCGGGACGTGGTGCGCGGCTACCGGGAAGCGGACCTCACGGTGGAGCTGGCGGGCGCGCGGGGGGTGCTGAGCGCCGCCGGGATCGACTGCCGGGTGGAGCTGCGGGAACGGCGCCCGCTGCCCCCGGCGGTGCAGTCGGCGCTCGGCTGGGTCGTACGGGAGGCGACCACGAACGTGCTGCGGCACGGGGAGCCGGGCCGCTGCGTGATCCGGCTGGCGGCGGACGGGGGCGGGGACGGCGGCGGCCTGGTCCTGACGGTGGAGAACGACGGGGTACCCGCGACACCCGCCGCGGGGGACGGGAAGCCGGGCTCCGGGCTGGCCGGGCTGCGCGAGCGGCTGGCCGCCCTGGACGGCACCCTGGAGGCCGGACCGGCGGCCGGCGGACTGTTCCGGGTGCGGGCCGCGATCCCCGCGGACCGGCTCCGCGAGAGCCCGGACCCCGGGGAGCGGGACGCGGCGGACACCGCGCCGTACGGGAACGCGCACGGCGGTGCGGGCGGCGGTGCGGGCGGCGGTGCGGGCGGGAACACGAACGGGAAGGCCGTGGACATGGCGGATGTGAAGGAGGTGCGGGCGTGAGCCCCGTACGTGTACTGCTGGCCGATGACGAGCACCTGATCCGGGGCGCGCTCGCCGCGCTGCTGGCCCTGGAGGACGACCTGCTGGTCGTCGCGGAGGCGGCCTCGGGCCCGGAGGCCCTCGCGATGGCCCGGGCGCACCGGCCGGACGTGGCCGTGCTGGACCTCCAGATGCCGGGGGCGGACGGTGTGAGCGTGGCCACATCCCTGCGGGCCGAACTCCCGGAGTGCAGAACCATGATCGTGACGAGCCACGGCCGTCCCGGACACCTGAAACGGGCCCTGGCGGCAGGGGTACGGGCCTTCGCGCCGAAGACGGTGTCGGCGCAACGGCTGGCCGAGCTGATCCGGACCGTGCACGCCGGAGGCCGCTACGTGGACCCGGAGTTGGCGGCCGACGCGATCAGCGCGGGTGACTCGCCGCTCACCGCCCGCGAGGCGGAGGTGCTGGAACTCGCCGGGGACGGAGCGCCCATCGCCGAGATCGCGGAGCGCGCCGCCCTGTCCCAGGGGACCGTACGGAACTATTTGTCCTCGGCGGCGTCGAAGCTGGGGGCCGAGAACCGGCACACCGCGGTCCGTCTCGCGCGGGAACGGGGTTGGGTATAGTGGTCTCCGCGCCACGGCGCATGCGGACGTAGCTCAGTTGGTAGAGCACCACCTTGCCAAGGTGGATGTCGCGAGTTCGAGTCTCGTCGTCCGCTCAGAGCGCGAAGGCCCCGGTCCACTGGACCGGGGCCTTCGTCGTGCGGGCCCGGCGCCGGGAGGCCCGTGGCCGGGGGTCAGGGGCCGGGCCCGGGGCAGGGGGTCAGGACCAGCTCTTCCAGGTCTGGCCGGTGATCCGCTCGTACGCCTCGATGTACTTGGCGCGGGTCCGGTCGACGATCTCCTGCGGCAGGGCGGGGGGCGGGAGTTCGCCCTTGCGGTCCCAGCCGGAGGCGGGCGAGGTCAGCCAGTCGCGGACGAACTGCTTGTCGAAGGAGGGCTGGGCGTGGCCCGGCTCCCACCGGTCCGCGGGCCAGAAGCGGGAGGAGTCCGGGGTCAGCACCTCGTCGGCGGCGACCAGCGTGCCGTCCTGGGCGTCGAAGCCGAACTCGAACTTGGTGTCCGCCAGGATGATCCCGCGCTCGCGGGCGATGTCCCGGGCGCGGCCGTAGACGGCCAGCGTGGTCCGGCGCAGCAGCGCGGCGGTCTCGGCGCCGGTGGTGCGCGCGACCTCTTCGTAGGAGACGTTCTCGTCGTGCTCGCCGACCGCGGCCTTGGCGGCCGGGGTGAAGATCGGCGCGGGCAGCTCGGAGCCGTCGACGAGCCCCTCGGGGAGCGCGAGCCCGCAGACCGTACGGGTCTGCTCGTACTCGGCGAGGCCGGAGCCGGTGAGGTAGCCGCGGGCCACGCACTCCACCGGGACCATGTCGAGGCCGCGGCAGATCAGGGTGCGGCCGGCCCAGTCGGCGGGGGCTCCGGCGGGCAGCCCGGTGGAGAGGACGTGGTTCGGGACGAGGTCCGCGAGCTGGTCGAACCACCAGAGGGAGAGCTGGGTGAGGACGCGGCCCTTGTCCGGGATTCCGGTGGGGAGGACCCAGTCGAAGGCGGAGATGCGGTCGCTGGCGACCATGACGAGGTTGCCGTCCTGGTCCCGGTAGAGGTCGCGCACCTTGCCGGTGTGGAGGTGGACGAGGCCCGGCACCTGCACCGGCTCGGGCTTTTCGACGAATCCGGACACGGGGTCTCCCTGTGGTTCTGTATGAGGCGCACCCCGATTCTCGCGCACCGGGCCCCGCCTCCCCGGCAGGGGGTCGTCTCCTCGATGGGGGGCGTCCGGCCCGGCCCGCCGGTCCACGCGCACCGCCCGGTGCCCCGCCGCCCGGCCCCTCGGGTCGGCCCCGTAGCTCGGTCCCGCAGGTCAGTCCCTCTTGCAGATCCGGTCGAGGAGGTTGGCCGTGGCCCGCTGGACCCGTTCGTCGACGTGGCCGGGTCGGTCGAGCGCCGGGGACCAGGCGAAGGTGCCCGAGGCGAAGACCAGGGCGCCGCTGGGGGCCCGGTAGAGCGAGGTCTCCTGGTGGCGGCGGTGGCCCCCGGGGTCGAGGTAGGGCGAGTGGGCGAGCAGGATGCGGTCCTGGTGCGCGGGGAGCTGGGTGCGCGGGAAGTACCGGTCGGCCTCGCCCGCGACCAGGCCGGGCAGTTCGTCGTTCTCGGCGGCGCCGGTCGACTCCCAGAGCCAGTGCGTGGCGTTGCGCACGACCAGGGGCGCGGGCTCCGGGACCTGGCCCGCGTACTGGATGCCGAGCAGTTGCTGCTCGGGGCGGTCGACCTCGCGCCACAGGCTGGAGCGGCCGGGGCCCCGGCGTTTTCGGCAGGTGAGGAGGCGGTCCTCGACCCCGGAGGCGGAGGGGGCCAGCTCCACCTGCCAGTACATGGTGTTCGCGGAGAGGAAGACGAGCGAGGTGCCGTGCTCCCGGGCGCGCTCGACGGTGCGGCGCATGGGGGCCGACCAGTACTCGTCGTGGCCGGGGAAGACCAGGCCCCGGTAGCGGGTGGGGTCGACGCGGCCGGCGTGCAGGTCGCGGGTGTCGGCGTAGGCGAGGTCGTAGCCGTAGCGCTCGGCCCAGCGGATGAAGTCGTAGGCGTGGCCGACGTGCAGGGGCAGGCCCGCACCGGCGTAGGGGCGGTCGAAGGAGACGGTGACGGCCGCGTCCTCCTCGCCCAGCAGCCGGCCCCGCTCGTCCCAGGCGTGGTAGAGGCTGGCGCCGGTCCGGCCGTCCTCCGGGTAGAGGTTGTACGCCTGCCAGGTGACGTCGGGGAGGAGGAGCAGCAGGTCGGCGGGCTGGTCGTCGCGGACCGTGAAGGGGATGTGGGAGCGGTAGCCGTCGACGGTGGTGAGGACGGCGACGTACGCCCCGAGGTTCCAGTACGAGGGGACCTGGAGCCGCCAGGAGAGCCACCAGTGGTGGCACGAGACGGTGCGGTCGGCGGTGAGGGGGGGCGGCTGGACGATGCCGGAGAGCCGGGGGCTGGTGATGATCTTGGAGGCCCCGTCGCCGCCGTAGTGGCCGATCCGGTAGATGTCGACGGAGAACTGCTGGGGCGGGTCGACGGTGATGTGGAAGTCGATGGCCTCGCCGGGGGCCACGGCGTCGGTGGAGGCGAAGCCCTTGATCTGGCGGTGCACGTCGTCGGCGGTGCGGGGGCCGCCGGTGCCGCGGGCGCGGGGAACGCGGCCGGTGCCCGCGGCGGCGCTGGCCGGGTCCACGTACCAGGGGACGACGTGGCCGGTGTCGTCGAAGTACAGCTCACTGCCCCGGAACCAGGGCAGGGGGCCCTGCCCGAAGGGGTCGTTCACCGCGTGCGCGAGCGCACCTGACTCCCAGCGACGGATCTGGTCCGTACCCATACCGCTCCCCTCCCTCACTCCCCCGAGCGCGCCTGTTTCACGCCGGTTCGCGCGCTGTTTCAGGACATCCAGCCGCGACCGGTCCCAGCACATCACATAACGCACGCACTCCGTCACCGTTCGTCGCGAATTGGCGTGACCGGAACCCCACTCCCCTGGTCCGGGGCGTCCGTGCTTCCGGGCCGGGGGGCGGGGTGCGCCGTAGGGGGACGGCGCGAGGGGACAGTGTGGGGGGATGGTGCGGGGTCCGGGTGGGGCAGGTGGGGCAGGTGGGGCCCTTGTGGTCCGGGGGGCAGAGCAAGGCGGAGCAGCCGGGCAGGGCAGGGGGAGGCCGGGGCCCGGGCCGCCCCCGGCCGGGGGCCGCCCCCGGCCGGACCCCGGCCAGGGGCGTCGTGCCGGGTGGGCCGGGGCCCGTCAGACCAGGCGGACCGGCTTCTCCGGGCGTACGCCGAGCTCCGCGAGCCAGTCCCGCAGGGGCTCGGGGTCCCCGTCCTCCACCAGGCAGAGCACGCGCGCCGCCAGATCCGACCGGCGGGCGCCACCGACCAGCAGGACCGGGCCGTCGAGCCAGTCCAGTCCGGGCGCGGCCCCGGCCGAGTCCACGGCCGCGCAGCACACCATCGCCGTCACGTGGTCGGCCAGCAGGTCCCGCGCGCTGCGCGGCGGCTGGAGCGGGAAGAGCGGTACCGCGTCCGCGCCGCGCGCCTTCCCGGACCCGGCGGCGGGGAAGGCCGTCCGCTCCTCGCGGGCCAGGTCCCCGCTGAGCCGCCCGGCCAGCGCCTCCCCGGCCGCGCCCTCACCGGTGGGGTCCGTGAGGTGCGCCAGCACCCGCTCCAGGGTGGGCCCGGCGAAGCCGTCCGCCGCGGGCGCCGGTACGGGGGGCGGGCGCCCGTGCGGGCTCCGCCCGGGGTCCCGCTCGGGCGGGGGCCCGGCCCCCGCGTCCGGTCCGCCGGCCCTGACCGGCACGGTCCGTCCGGCCTGCGCGGTGGCTCCGGTGGCTCCGGGCGGTGCGGTGCCCGCTGCGGGACCGGGCGCCGGCGCCGCCGGTACGGCCAGGGCGTCCAGCGCCGCGTGCAGGCGGGCCGCCTCCGTACGCCACTTGCGGTCCACGACCTCCTCCGGGTAGGCCGCCCACTCCACCGGGGACCAGTCCGGCCCGCACTCGGCCGGGCCTCCGTGGAAGAGCCGCGCGGCCAGCAGCGAGGCGGCCTCGTCCACCGCTCCGGGCTGTTCCAGCAGGTCACAGGCGGGGCGTTCGCCCAGCCGGGAGGCGAACCCCTCGGCCAGCCGGTCCCGCCGGGACAGCTCGGTCAGCGCGGAGACCACCCCCGCGTCGAGGTGCGCGGGCCAGCGGCCCATCCGCCAGGCGGGCAGCGCGACCCGGGTCAGCAGCCGGTCCCAGCCCGCGTAGGCGAGGCCGACCTGTTCCTGGGCGACGATGCGCAGCCCGTAGTCCACACCCTGTGCACGCTCCGAGGCGGCGGCGGCGACCCCGCGCTCCATCTCGGCGGCGTCCACCCGGCACAGCCGCAGCAGCAGCCGCGCGGGGCGGGCGATCCAGCCGAGGCCGGGCCCGGCGCCCACGTCGACGGCGGCGTCCAGCCCCCGGACGAAGCGGCGCGCGTCGGCTATGTCCGGGTGTGCGGAGGGGCCCGTGCCGGCGACGACCGGCGCGAGGACCGCGCGGAGCTCCGCGACCCGCATCCACCACAGGAACGGCGAGCCGATCACCAGGACGGGGGCGGCCCCCGGCCGGGACTCCGGGCCGGGGGAGACGGCGGCCCGGCGGTGTGCCGGGTGGGTCCGGTCCTCCAGCCAGCTGTCGCAGTCGGGCGTCAGGGCTATCGCGGAGGGCGGCGGCACGTCCATGCGGTCCGCCAGGTCCCGCACCAGCCGGTAGAGGTCGGGGGCGGCGGCCTCGGAGAGCGCCACCGTCGGCGTCACGGCGGGTCTGGCCCGCAGCACCACGGCGGCGAGGACTCCGCCGGCCAGCAGCACCAGCCCGGCGGCCGCGCAGACCACGAGGATCACGGCCCGCCAGGGCTCACCGGCCAGCCGGCCCGTCGTCCGGGCGGCCACCAGCACCACCGCCAGGGCGGCGGGTGTCAGGACGAGCGCCAGGGCGGTACTGCGCACGCGCAGCACGGCCAGGGCCCGGGAACGCGCGGACGGCGCGCCCACTTCCACGGTCGAACCGGTTCCGGACACGGCCGGACCTCACCCCCTCTGCCCTGCGGCGGCGTTGCTCACTCCCCCACTGTGACACCCGTCACCGACATCGCAATGCCGGTGGGCCAAGTGCCGGAACGCTTGCGCCGCACCCTAGTTGGGGCGTGCCCGAACGTCAGGCATACCAACCGACGATCACCCGATGGAATGGCTTTGGGCAAAGGTGGGTGCGTTCGAACACGGCCGGATGCACTCGCACGCGCGGACCCGTGCGCGCATCGTGCGCACCGGGCCCGTGGCCGCCCCGCCCGGCAGGTCGGCCGGGCGGGGCGGGGGAGCGGAGGGGGACGGACCGGGCGGGGACCGTGGGGACGGCCGGGGAGGGCGGGGCGGGCGGGGGCCCGGTCAGCGGTGCGCGGCGGCCTCGGCGGCGATGTCCGTGCGGTGCTGCGCGCCGTCCAGCCGAATCCGCGCGACCGCCTTATACGCCTTCTCCCGGGCCTGTGCCAGATCGGAACCGGTCGCCGTCACGGACAGCACCCGTCCGCCCGCGCTGACGACCGCGTCGCCCTCGCGCCGGGTCCCGGCGTGCAGGACGTACGTGTCGGGGCCGTCCTCGGCGGCCACCTCGGCCAGGCCCTCGATCGGGTCGCCGGTGCGCGGGTCCCCCGGGTAGTTGTGCGAGGCGATGACGACGGTGACGGCCGCGTCCTCGTGCCAGTTCAGCGGGGGCTCGGCGGCCAGGGTGCCGTTGGCGGCGTTCAGCAGCACGCTCGCGAGCGGGGTGCGCAGGCGCGCCAGGACCACCTGGGTCTCGGGGTCGCCGAAGCGGGCGTTGAACTCGATGACCCGGACCCCGCGGCCGGTGAGGGCCAGGCCCGCGTAGAGCAGCCCGGAGAAGGGGGTGCCGCGGTGGCGCAGCTCGTCGACGGTGGGCTGGAGCACGCTCTCCATGACCTCGTCGACCAGTTTCGGGGCGGCCCAGGGCAGCGGGGAGTAAGCGCCCATGCCGCCGGTGTTGGGGCCCTCGTCGCCGTCGAGGGCGCGCTTGAAGTCCTGCGCGGGCTGGAGCGGCAGCACGGTGACGCCGTCGGTGATGGCGAAGAGGGAGACCTCCGGGCCGTCGAGGTACTCCTCGATGACGACGCGGTCGCAGCCGAGCGCGTGCGCGCGGGCGGCGTCCCGGTCCTCGGTGACCACGACGCCCTTGCCGGCCGCGAGGCCGTCGTCCTTGACGACGTAGGGGGCGCCGTGGAAGGCGTCGAGGGCCGCGTCGACCTCTTCCGGGGTGGTGCACACGTAGCTGCGCGCGGTCGGTACCCCGGCGGCGGCCATGACTTCCTTGGCGAACGCCTTGGAGCCCTCCAGCCGGGCCGCCTCGGCGGACGGGCCGAAGACGGGGACGCCGGCGGCGCGGACGCGGTCGGCGACCCCGGCGACCAGGGGCGCCTCCGGGCCGACGACGACGAGGCCGACACCGAGTTCGGTGGCGAGACGGGCGACGGCGTCGCCGTCGAGGGCGTCGACGGGCCGCACCTCCGCCACCTCGGCGATGCCGGCGTTGCCGGGAGCGCAGTAGAGCGCGGAGACGTCGGGGTCGAGGGACAGAGAGCGGCACAGGGCATGTTCGCGGGCGCCGCCGCCGATGACGAGGACCTTCACGCCGCTCAGCGTAGCCCGCGACGCCAAGGCCGCTTCGTGCGGCCACCCAATCAGGCGGGGCTACTCATTCGTATATTCCTCCACAACGGTCGCTCCCAGCTCGCGCACGATGAGCTCGTGTCCGGTCAGGGCGCTGTCCACCAGGTCCGGATCGTCCGCCTCCGGCACGTCGTCCTCGGGGGCGACGGGCGGCGGCTGCGGGGGTGCCTGCGGTACGGAGGGCTGCGGCGCGGGAGCGGCCTGCCGGGGACGGTCCGGCTGCTGCCGGGCGGGGGCCGGGGCGGCCGGGGACGGGCTGTAGGCGGGGGCGGCCGACGGGGCCGCGTACGCGCTCGTCACGGGCGTGGGGCCCGCGCCGCCCACGACGGCGTCGATCTTCCAGTTGACCTGGAACTGCTCGGCCAGGACCGCCTTGAGCACCTCCTCGCTGCCGCTGCTCGCGAAGTTGTCGCGGGCTCCGGCGTTGGGGAAGCCGAGCTGGAGGGTGGTTCCGTCGAAACCGGCGACCTGGGCGTTCTGGCTGAGCAGGATCCAGGTGAAGCGGCGGCGGTTCTTGACGGCCTCCAGGACGCCGGGCCACATCGCCTGGACCTGCCCGGCCCCGGCGGCCATGCCGGGTGAGGCGACGGGCGGTGCGGCGGGTGCGGGGGCCTGAGGGGCCGGGGCGGCGGGCGCCGGGGCGGCGGCCGGAGCGCCCTGTCCGGGCGCGACCGCGCTGGGCCAGGCCCCGGGCTGCGCGGCCCCGGGCCAGGCACCGGGCGCGGGAGCCGCCGCCGGGGCCTGTGGGGCCACGGGTGCGGGGGTGGGAGTCGGCGCCGGTGCGGGGACGGGCGCCGGTGCGGGCGGCGCGCCCACGGCCTCCGGCTCCGGCACAGGGGCCCGTACGGGCTCGGGAGGACGCACGGGCTCGGGAGGACGTACGGCGGCACGCGCGGCGACGGCTCCGCCACCGGGACCGGCGGGGGCCATGGCATGGGCCTCGGGCCCGGCCACGTACCCCATCGCGGGCGCGGCGCCCGGCCCGGAGGGGAACACGGGCGGCCCGCTCCGCTCCAGCCGGTCGAGCCGGGCCTGGAAGGACCGCTCGTCGTCGAAGGCGGCGGGCAGCAGCACGCGGGCACAGATCAGCTCCAGCTGGAGCCGGGGCGAGGTCGCGCCCCGCATCTCGGTGAGCCCGGTGTTGACCAGGTCGGCGGCGCGCGACAGCTCGGCGGCCCCGAACACCGACGCCTGGGCCTGCATCCGCTCCACGAGATCGGCGGGGGCGTCGATCAGCCCCTTCTCCCCGGCATCGGGCACGGCGGCCAGGATCACCAGGTCGCGCAGCCGCTCCAGCAGGTCGGCGACGAACCGGCGCGGGTCGTTCCCGCCCTCCACCACCCGGTCCACGACCTCGAACGCGGCGGCCCCGTCCCCGGCGGCGAAGGCGTCGACCACCGAGTCGAGCAGCGACCCGTCCGTGTACCCGAGCAGCGAGGTGGCCATGGCGTACGTCACACCGTCGTCGGCGGCGCCGGCGAGCAGCTGGTCCATGACGGACATCGAGTCGCGCACGGAACCGGCGCCCGCGCGGACGACGAGCGGCAGCACGCCGTCCTCGACCAGGGCGCCCTCCCGGCCGCAGACCTCGCCCAGGTACTCCCGCAGGGTCCCGGGCGGCACCAGACGGAAGGGGTAGTGGTGCGTCCGGGACCGGATGGTCCCGATCACCTTCTCCGGTTCGGTCGTGGCGAAGATGAACTTGAGGTGCTCCGGCGGCTCCTCGACCACCTTCAGCAGGGCGTTGAAGCCCGCCGAGGTGACCATGTGGGCCTCGTCGATGATGTAGATCTTGTAGCGGCTGGCGGCCGGGCCGAAGAACGCCTTCTCCCGCAGGTCACGGGCGTCGTCCACACCACCGTGCGAGGCGGCGTCGATCTCGATGACGTCGATGGACCCGGGACCGTTGCGCGCCAGGTCCCGGCAGGACTGGCACTCCCCGCAGGGGGTCGGGGTGGGTCCCTGTTCGCAGTTCAGGCAGCGGGCGAGGATCCGCGCGCTGGTGGTCTTGCCGCACCCTCGCGGCCCGCTGAACAGGTACGCGTGATTGACCCGGTTGTTCCGCAGGGCCTGCATCAGCGGTGCAGTGACATGCTCCTGACCGATGACCTCGGCGAACGACTCGGGGCGGTAGCGGCGGTACAGCGCAAGGGACGACACGTATACGAGGTTATCCGGGCCCACCGACAACAGCGGCCCATCGGCCGCGACCGGACCCGCCCCGGAACGCAAAGCGCCCCCCACGCACCCGCCAGAGCCCACTTACCCTTGCTGCCTTCCGGCCCTGGGGGAGTTGGGTGAGATAGCGCCACGTGAGGGGCTGGGCCCCACCCTAGCGGATGTACCCCCCGGGAATCGAGCCGGACCCCGCCCGGAGCACCGGAGGACGATCACGTTCGCGAGCACCCCTCAACGTCTTGTATTGTTTGCGGCGGAGGATTCGCCTAGTGGCCTAGGGCGCACGCTTGGAAAGCGTGTTGGGGGCAACCCCTCACGAGTTCGAATCTCGTATCCTCCGCCATTGCTCTCACCGGGCAATACGTTGAAGAGCCCCACCGCTTGCGGTGGGGCTCTTCGCGTTGCCCGGCACGGCCGGGACACTCCGGGTACCTGAAGGCCCCGACCGGGAAACCGGCCGGAGTCTTCTGCGTTCCGTGGCCCCCGCCCGAGTCTCGCCCATTTGCCCCACAATCAGATATTTCCCTACGTTCCGGCTTCGATGGTCTATCCCTCGTACTCCCAAGGGTTCAGCAGGAGCGCACCTGATCGCGCCAGATGCTTGATGTTGCGGCTCACCAGCGTCCAGCCGTTCGCCAGGGCGGTGGCAGCGATCAGCGCATCGGGTGGATCGATGCTGGTTCCGGCACTCTTGAGCCTCCGGTGAAGAGCGAGATAGGCGAGCGCCTCCCGCTCGCCGACGGCGGCGATCCGGTCACGGTACTGATCGCGGATGTCCATGAGCGCCCGCTCGAAAACCGTACGCCGCACCGGATCAGGTGTTCCCTCAATGCCGGCTTCGATCTCTGCAACCGTGATGACGCTCAGGTGGAGGGCAGGAGACGGAACCGATCGAGCCCATGCGACGACGGCCGGGGCGGGCTTCGGCCGGGTGGTGATCTCGGCGACCACATTGGTGTCGAGCAGATAGATCACTCGCCGTCCGCCGCATCGTCGTAGGGCCGCTGCCCGAACTCCAGACCCTCGAACGGGACCGCCGTAAGCCGCTCAAGGAATCCGTCGCTGCCCAGCGTCGCCCAGCGGTGGAGCATGTCGGGCAAGGCATCGATGTCGGTATCGGCCAGCTCGGCATCGAAGTGACCGAGCTGATGCTCGGGCAGAGACTCCCGGATCTCCCGGATCGTCCGTAGCGGATGGGGTTGGGGACGGGGCTCTTCGGGTCTGCGCGGCGGGAGCGGCAGATTCGGGGCAGTACTCATGATCGGCTCCTCCACGCTGTGGTCACGGGCTCATGCCTGAAGACCACCCTAGGCCGGGCGGCCCGGGAGAGGGTCGTAAACGACCCGAATCCGAGCTTTGACGGGACCCGTCCGCCGAGTCGGTGCCGGCTGTGTCCGGCAGCCACCCTCTGCCGGCGACAGCGATGCCCCTTGGGCTGGAACCGGCTGAACGAAGCTGTCGGGCTGAGCACCATGGGGAGCACCGTCTTTTAGCAGGTCGCGTACACCGTGTCATCGGGACATGGCGAAGACCAGCTGTCGTCCCCTCCACCGAAGGTAGCGAATGACGCAGAGCACAGCCGCCCTAGCCGGACGCTTCCACACAGGGCGTTTGTCCGAGGGACTGCCCCAGGCCTTGCATGCCTGGCGTGTCACCACCGACGATGCCGATGCAGCTGCCCGTGTCGCCGGCTTCCTGGGTGGCGAACCTCGACCGAACGAAGGGACAGGAGGAGCCGGCCTTGCCTACGAAGTGCTGACGAGCCGCGAGAGCGTACGCGTTCTCCTGGACGGGCCTGACGCGGTGGCGGCCCATATGGTCCTCCGGGGCAGTACGGGCATCATCCACGAGTGCGACGGCGTGGAGTTCCTGTCACCGGCAGAGGATGAAGGGCCGGCCCTGCGGCTGTCCTCCGTTGCTTGAGGACAGAAAGCTGGCGGCCAGGAATGGCCGCGGACCGACGCCGTCCACCGACATCACCTTCCGGATCGCAGCGGCACCCATGCTCGGCACGTTCCGCTTCATGACGGGCTCGTGGCATCTGGCCGTACAGCTCTCCGACCTGACGGACGCGCTGGAACGGGTCGACGGCCCGGCCGTCTGCGACCTCACCATCGAGCTCGTCGTCCACACGACCAAGACGGGCCGAAGCTTCTGCTATCGAAAGCCGGTGGTCACGGTGCTCGGCAGCCCCGACACCATTGCACCCGAATCCCCGCCGGCTGCGGAACCCACACCTGTTCCGGCACCATCCGCACCCCACCGCAAGGCCAGGCGGGCCCCTGAATCCACCGCCCCGTCCGTGCCTGAGTCGCGCCACTCGGTCTCGGTCAGCGTGGATGCCCATCTGCTCCGCCGGGCCGCCCAGGTCCTGGGCACCGGCGACCACCAGGAAACCGTCGCCACCGCCCTGTCAGAGATCCTGGCAGGCCGGCAGCAGACCACGGAGCTTGCCCGGCTGCGAGAGCATGTCGGACACATCGCCGCCCTCGCGGGACAAGCACTCCAAAGCCGGGAGTCCTCACTCACCTGACCGGCTCCGATCGTCTCGCAGTGATCACCGGCAGCCGGGACTGGCTGTTCTCGGTCCTGGTCTCGTTCACCTCAGTCCGAGACTGTTCGGACAGATCTGGACCGAACACGCCACCGCAGGTCAGGATGTACACGGCCCTCTCCGGACGGCCGTACGAACATGTGGAGAGCGTGTTGTAGCCGCCCCGTTCCAGGGACTCGTCCTTTCTTACACGTCAGGTGTCGGTCTTCCCGTCGGCGAACCGTGCCCCTGCCTCGAAGTCGTCATGGTGCACCCGCACATCCTGGATGCCCAGTGCACGCATCAGATCCGGCATCCGCACCACGTACGTCCGCCCGATCTTTCGCAGCGGGCAGGGGAAGTCACCGCGTCTTGCTTGTTTGTACGCAGTGGTCAGGCCCAGGTCCAACGCATCCGCAGCAGTCCGCAGCCCGACCTCCGCGGGGAGACCGAACACTGCCGAGAAAGGCACGGACTCATCACGATGACGCTTCATGAGCAGGCCCCCACATCTCGAACAGGGTGGGCTGTTCGCTCAGCGCGCGATGGCCCCCGCCACGTGGCCGTAGTGGCCGGGACCGGCTGGTCCGCCGCACCTGTCGCACATGCGCCACAAGACCCAGGCGATGTGCCAGCGCGCCCAGGCGTTCGCCCTGCGCCTGTTGGGCGAGGGTCCTGGACATCAGGTCAACGGATACGATGCCGCTGGGTGTCCTGGTCATGGGTTGGGGCACGCCCTCTTCCCGCACCATGTCCCATTCCCCTACCGGGGTCTCCTTCGGACCACGTCGTCCGGTCCGCCATCCGGCGACGAACGCCGCGTCCATCAGGTGCTGCTCGACATCCGCCGCAGCATCTCCCTTGATGACCCGTGCGCCTTCCAGCGCTCCTTGCAGCAGTGCGGAGCCGACATCGGCCCGCTCGGCTCCCGTCCGGCGGGCGATCGAGTGCGCCGCTCCACGCAATCGAGGTGCGAGCAGCCACACGGCGATCAGCATCCAGTTCCGTTCGTTCCCGGCCGAGGACTCCTCACGGAGGTGGCACGCGATGTGACGCCAAACGGCAGTTCGTTCAGGATGACCGGATTCGCCACTACAGGCCCGGGACCTGAGGTCGTCCAGCGAAAGAAGTTCTCCGTTCCCGCACGACGCGGTGCCCGCACCTGCGGGCCCGCACACCCGCACCGTGCCGACGTACTGCTCCTCGACGGATGCACAGATACGGGTGAAGACATCGGAGGCAGGCGACACGCTCACCACTCGCCTCCTTCTCGATCCCGGCCGGGACCGTCCTGCACCGCGCCCCCAGGACCCGGCCAGGTGGGCTCACCGGCTTCGGACACCAGGCCCTCGGGCGTGACCTGCCAGCCACCGGTACGCGGCGGTTGCACTCGGTCGGACCGGTGGCCGGTGTCCGAAGGTGGCGGGTAACCGCTACCGGCAGTCGGCGGCGGCTCCTCTCCGCTGTCCTCGAACGAACCGGCAGAGGTGTGCCCGCCGTCCTGGCCTGCCCCGCGCAGGTTCATGCGGATGTTCTCCGCGGCCTCCGGCCGGCCTGCCGCGTCGGAGATCCCAGCGAGGCGGTACAGGAACACCGCACGCTCGGTCGTTCCCTCGGCGAGCCCCATCTCGTCCAGCAGGACGGAGAGGGTATCGATCGGTGGCTGGTGCCCCGCCCTCCCCTGGCCGGGCCAGCTGGGCGGCGGAGCCTCCTCGCCGATCGGCTCCGGGTGGTCGAACCCGCCACTAGGCTCCTCCCCGGCCATGCTCTCGCGCGCCCTGAACAGATCGCGGTACGCCTCTGGGATCTCCTCGTCGTTGGCTGCGGCGGACAGAACCGTGAGGGGGGCGATCATCTCCACCGCGCGCTCGATCTGGTCATCGTGCCGGGCCATCCACCACACCACCGCGCTGCCGGGACTCTGCAGGACGTCCTCGCCGAGGTACTCGCGGAGACTCCGCTCGTGCTGCCGGCGGCTCTCCCACGTATCCATGGCTTTGCGTAGTCCGTCCAGTTCCTCCAGATGTTCCTGGTCCCTCTGCCGCAGGACGAGTCTGATGTCCGTGGCGAACGCGGACACCAGCCCCGCGTAGTCAGGCATCGGTGCACCCAGGAAACCCTCCAGCTCACGCTCCAGAAAGGCGCACCGACTGGGGTGTTCCGCCGATGTCATTCTCCGCACGCGCTGCAGTACGGATGTCGCGGCCAGAGCGGCCGGGTTCCCGTGCGTCGAAGCAGTACTCCCTTCGACAAGCCGCCACGAAACCGTCGCGGAGAAGAGAAACGGGCAGTCCGCCACGGTGCTCTCGACCGGCACCACCACCACGTATGTCTCCTGGTAGGGGAGCTCGGCCGGAGGTTCCGGTGCGGCTTCGTCTGGCTCGGCAGCATGCCTGGCATGGGCACCCCCCGAACGCGGCACGACCATGTCGGCCAGAAAAGCGCCGGCACCGAGCGTCGGCAGCAGGAACCACAACCAGTTCGGCCAGTCGAGCACAGCCCCCACGATCAGCACGGCGGCAATGATGACGGCGGACACAAGGCGTGTGAGGTGATGGACATTCATGTGCTATCCCTGGTCACTCGTGCGCCCGGACCGGACGGGGCGCTCCCGATTCCTTGTGCGAGGTCGATTTCACGGCAGAACCTGTCGGCCGTGTGCGTCCCGCTCTCGCCCAGCGTCTGCTGCCCGGCTTCGGCAGGCCGCTCGTCGGACCAGTCGCAGGTCGTCACATAGAGCTGGTCCAGCAGAGCCCGGTCGCCCGAAGCGGCGAGCAGTAGCGCGGTGAGAACCTGGTCACTCGCCTGCCGTCGCGCGACCAAGGTGAGCCATCTCCGTACGGCTGGGGTCCAGACGGCCGGTGGCCGGCCTGCCATGACGGTCCGCCAGGCCAGCGCGAACTCCTGCCAGGGAGGGGCGATGCCCATTCCGGACGGGTCCAGCAGAGCCACAAGTACGTCCATGCACCGCTCGTCCGACCTCGCCTTCTGGAGGAGGGGGTGCACCAACCGTGTGTACATCCGACGGTTGCCCCGGGCCAGTTTCAGCAGAGCTGTACGGGCTGCCAGCGCGGTGACCTCGGGGTTGTCCCGTCTCAGCGCGAGATGGCGGAGTCTGACCATGGCCTGTTCGGGGTGGGTGACCGCTATGACATGGCGGCAGACGTCCGTCAGCACACGGGCGAGATCCGGTGGGAGCCGCGATGCTGTCACCCATTGGTAGACACGGGAACGGAACCGTGAACCGTACTGCTCGTGGCTGAGACCCAGTTCGAGTACCGCAGCGGCCTCGGCGCGCAGCCGCCCCCCTGCGGAAGGATCTGTCCATTTCTCGATGAGCAGGTACAGGTCATCCGCCCTGCCGACCGAGAGCGCCTGCTCCGCGAATCGGTCGGCGAGCCGCGCCCGGTCCTCCGAGCCTAGTTCGGGGAGTGCCATGCACTGCATGACCCAGTCCCGGAAACCCCGGCGGAGTTCGGGAAAGTTCTCCCAGAAGTGCCTTCTGACCGCGCTGTCATAAGCGAGTCTGGCAAATCTCACACGGCCGTCGTCCTCCCGGACCAGGGAGAGCTTCTCGAACTGTTCGCCGAGTCCTTCCTGCACCAATCTCGGCGTCTCGTCCTTCGGGTACCGCAGCACTTCCAGGAGGCTGTGCGCGGCGCCCAGAACCGTGTCCGCCGCCGCGCCGTGCGTCATGGCGGCAGCGAGCAGCAGAGCACGCTCCCGGCCCCCGGAGTGCTCCCGCAGCTGCCCTGCGACCTGCTGCGACCAGTTGGTCGCAGCAGCCACCGCCTCGTTCCGCCAGTCCGCGAAGTCCGTACCGTACCGGGCACTGTCCCGTGCCTGGACCACCAGTTCCGCCAAGCGGTCGAGCTCCCTCATCGGGGCCGCGGCGAACAGGTGGGTCAGCTCATCGGTGGCCAGGTGCTCGTACGCGAACCGCACGCCCCGCACCCGCAGATGCCTGCTGAGGACGGCCCGTCCACGTGGTCGTCCGAGGCCCACGGCCAGCGGAGCGAGGTCCGCGTCGAGCATCCATTCCAGACCGGCCGGAGCCACGGCGACCATGCGCGCACCGCATTTCTCGACGATCGACCGGTACAGCATGAGGGTCCGCTGCGCAGCCGGGTAGTCGCCGTCGCCCACACGGGAGAGGTCCAGCAGGTAGCGGTCGTCGGGCGACGGGTCCGGGACGCCTTCCTCCCGGTTCACCGGCAGTTCCTCGATCCGGCCGCCGGGTACCGATGTCTCCTCCAGCAGCATCGTCGCCGCCGCGCGTCGGCCCGACCCCGGCAGCCCGTCCAGGATCACCACGGTGCCCGGTTGCGTCAGCCGGTCGGCGGCTCGGCTGTAGCCGCGTGGCCGGATAAAGCATCTGGTGAGCCGGAGCCGGTGCTCCCGTACGATTTCCAGCCTCGCGGCGCCGCGCCTCACCAGCTGTTCTTCGACACCGATCGACCAGTTGTAGTTGTGGTTGTAGTTGTACTGAGCCCCGGCGCCGCTGTGCAGGGGCCCCCGTGGATCACTGATCGAGGTGCCGCCTGGACCGGTCAACGCTTCCCGTCCACGGGCCGTCCGTTCCGGTCCGTACCCTGGTTCAGGCTCCCGTGGTTGTCGGCCACGTAGTTCACGGTGCCTCCGTCGCTGGAGATACGCGGGCCCAGGTGCTGTTCGCGCGCCTGGTAGAGGGGACCGCTCCCCGTGTGGACCGGTCCCTGGGGCTCGCTGACGAAAGTTCCGGAGAAGTCACCGTTGAGGTTGCCGATCCCCCCGCGCTGACGGTGCTTGATCACATTGGCCCTCACCCGCGCGCCTGTGGCCCCGTCCGTGGCTTCCTCCGGCGGGACCGAGGGGGACCGGTACCCGTTGCTCCTTGCGGCGGCGGCGAGTTCGGGCAACAGCTTTACGAGGTCGTCGGCCAGCCCCATCAGGTCGGCATCCGCGTTGCGGTGGCTGAGCCTGCGGTACTGGCAGTCGGCGAGGTCTCCAATCTCCGCGGGAAGGTCCTCGTGGCGAAGCCGCTTCGCTCCCCCGACCAGCAGGGGGATGACGACTGCCCCGGTTTCGAGCGCCTCGGAGATCTCCCGACGGGTCCAGTCCTCCTCGTCCTCCAGGGGGCTCTGCCCGCCGGAGCTCCCGGCCTCCAGCCATCGGGGACCGATCACGGCCAGCAGAACGCTGCTGCGCCGGACGGCGGTGAGCAGTTCCTGAGGAAAGCGGCTCCCCGGACCAATGGACTTGCTCGCCCGGAATACGCTCTCGTTACCGAATACTCGCGAAAGCTCCCTGTCCACGAGCGTGGCGGTTGCTTCTTCGTCGTTGGTCCGGTAATTAACAAAAATCAAAGGCATGCAGGGATTCCGTCCTGTGTGACGCGTTCGGCCAGGTGAACAGTGCATCGTGAGCCGTTGCCTCCCGCATCGAAATGCCGGTCGCCATTCCGCTTACAGAAGGCATGAAGGATCACCACCGGGCGAGAATTGATCCCGGCCCGGCGTAAAAAAATGGTGCGATATTCAGCTGACTTCACATCGCTGGGGAGTCAGCGGCCAACCGGCGGCGGTCAGCCGGCGGCGGTCAGCACATTAGCCAGTGCGGGCCGAAGTCTGCGCACCGCAGGGTTTCCCTGGAACCGTGACCATTCACGGTCCAGCCGACGTGCGTCCGTTCGCACAGTCGCGGAGTGCATGACGCTCATGAAAGCCAGCAGTTCCCGAGCGGTTTCGCAGGATCTCTCGACCTCGCCCGAGGCTGCCAGCGCCAAGGCATGCCGGAGTCCGTACCGCGTCCGGGTGTTCAGGGCGTGCGGCGCGATGCGCCGGCATTCCCGTTCCAGAACGGCGGCTGCCTGCCCGGGGCGGCCCAGGTCGTACAGACACCATCCCGTCACCATGGAGACGGGGTCCGCCACCTGCGTGGTGCCGAGAACCGGGTTGCCCGGCTCGTCCTCCTCCACGGCCAGGAGATCACGTGCCCGGTCCAGCGCTTGCCCGCAAGCCTTCTCGTCGCCCGCGAGCGCATGTCCCTGAGCCTCCCGCTGGGCTGCCAGACCCCTGATCCGGGGAGGTGCGCCACTGCGCTGCGCCTGTTGCGCGAGCACAATGGTCCGGGCCGCGTCCCCGTTGTAGTACGTGACGAGCGCGCGACGCACCAGCGCGTAGTCCGCCAAGTGTTCGTCACCGCCGGCGCGGGCCAGTTCGACCGCCTCTGCGGTGGCGTTCAGCGCCCTCTCCTCGTCACCGTCCTCCTGAGCCATCCACCCGATGTATTCGGCAAACCGGGACGCCGTGACGAGCAGACCGGCCCGGAAAGGGCCGGTGGCACGAGAAGCCAGCGTGATCACGGTAGATGCCTGCGAGTGGAGAACGGGCAGTATCGCGGAGGGTGTCAGGCTCTGCCCCAACTGCTTCATCTGGTGCAGCTGGTCCTGGTAGAGAACGCCCGGAGGCAACTCCCTGTCATTGACATGGTCGGGCCGCCCGCCCTCCGGAAGACGAGTAGCGAGCAACGAGCCGACCCCTGTGGCAATCACCTGCCGACGCGCCGGCTTCGACTTCTTCGCCGCGGACTCCACCTCGGACGCGAACGTCTTCCGCAGTCGTCCACCGGCATTGAAATAGGCATCGCAGCGCTGGACAAGAATCATGGTAGGGGGATTGGACCCTCGCTCGATCTTCGAGAGATGCCCTCTGCTGTAGCTCGTGACCTCACCCAACTGCTCAAGCGTCATGCCCGCACCCTCACGCAGCCGACGAAGCTCCGCACCAAAACGTAACGGGATGTCCATAACCTGCCTTTCCGCACTCTCCTGATGGGTCACCAAACCACCCAACGGCCGCCTCTGCCGAAGATTCTGGCACGACCAGGCGTTGTTCTGCCGGGTAAATCGAAGTTTCATGTTTCCTCTTTCTTCACAGCTGTGCGAGCCGATGCACGCGTCCGTGTCCGTGTTGTCTGTGGGCACCGGCCGTCGGGCTGTGGGAATCCGTTGAGGTCGCAACGGTGCAGCGGCACTCCCGGAGGACAGGGCACCGTTCCACATCCGCCGATTCCCGCGAAATACCCCCGCCCGAGCGAACGGACTGGCTATCGTGGCCACGAACCGACCAGGGGGGACATGTGTTGTCAGAAGCCTTGCGCACGATCGCGGCAGAGGCGGGCGTTGCCGTCGTGGATATGGCGGGCACCGATCTCTGGCCGCCTTTTCGGCAGCAGGTGGCTTCCTGGCTCGCCCGGGACGGCGAGCAGGCCGAACGGTCGGAGCTGGCCCACCTGACGGAAACCGCTGCTGCTCTGCGGGCGGTCGGCGACGCGGAAGCCCGGACCGTCGCCGCCCGCCACGCGGTGGTCTGGCAGGAACGCTTCATCGCCCGGCTGGAGCGGCTCGGTACCGCTGAGCGCGATCCGGCCGCAGCGCACCTGCGGCGTCTCATACGTGATCACTCCACCGGAAACACCGGAGCGACCACTGGCCCCAGCGTCATCGCCGGTCAGAACGTACGTATCCAGGCCGACCGCAGTTCGGTCGCGGCAGGCATGGTGAACGGAGACGTACACGTCGGTTTCCCTTCCGTCCCGGCTCCGCCACAGGGCTGAGCGGACCGGGGCGTTCGGGCCCACTCCCTACTCATCACGCCGATCACGGTGTTCTTCCCTCCGTCGCGGGAGGCACTGCGGCAGCTGGCCTGTCAGGTACCGCTCAGGCATCCGACCACAGCGTTGCCGTGGGCTCCTTGACCCAGTACGTGTACGTCGGCCCGCATCAGCCCGGAGAGGAGACTCCTCACCGCCCGGACACCACCGACGCCGATCGGCGAGCCGTTCACGCGGCACAACGGCGTTTCCTGCGGCGCGCAGTCCGGGTGCGGCCACCGTTCGGCCTGGCCGTTCGCCCCCATGCGCAAGAGTTGTTCGAACGTCTGATCGCGGTGGACAGTCCGACGACCATCGTGTGTGAGGGGCCCGCGGGCATGGGGAAATCCACGGTGGTGGGAGAGGTCATCACCATGGCGGAAGACCGGGGGTGGCCCGTCCTCCCCTTCCGGATGGACGAGGTGGAGGCGGACGACCGGACTGCCGAGGCTGTGGGGCGGCGGCTGGGGCTCCCCGCTTCTCCCGCCATGCTGATCGCCCGGGTGGCGAACGGTGCTCCTGCGCTGCTCCTCGTGGACCAGCTCGATGCCGCGAGCAGCTACAGCGGCCGGATGCCTGATGTCTTCGAGGCCGTGGACGACATGCTGGAGGCGCTTGGCGCCTCGCCGAACATCAGGGTCGTCCTGGTAGCCCGGACCATCGACGTCGAGAAGGACCCACGCCTGACGAGCCTGGTCGGTCAGGAGGGAACGGCCGAGCGGTTCCGGCTGGGACTTCTCGACGATCAGGCTGTACGGACCGTCCTCGAAGCGGGTGGTACATCTCCGCAGACACTCGACAGGAACACCCTGGGCCTCCTCCGCACCCCCCTGCATCTCGCGGTCTTCAGTAGACTTTCGGAGAAGGCACGGACGACGTCGTATCGGAGCCTGCAAGAGCTCTACGCCCAGTACACAGACGAGTCCCGACGAGAGATCGAGCGGTCTCTCCCCCCTGATGCGTGGCCGGACATCACCGGCCAGCTGGTCGATGAGATGAGCCGGCGCGAGACCGTCACTGTCCCGTATGCGCTTCTGGACCGTTTCGCCAGGACCGACTTGGCCGTACTCGTCTCGGCGGGGGTCCTGCTCCATGCGGACAACGACCGCATCGGATTCTTCCACGAGACGTACTTCGACTACCTCTTCGCCAGGACCTTCGTCCTGTCAGGTAAAGATCTCCACGACTTCCTCGCGACGAGCGGTCAGGCGCTGTTCCGCCGGGCCCAGACCCGACAGGTGCTGGAACATCTGCGCGACACGGACCGGGCGGAGTTCAGACGCACGGTAGTCCGCCTGCTCACGTCGGACCTGGTCCGGCCTCATCTGCGGTTCGTCGTCCTCGCCGTACTCGAACAACTCGATGCCACGAGCGTGGACTGGGCTGTCTTGGAGCCCCTCGCGTGGGGCGAGGGGGTCACCGCAGGCAAGCTGCGTGGCCTGCTGGCCCTGCCCGCGTGGTTCGATGCCGCCGACACCGGGAGGTGGGAACAGTGGCTCGTCACTCCCCAACTGGCTTCTCTGGCCTTCCCACAACTGGAATGGTGCACCGCTCATCGTCCCGCGCGTGTGCTGGAACTCGTCGAGCCGTACTCGGACGCCGACGGACCATGGCGTCAGCGTCTCCTCGACTGGGTCTGCAAGTGGCCTTCGGCGCTCTCCGTGGACCTGGTCCGCACGCTCATCGACCGCGGCGACTTCGACAGAGGACCTGACGGGACCTCTCGCGCCGATGTGGACTTCTGGCACATCTTCGAACAACTCGCCGAGGAGGAAGCGGCCTCCGCGACCCGCCTGCTGGGAGCCTTCCTCGCACGGGGGCTCCAGCGGGCCGTAGCAGCCGGGCACGGTGATCCGTTCGATTCCGATCATCTGTCCATGCTCGGAGGCTCCCGTGTGGGCACCCTCGTCTCCGAAACGGCCGCAGCGGCCCCTGGGGAAGTGCTCAACCACGTTCTGCCGTTCGTGATCGCCGTAGCTGAGGCGAGCCACACAGCATGTGCGGACAAGGACACGCTGTACCCCCGGTGGTCCCATCCCCCCTCCCCGTTCGATTCCGACCTCGATAAAGGTCTGTACGCAGCGGCACATAACGCCCTACGCGCACTGGCCCAGCAGAATCCCTCTGCTGTCGCAGAAGCCATGGCAGCCGTTCTGGCAGCGAGTGGCGGGTGGGCCCTGAGCTTCCTCGCCTGCCGGACCTATACGGTGTGGAATCGCCCGGACGAAGCACTCGCGTGGCTGATGTCGGACCCCGCGCACTTGCGTCTCGGCTGGCCGGACAGCGCGTGCTGGGCTTCGCGTGAGCTCATCGCCGAGGCGACGCGGGACTGCCGGGACGACACCTTGATCCGGCTCGTCCGGATGCTCCTGCGCCACTACCCGAGCTGGGAGCGTCACCCGGAGCACCGCTACTTGTTCGGACGCACCCAGTACGTGCTTCTCGGAGCAGTAGATGAGAGGCGCCGAAGCCCGGAGGTGGAGAGACGCCTCGGCGAGCTGGAACGCAAGTTCGCACGGTACCCCCCGACTGGGCCTCGGCATGAGGAGGCCCACTGGGTCGGACCCCCGATCGCCTCGTCCGCCGGGGAGTGCATGACGGATGCCCATTGGCTGAGCGCACTGAGAAAGTACGCCAAGGAAGGCATCGACTGGAGCGGGGACCTCCCGACGGGCGGAGCCACCGAACTGGCGTCCCTGCTGGAGACGCTGGCCAGTCGCCAACCGGAGCGATTCGTCCGGCTGGGTCACTCGTTCGACGAAAGTATCCCGCTGCCTGCGCTCAGCGCCCTGATCAACGGGGTCGCCGGGAAGGTTGAGGTCAGCAGCCTGTTGGACCTCTGCGCCCATGCCCGCCGCCTCGCCGGGGAGCACGTAGGCCGAGTCATTTGCAGGGCGATCCTCACCGCAGCACCGCAAGCCGCAGCGCACCCTGCCGCGATCAGCCTGCTGCACAGCTGTGTCGACGATCCCGATCCCTCTTCTGAATCGGCGCGAACCGATTCGGGCTCAGGGGGGCAGTACTACGACGGGGACCTCCTGACAGCGGGGATGAACTCCACACGGGGGGAGGCTGCCCTCGCCATCGGCGCTCTCCTCCGGGCAGCAGACGCCCCTGTACGGGCTCTCCTCCCACTGATCGACCGGCTTGTCCAGGACCCGATCATGGCCGTCCGGGTGTGCGCCGCGGAGCCGGTGACCGCACTCATACACCATGCTCCGGAGGACGCCCTGGATCTCGCAGAACGCCTTTTCACCGCAGCCCCGGTGGACATCCACGATGCTCAGACCACCCACACGCTGCTCACCTGGGCCCTGCTCCACGACACAGAGCGCTTCGCACCGGAACTGATCCGGGCGCTCGAAGGCCCCGTAGGAGCAGCACGACACGCTGGAGCGACCTGGTCCGTCCTGGCGATGCAAGGACGCCTGGTCCCCTGCCTGCCGGTAGGACCGGACGCACTCACCGCGGCGGCACGTCAGGGAGCCGCCAAGACTGCTGCCGGCGATCCCGTGCATGGCGCACCGCTGCTCCGGGCCATGTTCCACGACAGTGATACGGCGGTGCGTAAAGCGGCAGCACGCTCCATGCGCGCTGTGGCCTCGATGCCACCGGAAATCGCGGATGACCTCATCGGTTCCTTCCTCACCAGCCCGGCCTTCTCCGAGCACCCCGAAACCCTGGCTCAGTCACTCTCCCGGTCGACACTGCGGCTGCCCTCCCAGACGCTTGAGGCGTGTCAGAAACTGGCAGCGGTCTCGGAAGAAGGCCGCAGGGAGGGACGCCGCGGGTACGCCCTGATTCAGCGGTACCTGATCGAGACGGTGCTGCGTCTGTACCGGCAGGGTGATCTTGCGATCCGGGCCCAGTGCCTCGCCATCATCGATGGCCTCTACCGTGTGGACGCGCGCGGACTGAACGAAGCTCTTTCCGACGAGCGTTGAACCCTCATGACGTCGCGATCAGCCGCATGGGAAGCGACCCAACCGCCTCAACCGGGCTGGGCGGTTTCCTTGATGAAGAAGCCCGCCGCGGCGCCGACGAGCAGCAGGATGGGCATGATCACCAGGGCCCCGCCGTAGTCGGACAGGACGGGGTTCTCGGGGAGGAGCTTGCCGGGGACGGCCTGGAGGACACCGCCGACGATGAAGCAGACGCCGTTGACGATCGCCGCGGCGCTGCCGACCAGGGCGCCGGGCACCGACTCGCCCGCGACGGTGAAGCCGAGCATGTGCGCCCCGGCGAAAAGACCGACGGCGAACATGGCGACCATCGAGACGCTGTTGGTCTCCTTCGGCAGGTAGATCAGTACGGAGATGGCCACGGCCTGGAGGAGCACGCCGACGATGGCGGGCACGCGGCGGTTGTGCCAGTGGTCGGACAGCAGGTTGAACAGCGGCGCTCCGACCGCCAGGCCGAGCCAGGACACGGCGGTCAGCACGGCGGCCAGGGAGGCGTCCGCGCCGCGCGCCTGCATCAGCCGCGGGCCCCACAGGACACCCATGGCGAGCATGGAGCCGAACGAGACGCCGGCCAGGGCCGCGGACAGGACCACGTTGCGGTTGGAGAAGCACCGGCCCAGGGACGTGAAGATGCCGGCCAGCAGTGGCGGGCGCGCGGTGGCGGTGGTCCCGCGCAGTTGTTCCGGCCCCGGGGTGGGGTTCCGTACCAGCAGCACGAAGAGCACGATCAGCAGCACGCCCAGCGCGCCGAAGCCGTTCAGGAGCTGCTGCCAGGTCATCTGGCCCAGCTGCCAGGAGATCGCGGGCTGGCCGAAGGCGGAGCCGAGCGAGGCCAGGGTCTGCACCAGGCCGAACATCAGGCCGTAGCGGGCCGCCGGGAACCACTGCCCGCCGATGTAGCCGGCGCCCACGAACCCGAAGGAGGAACCGATGGCCAGGACGATCTGGGCGGCGACCAGGGTGCCCATGCTGGTGGTCTGCGCGTACAGGAACGCGCCCGCGGTGACGAAGGCGACGGCGACGGCCATCAGCGGACGCGAGCCGAAGCGGTCCAGGAGCGCGCCGCTGAAGAACTGGCACAGCGCGAAGGCCCAGGTGTAGACGGAACCGGCCAGGCTGATCTGGACGACGGTCAGGGACGCCGTCCGCTGGATGTCCGGGGAGACGACGGCGTACCCGGTCTGGATCGCGAACAGCCAGATCACGAAGACCGTGCAGAGCGACCAGATCAGCCATGCCTCGACACCGCCGATGGTGCGGTGCGGGCCGTGCAGAATCCGGGCGCCCGGGTGCTTCTTGTACTCGGGCCCGACACCCGCGCTCTCGGGCACCGGGGAGCTGAGACTCGACATGGGGACCTCCGGGTCAGACCGCGGCGGTGGCCGTGGGGGTGCCACGGTCCAGGGGGGCGTCACGGTCGTGGGCGAGCGCGCCGGCGATGTAGGTGGCGCGGACGGCACGGTCGTCACCCATCACCGCCAGCACGAACAGCAGCTCCTCGATGTCCTCCACGCGGGAGGTGCGCTGGGCGAGCAGCGGGGTGGCCCGGGGGTCCAGGACCACGAAGTCGGCCTCGTGGCCGGGGTCGAGCGAACCGACCGTGTCCGCCAGGCCCATCGCCTGCGCGCTGCCGCGCGTGGCCAGGTAGAAGGCCTTGATCGAGTCCAGCGGGTAGTTGGTCAGCTCGGCGACCTTGTACGCCTCGTTCATCGTCGCGAGCATCGAGAAGCTGGTGCCCGCGCCGATGTCCGTGCCCAGGCCGACGTGCATCGGCCGCCGGGGGTCCTTGGCGTCGTGGACGTGGAAGAGTCCGCTGCCCAGGAAGAGGTTGGAGGTCGGGCAGTGCGAGACCGCCGTGCCCGTCTCGGCGCAGCGCGCCCGTTCCCGGCCGGTGAGGTGGACGCCGTGGGCGAGGACCGAGCCCCGGCCGAGGAGCCCGAAGTGGTCGTAGACGTCCAGGTAGCCGCTCCGGTCCGGGAAGAGCGAGCGGACCCAGGAGATCTCGCCGGTGTTCTCGGACACGTGCGTGTGCATCAGCGTCTCCGGGTGCTCCCGCCAGAGCGCCCCGGCCGCCTCCAGCTGGTCGGGGGTACTGGTCGGGGCGAAGCGCGGGGTGATCGCGTAGAGGTTGCGGCCCTTGCCGTGCCAGCGTCCGATCAGCGCCTTGGAGTCGTCGTAGCCGCTCTGCGCGGTGTCCAGCAGCGCGTCGGGGGCGTTGCGGTCCATCAGGACCTTGCCGGCCGCGATCCGCAGGTTGCGCCGGGACGCCTCCTCGAACAGGGCGTCCACCGACTGCGGGTAGACGGCGCAGAAGGTGAGCGCGGTGGTGGTGCCGTTGCGCAGCAGCTCGTCACAGAAGGCGGAGGCGACCTTCGTGGCGTAGGCGCCGTCGGAGAAGCGCTGTTCCTCGACGAAGGTGTAGTGGTTCAGCCAGTCGATGAGCTGGGAACCGAAGGCGGCGATGATCCCGGTCTGCACGTAGTGGATGTGGGTGTCGATGAACCCGGCGCTGATGACGTGCCCCGGATAGTGGACGGGCGTGACCCCGTCGGGTATCCGGGCGCGCAGGGCGGTGTGGTCACCGACGGCGGTGATCTTCCCGTCCTCGCAGATGAGCAGGCCGTCGGGCTCGTGGACGAAGGCGTCCTCGCGGCTGGTCAGGAACGGGTCGCCGCGGAACCAGATCATCGGCCCTCGTACCGCCGTGGTGGTCCCCTGCATTCCGGCTGTCATGGCACACGTACCTCCGCGCTGGTCCGAGGGGCGGTCAGGCCAGTCGACCCCTCGGGGCCGTCCGGCGCAGTCGGGGAGGGGCCGTTCGGGTGAAAGGGCGGGAATTCAGGCAGGGTGCCGGGCTCGGCGCGGGGCCGGATCGGGTGCGGGCCCGGATTCGGTGCGGGGCCCGGGTTCAGTGCGGGGCCCGGGTTCAGTGCGGGCCGGGCCCGGGTTCAGTGCGGGCCGGGCTCGGGATTCAGCGCGGGCCGGGGTCCGGGGCGGGGGCCGCCTCGGTACGGGTGGACAGGTGGCCGGTGTCCTTGATGAACAGCCCGGCGACGGCTCCGGCGACCAGGAGCACCGGCATGATCACCAAGGCGCCGCGGTAGTCCGAGAGCTGGGGGACGTCCGGCAGCAGCCGGCCGGGCACCGCCTCCAGGACGCCGCCGAGCACGAAGCACACTCCGTTGACGATCGCCGCCGAGCTGCCGACCAGGGCGCCGGGCACCGACTCGCCCGCGATGGTGAAGCCGAGCATGTGCGCCCCGGCGAAGAGGCCCACCGCGAACATCACCACCGTGGCGACGCCGGGCGTGGAGCCGGGCAGGTAGATCAGGAGCGTCACCGCCACCGCCTGGAGCAGGACGCCGGCCACGGCCGGGGTGCGGCGGTCGTGCCAGTGGTCGGACAGCAGGTTGTAGAGGGGCGCGCTGATCGCCACCCCGAGCCAGGACATCGCGCTCATCACCGCCGCCAGTGAACTTCCCGCGCCCTGGGCCTGCATCAGCCGTGGTCCCCACAGCGAGCCCATCGCGATCATCGTTCCGAAGGACACGCCCGCCAGCAGGGCGGCCAGGACCACGTTGCGGTTGGCGAAGCAGGTCCGCAGCTCGCGCAGGATCGAGGGGAGCAGCGGTGGACGGGCGGTGACGGGCCCCAGGAGCCCGGGGTCAGGGGACGGGTTCCGGACCAGCAGCGCGAAGAGCACGATCAGCAGCACGCCCAGCGCGCCGAAGCCGTTCAGGAGCTGCTGCCAGGTGGTGTGGCCCAGCTGCCAGGAGATCGCGGGCTGGCCCACGGCCGAACCGAAGGAGGCGAGCGACTGGACGAGGCCGAACATCAGGCCGTAGCGGGCCGCCGGGAACCACTGCCCGCCGATGTAGCCGGCACCCACGAACCCGAACGAGGCCCCGACCGCGATCACCACCTGCGCGCCGACCAGCGTGGCCATGCTGGTGGTCCGTGCGTAGAGGAAGGCCCCGGCGGTCACGAAGACGACGGCTACGGTCAGCAGCGGACGGGAGCCGAAGCGGTCCAGGAGCGCTCCGCTGAAGAACTGGCAGCAGGCGAAGGCCCAGGTGTAGACCGAACCGGCCAGTCCGATCTGGGCGACCGTCAGGGACGCGGACTTCTGGATCTCGGGCGAGACGATCCCGTACCCGGTCTGGATCGAGAACAGCCACACCACGAACGCCGTGCACAGCAGCCAGACCGTCCACGCCTCGACGCCGCCGATGGTGCGGTGCGGGCCGTGCAGCATCCGGGCGCCCGGGTGGCGCCCGGACCTCGGGATGCCGGTCCTCCCGGTGTCACTGTCCATGCTCGGCCCCCGCGCGTACGGGCAGGCCGGTGGTACGCCTGCGGCTGTCGACGTCCCGCCAGTCGACCGCACACCGGGCCCCCGGGCATCCGCAGCGGGCCGGTCGGGTGAACCCCGCCTCCGGGTGTCCCGGGCGGGAAGCGGCCGGTCAGGGCGGCCTGGCGGGGGCCGGAGTACCGTGGAGGGGTCCGGGGGAACGAAGGAGGCGCGGGCATGAACGGTCTCATCTCCACAGCCGTGATCATCCTGTTGATCATCGTGGGCTCGTTCCTGATCCACCGGCTCAACACCCAGCACGCCCAGCGGATCGCCTCTTTCCACTACAGCGACCCCCTGCCGACCGGACGGCCTCCCGAACAGGCCGAGAGGCCCGAGAAGCCCTCCGCCGGGAAGTAAGTCCGGGCGAGGAGTGGTCCGGGAACGCGGGAACGCGTCCGGGAGCAGCAGCCGCTCGCCGGGCCGCGTCGTGTTTCACGTGAAACACGACCCTCGTTTCACGTGAAACACCGTCCGCCGCGTCAATTCCCTACGGTTACCCCAGGTCGCAGGCGTACCCGACGAACCCCGCCCAGGCGCTGCCGCTGACGGCGACCTGCGGCCCGGCAACGCACTTGGAGTCCCGGACATGCATCACGCCGGGAGCAGCCGCCACCTCGACGCAATCGTTGATGTCACTACTGTCGCTGTAGCTGCTCTTGAACCAGTCCAGCTCGCCAGTCATCCTCTAGCCCTCCGAGGCGTAGGAGACGAACCCCGCCCAGGCCCCGCCACCGACCGCGAGCTGCGGCCCGGCAACGCACTTGGAGTCCCGGACATGCATCACGCCGGGAGCAGCCGCCACCTCGACGCAGTCGTTGATGTCACTGCTACTGCTGTAGCTGCTCTTGAACCAGTCCAGCTCAGACGTATGGATCATGTCTCTCCCAGCAAGTCCTCGATGAAGGCCCGGGACGCCCCTGGCGTCAGGGCCTGGGATCGGATCATTCCGTACCGCAGCTCCAGTATCTGGAGCCTCTTGGGGTGGGTGACAGGACGCCCGTGGAACGCGCCTTCGGACCGGCCCACCGCCGTACCGTCCGCGAACTTCAGCAACTCGATCCCTCCTGGCATTCCGGCGTGGGCCTCACAGGCGATCGGCATCACCTGCACCACCAGATTCCTCAACTGCATGAGATCCAGGATTCGTTCGAGCTGCTGACGCCACACCATTGTGCCTCCGATACGCCGCCGGAGTGGAGCCTCTTCCTGGACAACGCTGATCGTCGGTACGGACTCGCGCTCGAAGACGGAACGCCTCGCCATCCTTCCCGCGACGCCCCGCTCCACCTCTTCCTCCGTATACGCGGGCTGCTGCATCTCGAACAGCGCCCGCGCGTGCTCGGCCGTCTGCAGCAGCCCGTGGATGTTGTGCGTGTGGTACCCGCCGATCTCGATCGCGTTGGCCTCCATCTTCGCCAGGTCGCGGATCTTCTTCGGGTACCGGACCTGTGCCAGGTCCTCCCGCATCGCCTTGATCAGCCCACCGGCTTTCAGGACCTCGTCCACCCCGGCCAGGTACTCCGGTTTCGCGATCCGCTTGCCGCTCTCGACCTTGCGGACGAGGTCGTCGCTGTAGCCGATGGCCGCCGCCAGTTCGACGGCCCTCATCCCCACCGCTTCCCGCCTCGCCCGCATCTGCCGGCCGAGCGCCGCGACCACGGCCGCGCCCTGCTCGTCCTCCGGGTCCACGGACCAGCTGTGTTCTTCCACACCGTCACTGTCCACGCTCATGCGCGCCCACTTCCGACGAACCGAACCTGCTGAACTCCCGTACCCGGGCAGCCCCGTCGAACAGTCCCGACCGAATCGGACAGCACTGAGACAGGAGGCCCCCGGAAGTTCGCAGCGTACGCACGCACAGACACACCGCGTGAGGTGAATGTTCAATTCTTCCCCGCCGGACATGCGTGCGAGGCCGCCGTGGCGGCCTCGCATCCGTACCCCCTTGTACCTACACCCGCACCCGCACCGTGCCTGCGGGACGCCCCCTACGTCAGGTCCGGCATCTCCCCGACCCGCGTCGACCCGTCGATCACCGCGAACGCCGCGCCCTGCGGGTCCGTCAGCGCCGCGAAGCGGCCGAAGGGGCTGTCCATCGGGCCGAAGTGCAGCATCCCGCCGCGCCGCCTCGCCCTGGAGACGGCTTCGTCGCAGTCCGGGACCGCGAAGTACACCTGGATGTAGGCGGGGATCTCCGGCGGGAACTCCTCGCCCATCGTCATCCGGCCCAGCACCGGGCTCTCCCCTTCGCCCAGGCTGAAGATCTTGAAGTCCATCCCCTCGCCGTCCGGACCGGGGGTCTCCATCTGCCGTGCCCGGTACGGGAAGACCTGGGGAAGGAAGGCGTCCACCGTGGCCGCGTCCCGTGTGCAGAGTTCCGCCCACGCGAACGAGACCGGCTCTCCGGTCTTCTCGAACCCCTTATGGTCACCCGGCTGCCAGACGCCGAACACCGCGCCGCTCGGCTCCTTCGCGATCGCCATCGTGCCGAAGACGCCGACCTGCATCGGTTCCATCAGCAACTCGCCGCCGGCCGACTTGATCTTCTCCGCGGTGGCCGCCGCGTCCGGTGAGGCGAAGTACAGACACCACGCCGACTGCGCGTCGGCCCCCGGCATCGGCGGGACGATGGCGGCCACGGCCTTGCCGTCCGAGTACGCCTGCGTGTATTCGCCGTACTCGGTGCTGGACTCGCCGAAGGTCCAGCCCAGCACGTATCCGTAGAACTCCTTGGCACCCTCCAGGTCGGTGAACATCGCGTCCATCCAGCACGGTGCGCCCTCAGGGAACTCAGCCATGATCGATCGACTCCTGTGTCGTGTGCGCCTGCTCTGTCCTGCCCTTCTCACGCTAGGTGCGCGGGACGCCGACCGCGCGCGGGGCGGCAGGCATGCGCGGGGCCGACGCCCGCACCGCGCGCGGGGAGCGCGGGCGCGGGGGACCCTGGAGCCATGGACAAGCACATCACCCTCCACCTCGCCCAGCAGCCGGAGGCCGACGAGTTGCTCGGCCGGAGCCCGCTCGCCGCGCTCGTCGGCATGCTGCTGGACCAGCAGGTGCCGATGGAGTGGGCGTTCTCGGGGCCGTGGACGATCGCGCGGCGGCTCGGCGCGGACGACCTGGACGCGCACGTCATCGCCGCGTACGACCCGGAGGCGTTCGCCGCCCTGCTCTCCGAGAAGCCCGCCGTGCACCGGTACCCCGGGTCCATGGCGAAGCGGGTGCAGCAGTTGTGCGCGCACCTGGTCGAGCACTACGGCGGGAACGCGGAGGCCGTCTGGGCCGACGTGCCCACCGGCGCCGAGCTGCTGCGCAGGCTGAAGGCGCTGCCGGGGTTCGGCGAGCAGAAGGCACAGATCTTCCTGGCCCTGCTGGGCAAGCGGTTCGGCGTCCGCCCGAAGGGCTGGCGGGAGGCGGCGGGCGGGTACGGCGCGGCGGGTGTGCACCGCTCGGCGGCCGACATCACGGGCCCGGAGTCCCTGGCCGAGGTGCGCGCGTACAAGCAGCAGCGGAAGGCCGGGGCGAAGGCGGGCGCGGCGACCGGGAAGGGGAACCCGTCCGGGGCCGCCTCCGGGAAGACGACCGCGGCCGGGACCCGCTCATGACCCGGCACGGAGGCCGTGGCCGGGCCCTCCGGCGGACCCACGGAACGCCCCTCCTCCGGGCCTCCCGCCGGGCTCTCCACCGACGTCAATTGACTGGTGAAAGCAGCGGCCAATTGACCCCAGCCATCGGTCAACCATCCTCGTACAGTCAAGGTATGAACGAGATCCTGACCCGCGCAGCCACCGCCGAAGCCGTCTCCGACGCCCCGGGCAGCCTGATCACCCTGCTCGCCGACACGGCCCCGCTCACCTGCAACACGGCGACCTTCGAGGAGGGCGCGACCGGCGCCCCCGCGCACTTCCACACCAAGGCGACCGAGTTCTTCCTCGTCACCGAGGGACGGCTCGACGTACTCGTCGGCGAGCACATCAGGACCCTCGCCGCCGGCGACTTCCTCGCGGTGCCGCCGGGCGTCACCCACGCCTTCGCGCCCTCGCCCGGCCACTCGGCCAGTGTCTTCGTCGGGTTCACGCCCGGCATGGACCGCTTCGAGTACTACCGGCTCCTGGGCCGGGTCAGCGCCGGCGAGGCCCCCGTCCAGGACATCAAGGACAGTTCCGAGAAGTACGACAACCACTACGCCGAGAGCGCGGTCTGGAGCGGACGCCGCCGCAGCGCGGAGCCGTAGACCTCGTCGGCGTCGAGCCGGCGCAGTTCCTCCGCGATCAGCTCGGCACCGCTGCGGATCTTCAGCGCCACCTTCCGGTCGGGCCGCCCCGGCAGGATCAGCGTGGCGAGGGCCCCCTCGGGGCGGTCCACCCTGATCTCGCCGCCCGTGGTCTCCAGGCGGACGCGCGTGATCACCGGACCCTCCGTCGTCACCCGGGTCACCGCCACCCCGAGCCGGTCCTCCAGCCAGCGCGCCAGCAGCTCGGCGCTCGCGTTCTCGCCCTCGCTCTCCACCGTCGCTCCGGTCACCGGCAGCGGCTTCTGGTCCAGGGCGGCGGCCAGCAGCGCCCGCCACGGAGTCAGCCGGGTCCAGGCGAGGTCGGTGTCGCCGGGCGCGTAGGCGGCGGCCCGCTCGTCCAGCGCGGCGACCGGGTCCGCGGCCGATCCCGCGTCCGTGATCCGGCGCTGCGCCAGCGCGCCCAGCGAATCGCGCGCCGGGTCGGCGGGCGCGTCGACCGGCCACCACGCCACCACCGGCGCGTCGGGCACGAGCAGCGGCAGGACCACCGGACCGGCCTGCTCGATCAGCGCCCCGTGCAGGCGCAGGAGCACGATCTCCCCGCTCCCGGCGTCCGAACCGACCCGCAGCTCGGCGTCCAGCCGGGTCTGGCGGAGCTTGTACGGGCCGCGCGAGGTCCGCTTGATCACCGCGATGATGCGGCACGGGTGCTCCCGCGACGCCTCGGAGGCCGCGCGCACGGCGTCGTACGCGTTCTCCTCGTCGGTGACGACGACGAGCGTCAGCACGAGCCCCATGGTGGGGCTGCCTATGGCCCGGCGGGCGGCGAGCAGGGCCCGGTCGACCTTGCTGGAGGTGGTGTCGGTGAGTTCGGTCCGCATGGGCCCGAGTCTGTCAGCGCACACCCCGATCCCGGCACCCGGTGCGCTCGATTCCGGCTGGAACGGCCCGCGGAGGCGGGGAGTCCGTCACCTCGGCCCGCCGGGTCCGTCACCTCGCGAGGACCGAGCGGGAGACGGGGCGGGAGACGGGGCGGGGGACGGGCCGGGGACGGGCCGAAGGGGGGTACGGGTTCGGGGTCGGACGGGCCGGACGGGCGGACGCGCGGTCACTTCCGGCGGCGCGCCGTGCCGAAGATCGAACGGGAGATCTCCCGGCCCAGCTGGGTCCCGACCGACCGGGCCAGCGAGCGGAACAGACCGCTCCCCACCACCTGCTCGGCCAGCGACGGCTCCGGCCCCGGCCCCGGCCCGCCGCGTGGCGTCCGCGCCGCCTCCTCGGCCTGCCGCTCCGCCCGCCGGTCCGCCTCCGCGGCAGCGGCAGCCGCCTCCGCGGCCCCCTCGGCGGCGGCCTGCTCCGCGCTGATCCGCTCGTACGCCGACTCCCGGTCCACCGGCTCCGCGTAGCGCGCATACAGCGGCGACTCCCGCACCGCCCGCTCCAGGGCCGCCGGTTCCACCGGCCCCATCAGCGACTCCGGGGCGCGCAGCCGGGTCGCCGCGACCGGGGTCGGGACGCCCTTCTCCCCGAGGACGGTGATCACCGCCTCGCCCGTGCCCAGCTGGGTGAGCAGCTCCTCCAGGTCGTACTCCGAGCGGGGGAAGGTCCGTACCGTGGCCCGCAGCGCCTTCTCGTCGTCCGGGGTGAAGGCCCGTAGCGCGTGCTGCACCCGGTTGCCGAGCTGGCCGAGCACGTCCGCCGGCACGTCCTTGGCGCTCTGCGTCACGAAGAAGACGCCGATCCCCTTCGACCGGATCAGCCGCACGGTCTGGGTGACCGACTCCAGGAACGCCTTCGAGGCACCGTTGAAGAGCAGGTGCGCCTCGTCGAAGAAGAAGACGAGCCGGGGCCGCTCCAGATCGCCGGCCTCGGGCAGGTCGTTGAAGAGATCGGCCAGCAGCCACATCAGGAAGGTGGAGAAGAGCCTCGGCCGGTCCGAGGCCGCCGGGAGTTCCAGTACGGAGACGAGCCCCCGCCCGTCCGGGGCCGTCCGGAGGAATTCGGCGGTGTCGAAAGCGGGCTCTCCGAAGAGTTCCGTGGCGCCTTGCTGCTCGAAGGCGGTGAGCGCCCGCAGGATCACCCCGGCCGTCACCGTGGAGAGCCCGCCGATGCCCTTCAGCTCGGGTCTGCCCTGGTCGGAGACGAGGAAGGCGACGACCGCCCGCAGGTCCTTGAGGTCGACGAGTTCCAGGCCCTTGCTGTCGGCATAGTGGAAGATCAGGCCGAGGGACTGTTCCTGCGTCTGGTTGAGCTGGAGCACCTTGGACATCAGCATCGGGCCGAAGTCCGTCACCGTGGCCCGCAGCGGGATGCCCGGACCGATCCCGCCGAGCGAGTAGAACGCGGTGGGGAACCCGGTGGCCCGCCACTCCTGGCCCACCTCCCGTGCCCGCTCCGCGGTCCTCCCGTCCGGTGTACCGGGCACCGAGATCCCGGAGACGTCGCCCTTGACGTCCGCGAGGAAGACGGGGACGCCCTGGGCCGACAGCTGCTCGGCGATGAGCTGGAGGGTCTTGGTCTTGCCGGTGCCGGTGGCGCCCGCGACCAGACCGTGCCGGTTGAGCATGGCCAACGGGACCCGCACCCGGTGCTCCGGCAGGCACCGGCCGTCCCGGAGCAGGGCCCCCAGGTCGAGCGCGGGTCCGGTGAAGGCGTAACCGGCGGCGATCCGGGCGGCCGGGTCCGCCGGGGCGGCGGGGTCCACGGGGGCGGCGGGGTCGGCGGGGTCGGCGGGGTCGGTGCTCTCGCTCATGGGTCCCTCCCGAATTGGCGCTGTTTGCCACTTTTGCACCGAGATAGCGAGGCTGCGCCCGCAGCCACCGGCCCGGTAGGCTTTCCGTGTGATCTTCAAGCGCATCGGAAACGGTCGGCCGTACCCCGACCACGGCCGGGAAAGCACCCGGCAGTGGGCGGACGTCGCGCCGCGCCCGGTCCGGCTCGACCAGCTGGTGACGACCAAGGGACAGCTGGACCTCGAAACGCTGCTCGCCGAGGACTCCACCTTCTACGGCGACCTGTTCGCCCATGTCGTGAAGTGGCGGGGCGACCTCTACCTGGAGGACGGGCTCCACCGCGCCGTGCGCGCGGCCCTCCAGCAGCGCCAGGTGCTGCACGCCCGCGTCCTCGAAATGGACTGACCCACCGCACCGGTCCCGGTCCGGCCCCCGGCCGGCCGGACCGCATCCGGTCCCGGCCGATCCGCGCCCGATCCGTCTCCGGCACGAGCCGACACGCCGGGCGCGGGGGCGGGCGTCAGCACTTCGACGGCTTCCGCTCCGCCCGGATTGCGCCTTTCGAGTCAGTCTTGCCCTATCAGCAGATCATTGAGTGGGCATCACCATCGGCCCGCACTACGCTGCGCCCATGAGCATGCTCACTCCACCCGGCATGGGCGGAAAGTACCGCGTCACAGGAGCCGCCTACCCCCGCATGAGCCGGAGGCGGAGCCGACGCCGGATCGTCCTCGCCGCGCTCGGGTCGTTCCTCGCGCTCGCCCTGCTCGGCTACGGGACACTGCAGCTCATCGGCGTGTTCCGGGGCGACGCCCCACGGGACACGGCCTCGGGCAACTGCCCCACGGCGACGCCCGGCACGGCGCGCGGCGGCCCGGCCGCACCCGGTGCCGTACCGGCCGCCGCACCCGGCGCCTCCGGCGCGCCGACCCCGGCGGTCGCCCTGCCCCAGCCCGGCCAGATCACCGTCAACGTCTACAACGCGACGCCCCGGGCGGGCCTCGCCAAGGCCGTCGGCGACGAACTGCGCAAGCGCGGCTTCGTCATCGGCAACGTGGGCAACGCCCCGGCCGACTTCGACAAGAAGGTCCTCGGGACCGGGATACTGCTGGGCTCCCCCAAGACCGACAAGGCGGCCTTCGCCGTCCTGGGCACCCAGCTCGCCGGCGCCGAGCAGCAGAACGACGCCCGCGAGAGCGCGGACATCGACCTGATCCTGGGCGACGCCTTCAAGGAACTGACCGCGAAGCCGGACGCGGACAAGGCCCTGGCCGCACTGGCCGACCCGCGCCCCGCACCCGCCCGGAGCTGCTGAGAGCCGCGGAAGGGCCGGGCGGGAGGCTGATCGGCCTCCCGCCCGGCCCTTCCGGTGAACCGTCATGCGGACCGGCCGTACCGTACGGCTGAGTGGCTGTTCGGCCGTACAGCCGTACAGCCGTACAGCCGTACAGCCGTACGGACCGGTTATTCGGCTTATTCGGCCGAGCCGTACATGCGGTCGCCCGCGTCGCCCAGCCCCGGCACGATGTACCCGTTCTCGTTGAGCCGCTCGTCCACCGCGGCCGTCACCACCGTCACCGGCGTGCCCGCGAGCTCGCGCTCCATGACCTCGACGCCCTCGGGCGCGGCCAGCAGCACCACGGCGGTGACGTCGTCGGCGCCGCGCTTGATCAGCTCCTGGATCGCCGCGACGAGCGTGCCGCCCGTGGCGAGCATCGGGTCCACGACGTAGACCTGGCGCCCGGAGAGGTCCTCCGGCATGCGCGTCGCGTACGTGGACGCCTCCAGGGTCTCCTCGTTGCGGACCATGCCCAGGAAGCCCACCTCGGCGGTCGGCAGCAGCCGCACCATGCCGTCGAGCATGCCCAGACCGGCGCGCAAGATCGGTACGACCAGCGGGCGCGGGTACGAGAGCTTCACGCCCGTGGTCGGGCAGACCGGCGTCTCGATGTCGACCTGTTCGGTCCGTACGGCCCGGGTGGCCTCGTACGCGAGCAGGGTCACCAGTTCGTCGGCGAGGCGCCGGAAGGTGGCGGAATCGGTGCGCTTGTCACGCAGGGTGGTGAGTTTGTGCGCCACCAAGGGGTGATCGACGACCTGCAAACGCACAACATCCTCCAAGACTCAGCTTCCGGGTTTCCATCTGCGACCTGCGAAAACTGCCGCAGGGCGCGACCCACACCCAAAAGGCTACGCGCTGGAACGACCCCTTCGCGTCCGCGGCGGCGGCCACGCCCGGCGAGCCGCTGAGGATGCGGGGCGCCCGGCCGCCCGGGACCCTGGGGTGATGAGCAACGCAGTGGTGATCGCGGCGGTCGACGGATCGGAGCACAGCCTGCGGGCCCTGGAATGGGCCCGGACGGCGGCCCTGCGCCACCGCGCCGGGCTCCTCGTCGCCCATGTCCTGCCCGACGAGACCCAGTTGTACGCGGGGCTCCGCTCCGAGCTGCACGACGCGGCGCAGGCGGAACCGTTCGCCGACCCGGCGGGGGACCGGGCCCGCGCCTTCCTCGCCGCCGCCCCCGAGCGGCCGGCCGAGATCGCGTACGAGTCGCTGGAGGGCTCCGTCCCCGAAGCCCTGCGGGTGATCGCGCCGGGGGCCCGGATGCTGGTCCTGGGCTCCCGGGGGCGCGGCGGCTTCGCCAGCCTGCTGCTCGGCTCCAACAGCCGCGCCGTGGCCACCACCGCACCCTGCCCGGTGGTCGTGGTCCCGCACGCGGACCGGGGGGTCGAGGCCGCCGCGGAGCCTTCGGCCGGCCGGGTGGTGCTCGGGCTGCACGCCGCGGAGACACCCGATTCCGTACTCGACTTCGCCTTCGCGGAGGCCGCCGCGCGGGGGACCGCCGTCCAGGTGGTCTCCGCGTACGCCGTCCCGCCCTCGCCGCTGCTGCTGATCGACAGCCCGTTCACGGTGGTCCCGCCGGAAGGGCTGCCCGACGACGGGGACGCCGTACCGGCCGAGCGGGAGATGCTGCGTTCCCAGACGGAGCGGCTGGAACCGCTGCGCGCCCGCTACCCGGACGTCCCCGTCGAGCAGGCGTCCGTGCCGGGGGACGCGGCGGGCCGGCTGGTCACCGCCTCCCGTTCGGCGGCCCTGGTCGTGGTCGGCCGCCACCATCCCCGGCGCAGCCCCAGGAACCTGTTCATCGGCTCCGTGGCGAACGCCCTGCTCCACCACGCCCACGGTCCGGTCGCCGTCGTACCGACGCTCTGACCTGCTGCGGGGTGGCATCAAAGGGGCCGTCCGGGGGAAGGTGGGTGCGGGGGGCCTGCTTCGCGCCTGCGAAGTGGGACGAACGGACCAGCCCGGGGTGGTGGCCGATGCCCGAGAGCCGACCGAACGAAGAGAGCGACGAGAACAGCGAGTACGGCGCGTACCGCGCGTACGCGGCACCGGAGACGGCGGTGCAGCGCAGGGCGCGGCGCGCGCAGTTCCTGCGGGACCTGCACGAGGCGCGCGAGCTGCGCGACCGGGTCCAGCCCCGGCGCGCCCGCGCGGCCCGGATGCGCCAACAGATGCGGATGCGCACCTTCCGCTGGTGAGCGGGCCCGGCGCGCACCGGACGCGGAGGGGGCGTGCGCCGGTCCGCGCCCGCGGCACGGACCGGCGGCGACGGCCTCACGAACCGTCCGCCGCACCCTCCGTCACGCCCTCCGTCACACTCCCCGCCGCGGGGCCAGCCGCTCCCCGCGCCATGCCCGCGGGGCCGGCTCCGGGAGGTCGTGACAGCGTTGTCCGGCAGCCTCCGGACGGCACGCGCGGCGGGCGGCGCGGCACGACGCAAGCGCGGAAGACCTCTCGCAATGGCGCTGTTTCTGCCACGATGCCGATTGGGCGGGGTAAGGAACGGTCGGCAGCACAGCCGTTCCCCCTCATCCTCCGGCCGGGGGGACCTCCCACCGGCACGCCTATGACCAGTGGGAGAGTCACGGTGTATTTCGCCGCACTGCTCGCGCGCACCGAAGACGGGTGGGAAGCGAGCGACATGGAACTCGACGGTGTCGAGTTCTTGACCGATCTGATCGATCTCGCCCGTTCCGCCGCTGTCGACGACGACACGGTGGTCGCCCTCATCGAGCAGGAGGACGCCTGGTTCGGCGTCGTCCGCGTGGACGGCGAGGAGGACCCGCGGTACTTCGTATCGAACGCCTCCGCCGCCTCCCGCAGCTCCTACGGCTCGATGCTGACCAAAGAGCTGCTGGGCAGCGACGAGGAGGACAACGAACTCGACGAACTGGACCTGGACGGCACCGAGGACGGTGAGGAGTCCCGGATCTCGGCGTTCTCGGACGAGGACGACGACCAGGACGCGGTGGGCGGGACCGGCGCGGAACCGGTGCCGTCCGGCCCGCTCGGCGACCCCCGGCTGCTGGACGACCTCGGGGTGACCCACAAGGCACTGCTGGACCTGGACGGGGACGCCCTCTCGGAGATCGCCGACTCGCTCGGCGCCACCGAGGTCCTGGAGGCCGTCCGCTAGTGACCCGTACGCACGACACGCACCACACGCACGACGACGCGCACCAGGCCCGCGCGGCCCACCGGACGCGCGAGACGCAGGGAACCGGCCCCGATCCCGTACGGGACCCGTGGCGGGACCCCATGCGCCTCGCGCTCCGGGAGGCCGCGCGGGCGGCCTCGGCCGGTGACGTCCCGGTCGGCGCCGTCGTCCTCGGCCCGGACGGGAAGCCGCTCGCCACCGGCTACAACGAGCGCGAGGCGACCGGCGACCCGACGGCGCACGCCGAGGTACTGGCGCTGCGCCGGGCGGCGGCGGCGCTGGGCCGGTGGCGGCTCCCGGAGTGCACGCTGGTGGTGACCCTGGAGCCGTGCGTGATGTGCGCGGGCGCCCTCGTACAGGCGCGCGTGGCCCGGGTCGTCTACGGCGCGGACGACGACAAGGCGGGCGCGGCGGGGTCCCTGTGGGACCTCGTACGGGACCGCAGGCTCAACCACCGGCCCGAGGTGATCCGCGGGGTGCTCGCCGAGGAGTGCGCGGACCAGTTGACGGACTTCTTCCGGAATCTCTGATCCGTTTGTCTCCGGCTGGCCAGCAGGCGGCAGGGTGGTCGACCGGCCGGCGCCAGGGTCCCGGGGCGGCGGTCCGTCCCGGGCGGGCTCTCCCGATCCGGATTTCGGCCCACGGGGCACCTTGGGCTAAGCTCTCTCTCGGTAGCGTGTCCGAGCGGCCGAAGGAGCACGCCTCGAAAGCGTGTGATGGTGCAAGCTATCCGTGGGTTCAAATCCCACCGCTACCGCTCCGAAACCGAGAGCCCCGCCCCGCAAGGGTCGGGGCTCTCGGCGTACGTCCGGAGGACCGGCGCGTGACCGGCCGCCTCCTCGGCCGTTGTCACGGCATGACCAGGACCCAGCGCATCCTCGCCGCCCTCTCCCTCGCAGGGGCCGCCGCGGGCTTCGCCGCACCCGCCGCCATGGCCGCCCCCCTCCCCCTCACCCCGCTCGCCCTCCCGGACCTGCCGATGGCCGCGCCCGGCATGCCGGCCGGCGCCCAGCCCGGCTCCGTCAAGGAGATCGGCTCCAAGCTCAACGAGCTGAACCAGCTCAACCAGCTGATGGAGCTGCCCAACCAGCTGGCGCCCCTGGTCGACCCGGTTCAGCCGGTGGTGGGCCTGCTCGGCGGCATCGAGTGACCACCGGGACGGCCACCACCGGCTGAACCACGGAGCACGGGAAGAACGCGAAGAAGGCCCCGACCGAGGTCGGGGCCTTCTTCGCGTTGGACGGGGGAAGTGGCATCGGGGGGACAAGCCACTTCCCCCGACGAGGACGGAACCTGCCGGTCCGAGCCGCAGTCAGGGGGGAAGGTCGCGGCGCGGACCCCGCAGTGAGGTCCAGTCCCTCACCCACCGATTTCCTGCCAGAACCGGTGGGCTCATGAACAATCCTGCGCCTCCCGCAACCGCGTACCCACCGGCAAAGGACCTGGACTGCGAGGCCATTGGTCCTTAAAGGGCGGGTGAGCATCCAAACATGACCGGTTAGACTCACCCGACTTTGCAGGACCGGTTGGGGAGGCCGACACCGCTCGTGGACACCAAGAAGATCGTCGTGGGCGCACTGGTGGTGTTCGTGCTCTACGTGATCATCACCCAGCCGGTCAAAGCCGCAGATTTCGTCCAAATGGGCTTCCAGGGCATCTCGGATGCCGCGTCCGGTATCGGCGAGTTCATGACCGAACTGGTGAGCTGAGCCCGTACGCTGAAGCGACTTCCGGAGACTCCGGCCCCCCACTCCGACGGGTGGGGGGCTTTTCGCGCTCACCCCACCAGGTGGAATGCCCCAATATACCCAACTTGCGGTCAACACGGCGATATACGGTGCTTGCACACAGTGCACATGTCTTGTGATGCTATGACCGCTTTTGATGGATGAATCGACTGCATCGACCGAGTTGGCTGAGTTGACCGAGTTAACCGAAGGGGTGGCGTGACCGTGCCGGCCAGTACTGCGCCTCAGGTGCCACCCCAGCAGGAACCTCAGGTGCCACCGCAGCAGGAGCCCCCCGGGGAATCCCCGGTCGCGCCGAGACCGCAGAGCCGGGGCGCCGACACCCGGGCCCTGACCCAGGTGCTCTTCGGGCAGCTGAAGGGGCTCCAGCCGGGCACCGGCGAGCACACCCGGGTGCGCGGCGCCCTCATCGAGGCCAACCTCCCGCTCGTGCGGTACGCCGCGGCCCGCTTCCGCAGCCGCAACGAGCCGATGGAGGACGTGATCCAGGTCGGCACCATCGGCCTGATCAACGCCATCGACCGCTTCGACCCGGACCGCGGTGTCCAGTTCCCGACGTTCGCGATGCCGACCGTCGTCGGCGAGATCAAGCGGTACTTCCGCGACAACGTCCGCACCGTCCACGTACCGCGCCGGCTCCACGAGCTGTGGGTGCAGGTCAACGCGGCCACCGAGGACCTCACCACCCTCCACGGCCGCACCCCCACCACCGCCGAGATCGCCGAGCGGCTGCGGATCGGCGAGGACGAGGTGCTCTCCTGCATCGAGGCCGGGCGGAGCTACCACGCAACCTCGCTCGAAGCCGCCCAGGAAGGTGACGGAATGCCGGGGCTGCTGGACCGCCTCGGCTACGAGGACCCCGAGCTGGCCGGGGTCGAGCACCGCGACCTGGTCCGGCACCTCCTCGTCCAGCTCCCCGAGCGTGAGCAGCGGATTCTGCTCCTGCGGTACTACAACAACCTGACGCAGTCACAGATCAGCGCCGAGCTGGGAGTCTCCCAGATGCACGTCTCCCGGCTGCTCGCCCGGAGCTTCGCGCGGCTACGATCCGCAAACAGGATCGAGGCGTAACCGGAACGAGTGGCACCCGCCCACGCGTTTCCCGAACGTTTCCCGACAGAACGGATGCTTCCTCTTCTGTCGCTGGAGATATATGTCGACTTGGCGCTACAGCGTGTTGCCGACATGTGACATTCTGCTGGAACCGCGTTTGCCGCAGCCCCGCCTCCGGTATTCAGGTGGAGGCTGCGTTCCTCCGACGGGCGCGCCGAACGCGACCGTCCGCGACCTCAAGGGGGTGGCATGTCCGTAGACCAGGGCAGCTCCAAGGTGCTCACGCTCGTCAAGAGCGCGACGCCGGCTGCATCCGACCGCTCGGAAGCCATCGACACCCGCACCCTGTCCCGCTCCCTCTTCAAGCGACTTGCCGCTCTGGACGCGGACAGCCCCGATCGAACGTACGTACGCGACACCCTGATCGAGCTGAACCTGCCCCTCGTGCGGTACGCCGCGGCCCGCTTCCGCAGCCGCAACGAGCCGATGGAGGACATCGTCCAGGTCGGCACCATCGGCCTGATCAAGGCGATCGACCGGTTCGACTGCGAACGCGGCGTGGAGTTCCCGACGTTCGCGATGCCGACCGTCGTCGGCGAGATCAAGCGGTTCTTCCGGGACACCTCCTGGTCGGTCCGCGTCCCGCGCCGGCTCCAGGAGCTGCGCCTCGCGCTGACCAAGGCCAGCGACGAGCTGGCCCAGAAGCTCGACCGCTCGCCGACCGTGCCGGAGCTGGCCGCCGTCCTCGGCGTCTCGGAGGAGGACGTGGTCGACGGTCTCGCCGTCGGCAACGCCTACACCGCTTCGTCGCTCGACTCGCCCTCCCCCGAGGACGAGGGCGGCGAGGGCTCGCTCGCGGACCGCCTCGGCTACGAGGACACCGCGCTCGAAGGCGTCGAGTACCGCGAGTCCCTCAAGCCGCTGCTGGCCAAACTCCCGCCCAGGGAGCGGCAGATCATCATGCTGCGGTTCTTCGCGAACATGACGCAGTCGCAGATCGGCGAGGAGGTCGGCATCTCCCAGATGCACGTCTCCCGGCTGCTCACCCGCACGCTCGCGCAACTGCGCACGGGGCTCATCGGGGAGTGACCGGGCGCCGCCCCGTCCCGATGTGACGAGGCGCCGGGAGAACCGGCACGCCGTGAACGGGATCGCGCGCCGCCACCACCGGCCCGAGCGGCCCGCTCGCCCGGTTGCGCACGGCCGTCGCAGGCCTCTCCGGCTGCGGCGGTCCCGCGGGGCAAGGGCCATGCCCTCGCGTGCGGGACGCCGCCGGGCCCGCCCCCGTGGCGGACTCCGCACCCGGCTCCGGCCGCATCCGCCGGGCGGCCGAGCGCCCCCGTCCGGACCGGCCGCGTCCGACCGTCGGCGCACGGCCGCCCGGGACCGGCCCGCGGGACATGAGGAGCGTGCGGGCTCAGCGCAGGACGAGCCAGAGGGCCACGCCGGCCACGGCCACCAGCCCGAGCCCCGCGAGCAGCCACGCCCCGGCCTTCGAGCCGGACCGCCGCCGGGCCCGGCGCTGCCCGCGCGCCCCGGGGGACGTCCGCCCGGCCGGCTCGGCATCCTCCACGAACGCCCGGAACATCTGCGTGCTGCCCGCCGCGTCGTAGCCGCCTTCGGGGGCCCGCGAGTTGTGGTTCTCAGCCATGGAGCAGGACCCTAGCGGGTTTTCCGATTCCTTTACCGCGCCGACCCCGGATTCATTTGCTTGCAGCAACCATCCGCTTCTATGGTTGCTCGAAGCAACGAGATGGGGGCGTCCCGTGACCACTCCGACCACACCGGACACCCGGTACGAGGAGCTGGCCCGCCGGCTCACCGGAATCGGGGTGGTCATCCGTGACCTCGCGCGGATTCTGCCCCCGGACTGCCCGGCCGGCTCCGCCGCCGTCCTCGCCGTGCTCGGCCGGCACGGCGAGATGCGGCTGAGCCGACTGTCCGCGTTCCTGGCCGTCGACATCTCGGTGACCAGCCGGCACGTGGCCCAGGTCGCCGAACGCGGCTGGATCGAGCGCGAGACCGACCCGGGCGACGGCCGCTGCCGCATCCTGCGGCTGACCCCGGCCGGCCGCGCCCTGCTCACCGAACTCGGCACCCGCTACACGGCCGCGCTGGGGAGCGCGCTGGCCGACTGGCCGACCGAGGACATCGACGCGCTCAGCACCCTGCTGGCCCGGCTCCGATCGAGCTTCTAGACGAAGGAAACACATGGCGACGACCACACCCCCGGGTGTGCGGGGAGGCGACGACCGGCCGGAAACCACGTCCGGCAGCACGTCCATGACCCACCCGCAGATCATGAAGGCGCTGTCCGGGCTGATGCTCGGCATGTTCGTGGCGATCCTGTCCTCCACGATCGTCTCCAACGCACTGCCCGAGATCATCAGCGACCTCGGCGGCACCCAGTCCTCGTACACGTGGGTCGTCACCGCGGCCCTGCTCTCGATGACGGCGTCCACCCCCCTCTGGGGCAAGCTGTCCGACCTCTTCAGCAAGAAGCTGCTGGTCCAGATATCACTGGTGATCTACGTCCTCGGCTCCGTGGTCGCGGGACTGTCCCAGAACACCGGCACCCTCATCGCCTGCCGCGTGGTCCAGGGCATCGGCGTGGGCGGCCTCTCCGCCCTCGCCCAGATCGTGATGGCCGCGATGATCTCACCGCGTGAGCGCGGCCGGTACAGCGGTTACCTCGGCGCGGTCTTCGCCGTCGCCACCGTCGGCGGCCCGGTGCTGGGCGGAGTCATCACCGACACCGACTGGCTGGGCTGGCGCTGGTGCTTCTACGTCGGCGTGCCCTTCGCCGTCATCGCGCTGATCGTGCTCCAGAAGACGCTGCGGCTACCGGTGGTACGGCGCGACGTCAAGGTCGACTGGCTGGGCGCCCTGCTGATCAGCGGCGCCGTCTCCCTGCTGCTGATCTGGGTCACCCAGGCGGGCACCTCCTACGACTGGATCTCCTGGCAGACCTGGACGATGACCGGTGGCGCGGTCGCGCTCGGGCTGCTCTTCGTCCTCGTGGAGTCCCGCGCGAGCGACCCGATCATCCCGCTGCGGCTGTTCCGCAACAAGACCATCAGCCTCGCCTCGGCGGCCTCGCTCTTCGTGGGCATCGCGATGTTCTCGGGCACGGTGTTCTTCAGCCAGTTCTTCCAGTTGGCCCGTGGCGAGTCACCGACGATGTCCGGTCTCCTCACGATCCCGATGATCGGCGGTCTCTTCGTCTCCTCCACGCTCTCCGGCCAGGTGATCACCAAGACCGGCAGGTGGAAGGCGTGGCTCGTCTCCGGCGGTGTGCTGCTGACGGCCGGACTCGGTCTGCTGGGCACCCTGCGGTACGACACCCCGTACGGGCACATCGCGGTCTACATGGCGCTGACCGGCCTCGGCCTCGGCATGATGATGCAGAACCTGGTCCTCGCCACCCAGAACCAGGTGGCCCCCGAGGACCTGGGCGTGGCCAGCTCGGTCGTCACCTTCTTCCGTTCCCTCGGCGGCGCCGTGGGCGTCTCCGCGCTCGGCGCGGTCATGGCCGGCCGGGTCACGCGCTACGTCGAGGACGGGCTGACCGCGCTCGGCCCCCAGGCCGAGGCCCTGGGGCACGGCGGCACCGCCGGTGGCGCGATCCCCGACCTCGACAAGCTGCCCGCGCCGTTCCGCGAGGTCATCGAGTCCGCGTACGGGCACGGCGTCGGCGACGTCTTCCTCTACGCCGCCCCGTCCGCGTTCCTCGCGCTCGTCCTGGTGGTCTTCATCAAGGAGGTCGCGCTGCGGTCGAAACCCGCCGCGCACGTCCCGGTGACGGACGGGACCGCGGAGGCGGCGCCGATCACGACGGCGACAGCGGCCACCGCGGCCACGGCCTCCGTCCCGGCCCAGGCCGGTGCTCCGGCCGACGCGGCGACGGAGGCCCGGCCCAAGGGCTGAGGGCCACAGGGACCGGGGGCGGGGCCGGGAGCGGGGGCCGGTGGCCGGGATTCACTCCCGGTCGGCGGCCCCCGCCTCGATTCCCGCGATCAGGACATCGAGAGCGCGACCGAAGTCCCGCTCGGGGACCCGCCGGACCGTGGACCCGCAGCCGTGCAGGAACTGCGAGACCGCCAGGTGCGCACCGCTCCGGGCGGTGTCCGAGGGACCGGCGCCGTCCAGCAGCCGCTGGAGGGCGGCGTCGAAGGACCGGGCGCGCGGGCCGATGTTCGGGTACACGGCGACGAGCGGGGCCACCCACGGACGGAGGGCCGGCAGCCGCCGGTAGCCGCAGGCCAGCAGCCGCAGCCGGTCCTGCCACCCCGCCCCGTCCGAACCGTCCGGCAGGGCAAGTTCGCCCAGGGCCCGGTCCAGGGCGAGTTCGAGCAGATCGTGCTTGGTGTCCACGTACCAGTACAGGGACATCGCGGTGACCCCGAGCCCGGCGGCGAGCCTGCGCATCGAGAACCGGGCCGGCCCCTCGGCGTCGAGCAGCCGCACCGTGGCGGCGGTGATCCGGTCCCATGGCAATCCACGTTTCACGTGAAACACGCGTAGTACCGCTGCCGGTGACGGCGACGGCGGGTGGAGTGGAGTGGAGTGGAGTGACGCTACTCGGCCGGCTTGATCAGGTAACCCGCACCACGCCTGGTGTGGATCATCGGTGCCAGGCCCGGCCCGCTCTCCAGCTTCCGGCGCAGGTAGGAGATGTACAGCTCGACCACATTGGCCTGGCCGCCGAAGTCGTAGGACCACACACGGTCCAGGATCTGCGCCTTGCTCAGCACCCGCCGGGGGTTGCGCATCAGATAGCGCAGCAGCTCGAACTCGGTGGCGGTCAGGTGGAACTTCCGGCCTCCCCGGGTCACCGCGTGGTTGTCCTCGTCGAGCCGCAGGTCACCGACGGCCAGCACGGAGCCGCCGCGCGCCGCCTGCGCCGCGCCCGAACGGCGCACCAGACCACGCAGCCGGGCCACGACCTCCTCCAGGCTGAACGGCTTGGTGACGTAGTCGTCACCGCCCGCCGTGAGACCCGCGATCCGGTCCTCGACGGAGCCCTTGACGGAGTCCGTGGCCGCGTTCGTGGCCGGGTCCTCGGTGGTCAGGAACAGGACCGGAACCTGCGGGAGCTCCCGGCGCAGCTTCCCGAGGACGGCCAGTCCGTCCATGTCCGGAAGCATGATGTCGAGGATCACCACGTCGGGCCGGAACTCCCGTGCGACCCGCACCGCACCCGCGCTGTCACCGGCACCGCGGACCTCGCAGCCCTCGTAGCGCAGGGTCATGGACAGCAGCTCGGAGAAGGCTGCCTCGTCGTCGACGACGAGCACCCGGCAGGGCCCGCCGTCCTGTCGCAGGAGGGCCGTGGGGCTGCTGGTGGACGTGGACGCGTGGGAGGTGGTCGTCGCAGTCATGCGACCACGCTGTCCGTCGCCTCTGAGAGCGTTCTTGTCCGTTCCTGTGATTCTCCTGAGAAACCACGCTCAGCCGTCGAGACGCAAGAGCCGGGCGGTGTTGTCGTGGCAGACCGCGCGCAGCCAGTCGTCACCGAGGCCGAGCCGTTCGAGAACGTCGAGCTGGTGCTCGTAGGGGTAGGGGATGTTCGGGAAGTCGGTTCCGAGCAGGATCTTGTCCCCGAGGTCCGCGAGCCGTCCGCGTTCCTGCGGCGGAAAGCCGCTGAACTGTTCGGAGAAGTCGGTGAAGGCCATGGTGGTGTCGAGGCGCACCTCGGCGTAGCGGTCGGCGAGATCGAGGAACTCGGTGTACTCGGGCATGCCCATGTGGGCGACGACCAGCGGCAGCCGGGGGTACCGGGCCAGCAGCCGGGCGATCGGAGCGGGCCCGGTGTGCCGGCCGGGGACGGGTCCCGAACCGCAGTGGATCACGGTCGGTATCCCGGCGTCCGAGAGCAGCCCCCAGACCGGATCGAGCAGGCGGTCGTGCGGGTCGTACCCGCCGACCTGGAGGTGGGCCTTGAAGATCCGGGCCCCGTCGTCGACCGCCCGCCGGACGTACGCGCCCACGCCCTCCTCCGGGAAGAAGGTCGCGGTGTGCAGGCAGTCGGGGGTCCGGGCGGCGAAATCCGCGGACCAGGAGTTGAGCCAGGCGGCCATCGCCGGTTTGTGCGGGTAGAGCATGGCGGTGAAGGCGCGGACCCCGAACCCCCTCAGGAGCGCGACGCGTTCCCGTTCCTCGTGGCGGTAGGTGATGGGCCACTCGACCCCGGTCAGCGGACCCGCCGCGTCGAAGTACTCCCACACCTTGTCCAGGACCCGTTCGGGCATGAAGTGGGTGTGGACGTCGATCAGCCCGGGCAGCCCGAGCCGTTCCCAGAAGGCACGGACCGCTCCCGCCGGGCGAGGCGGTACGGGTACGGGTACGGGTACGGGCTGGATGCTCATGCCCACACCTTCGGCGGCGCGCGTCCGGCCTGTCCATCCCCGTCCGGCCGGGGCAGTCGGGGCAGCCGGCGGCCCGCCCGGCCGGTGGCGGTCCGTGGACCGCCGGGATCAGAACAGCCCGTCCTGCCCCGCGGCGGAAGGGCCGACGGAGGGAACCTGTACCACGGGTACGCCGGTGACGGTCCCTTCGGCGGGGGCGAGGAGCTCCCAGCCGGCCAGCAGCCGGGTGTCCACGACGAGCCCGTCCATGAGGTGCAGGTCGGGGCCGGCCGCGCCCGCGAGCCGGCCCGTCACGGCCCCGCCCGGGACCATCTCCGTGATCGTTCGTGCGGGGCCCGGCAGTCCGGCCAGGGCCTCCAGCGCGAACGGCCCCGCATGGTCGACGACTTCGCAGGGCACCGGCTCCAGCGACTCCGGCCAGCCGGGCAGCGTGGCGGCCCGGCCGTACAACTCGGCGACCTCCCGTGCCCGCTCGGGCGCGGGAGGCAGGTGGGACCGTACGGCGCGCTTGCGGGTGTAGGCGATGCGGTCGGGCACCCCGAGGGCGGCCCGCAGCAGTTCCTCGGTGCGCCGCGCGGCCATCAGCGGGCCGCGCCCCAGCCAGGCCCAGGTGACGGCGGCCTGCTCCAGCAGCCGGGCCGTGCCACGCTCCTCGGCGGTGATACCGACCTTGACCAGGCCGGGCCCGAACCAGGCGAGGTAGACGCGGTAGGTGCGCGGGTCTGCGGCGTTGGTGTCGGCGGCCACCGAGAACGAGCGGTCGAGGCGGGCGCACCCGGGGCACTGGGCGCTCCCGGTCCGGCCGGGGACGACGGCGGCCGTGGGACACGCGGTGCGCCTCCCGGCCCGCAGCACACCGAGGCAGCGCCGCTCACCGTACGCGGCGAAGGCCAGCCGCTGCCCGGGGGCGAGCACGCTGACCCGCTCCCCGCGCTCTTCCCCGTACCAGCCGATGGCCGGGAGGCCGTCGCTCCACCGCATCCCGGTGCACCGCCAGGTCACAGCGGGAGCGGGAGCGGGCGCTCGAAGAAGGTGTCCAGGACGACGGTGACGTGCGCGCCGCTGACGCCGTCGATGGCGTAGAGGCGGCGCAGGACGTCCTGCAGTGTCTCGGTGGAGGCCGTACGGACCTTGACCAGGACGGACGCGCTGCCCGCGATGACGTGCGCCTCCTGGATCTCGGGGATCGCCTCGAAGGCGGCCCCGGATTCGCCCATCCACGTGCTGGAGTCGACCATCACGTAGGCGAGGACCTTGCTGCCGACGGCGGCCGGGTCGACATCGACGGTGGTCCGCCGGACGACCCCGCGTTCGCGCAGCTTGCGTACGCGCTCGTGGGTGGCCCCGGCCGAGAGTCCGACGGCGGTGCCGAGGGCCGCGTACGACTGGCCCGCGTCCTGCTGGAGACGCAGGAGGAGCGCCCGGTCGATACCGTCCACGCGATCTTCCTCCCGTAGGCGCCTTCGCCCGCGGACCGGTCGGTCCTGAACGGAGACGGTACCGTATCCGGCTTTTCCCTCACCAGGCCGAATCTGATTCAGCCGCACCGCGCCACAGAGACGCCCGCCCTCCGGAACGCACCCCTGTGCCGCACGCCCCGTGACGCCTTGCCGGACAACGCAAGAGGCCCCCCGGTGAACCGGGGGGCCTCTTCGGCTGTGCACTCGGCAGGATTCGAACCTGCAACCTTCTGATCCGTAGCTCTAGCCGGATGGGTTAGCGACGGTCATACCGGCTGCCACGAGCCCCCGGAGAGGCGGTACCAGTTGGGGGTGGGTGCTCAGGTTGCTGTACCACGCTGCTGTACAGCCAGGGCCCCAGAGGGCGAGCGTTGACCAGGCACACCCGGGTCGACACACAGGTGCAATGTGGAGGTAGGTTCGTCCACTCCTGATCCACAGCACACAGGACGTCCACGTAATATCGCACGTCAGTTCGAGGCTACACGGATGGCATCTGTTCTTACCTATGGATTCGGCCCACAAAGATCGGTCACTGTACGCTACGCGCGTGAAGATCACTGAGTGGAAAACCTTGGTAGACCAGGGCGGCTACAGCGACAGCCCAGCCTTCCAGAAAGTGAATGCCGACATACACGCCTCCGTTGGCGAGGTTGTTTGGCCTCCCGGGAGTGACAGGTTCACCATCTTCCCGGAATTTGGGAAGAAGCGAGGCGAAGGGAACGGAGTTGTTCCGATCAAGAAAAACTTCGCTGAGGCCCTATCCCAACACGGTTGGGAGTTGGAGAAAAGAGCTCCTCGCTCCAGCAGCGAAGAGCAGAAGCTGATTAAGGGGTCGCACCCCGGAGCCTTCGATGGGCATCTATCCTTCCCAGGTGGCACACCCCTCCCATTCGCGGTAGAATGGGAGACAGGAAACATTTCCTCCAGCCACAGAGCCATCAATCGCATTGGGCTCGGGATGAAGCTGGGATATCTCTCGGGAGGGGCCCTAGTCGTTCCTAGCGCTTCACTGGCAAAGTACCTGACCGATCGCATCGGAAATGCCCCTGAGCTACTCCCATATCACCCGCTATGGGAACAGTGGAATTTCCAAAAATTCGGCTATCTTGGCATTGTCACAGTAGAGCACGATAGTGAATCCCGTGACGTTCCTCGAATTCCAAAAGGAAAAGACGGGCGCGCCGAACAGTAAAAGTGCCTGCCGACGCTCCCGCAGCCTGGAATTAGTGCGCCGACGACTAGGCTGGCACGATCACTCCAGGCTGCGGAGGCACCGTTACGTTCGGCGACCCTTTCCTGCATCTCCGAGACCGGGGAGCTCTACCTGATTGCCCACCCCCGTAAGTCGGTTGACAATGGGCTCTACATCGCCGAGCTCAGCCCCCACCCACTGCCGATGCATTCCCTCGGATACGGCATAAGTAGTACCACTGCCGCCGAATGGGTCCAGTACCACATCCCCGGGATCGCTGGCGATTTCAAGCACGCGCTCAAGGAGCTTTTCGCTCAACTCGTTAGCCTGCCGATTCTTCGTACCGCGATGTCTGACGGGTGGGATGTCGTTCCAAACGTCAGTCAGATTGATACCATCCGGATGAAGCTTATTACGATGCCCGCCGTAATCTTTGACATCCCCTCCGCAATGGCGACACACCTGAATAGGAGTGCGGGGGCGGGTGAAGCTTCTCGGCTTGCCGTTGGTAAAATACAGAAGACTGTAGTGGCTCGGGTATAGCTTGCCGGAGATTGGCAAGCTGAATTTAATATCGATAGTAATCCAGTGACGGAAATTCATGCCGAGGCTTTGCATGTATGCACCGTTGGCCATATTCCACTTAGGGATATTGTACAAGAAGAAGGCGCCACCAGGGCTCAACAATCGAAGCCCTTCTTTGATCCACACTTTTGACCAATTCACATAATCGGCCTCCGCCATGGCATCCGTGAAGTGCTTACCGTACATTTTCCCGAGGTTGAACGGGGGGTCTGCGAAAATCAAGTCAACTGATCCAGAGGGCATGCTCCGCATGACTTCCAAGCAGTCAGCCTGGAACAATTTTCCAAGGTCTGTACGAAAAGCGGGCTCTAGCTGACTGGACGGAAAATTTTCGTACGGTGTCGGGGTCATGCCAGTGACCTGGTGGCTCACTTGTAACTCCTCATAGTTGTAGCCCATGTTTCCGTTGTGTCGCTAAGATCGCAAACCGCATCGTGTCGCGCGTTAGGTCGGTGGACGGGTTTGGCCGGTGTCCTGCCCGGGTTGGGGTCGAGCATGATCAGGGGGCCGTACGCTGGCCGGCAACTCGGGCAGGCTTTGCTCCTGCCCGGAATTTGATCGAGTGGCCCCCTGGTCTTGCTCGACGTGGGCCCCGATCCGGGGAGGTGGCTAAATCCGTGGAGCCGACCGCCTCAGCCACAGCGGGGTTCCCACCATGCATCCGAGCTGTCAGGCGCGCGGTTGGCGGGCGGGCTGGAGCGGGGCGCAGACAGGAGCGCAGGCCCGGCAAGCCGGGCCGCGCGCGCCGCGCTTGCGCGGCGGGTGCCTTGATGAAGTAGGGAAACTCTCACCGCACCGTGAGCAACTGGCGTCCGTCATGGCTCCGTAGGTGGGGCCCGTCCCGTCCAGGGAGTCCAGCAACCGGATCGCGTAGACCTCGGACATCCGCTCGGTCACCTCCTCGGACGTGAGCCACTGGACCGCCATGGTCTCGTCGGACGTGCGCTCGGTGCCCCCGAAGGGCTTGCACCGGAACACCAGGGCGACGACTCCGACGACGACGTTCTTGTAGACCCCGGTCAGCTCGTCCACCTCGACGTGGATTCCCGTCTCCTCCAAGACCCTCCCGCCGCACCCCGTCCTCCAGCGCCTCCGCCAGCTCCAGCACCCCGCCCGGTAGCTCCCAGGTCCCGTTGTCCGCTCGCCGGAGCACCAGGAGCCGACCGCCTTCCCGCACCGCCACACCCGCTACCGATGCGGAGTGACGTGGGCCCGGGTTGCCGGGCTTCTGGCCTGTGCAGAGGTCATCTTGTGGCGTCACGATTCGACTGTTCCCATGGTCTCGGGGCGCGATGTGTCAGGGGGCGGCATGGATGAGCTGAAGGTTTCTCGTTGGCGGAAGCCTGGTCACGACCGGTTGTACGTGAACCTGCCGGATGGCACCACCGTTGCATGGGCCGACTGCCGTACCGGCAAGGTGACAGTGGTGGTCGAGAAGTACCGTAAGGAGGCTCTGGCCCTTCTGCGACGTCATCTCGCCGACCCGCCAGCACCCCTGGTTCCGCAGCCCAAGCCGCAGGACCGGTCCAAGGCTGGTCCGCCGAGGCCGGCGGGCCGGGCCCCTCGGAAGCTGCCGCCGCTGACATCACCCGATGACCTGGCCCTCAACCGGCCTGGCTCCGGGATACAGGACATGCTTCGCTCGAAGGGGCCGAATCGCCTGCGCAGGGCCCTTGACCGGGTGATGCGTAGGCAGACCGAGTGGGACTCCTGGTTCAAGGGACTGGCCGGGGAGCGTATCGCTGGTGGTGAACTGGACCGTCTGACTGCCCAGGGGTGGAAGGTTCTGCACTCGATTCCATTGACCCGCGGCGGGGACATCGACCACTTGCTCGTCGGACCCGGCGGCGTCTTCACCGTCAACACCAAGAACTTCCGGGGTAAGTCCGTGTGGGTCGGCAACGACATGGTGAAGGTCAACCACGGGCCACCTCATCCCTACCCGGCCAAGAGCAGGGCTGAGGCCAAGTACGCGCGTGGTGTCCTTGAGCGCCACTGTCCCTTCCCCGTCGAGGTGGAGCCGGTCCTCGTGTTCGTGGGAGTGAACGAGCTGCCCAAGGGGGCGACACAACTCCAGGTCCGCGTGTACCGGGAACGGGAAGTTGCCGCCCTTGGCCCCCTCACCGGCCGACTCACGCCGGAACAGGTCGAGATCGTCTACGCGGTGGCACGCCACCGAAGGGCTTGGCTCGGCTCCTGAGCCAGACCGCTTCGCCTATCCGAGACTGTCGGTCCGCTCGGCCAGAGCACGCAGTTCGTCGGACGCGCCGCGGCCTGCGACGAGTACGAGGTCCCGCACGACTGCCCGTGACGCGACATGTGTGTGGATCATCTCGGGAGCGAGTTCCTCGGCGCGCAGAAGACTGTCGAGAGCATCAGCGTACTGGCGTCGCTGGGCATGGGCCCTCCCCAGATCCATCAGCAGGCGCGCTTGCCGCTCGGAGGACAGGCCAGCTGTGCTCAAGCCTTTGGCGATGTCGAGAGCCTCGCCCGCGTCACCTAGATCGACTGCTGTGGAAACAGCTTGGATCTCCACGTTCGTCGGGCCGAACTCAAGGTTGAAGTCGTTCCGGTCCTCGCCGAGCTGCTGGGCGACAGAACGGGCGGCCTCGATCTGATGACGTGCTGCCGCCCTCTCGCCCGACCGAGCGTGGACGAGGGCCAGCATCAGATGGAGCGACCCCAGAACCGAGAGGTGCTGAGCAGTGGGCTCGTTCGTCTCGACGTGGTGTTGGAGGGCGTTGACGGCCGTCTCGGCTGCGTGCTCGGCCTGGTCGAGATGGTTCAGGCGGACGAACGCGTGACACAACCGGTAGATGCCTGCGAAGACACCGAGCGGTTCGCCGGACAGTTCCGCCTCACGGATGGCCCGGTCAGCTGCTACCCATGCGGCATCGGCCTCGTTCTGGCGGACGAATGAGGCTGCAAGGGCTTGGTACGTTCTCGCCAGCAAGGCGTGCAGTTCAGGCGAGTACTTCGCCGATGCCGTCCGGCTGGCTCGTTCCAGCCTCGGCACCAAGATGCTGATCGCAGCGCTCAGCTCGGCAAAGTGGTCACCATGGGTCAGCTCCCAGATCTTGGAAACCGACGACCGGAGGTCATCCAGGGTGTCGGGACGGAAGTCCTGGCGGGGGCTGAGAAGAACATCGAGCGCAGGGTGCCCGGACAGTACAAGCCTGGCCTGGTCCAGGTCGTTGGTTTCCGGCTGCGGTGTCGGCTCGGCTTCCGCCGGCGGCGGGGCGTCAGGCGTAACCACCTGGAGCGGCACGCCGAGGCCATCGGCCAGGAGTCGCATCACGTCCAGGCGGTTCACCGGCTGGATTCCCCGCTCGACCTGGGACAGCCAGCTAGCCGTACGGCCGATGGCCGCGGCAAGTTCCCCCTGCGTCATGCCCTTCTGCTTGCGCAGATTGGCCACGCGCGTACCAAAGACGCGCCGCTCCTCGGAACTCACTGCTGTACTGCCACCTTCCCGCTGATCGCGTTGAGGAACGTGACCTCAACACCGGCAAGGTACTGCTCGCGCTCGGCGAGGAAGCGCTGTGTGTGCGCCTGCGCCTCGTGGGCCTCGAACGCAGCGCGATCTGCGTACAGCTCATAGAACACGCGGACCAGCGGTTCACCCTCCGGCACATGCACGACGTAGGTCAGCGTGCCCGGCTCTGCGGCCTTGATGCCGACCAGGGTCGTCGCGCACAGCTCGTCGAAAGCTGCTGCGGCTTCCTGATCGCAGAGTGCGAAGCGCACAACCAGGCCGAATCCCTCGCTCATATGTGCTCCTTTCGGTCACACCCAGTCTCGCAGGTGCGCAGACTTCCTGCGAGTAGCAGTTTCTCTTGACTCGCAGAAACTCTGCGAGTAACTTCGTAGTCAAGCTGCTACCCCAAGTCGTCGGGGCGGCTTCCCCGCTACGTGAAGGAGACGCACCCATGCGTCAGATCCCCGTTGACACGTCGGCCGCGCTGGTGATGGTGGCCCTGCCCCCGGCTCCGAAGATCAAGGACCGGCGGACCGGTGAGATCGCCATGGACCTGGAGACCGGGGCGCCGATGATGACGGTGGACGTGTTGTTCGCCGCGAACGGTGAGGCCGAGGTCCTGTCCGTGGCCGTGCCGAAGCCGGGTGTCGCCAGTGACCTGGTGATGGGCACGCCGGTGGCGCTGACCGGTCTGGTGGCCCGGCCGTGGGAGAACGAGTTCAACGGGCAGAAGCGGCACGGGATCAGCTTCCGGGCCGCCGCCGTCACCGCCCTCGCCGCTCCGGCCAAGGTCTGATCCCGGTGTCCGGGGGAGAGATCGTCGTCCTGGTCGGCTTAGGTGTGGTCGCCGCCGGGCTCGGGTGGCTGAGGTGGAAGCGGCCGGACTGGTACTGGCTCGGCTTCGGGTGGCTGGTCACCGTGGTCCGGCTGGCCTGGTCGTACCGCTCGGTGATGGGGGCGTGCGGGCTGACCGAGGAACCGTCCCGGTCCCGGGTGATCCTGGCGTCCGCGCTGGACCGGATTCCGGCCCGTGCGGTGCCGAAGCTGCGCCGGGTACGGATCACCCGGTCGGGGCTGGTCCTCAGGATCACCATCCTGCCGGGGCAAGAACTCCTCGACTTCGACGCCGCGACGGAGCGGCTACGCCACTCGTGGCGGATGCACGGAGTCCACGTCAAGGCGGTGAAGCCCGGGTTCCTGGAAGTGCGGCTGATCGGTTACGACGTCCTGCGCCGGGTGTGTATGCCGCGCAAGCTGCCCTCGGAGCTGCTCAAGGTCCCCGTCGCCCTGCGTGCGGACGGTGCCCCGCACATCCGGGATTTCCGGGCCAGTCCGCACGAACTGGTCATCGGTGCGACGGAGTCGGGGAAATCCGTCTACCTGCGCGGACTCGTCAAAGGGCTGGCGTCACAGCGGGTCGCGCTGGTCGGGATCGACTGCAAGTGGGGCGTGGAGCTCGCCCCGTTCTCCCGCCGTCTCTCCGCCCTCGCCTACACCCCGGAACACGCCACCGTCCTCCTCGACGTCCTCGTGAACGAGATGACCGACCGGTACGCACTGATCCGCGCCTCCCAGCACCTGGCGCCCGACACCCCGGCGGAGTCGATCACCTCGGACGTCTGGGGCCTGCCCGCAGACATCCGCCCCGTGCCGCTCGTCCTGATCGTGGACGAAGTCGCCGAACTCTTCCTGATCGCCAACAAGGCCGACGAGAAACGCCGGGACCACATGGTCACCCAACTCGTCCGCCTGGCCCAGCTCGGCCGCGCCGCCGCCATCTACCTGGAAGTCTGCGGCCAGCGCTTCGGCTCCGAACTCGGCACCGGCGCCACCGCCCTACGTGCCCAGCTCACCGGCCGCGTCACCCACCGCGTCAACGACGAAGCCTCCGCCAAGATGGCACTCGGCGACATCAGTATGAGGGCCGTCGGGGCAGCTACCTCGATCGCCGCCGAACGCCCCGGCACGGCCGTGATCGGCCTCGTCACCGGAGGCTGGGCCCGCATCCGCGCCCCGTTCGTCTCCCTGGACGAAGCCGCGGCGGCCTGCGCCGAGCACGAGGGCCTCACCCCGGACATCCCGTCCCTGGACGCCTTCCGCCCCCACCACCCCGCCCCGGCCGACATCCCGGCCCAGGCCAAGCAGAACGTCTGACTCCTCGTCCCACCTGGTCGGCGCGACCGCCTCGCGCCGTGTCCCTACCCCCGCCATGCCCGAAACAGGAGTGATCCTCATGCGCGATTCCATCCGCCGCGCTCTGGAACGGTCGGCCGAACTCACCCGGAACAACCAGTTCGTGAAGGCGGTGCAGGTCGCCGAGACCGCTTTCGAGAAGGCCGACTACGCCGAGCACCGCGAGATCGAGCAGTGGCTGACCGACCACCACGACGACTTCGTGCAGGCACCCGGCGAAACGGCCCGGTGACCGCATGCCCGCCAGAATCCGGCCGGACGCCGTCCTCGTGCAGGCCGTGATCGCCGGTGCCCTGTCCTTCGCCCACCTCCACGACCTCGCCGAAGCCGCCGGACAGGACGGCTGGAAGGCATGGGCCTACCCGATCAGCGTGGACCTGCTCCTCGTCGCCTCCTGGCGCCGACTCCGCCTGCTGCGTGATGCCGGGGAACCGACCCGCTCGGCCTGGACCTGGTTCGCCGTCGCCCTGGCCGCGTCCCTCGGCGCCAACGTCGCCACCGCCGGCCTTCTCGACCTGAACGACGTCCCGGCCTGGCTCCGCATCCTCGTCGCCGGATGGCCCGCCCTCGCCTTCCTCGGCGGAACCCTCCTCGTCCACGCCCCGACAGAGCCGTCCTCCACACCCGTGGACGAACCCGGCCCCGCCGCCCCGGACCCCGATACCGTCGCCCCGGACATCGAGATCGTCTCCCTGGGCATCGAACCGGCCCCGCCCACCCCGCCCGCTCCGGCCGAACCCGTCCCGCCGGTCACGGAGATCCAGGCCCCGGAACCCGCGCCCGCACTGCCCGCAACTCCTGCGGCCTCCGTCCCGGCCGCGCTCCTGGAGTACGCCCGCAAGGCCGCCGACGAGCACCACGCCCGCACCGGCGGCCCGATCGATCCCGACACCCTGCGCACCCGGCTTGGCGTCCCTGCCCCGATGGCCGAGGCCATCGCCCTCCAGCTCACCTGAGAAGGAGAACAGCCCATGCCCCGCTACCGCTTCCGCGACGTCCGCCGGATCGGCCCCGTCGAGGTCGGCACCTACACCGACCGCTACGGCCGCGAAGCCCACGCCGCTGCCTGCACCGCCCCGCGCTGCGACTGGTCCGCCGACTACTCCAGCCGCGCCGCCGCCGAACTCGCCGCCCGTACCCACCGCTGCGGCGCCCGCTGACCCGGAAGGAGAACCGTCATGGACGTACCGCTCTGGCTCGCCGTGATCGTCATCGGAGCCCTGGCCCTCAAGCTCATCCGCCCGCCCTGGTGGCTCGTCGCCGTACTCCTCCTCGGCGGCTACCTCCTCGCCGACAGCCTGATCTCGACCGTCATCGACGCCGCCATCAAGTAACCCGACCGAGATAGGGGAACCCCTGATGATCCGCCCGAAGATCCCGACCAACCCGCTCCCGACCGGCCGCGTCATCCCGCTCGTCCAGCCACCCGCCACCGGCATCGAGCCCCACCACACCTCCGCCGTCCCGGCCTGCGGCTGCGACCACACCCCGGCCCCGGCTACTACGGCGTCCGGCATGCAGGTCGCGGGTATCCGCCTCACCCCGGCCGGACTGGTCACCGTCGCCGCCGGTACCGGCGCCGTCCTGGTCATCGGCACGGTCCTGGTCTCGATGCTCCTGGCCGTCGCCATCACCGGCGCCTCGGTCGCCGTCTGCGCCGTCGTCCTGCGCTCGCTACTCAACAACACCGACATCCGCCGCTGAAAGGGGACCTGCCATGGGCCTGTTCCGCCGCAAGACGTCCGACTCCACCCCGAGCGACCCGGCCATGACCGAACTCGGCCGCGAGTATGCCAACGCCCGCCGCCACGGGGACCGCAAAACCATGAACAAGATCAAGCGCCAGGTCGACGCCAGCGACGGGAACCTGTCCTCGTTCGCCGAGGGCGCCCAGGCGTACGACGCGATCCCGCCCGCCTACTCCAAGCCTCGGCGCAACCGCCGCTGAACCGGCCCCGGGACGGCTTCCACCGCCAAGTTTCCGCCGTCCCGGAGCCGTGCTCCTGCCCGAACCAGACGATCCGGAAGGAAGCACCATCATGACCCAGCACATCCCCGCCCGGGGGCAGATCTGCCCGAACTGTGACGGCCACGCCTCCGCCGCCGTCACCCTCGGCGGACGCACCCCGGCGGGCCACCTCCGTACGATCACCGCGCACTGCCCCGCCTGCCACGGCACCGGCACCCGGCACACCGCCCGCCGCCGGACGGTGAAGGCGTGACCGACCCCGCGACCCTCGCGGACCTGGACCCCGGTCTCCTCGGCGATATGCTGAGGGTGGCCGGGGCTCCCGGTTACGCCCGCTGGGAAGACCAGATCCGCCGTACCGGCGGCTGCTCCGACCCCATCCACATCACCGGCTGGACCCTCACCAAGGACAAGACCACCGGCGCCACCCTGCACCACTACTCCACCGGGACCGAACCCGGCGCCCGGCTCCGGATCGCCTGCGGAAACCGCCGAGCCTCCCGCTGCCCCTCCTGCGCCTGGACCTACGCCGGAGACACCTACCACCTCATCCGCGCCGGACTAGCCGGAGACGACCGCCGCGAGATCCCCGCCACCGTCCGCGAACACCCTCGCGTCTTCGCCACCCTCACCGCCCCCTCCTTCGGCCCCGTCCACAACCGGCCCGCCGGGCGCCCCTGCCGCTGCGGCACCCACCACCAGGACGACGCCCCCGAACTCGGTACCGCCCTCGACCCGGCCACCTACGACTACGCCGCCGCCGTCCTCTTCAACAACATGGCCGGCGCCCTCTGGGACCGCTTCGCCAAACGCCTCCGCCGCGAGATCGCCGCCTGCGCCGGGCTCACCCAACGGCAGCTCAAGGACATCGCCCGGATCTCCTACGGCAAGGTCGCCGAGTTCCAGAAACGCGGTGCCATCCACTTCCACGCCGTCATCCGCATCGACGGACCGGAGGGGCCCGACACCCCGCCGCCCGCCTGGGCCACCACCGAACTCCTCGACCGCTCCGTCCGGGCCGCCGCCACCCACCCCTACACCTCGGTCAGCCTCCCGCCCGCCACGGACCAGCCCGCCCGCACTTTCCGCTGGGGCACCCAGCTCGACGTCCGCCCCATCACCGCCTTCGGCGACGGCTCCGACATCACGGAGCAGGCCGTCGCCTCCTACGTCGCCAAGTACGCGACCAAGGCCGCTGAGAACACCGGCACCCTCGACCGCCGGATCGGCAACCGCGAAGCCCTCGCCCTCCTCGGCGTCCCCGACCACACCGCCCGCCTCATCACGGCCTGCCTCGACCTCGACCCGCTCTACCCGGACCGCCGCATCGCCACCTGGTCCCACATGCTCGGCTTCCGCGGCCACTTCTCCACCAAGTCGAGGCAGTACTCCACCACCCTCGGCGCCCTCCGCCAGACCCGCGCCGACTACCGCGCCGCCCAGGAACGCGAAGCCCGCGGCCTCCCCACCACCGACCCGGACACCACCCTCGTCCTCGCCTCCTGGCAGTACGCAGGCCACGGCCACACCCCCGGTGAATCCGCCCTCGCCGCCACCATCGCCCACGCCATCCACCTCAACCGCCAGACCGCCCGCGAAGCCCTGCACGACCAACTCGCACTGGAGGGGACAGCATGACCACGACCGTGATCCAGCCCAAGTGGCACACGACCGCCGAGGTCGCCGTCATGCTCAGCTTCGGGCTCTCCAAGACGAAGATGCTCGTGCTCACCGGCGAGATCCGCTCCGTCAAGGTCGGCCGCAACCGCCGCATCCTCCCGGCCTGGGTGGACGAGTACGTCGAACGCGTCACCGTCGGCGCCGAAGGGCGGGCGGCATGAGCGGGAAACGCGGCAACGGCGAAGGCTCCATCTACCCGTACAAGAACGGCTACGCCGCCTACGTCTGGGTCACCAAGCCGGACGGCACGCGCGCCCGGAAGTACGCCTACGGCAAGACCCGCGAGGAGGTCCACGAGAAGTGGCTCAACCTGCACGCGGAGGCGAAGAAGGGACCCGTAGCCACTCGGCACCGGACGGTCGTCGCCTTCCTCTCCTACTGGCTGGACTCGATCGTGAAGCCCAACCTGGCCCCGCTCTCCTACGTCTCGTACGAGGGTTACGTCCGCCTCTACATCGCCCCGCATCTCGGCACGAAGCAGCTCGACAAGCTCACGGTCCGGGACGTACGGGAGTGGCTGACCAAGCTGGCGGTCATCTGCCAGTGCTGCGCCCAGGGCAAGGACGCGAAGCGTGACCCCGGCCGCCGCCGATGCTGCGCCGCTGGCGAATGCTGCGAGACGTACCCGTCCCGGCGCGTGATCCAGGGGTCCCGGGATGCCCTGCGGGCCGCCCTCACCCACGCCGTCACCGAGGAGGAGATCAGCAAGAACGTCGCCTCGCTGGTGAAGGTGCCCAAGCCTCGACGCCGCCGGATCAAGCCGTGGTCCGTCGCCGAGGCGGGCCGGTTCCTGACCGACGCCGCCGCCCGGGAGGACCACCTCCTCGCCGCCTGGGTGCTCGTGCTCTGTCTTGGCCTGCGCCGGGGTGAGGTGCTGGGTCTGACATGGAAATCGGTCGACTTCGAGATGGGCGAGCTGTACGTGGATCACCAGATCCAGCGCGCCGGACGCCAGCTCCTGCACCGCAAGACCAAGACGGAGGACTCGGACGACTTCCTCCCCCTGCCGTCGCTCTGCCTCAAGGCCCTGCGGATGCGCCGCGCCCAGCAGCTCGGGGACCGGAAGGCGGCCGGGGATCTCTGGCAGGACCGCCATGACCTGATCTTCACCACGAAGTACGGCACGCCGATCGAGCCGGGCAACCTGACCCGGATGTTCGCCCTGCGGGCCCAGCGCGCCGGTCTGCGGGCCATCCCGCTACGTAACACCCGGCACACGTGCAGCTCGCTCCTGGTCGCGCTCAAGGTCCACCCGAAGGTGGCCCAGCGGATTCTGCGGCACTCGCAGATCGCCATGACGATGGAGGTCTACGCAGAGGCGAGCGAGAAGCAGGTGCGCGCCGCGATCGGCCGACTCTCCGAGGCGATGGGCGGGACCAGCTGACCAAGATCGGTGCGGTTGCGGTACTTCGCTGCTGTACGGAAAAACGACAAAGGCCCCGGACTCTTCGTCCGGGGCCTTTGACCTGCTGTGCACTCGGCAGGATTCGAACCTGCAACCTTCTGATCCGTAGTCAGATGCTCTATCCGTTAAGCTACGAGTGCTTGGCTTGCTGGGGTTTTGCGCCCCGTTGGCCTTGCGAGAACAACAATACATGGACCTCGCCGGGACGCGAAATCCATTGGCCAGACCATGACTGACCTGCGGAAACATGGCGGAAGAAGATCATCCGCTTGGGTCCTGGAGAAGCCGCGCGAAGGCGGCGCGGGCCACGCACGGGCCGGAAAGCACCGAAGCCCCGGTCCGCGAGGACCGGGGCTTCGGTGAGGTGCGGAGGCGGAGGGATTTGAACCCTCGATGGGGGGTAAACCCCAAACCGCATTAGCAGTGCGGCGCCATAGACCGGACTAGGCGACGCCTCCAGCACACCCTCGCGTACGAAGGTGCGTGCAGATGATGACACAGGCTCGGGGCCCGTCACCAATCCGCTCCCACGGTACAAGGAGGGGCGGGTGGAGGGCAAAGCCTTTCAGCCCTCCGGACACGCAACATCGGCGCGCGCCCGTCGTTGGTCAGGCGTACGACGTACGGACGACCTGGAGTGCCCCATGCTGCGTCTCGCCGCCTTCGCCGTCACCTCCGCCCTGGCCGCCGCGGCCGTGGGGCCGCTGCCCCCACTGCCCCTGGGCCGGCTGCTGGCGACACCCGACCGCCTCACCATCGACATGGCCGACACCGGAAACCCCCAGCTGGACCGGGAGTACCGCCTCGAATGCGACCCCGTCGGCGGTGACCACCCCGAGGCCGGCGGGGCCTGCGCCCGGCTGGAACAGCTCGCCGAGGAGGGCAAGGACCCCTTCGCCCCCGTCTCCAAGCGGCAGATCTGCACCCTGCAGCACGGCGGCCCGGCCACCGCCCGGATCACCGGGACCTGGCACGGGCACAGGGTGGACTCGACCTTCCGGCGGACGAACGGATGCGAGATCAATCGCTGGGACGAGTTGGAACCTCTGCTTCCGAGTGGGCGTTCCTGAACAGGGAGGATGTGGCGGTTGCGTGGCGGACACCGTGCATCCGCCACCCCGGCACGGAGCTGTGGCCTTAGACTCCTCCCGTGACATGCCGGTAGTTGTGGTCAGGGAGGAAGCTCGTCGTGAGCAGCAGGCCATCCCGAGGCGCTGCTCGCCTCGCAGCAATACTCGACGCTCTTCCGGACGCGCTGTTGCTCGTCAACGCCAACGGCACGGTCGTCAACGCGAATTCGATCGCCCTTGAGGTCATGGAGAGCCCCGGTACCGGGCTCGTGGGCCGGGGCGTGCTCGACCTCCTGCCCGCTTTCGACTCCAAGCTGATCCCGGGCTCCATGCGCCGGCCCGGCGAGGCCGAGGGCGGCCGGACCAAGCCCACGCGGATGGTCGCGCGCCGCACCGACGGCACCGAATTCCCCGTCGAGGTCACCAGCGCCCATCTCGACGGGCGCGACGCCTATCGCGAGCCGCAGCCCTCCTACACCGGTGACGAGCTGCTGATGCTCGTCGTACGGGACCTCTCCGGGGCCGTCGACACCGAGGCCGAACTGGCCCGCTCGCAGCGGCAGACCGAGATGATCCTGCGGGCCGCCGCCGAAGGCGTCGTCGGAACCGACACCGACGGCCGGGTGGTGCTGGTCAACCCGGCCGCCGCCCAGATCCTCGGCTACCGCGCCACTGACCTCGGCAACCGCGAACTGCACGGGCTGATCCAGCACTCGCGCGCCGACGGCTCGCCGTTCCCCTTCGAGGAGTCCCCGCTCGCCGACACCCTGCGCAGCGGACGCAAGCACCGGGTGCGCGGCCAGGTGCTGTGGAACAAGACCGGGCAGCCGGTCGCCGTCGACCTGACCACCTCACCCGTACGGGACGGGGAACAGCTCGTCGGCGCCGTCATGACCTTCACCGACCGCCGGCCCTACGACGCCCTGGCCGCGCGGCACGCACAGTTGCTGGCGGTTCTCGGCGAGTCCCTGCGCGGGCCGTTGGAAGAGCTGCGCGGCGAACTGGGGACGCTCGCCGCCGACGACGCAGGACAGCTGTGGCCCGAGGCCAACCAGCTGCTGCACCACCTGGCCGCCGGGTACTCCCGGATGACCACCCTCGTCGACAACGTGCTCGGCTTCCAGCGCCTGGACGCGGGCGGCGGCAGGCTCTCCAAGAAGAAGGTACTGATCGACGGGGTCGTCACGGCCGGTGTCGACGGCGCCGTCGAGCTGATCGGGCCCGGCCGCGCGCAGTTCGCCGTCCACGCGCCGACCATCGAGGCCGAGGTGGACGCGGAACGCATCGCGATCGCGCTCGCGCACCTGGTCGCGGACGTCGCCGGGGTCGACGCCACCGGCAAGACCCGCCAGGGCAGCGGGTACAGCGACTCGACGATCGTGGTGGCCGCCGCGCAGCGCGGTGACGTCGTGCGGATCGAGGTGCGCGGGCCGTACGAAGGCGGCAGCCCGGTGCACGGGCCGGTCGTGCGGGGCATCGTGGCCGCGCACGGGGGCGTGCTCCAGACGGTGAAGGTTCCGGGCGCTCCCGGTGGGGCGTACGTACTGGAACTCCCGCTGGGGGCGGGTGCCGGGACGGTGACCCTCCCGGAGCCCGCCGAGGAGCCCGAGGGCGACGGGGCGGAGGAGACCGGGACGGCCGGGACGGCCCGCTCCGCCGCCGGGAGGCCCCGGCGCGGGGTGGATTCCTTCCTGGACGACGAGGCCGCGGCTCCCGCCGCCGCCAGGACCCCCGAGGGCGCGGGCGCGCTGGCGCTGCCGTCCGGGCGGCGGCGGGCGGGCGAGGACGCTCCCGGTGACGCGGGCGGCGGGCTCGCCCAGTCCCCGGTGAGCCCCGCCGGGCTCGGCACCGGACGCCGCCGGGGCCGGGACGGTGACGGCAGTGAGGAAGGCGGCCAGGCAGCCCCCGGCCGGCCCGCACCCGCCCGGAGCGGCGCCGTGCCCGCGCTCCCGCCGGTCCCGGTGACCGAACATCCCGCCGCCGTGCGGCGGCGGACGCTGGGTCCGGCACGGCCCGGCACTCCTGTGCCCGCGCCCGCCCAGGCTCCCGTACGGCCCGTCGCCCCGGAGGGCGGCTTCGCACTGCCCGCCGGGCCGAGCACGGCCCCCGCTCCGGCCGGCCCGTCCGCCGCGGCCGTTGCGCCGCAGGCTCCCGCCATGGCCGGTTCGGCCCCGGCACCCGCCGAGGCCGATGCCGACGCTCCGGGCGGGCGGCGTGGCCGCCGGGTGCTGGGCGCGCCCGGCGGCGAGCCCGAAGCCGACGCCGTGGCGCCCGCCGCGGTCGCCGGGGAACCCCTGCACCCGACCGGAAAGCGGCGTGCGCTGCCCGCCACCCCGGCCTGGCCGGTCCCGGCGGCCCGGACCGCCGAGGACGACGACACCGCCGGTCAGGCGGCGGTTCCCGGGGCCCGGCAGCCGCAGGACTCACCCGCCGATCCCGGCCGGCCGATCAGCGTGCGCACCCTGGGCCAGGGCATCGACACCACCGGCTCCGGCCGACGGCGCCGGCTCTCCGAACCCGCCCCCCAGGGCCGCGCCTTCGCCATAGGCGCCCCTGAAGCGGGCTCCGACGAGGGTCCCGAGCCACTGGACGGCCCCGGCGGCGCCGTCGAGGTGGTCCAGCGGCCCGTGCCACGGCCCGTGGACGACGAGCTGCCGCCGGAGCCGCTGGACAACCCGCGTCGGCTCCTGGTGTGGCCCGCGCCCGACGCGCAGACCCGGCAGGCGCTCAGCGACCGCGGCTACCGTCCGGTGGTCGTGCACTCCCGCGAGGAGGTGGACGCGCAGATCGCCGCGTTCCCCGCCGCACTGTTCGTGGACCCGCTGACCGGTCCGATCACCCGGACCGCCCTCCAGTCACTGCGCCAGGCCGCGGTCGCCGCCGAGGTGCCCGTGCTGGTCACCGCCGGACTGGGCCATGCCACACGGGAGGCGGCGTACGGCGCCGACCCGGCCGTGCTGCTCAAGGCGCTCGCACCCCGTGACAGCGAGCAGCACCCCTCCCGGGTCCTGCTCATCGAGGAGCACGACCCGATCGCGATCGCGCTGACCGCCGCCCTGGAGCGGCGCGGTCTCCAGGTCGCCCGCGCGGGCGCCGACCCCGACGCCGTGGAACTGGCCGGGCGGATGCGGCCCAACCTGGTCGTCATGGACCTGATGCAGGTGCGCCGCAGGCGGGCCGGGATCGTGGACTGGCTGCGGGCCCACGGGCAGCTGAACCGGACCCCGCTGGTCGTCTACACGACGGCCGGCATCGAACCGGCCGAACTGCCCCGGCTGGCCTCGGGCGAGAGCGTGCTCTTCCTCTCCGAGCGGTCCACCACCGCGGACGTGCAGGGCCGCATCGTGGATCTGCTGGCCAAGATCGGCACCGACCAGTAGGGCCCGGCCGGGCAGCACGTCCCGCGGGCAGCCTCCTACGGGCGACGGCGACGTGGTGCCCGGACCGTGGCCGGTCGGACCAGGCGACCGGGTCAGGCGGGCCGGGTCAGGCGGGCCGGGTCAGTTCGGTGACGTCCAGCGCACCGTCCGCGTACTGCCTGCGGATCACCTTCTTGTCGAACTTGCCGACGCTGGTCTTCGGCACCGCCTCGACGAAAGCCCACCGTTCGGGCAGCTGCCACTTGGCGACCGACCGGGCGAGGAAGGCCCGCAGCTCCGTGTGGTCCACGGTCGCGCCTTCCTTGAGGACGACGGTGGCCAGCGGGCGCTCACCCCACTTGGCGTCGGGCACGGCGACCACGGCCGCCTCCGCCACCTCGGGGTGGGCCATGATCGCGTTCTCCAGCGCCACGCTCGAAATCCACTCGCCACCGGACTTGATGACGTCCTTGGCCCGGTCGGTCAGGGTGAGGTAGCCGTCCGGGCTGATGACGCCGACGTCGCCGGTCCTGAGCCAGCCGTCCGCGCTGAACTTCTCCTCCGGGCGGGAGGGTTCGCCGGAGGCACCGCCGTAGTAGGCACCCGCGATCCAGGGGCCGCGCACCTCCAGTTCGCCCGCCGACTCGCCGTCCCAGGGCAGGATCGCGCCGGTGGGTCCGGCCAGCCGGGCCTCGACACCCGCCGGGAAGCGGCCCTGGGTGATCCGGTACGGCCACGCCTCCTCGTCGCCCAGCCCGGCGGGCGGGTGCGCCATGCTGCCGAGCGGGGAGGTCTCGGTCATGCCCCATGCCTGACAGAGGCGGACGCCGAGCTTGTCGTACGCCTCCATCAGGGAGGGCGGACAGGCCGCACCGCCGATGATGACCTGTCTCATCGAGGAGAGGTCGCGCGGGCGGGCGGTGACCTCGGCCAGCAGCCCCTGCCAGATGGTGGGGACGGCCGCGGCGTGCGAGGGCTTCTCCCGCTCGATCATCTCGGCGAGCGGGGCGGGCTGGAGGAACCGGTCGGGCATCAGCAGGTTGATGCCGGTCATGAAGGTGGCGTGCGGCAGGCCCCAGGCGTTCACATGGAACTGCGGGACGACGACGAGGCTGGTGTCCCTGTCGTTCAGACCCATCGACTCGGCCATGTTGACCTGCATGGAGTGCAGGTAGATCGAGCGGTGGGAGTAGACGACGCCCTTGGGTTCCCCCGTGGTGCCCGAGGTGTAGCACAGGGCGGCGGCCTGACGCTCGTCCAGCGCGGGCCAGTCGTAGCTGTCGGAGCGGCCCGCGAGGAGCTCCTCGTACTCGTGGACGCGCACCCCCTTGCCGACGAGTGCGGAGCGGTCGCCGATGCCGGAGACCACGACGTGTTCGACGGTGGGCAGGTGCGGCAGCAGAGGGACGAGGAGCGGCAGCAGTGTGCCGTTGACCAGCACGACCCGGTCGGCGGCGTGGTTGACGATGTAGACCAGCTGCTCGGGAGGGAGCCGCAGGTTGAGCGTGTGCAGGACCGCGCCCATGGAAGGGATCGCGAAGTACGCCTCGACATGCTCGGCGTTGTTCCACATGAGGGTGGCGACACGGTCGTCCTGCCGGACGCCGAGCTCGTCGCGCAGGGCGCCGGCGAGACGGTTGGCGCGGGCACCGATCTCGGCGAAGCTGCGGCGGTGCGGCTCCGCCTCCCCGGTCCAGGTCGTGACCCGGGACTTCGGGTGCGTCGTCATCCCGTGCTGGAGTATGCGGGTGACGAGGAGCGGTACGTCCTGCATGGTGCTCAGCAAAGCGTCCTCCCGGTGGGCGCTGCGGGGCTGCGGCGGCTACGGATGCTGCCGATTCTGCGCACGTGCCGGTCGGCATGTCACTACCCGGGAGTAGAAGCCGGGTCGCTGTTTCACGTGAAACAGCGACCGGCCCCCTGCGTGTTTCACGTGAAACACGACCGGACCCGATACCTGTTTCACGTGAAACACCCGGTCGGCCCGGGCCCGTTTCACGTGAAACACGCGGGGGCGGAACCCGGGCGGGTGGAGGGGCGGTCCGCCGTGGTGGTTCAGCGGACCGGGGTGAGTTCCGGGTCCTCGCGGAGCTTTCCCAGGGCGCGTGAGACGGCGCTCTTGACCGTGCCGACCGACACTCCGAGCAGCTCGGCGGTCTGCGCCTCGCTCAGGTCCTCGTAGTACCGCAGCACGACCATGGCCCGCTGCCGGTCGGGCAGCCGGGTCACCGCGCGCCACATCGCGTCGCGCAGCGCCTGGGCCTCCGCCGGGTCGGTGGCCTGGACCGCCTCGGGTTCCGGCAGCTCGTCGCAGGAGAACTCGTCGACCTTGCGCTTGCGCCACTGGGAGGTACGGGTGTTGACCAGGGCCCGCCGGACGTACCCGTCCAGGGCCCGGTGGTCCTCGATGCGGTCCCAGGCGGTGTAGGTCTTGGTGAGGGCCGTCTGGAGCAGGTCCTCGGCGTCGAACGGGTTGGCCGTGAGCGAGCGGGCGGTGCGCAGGAGAACCGTGCCCCGGGTCCGGACGTACGCCGAGAACGACGGGTACGGCGTCGGATTCGAGGCGAGCGTGCACACAGACGTGGTCATGGCTCCACGCTAGAAGCGGACGTGGGGCCTGGGATCGGCCGCAGGTGCCGAAGACAGGTCCGCCTCAGGTTGTAGGGGTGGGGTATGCCTCACCTCCTGTAGGTGGAGGGGCCGGGGCCGCACCGGGAGCCTGGTACTGGCGCCGGTTCCCCGATCAGCGGCCGTCCGCTCCGAGGATCAGCCCGGAGGTCGGCACCCCGGTACCGGCCGTGACGAGGACGTGTGCGGCGTCCGTGACCTGGTTGACGGAGGTGCCGCGCAGCTGCCGCACGGCCTCGGCGATGCCGTTCATGCCGTGCAGGTACGCCTCGCCGAGCTGGCCGCCGTGGGTGTTGAGCGGCAGCGCGTCGGCCGCGACGAATCCGGCGGCCTCACCGGGCCCGCAGAAGCCGAACTCCTCCAGCTGCATCAGCACGAAGGGGGTGAAGTGGTCGTAGAGGATGCCGACGTCGATCTCCGAGGGCCGCAGCCCGCTGGTCCGCCACAGTTGGCGCGCGACCACGCCCGTCTCCGGCAGTCCGGTGAGACCGTCGCGGTAGAAGGAGGTCATGGCCTCCTGGCGGCGGCCGGCGCCCTGGGCGGCTGCCGTGATCACCGCGGGGGCCCGGCGCAGGTCCCGGGCCCGCTCGGTGCTGGTGACGACGAGGGCCTGGCCGCCGTCCGTCTCCTGGCAGCAGTCCAGCAGCCGCAGCGGTTCGACGATCCAGCGCGAGGCGGCGTGGTCGGCGAGGGTGATGGGCCTGCCGTGGAAGTAGGCGGCCGGGTTGTTCGCGGCGTACCGGCGGCCGGTGACCGCGACGTGCCCGAAGACCTCGGGGGTCAGACCGTGGCTGTGGAGATAGCGCTGGGCGGCCATCGCCACCCAGGAGGCCGGGGTCAGCAGTCCCCAGGGAAGTGCCCAGCCGAGCGCCGTCCCCTCGGCCGAGGGCTCCCGCTGCTGGACACCGGAGCCGAAGCGGCGGCCGGAGCGCTCGTTGAAGGCGCGGTAGCAGACCACGACCTCCGCGACCCCGGTGGCGACGGCGAGGGCAGCCTGCTGGACGGTGGCGCAGGCCGCGCCGCCGCCGTAGTGGACCCGGGAGAAGAAGGAGAGCTCGCCGATGCCGGCCGCCTGGGCGACGGTGATCTCGGGGCTGGTGTCCATCGTGAAGGTGACCATGCCGTCGACGTCGGCGGGGGTGAGTCCGGCATCGTCCAGGGCCGCGTGCACGGCCTCGACGGCGAGCCGGAGCTCGCTGCGGCCGGAGTTCTTGGAGAACTCGGTCGCGCCGATGCCGGCGATGGCGGCGCGGCCACCGAGCCCGTCGCGGGTGCGGCCGCTCATGCCACGCCTCCCGGCTCCGGCACGGTGGCGGTCGTCCCGGAGCCGGGAGGCGTGGCATGAGCGGCCGGAAGGGTGACCGTGACGGTGCCGGTGACGTGGTGGCCGATGCCGTTCGCACCGACGACCCGGATCTCGGCGGTCCCCCCGTCGACGGTGAGGACCGTGCCGGTGAGGGTCATGGTGTCGCCCGGGTAGTTGGGGACGCCGAGCCGGATGGCCACCTTGCGCAGGACGGCGCGGGGCCCGAGGCAGTCGGTGATGTACCGGCCGACCAGCCCGTTCGTGGTCAGGATGTTCATGAAGATGTCCGGGGAGCCCTTCTCCCGCGCGAGCGAGGCGTCGTGGTGCACGTCCTGGTAGTCACGGGAGGCGATCGCGCCCGCGACGATCAGCGTGCGGGTGACCGGGATCTCCAGGGGCGGCAGTTCCTCACCGGCTCTCATCGCTCATCCCTCCCGCGCCAGTACGGCGCCCAGTTCGGCCAGCAGCTCGCTGCCGCAGCCCAGGTACGCGTCCAGTTGCCGTCCCCAGAGGAAGTGCCGGTGGACGGGGTGGGCGAGGTCGGCGCCCGTGCCGCCATGCAGGTGCTGGCCCGCGTGCACGACCCGCTTGCCCGCCTCGGAGGCCCACCAGGCCGCCGTCAGGGCGTGCTCGCGCGCCGCCAGCCCCTGGTCGATGCGCCAGGCCGCCTCGTACGCGGTCACCCGGATCGCCTCGGTGTCCATGTACGCGTCGGCCGCGCGCAGCATGACCGCCTGGTGGGTGGAGAGCGGCCGGCCGAACTGCTCGCGGGTGGAGGTGTGGGCGACGGCCCGTGCCAGCGAGCCCGCGCAGACCCCCGCCTGGAGGCCGGCGAAGGCGGTGCGGGCGGCGGCGAGCGTCGCCTCGTAGGCTCCCCCGGTCCCGAGGCGTTCCGCCTCCGCGCCGGTCAGGGTCAGCCGGCCCGCCGACCAGGGGGCGGTGGTCTCCACCGCCGAGGTCGTCACGCCAGGCGCATCCACCCGTACCAGCCACAGCGCCCGGTCCGTGTCCGGGACCAGGACGTGGGTGGCATCGCGCAGCCAGGGCACGACCGGGGCCGTTCCGGTGAGGCGGGCGCCCGCGGCCGTGAACCGGCCGCGGGCCGGGAAGGCTCCGGTGGCCACCGTCTCGCCGGTGCCCAGGGCGGGCAGCAGGCGGGCGCGCTGTGCGGCGCTGCCGTGCGTGACGACGGGGAGAATCCCGTAGACGCAGGTGGCGGCGTACGGGACCTGCGCGGTGGTGCGGCCCTGCTCCTCCAGGATCAGCACCAGGCCGAGGAGACCGAGTTCCTCGACCGCTGTGGTCAGACCGGCGGTGGTGAGGGCCTTCCACAGTTCGGCGTCGCTTCCGGTGCCGGCCGCGGCGAGGCGTTCATGGGTGGCGAGATCGCGGAAGATCCGGGCGGCGAGACCGGCCGCGGCGGCCTGTTCCCCGGTGGGGTGGAAGTCCATCAGCCCTCACTCGCGCGGAAGACGGGAAGCTCCAGACCGGCGTCGACCCGCAGGAACTCCAGCTCGACGGGGAGCCCGATGCGCACCTTGTCGTACGGGACGCCCGTGATGCCGGTGATCATCCGGACGCCCTCGGCGAGCTCGACGAGGGCGACCGCGTACGGTCCGCCCAGCGTGGTGGGGTGTTCGGTGGAGTGCTCGGTGAGGTGTTCGTGCGCGGTGAAGGCGGGGAAGGGCGGGTGGTGCATGACCACGTAGCTGAAGACCGTGCCGGCGCCGCTCGCCTCGACGGTGTCCCAGTCGGGGCAGGCGCAGGTGTTGCAGCCGGGGAGCCAGGGGAAGCGGAGGGCCGCGCAGGAGACGCAGCGCTGGATCAGCAGCCGGTGGGCGCGGACCCCGTCCCAGAAGCCCTGGTTGTCGCGGTTGATCACGGGGCGGGGGCGCTGCGCCGGGGGCCGTGCGGGTGTCGCGGTGCCCGGTGCGGCGGGCCGGTACCGCAGGACACGGAAGCGGTGGGTCCCGGCGGGCTCGCCGTCCGCCCGGACGTCCGTGCGGGTCGTCACGAAGTGACCGGTGCCCAGCCGGGTCGTCTTGCGGGGGGACACGGACTCGATGACGGCGTCGAAGGTGATCGCGTCGCCGGGGCGCAGCGGACGCAGGTACTCCTGCTCGCAGTCGGTGGCCACCACGGAGGTGAAACCGGCGCCGTCGAGGAGGGTGGACAGCTCCTCGTAGGCACCGGAGCGGCCGGTGTGACCGGAGAGTCCGCCCATCGTCCATGCCTGGAGCATGGTGGGCGGGGCGACGGCGTCCGGCCCCGTGTAGGCGGGGCCGGTGTCGCCCATCGCCTCGCACCAGTGCCGGATCATGGGCTCGTTGACGAGGTCCTTGCCCCGGACGGCGATGGCGGCGGGCAGCCCCTCGAAGGCCGTGAGCAGCGTGTGGAACCGTGCTTCGGAGGCGGATTCGGGCCCGACGGCACCGGTATCGGGCCGGACGGCACCGGCACCGGTCTCACCGGTGGTGTCCGGCCCGTCGGTCCGGTCCGCCGGGGCGGTCATCGCTTCCGCCCCTTCATGCCGAGCCGCATCATGGCGACGATCTCCCGCTGGACCTCGCTGACCCCGCCCCCGAAGGTGTTGATCTGCGCGGCCCGGTTCATGCGCTCCAGTTCGCCGCCCGCGAAGGCCGCAGGCCCCGGCCCCCGCACAAGGGCCTCCTCGCCCACCACCTCCTGGCACATCCGGTACACCTCGACGGCGGACTCGGTACCGAGGAACTTCACGCCGCTCGCGTCGCCGGGGGCCAGGGCGGAGCCGGCCACGTCCTGGACGAGGCGCCAGTTGAGGAGGCGCACGGCGGCCAGCCGCGCGTGCGCCTCGGCGAGCCGGGAGCGCACCCACGGGCGGTCGGCGGGGCGCTCCCCGGTGGCCGGGTCGGGGGTGCGGGCGTGGGCGAGCGCGGCCTCGTAGAACTCCTCGGCCTGCATGCCGAGGGCGGCGAGGGCCACGCGTTCGTGGTTGAGCTGGTCGGTGATCAGCCCCCATCCGCCGTGCTCGGGGCCGACGAGGTTGGCAGCGGGCACCCGGACGGCGTCGTAGTACGTCGACGTGGTCGTGAGCCCGCCGACCGTGTCGATCGGTGTCCAGGAGAAACCGGGGGCGTCGGTGGGGACCAGGACGATCGAGATGCCCCGGTGCCGGGGGGCCTGCGGGTCCGTACGGCAGGCGAGCCAGATCCAGTCCGCGTGCTGGGCGTTGGAGGTGAAGATCTTCTGTCCGTCGATCACCCAGTCCGCGCCCTCACGGACGGCTCGGGTGCGCAGCGAGGCGAGGTCCGTACCGGCTCCGGGCTCCGAGTAGCCGATGGCGAAGACCAGGTCCCCGGCGAGGATGCGGGGGAGGAAGTACGCCTTCTGTTCCTGGGTCCCGTGCCGCATCAGGGTCGGTCCCACGGTGTTGAGCGTGACCATGGAGACGGGGGCGCCGGCCCGGTGGGCCTCGTCGAAGAAGACGAACTGTTCGTCGGGGCCGCGGCCCCGGCCGCCGTACTCGACCGGCCAGCCGAGACCGAGCAGGCCGTCGGCGCCGATGCGGCGCAGCAGCGCGCGCCGACGGACCGGGTCCTCGGGCGGCCCGTCCGGAAGCAGTGCGTGGAAGTACTGCCGCAGCTCGGCGCGGAGCCGTGACTGGGCTTGCGTCGGGGCGAGGTGCACGGCGCTGGCCTCCCGGCATCACATCGTCGATACGGAACTGACTGTCCGTCAGATTTATGTGTGGTGTCAAGGCTGTGGATACCGGCGGGCGGGACGGCGCGGCGCCCCGGCGGTGCGGGGCCCGGGGGCCGGGGGGAGCGCCGGGTCCGGGGGGCCGGGGGGAGCGCCGGGTCCGGGCATGCGCGAGGGCGCCTGCGTTACCGGACCCCAGCCGGTCCGGTCGCACAGGCGCCCTCATCGTTCACATGGGCTCAGGGACGGCTACCACCAGTGGTGGAAGTTCACCACGATGTTGGTGTTGTGCTGGTCGATCGCCGTGAAGGCCGAGCCGTTCACCTGCGCGGTGTTGTTCTGGTTGGACGCACCGGCGCCGGTCGCCACCTGCTGCGAGGTGGACGAGTTGCCGTGGTTGTCCCCGCCCACGCCACTGCCGATGACGCCGGCGACGCTCGCATTCGATCCGTCGTTCGCGAAGGAGCCGTCCGCAGCCGAGGCCACCCCGCCGCAGAGGGCGACAGCGAGGGGGAGAGCGGCGACAGCGGCGATGACGCGGGCGGTACGGATGCTTGCCATTCGTTTCCTCCAGAAACCGAAGTGGGGTTCTCCACAAGGCAGTTGGCCGACCGCCTCGGTCGTTCTGTGCGGTGACGACGTCGCGACCTCAGAGTTGCCCACCGGGCCCTCCATGAACCACCCCGGAGCCCTCGATTCCCCCGCAAGTATGAGCACCATCGGATAAACCCCCTTCGCGCCCCCGGCGCCCCAGGTCAGCGCCTCGGAAACCGGCGAAATCCTTGCGACGCGAGGGGGGAAACGTTCCGCCACGCCACCGCGCCCGGACATGCCGAAACGGGCCGCGCCATCCGGGACCCCACCGTCTCCCGGGCCTGCGGCCCTGCCGTATCAAGCTTCACGCCCCCGGTACGCCCCCGGCGCCCGCCGGGTCGATCCCTCTGCACCCCGCCCGGGACGCCACGCGGCGCGATCCTCGGTCATCGCTGACCTGGCTCCAGCGCCCGCGTCCGTACGTCCTCCCGCGCCCGCCTCGGCGCGCACTGCCGCGGGGCCTTGCCCACGACCGTCCGAAACCCGTTGGAACACATCGAGGATCAGTGAAAATCATCGGAACCAGATCCGGATCAGACCCAGACCCAGACCCAGACCCAGACCCGATCGGACCAGACCGGACCGGACCGGAACCGTCCTGCCACATCTGGAACGGCTGCACCCTCCGCACCACAGGGACGAACGGAGCTACGCGGCGAGCGCGAGCCGGCCCCGGGCCGGACGGACCGCGCGGGTGAAGGCGTGGGCGTGGGCTCCGGCCGGCGAGGCGACAGCGGCGGCGGAGCGCACGACCCCGACCTCGGAACCGGAACGAGAGCGGGAGCCAGAACCAGAACCGGAACCTGAACCGGCTCCCAGCGCGGCGGCAGTGGTCGAGCGGCGGACGGACGGGGTCCTGCCGTGGGCCTCGGCGCAAATCCGCTGCTTGATGGTCGGCGGGAGCGCACCGCCCCGCATCATCGCCCGCCAGCTCCTCCGGCCTCGCGCGGCGGCCCTGCGGACAGCGACAGCAGTGGCGTCGGGAACCGGAACGGAGGGAACGGCTGCGGGAGCCGAGGCGGAGACCGCGACCGCAGCGGCCTTGCCACCGAGGCCCAGGGCGCCGAGAAGGGCCATGAGCGCCGAGAGGACGGCGGTCCAGACCGAGGTGACGGTGGTGCGGTGAGCCATGACGAGGTGCCTCGTTTCGCAATGTTCCGACGGGCGGATCTGCATACATTCGTCATGATGTGTGCGCAACCGCACCGCCCCCACCACCCGCGCCGATCTTCCGACAAACACCACTCGAAAGACCTAGAGCACCCGCCCACCGCACCGCCCTCACGGCGACGGCCCCTGACCAGTCCATCGGTGTGAACCCACGGTGACATCGCTGCCACGACGGTTCTCAAGAGAGTCCTGGTTGAGGCGACCCCTTCATGCCTGACCTGCGCATTCACGAGTTCCTGGGCTCTTCTGCCGGGCCTGCGGTCCGCCCCTGGTCCACTGACTGCCCGTACCCGGCGCCGTTCCGGGGAGCCCAGCCGAACGGCCTTAAAAAGACCTGGCCAACCGGGTCGCGGTCGGGTATGCCGGATTCCGTCTCCTCGTGTCACCGGCCGCCGTATTCTGACGATCCACCAGGGAGGAGACGCCATGGGGAAGCGTCAGCGCCGACGCAATCGTCAGCAGCAGCCCAAGACCACCACCACCAAGCAGCAGCAGCAGCAGCAGCCACAGCTTCGGCATCTCATCCCGAGTACGGACCATCCGTTACTGGAGGTCGTGTTCAAGCCCGATGTGTCCGACCAGGACAAGGCCCTGTGCCTGGACTACTGGTCGTTCGTCCAACCCGGAACCTGGTCGTACAAGGTCGCTGAAATCGGGGCCACTCCTTCGGTCCTTCGGACGGTGAAGGCGTCCTGCCACGCGGATCTGCTCACCATCGTCTGCTCCGACTGTGCCGGACCGAAGACCATTCACAGCCGCTCGGACATGGCCGCGACTCGAAAGTGGACGCCGGACGTGTTCCCGAGCGAGGAGACCGTCACGGACGGCCTGTGCCACGACTGTCAGGCGGCTGCGGCAGAGCAGGCGGCCCAGGAAGCGCAGCGGGTTGCGGAAGGGCATCGGCAGCAGAACCGGGCACGCGTCGATGCGGCCTCGTCGTGGTTGCGGGAGCAGGCAGGACGAGACTTCCCCAGCAGTCATCCGAGCGTGGTGAACGCGCTGACACTGGTGTCCATGGTGGACATCATGCAGCGGAGGGGCACCGAGACGATCGGGCCGCTGCAGAGCCTGGACTACTCGCTGGCGGCGTCTGCGGAGATCGACGTGGAGGTGTTCCGCAGCCTGTACCAGGAGCGGTGGATCTGTCCGACCCTGCCGGCTGCGACCGGGGATTTCGCGTTTGACGACGACGGCACCGTCCGCGGCGTGTACATCCAGCAGATCCCGTGGCGTCTGGCGCCCTCCCTGGGCGGCAGGACAGCGGCGCACCGTGAGATCACGTCCCTGCTGGGCCGCATGCCGATCAGCCGGGCAGACGAAGTCCGGCAGCAGGTGCACAACCTTCAGGCCGGTATGGCTGTGGCCTACCTCGACGGCTTGCTGATCCGCACCTACCAGGAAGAGCCCGTCCCGGAGCATCGTCTGCCCGACGCCTACGAGACGTTCCTGGGAGCACTGCGAGAAGGCTTCACGCTCGGACAGCTCATCGCCATCGCATGGAGCGCGGCGGCCTCGGCGGTGGCATGGGGTCAGCGCACGCCCGGGCTGAAACCCGGCAACGTGTCGGCGGCCGCTGTCACCAACGTCGGTCGACGCATCGGTTTCCTGCACGACCGCCGCATCGAGGAGTACGACCTGCCGAACTGGGTTGCGCGCCCAGCGACCCTGGGCCCCGCCCTGCGATTCCTGGAACAGCACGACGCGGAGATCGAGGCACTCAGCCGCTTCCTCACCCTGAAGCAGCGCACCGAAGCCCGGCCGCTGGAGACCGCCGGATTCGATGACGCCATGGCCGACCTCCAGGGCAGCCAGACCGACCACACCATGGAGTCCTTCCTCGACGACTTGAGGGCCGGCCGTAGGCAAGAGCCGAGTGGTCTCGCGATCACCTACGCCCTGGTCACCCCGGAAGGGGGGCTGGAGTTCCATACCGCCCCGGTCGATGGCATGCGCGACCAGGTGGGTTCGTCCGGCGCCGGGGTCGTCGACCGGATCTGGTTGCCCTCCCCGTCCACCGTCCACGCCTACGTGGCAGAGCTGGTCACCGCTTCGTCCGAGAGTCCCAACCCCGTCGCTGACGAGATGCTGCGCCTGCTCGACTGCCACGACGGACCGTTCCACGGGCCCATCTCCTTCTTCGCCACGAGCACACTCACCCCTCAGCCCCAGAGCCTGGACGAGGACCAGCGGGAGATGCTGCGCGCGGCACACGAAGTGGCCCGCGGACGCATCGGACTCCAGGGATAGCCCACGCCCACGCGGTGCGCTCTCATGTCCGGGCCGGGCCGGGCCGGTCGACGGAGTACGTGGATCGACTCCGGTGCGGACCCGGTGGAGGTCGCGCACCGCGCCGGGCACAGCCTCGCGGTGCTCCTCCGGTTCTACGCCTTCTACGCCTTCTACGCCAAGATCCTGAAGGGCCGGCAGCCCCGCGCGAACGAGCTCGTCGGGAAGGGCCTGAGCGGCGGGCAAGTCCCGTGATCCTGGCCCACACATGGCCCGTACGCGCTGGTCGACACCGGGATACGAGTGCGCCGAGGTGAGACCGGGGTAGCAGAGAGGGCGTGACCCCCGACCGGGGTCACGCCCTCTGACCTGCACACACTCTGATCTGGCGGTGGGTGTGGGATTTGAACCCACGGTGACATCGCTGCCACGACGGTTTTCAAGACCGTTCCCTTAGGCCGCTCGGGCAACCCACCTGGCCGGTACAGAGTACCGGGCGGTGGGAGTACGCGGAGGGCCGTGGCGGGTCAGGCGGTCTGGGCCCTGTCGTAGGCCGCCTTCGCCTCGGCGCCGAAGTACGGGCCGAACATCCGGTTCGGCAGGAAGGTGTAGCCGAAGCTGTTCACCGAGACCTGGGTGCCCAGGCCCGTCGTCTCGTCGAAGTCCTGGAACCAGGGGCCGCCGCTGGAGCCGCCGGTCATGTTGCAGGCCAGGCTGTGGTCCTTCGTCAGCAGGAAGTCCTTGCCGCTGTTGGCGCTGCAGTAGACCAGCTTGCTGCCGTCGTAGGGGGCGGCGGCGGGGAAGCCGAAGGCGTACATCTTCTTGTTGTAGCCGCCGTTGAAGAGGAGACCCTGGGCGCCGACGGCCTGGCTGAGGGTCCGGCCGTTCAGCGGGGCCACGACCGCGAGGCCCACGTCCATGTTCATGTCCTCGGAGGCCGCCCACTGGTCGGTCGCGAAGGTCTTGGTGGCGGTCCACTGGCCGTAGGGTGCGGCGCCGTTGTCGTAGGCCGGGACGAAGACCCAGTTGGTGTGCCAGGTCCCCTGGTACTTCACGCAGTGGCCGGCCGTGACGACCGTGCTGCCGTTGGCACTGGTGACCGAGTCACCGGAGCAGGAGGCGGTCCGGTCGCCCATGGTGAAGAAGACCCGGCCCGAGGTCCGCACCACCGCGCCACCACCGGTCCAGGCACCGCCCGGCTGTGGGAAGGCCGTGGGCGAGGCGACGGAGGCGGGGGTCGGCGGGACCGTGGTGGGGCGCTGCGCGGCGGTGGCCCGGGTGCGGCCCGTCCCGGGGACCGCCGTGATGTCGAGCGGGGCGGCGGCGCGCATCCGTTCGGCGGTCCAGAAGCCCTGGACGTGCTGCTGCCGGAACGAGGCGGGGGCATCCGCCGCCGCGGAGGGGACGGCCGCCGTCAGCGCGCCCGCGAGCAGCGCGCCGGTGGCCAGGAGGACGGACAAGGCCGTGCGATGACGTTTCACGCAGGACTCCTTCTTCCGCGCCCGGTCCGTCGGCCGGCCCGGGCAGGGTGGGGGTGAAGAACTGTCGGTGCGGATCGGTCGTGCGGTCTTCGGGGCGCCGAGGCCGCCGGCCGCTCGGCCTGCCGGACGCGCGGGGAGCCGGACGCGCGGGCAGCCGGACGCGCGGGCAGCCGGACGCGCGGGGAGCCGGGCGTCCAGCTGCTCGGGCAGCCGGATGTTCGGGCGCTCGTTCGATGTGCCGGGGCAGAGTGGCACGGCCGGGCGTCGATGTCAGTGGGCAGTCGGGGCGCCGGTCGGTTCCGGCCAGGAAATGGCCAACTCCCGCCCACCCGGCGCCACAGGGCCACCCGCGTCACATGGTCAGCACCACACCCACGTACGAGACGCCTGCCACCACCACCCATGCCGCGAGACCCAGCACCGCGGCCCGTCCGCCGGTCCGGGCCAGCGTCGGCAGGTGTACCGCGCTCCCGAGCCCGAACAGGGCCGCCGCCAGCAGCGCCTCCTGCGCGGTGTGCGCCCATTCCAGGGCCGCGTCGGGCAGTACCCCGGTGGTGCGCAGGGCGGCGGCGGCCAGGAACCCGGCCACGAACAGCGGGACGGGAACGGGCCGGCGCCCCGAGGCCGTACGGACCCCGCGCCGCCGGGCCCGTACGGAGAAGGCGACCGCCGCCACCAGCGGGGCGAGCAGCGCCACCCGCATCAGCTTCACCAGCACGGCTTCGCCGAGCGCACCGGGGCCCGCGGTCTGGGCGGTCGCGACCACCTGGCCGACGTCGTGGACGCTCGCGCCCACCCAGTGCCCGAAGGCCAGGTCGGAGAGGGCCAGCGGCCCCTGGAGGAGCGGGAGTACGGCGATGGCCAGGGTTCCGCACAAGGTCACCAGCGCCACCGAGGCGGCCACGTCCTCCTCGTCGCTCCCGGAGACCTCGCTCACCGCACCGATCGCCGAGGCCCCGCAGATCGAGTAGCCGGTGGCGATCAGCAGGGGCTGGTCGCCGGGGAGACCGAGCCGTCGGCCGAGCCAGAGGGTGCCGAAGAAGGTGGCCGCGACCACCGCCACCACCATCGCCACCGTCGCCCAGCCCAGCCGGAGCACCTGGTCCAGCCCCAGGCCGAGACCCAGCAGGACGATCCCGATCCGCATCAGCCGCCGGCCCGCCAGGGAGAGACCGGGGCGTGCGGTGCCGCGGACGAACACCCGCAGGCGCGGGAGGTGCGCCGCCGCGATGCCCAGCACCACCGACGCCGTCAGCACGGGAACGGCGGGCACGAGCCGGTGCACGCACCACGCCGTGAGGGCCCCGGCGACGGCGAGGCCGAGTCCGGGCCATGAGGTCGCTGTTTCACGTGAAACATGCCGGGTGTCCGCCGTCCGCTGGACAGGACGGTTCAGCAGGGCCATCAGTCGGTCGGGAGGGTGTAGACGCGGCGGACGCTGCTGCCGAGGCGGGCGATGTCGGCGCCGTAGACGTGGAGGGATATCGCCGTCGTACGACAGGAGTTGCGGACCTTGTGGATGTCACCGGGGGGAGCGAACCCGCAGACGTCTCCGGGCCCGTTGACCACCTCTTCGGTCGCCACCAGCCGGGCCCCGGCCGCCGCCGTGGCCGGGGCCAGCCGGTAACGGAGTTCGCTCTCCTCGCCCTCGTGCACCCCGGCCACGCACCACGAGACGTGGTCGTGGATGGCGGTCTCCTGACCGGGCAGCCAGACGAGCGCGACCACCGAGAAGCTGCCGTCCGGCTCCGCGTGCAGGATGTGCTGCCGGTACCGGTCGAGGTGGCTCTCGCGCTGCTCGGGCGTGAGCAGATCGGGCGTCCCCAGGTGCGGGGCGACGCGCTCCCCGACGAGGTAGGCGGTCAGGTCGGGGGCCAGCCCCCGGTCCACGACCGAACGGATCTCACTGACGAGGGCGGCCATCCTCGTGGTGGTACGGGCCGGTGTGGTGGTGGTCATACGGGCAGCGTCGGGGCAGCCCATCCATCACGTCCAACGACAGTTTTGACCCGAAATCCCAAGTACCGCTTATGGAAAGCCCGGGAAGGGCCGGAAGCGGCCCGTCCCGGAGTGCGTCCGGAAGTGCGGTCAGGAGCGTGCCCGGAACCCGTCCGGAAAGGCGCCCGGAACGCGTCCGGGTCAGCAGCCGACCCGGTTCGACGCCACCTGTCTCAGCGAGTCGAGCACCGCGGCCGTCGCCGGTATCCGCAGATGGTCGCGGTACACGTAGGCGGCGATGTGGCGGCGCGCGACGGGCTGGAGCGCCCGCCCGCAGACCCGGCTCAAGGAGAGCGAGGGCAGTACCAGCGCGGGCATCATCGCGACGCCGAGCCCCTGCCCGACCAGGCTCTGCACCACCAGGTTGTCGTCGGTGGCGAACCGGATGTCGGGGACGAAGCCCAGCTCGGCGCACTCGTGCAGGAGGTTCGCCCGGCAGCGCGGGCAGCCCGCGATCCACCGTTCCTCGGAGAGGTCGGCCAGGTTCACGGCCCGGCGCCTGGCCAGCGCGTGACCGGTGGGGAGGAGAACCGTCAGCTGGTCCTCCAACAGCCTGACCTCGGCGACCTCCTCCGGGACCTCCTCGTGCAGCCCGGGATAGGTGAAGGCCAGGGTGATGTCGCACTCCCCGCGCTCCAGCCGGTGCAGCGACTCCGGGGGCTCCCCCTCCAGCAGTTCGACCTGGATGCCCGGGTGGTCCTTGGCCAGGCTGCTCAGGGCCTCCGGGACCAGGGTGGCGTTGGCGCTGGGGAAGCCGCACAGCCGGACCCGGCCGGTGCGCAGGCGTGCGTACGCCTTCAGCTGGGCCTCGGCGGCGGAGAGGCTGCCGAGGATGGCCTCGGCGTGCCGGGAGAGGGACTCGCCGGCCTCGGTGAGCTGCATCCTGCGGCCCACGCGGGTGAAGAGCGGTGTGCCCACGGCACGTTCGAGCGCCTTCATCTGCTGGGTGATGGCGGGCTGGGTGTAGCCGAGGACACGGGCCGCCGCGGAGTACGAACCGCAGGCGACCACTTCATGAAACGTCCGTATGTGCCGGGAATCGAACACGAGCGAAGCATAAGCGGACGTTGGGGAGGGGCCGTAGCCGGATTCCCGCCTACGGCCCCTCCCCATCGAGCCACCCGCCCCTCCGGGCGGCCCCGCACCGCCGCGCTCCCCGGCCTTCGGCCCGCCGCCCGCGGCTTCCCTCACGTCACCGGCCGCACGTCACCTGCTGGGTGTCAGCTACTGGGTGTCACCAGTCGCGCGGCGCCTGCTCGATGTCACCTGCCGCGTGTCACTTGTCGCCGACCCGCGAGCCGAGCGTGATGTCGACCGTGGTGGGCTTGCCGCCGCGCAGGTAGGTCAGCTTCACGGTGTCACCCGGCTTGTACGTCCAGATCTCGCTGATCAGGGTCGGGCCGCTGTCGATCGGCTTGCCGCCGAGCTCGGTGATGACGTCACCGGGCTTGAGTCCCGCCTTGCCCGCCGGACCGTTCGGGTCGACCAGCTCGTTCGCGGAGGCGCCCTGTTCGGAGATCTTGGCGCCGTCGACCTTGGACTGGAGGTCCACGGAGACCGAGATGACCGGGTAGACCGGCTGGCCCGTCTTGATCAGCGACTCGGCGACGTTCTTCGCCTGGTTGATCGGGATGGCGAAGCCCAGGCCGATCGAACCGGCCTGGCCGCCGCCGAAGCTGCCGTTGCCGGCCGACTGGATCGCGGAGTTGATGCCGATCACCGCGCCCCGGCCGTCGAGCAGGGGGCCGCCGGAGTTGCCCGGGTTGATCGAGGCGTCCGTCTGGAGGGCGCTCATGTACGAGTTCTTGCCGCTGGACCCGTCACCGGAGGCCACCGGGCGGTTCTTGGCGCTGACGATGCCGGTGGTGACCGTGTTGGACAGGCCGAAGGGGGCACCGATCGCGATGGTCGAGTCCCCGACCGCCACCTTGTCGGAGTCCCCGAGCGGCAGCGGCTTGAGACCGGACGGCGGGTTCTTCAGCTTGAGCACGGCGACGTCGTAGCCCTGGGCCCGGCCGACCACCTCGGCCGGGTACTTCTTGCCGTCCGAGAAGGTCGCGGTGAGCTTGCCGCCGTTCGCGGCGGAGGCCACGACGTGGTTGTTGGTGAGGATGTGGCCCTGCTGGTCGTAGACGAAGCCGGTGCCGGTGCCGGCCTCGCCGTCACCGGCCGACGCCTCGATGGTGACCACGCTGGGCAGCGCCCCCGCGGCGAGGCCCGCGATGGAGCCGGCCTCGCGCTTGAGGTCCTTGGGGGTGCTGGCGGTGATCGTGGTCGACCCGGTGCCGTTCCGGCTGCGTTCGGCGGCCCAGTAGCCGACCCCACCGCCGACACCGCCCACCAGGAGCGCCGCCACCAGCACGCTCGCGACGAGGCCCCCCTTGCCCTTGCGCTTGGGCGGCGGGGTGCCGTCCGGGGCCGGGGGAGCGCCCCAGCCACCGCCGCCGTGACCGTCGCCCGCGCCGTACGCCGGGATCGTGGGCGGAGGCGGCGGCCAGCCCTCGGCCCCGTACCCGGCCGGAGCCGGGGGCTGGGCCGGGGCGGCGTCGTACGGGCCGGGAGGGGCCTGCGCGGAGGCCGGGGCCGGGGCGGGCGGGAGCTGCTGGGTCGGCTCGGTGCCGGGCGCGTGGGCCGGGACAGCGGGCGCGGGCGGTGCGTCGGCGGGCGGTGCGTCGGCGGGCTGCGGGACCGGGCCGGGCGCCGGCGCCCGCGTCTCGGAGGCCGGAGCAGGGGGTACGGACGGGGCCGCGGGGGGTGTCGGGGCCGCGGTGCCCTCGTTCTCGGTGCTCACAGCGCTCTCTCCTCGTCACACACGGCTGCAGAAGTCTCTGGCGATAGGCAATATCGGTCCGACTGAACGTTCGACGTGCCGTACAAGTTCCTGGGCGAAGCCTTTCCCATCACCCGTCAGAGCACTGTAAGCCGGACCTGTGCATCTCCCCCCATTCTTTATATCCGACATTTCGACCTGGCTCGCAGGACCCGGCCCGACACCCCGCACCTCTCGGTGGCACCATGACCCGGTGACCCACGCAACGCCGCGCCCCATCCAGGTCGTCGCCCACCGCGGCGCCTCGGAGGATGCCCCCGAGCACACCCTGGCCGCCTACCGCAAGGCCATCGAGGACGGCGCCGACGGCCTCGAATGCGATGTCCGGCTCACCGCCGACGGCCATCTGGTCCTGGTCCACGACCGCCGGGTGAACCGCACCTCCAACGGCCGCGGCGCCGTCTCCGCCCTGGAGCTGGCCGATCTCGCCGCCCTCGACTTCGGCTCCTGGAAGGACCGCGAGGAGTCCCCGGACTGGGACGCCGACCCCGAGCGGACCTCCGTGCTCACGCTGGAACGGCTGCTGGAACTGGTCTCCGACGCCGGACGCCCGGTACAGCTCGCCATCGAGACGAAGCACCCGACCCGCTGGGCCGGACAGGTGGAGGAGCGGCTCCTCTTCCTCCTCAAGCGCTTCGGCCTGGACGCCCCGCCCGCCACCGGCCCGCACCCGGTCCGGGTCATGAGCTTCTCCGCGCGCTCCCTGCACCGGGTGCGGGCCGCCGCGCCGACGCTCCCGACCGTGTACCTGATGCAGTTCATCTCGCCCCGGATGCGGGACGGGCGGCTCCCGGCCGGGGTGCGGATCGCCGGGCCGGGGATGCGGATCGTGCGCAGCCATCCCGGTTTCGTCCGAAAGCTCCACGCCGCGGGGCACGCCGTACACGTGTGGACCGTGAACGAACCCGAGGATGTTCAGCTCTGCGCTGATCTGGGTGTAGAAGCGATCATTACGAACAGGCCCCGTCAGGTTCTGTCACAGCTGGGGCGCTGACGTCCCCTTTTGCCCGCCCGTCACGGGCGCCCCGCCCGTGACGGGGTGTGCCCCGGCGCATCCGCTCCGCATCCGGCCGTCCGGAATGCGACACGCGTACGTCACCGGGCTCCGCCACGGCGGTTTCCGGTCCAGTCCAATGGGGCATCCAGACCATGCGTGGGGCTAAGGAGGTTCCGGGGGTGGCGTTGATGGTGGCACAGGAAGTGCCCACGTCGTCGTGCATGGACGTACGCCATGGTCCTGCGGGCGTGGGCGAGGCGAGGCGCCGCATGCGTGAGCAATTGCGCATCGGCGGAGTGTCCGAACCGGTCGTGGACGATGCCGTACTGATCCTTTCCGAACTGCTCAGCAATGCCTGCCGCCATGGCAGGCCCCTGGGCGCGCGGGAGGTCGGCGACGGGGAGATCCGCGCCGCGTGGCGCGTCGACGGAGCGGGGCGGCTGACGGTCGAGGTCACGGACGGGGGAGGCCCCACCAGGCCGGTCCCGTCGACCCCTTCGGTCACCGCGCACGGGGGCCGGGGGCTGAACATCATCAGCGCCCTGGCCCAGGACTGGGGCGTCCGGGACGGAGCGGAGGGCGAGGTCACCGTGTGGGTGATCGTGGCTGCGGGGCACCGTCACGAGGATTTCGCTACGCGCGTCACATCACCGGCGATCGGCTTCGGCAGCGCCTTCGGCGGCCTCCGGCACTGACCGCCGGGCGGGCGGAGCGGTGGCCGTCCGGCAAGCCCGCCGGTCGTGTTCCGGGGCCGGGGCCTGCTCCGGGGCCGGTTCCCCGCGCCTCACCGCCGCGTCCGGTGAGGTGAGGCGGACGCGGCGGCCCGGACAGCCGGACAGCCCTTAGGCTCGCGCCCAGAGAACACGCCGTACCGCCGCAACCGGGAGACACCCACGATGGCCAAGAAGCGCCCCGCAGCGAAGACTGCAAAGCCGCAGCTCAACAACGGGGAGATCCCGGTGGTGGGCGCCCGCGAGCCCTGTCCCTGCGGGTCCGGGCGCCGCTACAAGGCATGCCACGGCGCAGCCGCCGCGCACGCGGTCACCGAGCACGTGCGGCGGCCGTTCGAGGGGCTGCCCGGCGAGGGCGACTGGGTGGCGCTGCGCGAGCTCGTGCCCGCCGCGACCGTTCCCCTCACCCTCAAGGGCGGCCTGCCCGAGGGCGTTCCGTCCGTCACGCTGGTGACCGTGCTGCCCATGGCCTGGCCGGCGCTGCGCCGCGAGGACGGCTCGGTCCTGCTCGGCCTCCAGAACGACTCCACCACCGGGGACCTCGGCCGCGACATGGCCGACACCCTGGAGCGTGCCCTCGTAGCGGACCCGGGTACTCCGGTCGCGGCGCGCCGGGTTCCGGCCGAGGGCACCCGCCTCCAGGACCTCCTCGACCCCGACGGCGTTTTCGAGCCGGTTGTGCACAGTGGCTTCGAATTCTGGATTCCGGATTCGGAGAGTGCCCAGAGCGCCTCCCCCGAGATCGCCGCCTCGCTGGAACGCGCCAACGAGGCCGCGATCCCGACCGTCAAGCTGACCGGCGTGGACGCCGCCTACTGGTGCGAGACCCCGGAGAAGAACCACCTGCGGTGGGTCATGCCGCACGCAGAGGAGAAGCTGCTCGACGCCCTCGCGCGGCTGCACGCGGCCGGCACGTCCTCCCTCGGCGAGGGCACCCGGCTGGTCGGTTCCTTCCGCGCGCACGGCCTGATGGTCCCCGTCTGGGACCTCCCCACCGGGGTCACGGCGGACGACGTGGAGAAGCCCGCGGCCGAGTTCGCGGAGCGGCTCGCCGAGGCCCTGGCCGCGGACTCCCCGCTGACCACGGAGGAGCGCCGGGCACGCGGCGGACTCACCAACCGTCAGGTCACTCTCAGCTGACCCGCACACACGCGCGGGTCCGGTGACGGGAGTCACAACTCCCGCTAATCGCCTGCAAATCGGTGTCTGAATATCAGAGATCGAATTTGCGAACAGGCGATCTCTTGTTACCGTTCTGGTAGCCCGGTCGCTGGTGCATCCCCCGTCGCCAGCGACCGGGCGCTTCAATTTCCTACACCGTTCAACGGTCGTTCGGTCCGGTCGAGTTGCTCCCGGACCTCAAGAGCAACTTCCCGGCGTCCGGAACTGCAAACTCCGCGACGTCCCATCGGCGTCGGCACAGCGTCCAGGGCGTGGCCACCGGTGTTGCTTCAGTAACTCCCGCCCCAGGAAAGACCCTCACCGACCAGAACACGGGCCTGCGCCCGCACCGCCCGCGACGAAGGCAGCGCGGGGCCGTACCGGCGATCCGTACGGGGCCGCCCGGACAGGCCGGGCCCGGCCGCCCCCGCACCCGTCGGCGCCCCGGACGGAGGTGACGCATGCGGGGGATGACGTGCGCAAAGAGTCCGGAAGTCCGGGCGAGGAGAGCGGCCCGACGCTTTTTCCGTCATCCTGACCGGCGGAATCCGGTCCGCCGATCGCTCCCGTGAGCGGGAGCGACAAGATGATCAACACACCGGTGCCGATACCGATCGGACGGGGATTCATTCGCCGAAGATAGCGGCGCGGGAATGGGGTCCGGAGATCCCCTCACCCAATTCCCAGGAAACTCTCCGCGCCCGCACCCGTACGAGTGATCCGTCACCACCGGGGGCCTCAGTACGCGAGGCGGCTGCCGCCGCCGGGCGCTCCGGTGCTCGCCTCGACCAGCGCGTCCACGACCGCTTCGACCTCGGGCAGCCAGGGGCCCGCCGCCCCGTCGGCCACCGGCTCCCGCTCCCAGCGCACCTGCCCGCCGCCGGACGCGGCGGAGGGCGGCAGCAGCAAGTAGCCGCCCTCGCCGTGGAAGCGCAGCGAGGAGGGCACCTGGTCCTTGGCGTAGAGGAGTTCGCCGAGCCGCTCCAGCGAGTACGGCTCCACCAGCAGTGACCACCGGGTGGGCGTGGCCACGACGGGGCCGAGCCGCAGGCCCTGCGCCTCCAGCCGGACGACGGCCCGCGCGGCGGCGGTGGCCGGCAGGCTGACCGCGCAGGGCGCGGCCCCGCCCGTGGCCAGCAGCAGGGGGGCGGTGGGCCGGTTGGTCCACCACCAGGTCACCATCCGGGGGTCGGTGGTGGCCGCGAGCAGCCCCGGGTCGCAGGGATGGGCGCCGGGGACGACGCAGTCGGGGTCGGGGCAGGCGCACCGCGAACCGTCCGTACCGGACCGGCCGACGCCGGGCAGTACGGGCCACCGCCATACGGTGGCGCCGGTGAGCGCCGCGTCCAGGAGGGACGGCGGGCCGCTCCGTCCCGGGGCGGGGCGCAGGGAGTGCAAGCGATCGCGGAACCGCTGGAGACGCCTTCCGAGGATCTCGCGCATGAGCGCTCGTTCCTTTCCGTTGAACGCCGAAGGGCCACATCACACCATGTGAGTGGTGTCTCACCACACGTACACGTTTCGCGTCACTGTCTGCTGGGAGCAGGTTCACACGGTTCGTGCAGTTTTCTTACGGGTTCGTCGAACGTCCGGCGGGGCGGAACGCGGCCCGTACCGGCATCGCGCCCGACCGCTGCCGCCGCCATCGAGGACGACGCCGTCGCACCGGACGGTTCCCGGCGGGCGCCGTGGCGGCTCCCGCGAGCGCCGGAGGCGTCAACTTCACCTCGGGCACTGCCGATTACGTACCCGAACCCCCTCCGGCACCCGCCCAGTCGACCGCAAAAACCATTCGCTTCGGGCTTTTTCCGGCCAAGTTCTAGCCTTGGCCGGACCGTGAGTTGCCACCTCGTGGACACCAGGATTCCCACCTGGGCAATGCTGGACATCGCTCCGTGTCTGCGTGTAGATGTGGGTCTCTTGATGGCGGCGCAGCACGATCTGGGGGTTTGCGATGCTATGTGGCGAATCGCACCAGGTGGAAAGGCGGACGCCATGAGCGCCCCGCATCTGCCGAAAGTGGCTGGAATCGATCCAGCAGTTACCACGTCACCGCACACTGTGGCGCCCACACCCGTACACACCACCCCTGCCCCGGTCCCTCCGCCCGGGCCGGGCTCCCTCATCCAGGACCGGCTCGCGGGCATGGTCTCGGACCTCACCACGCTCCACGAACTCACCGAGCGCCTGACCCGCGCCCGGGACCTCGACTCCTCCCTCCACGAGTTCCTCCGCGCCGGAGCCGCCCTGGTCGGCGCCCGCCGGGGCCTGGTCGTCCTGGAACCCTCCGACGGGCTCGGCCCCACCGTCACGACCGGCCTCGGCCTCAGCCGGGCCGACCTCGGCCACATCGAGACCGTCCCGCGCGGCGCGACCGCCCACGGCCGCATCCTCGACGGACACCCCGGCGCCCACGGCGGCTCCGAGGTGCTCCCCGAACCCGGCCCGGCCACTGCCACTGCCACTGCCACTGCCAGCACGGTGACGACCGGCTTCACCACCCCCGCCACCCCCGCTACCGGCGCCCCCGGCCCGGCCGATCCGCGCCACCGCGAGGTCGCCGCCCGCCTCGGCTACACCGCCAGCTACACCCTGCCCCTGACCGCCCAGAGCACCGGCCGGCTCGGCGCGGCCGTCTGGCTCTACGACGAACGGACCGGGCCCGGCGACCGCCGCCGCGACCTCGCCGGGCTCTACGTCCGGCACGCCGCCGAACACCTGGCCCGGATGCTGGAGGTGGAACGCGCCCGCGCGAGCCTGGCCACCTTCGCCGAGGAACTGCTGCCCAGCAGGCTGCCCCGGCTCCCCGGGGTCCGCCTCGCCGCCCGCCACCGCACCGGACCGCGCGGCGGGGGCGACTGGTACGACGCCCTGCCCCTGCCCGAAGGGGCGCTCGGCCTGGCCGTCGGCTCCGTCACCGGCTCCGGACCCGGCGCCGTCGCCGCGATGGGCCGGCTGCGGGCCTCCCTGCGCGCGTACGCCGTCATGGAGGGCGAGGACCCCGTCGCGGTCCTGTCCGACCTGGAACTGCTGCTGCGCCTGACCGAACCCGCCCGCTCGGCGACCGCGCTCTTCGCCTACTGCGAGCCCGCCCAGCGCAAGATCGTCCTGGCGGGCGCCGGACACACCCCGCCCCTGCTCATCGGCGAGCGCCGCACCGAGTACGTGGAGACCTCGCTCTCCGCACCCCTGGGGATGCTGTCCTGCTGGGAGGCGCCGAGCGTGGAGTTCGAACCCGCACCCGGAGAAACGGTGCTGCTCTACACGGACGGGCTGCTGCGCCGCACCGGCGACCCGATGGACCTGGCCTACGCCCGGCTGCACGCGGCGGCCTCGGGGGTTCCCCGGACCGCCCGGGACGACCCGGCGGCCCTCTGCGACCACATCCTGCGGACCGTCCTGCCCGCGGAGACCACCGAGGAGGGCGGCGCCGAGGGCGGTCCCCCGGACACGGTGGAGGACGTGGTGCTGCTCGCCGTCCGTTTCGACTGAACCGGGGCCATCAGGGCCGACCAGGGCATTTGTGCGATATGGCACACAGCTCTCCGGTCGCCTTCCCCTCACCCATACGATGGACGGGGTCCACACCCGGTCCGTGTCCGTAGTAGCTGAGGAGAAGACGTGGCTGACGAGCTCACCCCGGAGACCCCGGAAGAAGAGCAGCCCCAGAAGACGCACAAGCCGCGCAAGAACGGGCTGTACCCGGGCGTCAGCGACGAGCTCGCCGAGAGCATGCGCACCGGCTGGGCCGACACCGAGCTGCACGGCCTGGAGCCGATCCCCCAGGCCGCGCACACCGCCACCCGCCGCGCCGCGCTGTCCGCGCGCTTCCCCGGCGAGCGGCTCGTCGTCCCCGCGGGCCGCCTGAAGACCCGCTCGAACGACACCGAGTACCCCTTCCGCGCCTCGACCGAGTACGCCTACCTCACCGGCGACCAGACCGAGAACGGCGTCCTGGTCCTGGAGCCCGCCGCGGCGGGCGGCCACACCGCCGCCGTCTACCTGCTGCCCCGCTCCGACCGCGAGAACGGCGAGTTCTGGCTCTCCGGCCAGGGCGAGCTGTGGGTGGGCCGCCGCCACTCCCTCACCGAGGCCGAGCAGCTCCTGGGCATCCCCGCCAAGGACGTCCGCGAACTCCCCGAGGCCCTCACCGAGGCCACCGGCCCGGTCCGCGTCGTCCGCGGCCACGACGCCGTCATCGAGAAGGCCCTGACCGACAAGGTCACCGCCGAGCGCGACGAGGAAGTGCGCGTCTACCTCTCCGAGGCCCGCGCGGTGAAGGACGACTTCGAGATCGGCGAACTCCAGAAGGCCGTCGACTCCACCGTCCGCGGCTTCGAGGACGTCGTGAAGGTCCTCGACAAGGCCGAGGCCACGTCCGAGCGCTACATCGAGGGCACCTTCTTCCTGCGCGCCCGCGTCGAGGGCAACGACATCGGCTACGGCTCCATCTGCGCCGCCGGCCCGCACGCCTGCACCCTGCACTGGGTCCGCAACGACGGCGACGTCCGCTCCGGCGACCTGCTGCTGCTCGACGCCGGCGTGGAGACCCACTCCCTCTACACCGCGGACGTCACGCGCACCCTGCCGATCAACGGCACGTACACCGACATCCAGCGCAAGATCTACGACGCGGTGCACGCCTCCCAGGAAGCCGGCATCGCCGCCGTCAGGCCGGGCGCGAAGTTCCGCGACTTCCACGACGCCTCCCAGCGAGTCCTGGCCGAGAAGCTCGTCGAGTGGGGCCTCCTGGAGGGCCCGGTCGAGCGCGTCCTGGAACTCGGCCTCCAGCGCCGCTGGACCCTGCACGGCACCGGCCACATGCTCGGCATGGACGTCCACGACTGCGCCGCCGCGCGCACCGAGGCGTACGTCGACGGCACACTGGAGCCCGGCATGTGCCTCACCGTCGAGCCCGGCCTGTACTTCCAGGCCGACGACCTGACCGTGCCCGAGGAGTACCGCGGCATCGGCGTCCGGATCGAGGACGACATCCTCGTCACCGAGGACGGCAACCGGAACCTGTCGGCCGCTCTGCCCCGCGCCTCGGACGAGGTCGAGGCCTGGATGGCACGCCTCAAGGGCTGACACCACCGCGAAGGGCCGACACCGCCACGCCCGGACGAACCCGTCCCGGACGCCGCCCGGCCGCTCCTTCGGCCCGGGCCCCGTTTCCGGCCCCGTTTTCCGCCGCCGGTGGGCGGGATCTCGTACGAGGTCCCGCCCACCGGCGCGTCCGGCCGGTCACGAGACCTTCAGCAGCGCCCCGTCACGCCACTTCAGCGTCTTGTCGAAGCTCACCACGGCGCCCCGGCCCGGCCGGTTGCGGAACCGGACGTGGTCGGCGAGTTCCTCGATCAGGTGCAGCCCCCGGCCGTGCTCGGCCAGGGAGGGTCTGTGGCGGGCCACCGTCGCGGGCGGGAACCCCGGACCCGAGTCGGTCACCTCGATCCGGCAGCGGTCCCCGTCCAGGTAGGCCGTGACGCGGTACGCCTCGCTCCGGCCCGGTCCACCGCCGCCACCGCCGTGCTCCACCGCGTTCGCGCACGCCTCGCTCAGCGCCACCGACAGGTCGAAGGAGATGTCCGGGTCCACCCCCACGGTCTCCATCGTCCCCAGCAGCAGTCGCCTGGCGAGCGGCACGCTCGCGGCTTCGCGCCTCAAGTGGAGAGACCACCAGATGCTCATACGGGTACCTATTGCCGCCCATGGCGGACCGTAAGCCCCGGGCGTCCGTCGGAGCCCTCATTCGGCCGATACGGCTCTTCGGAACATCCCCGGCCCGGCCACCGGACCCCGCCGCCCCCGAAGAGGACCGAAAAGACCCCCGTACCTGCCGTGGGCAAGGCACAGGGGCAGTGCGATGATGGCCCGGCCATGACTGCCCCCCACGCGACGCAGGCCGGAACCGGCCTGCGGCTGATCCGGGCCGCGGTGTTCACCGCGGTCTGTGTCGTGCTGTCCGCGGCCGGGCACGCCCTGGCATCCTGTGCCACCGTGCCCTGGTGGTCCCTCGGCCTCGGCTTCCTCGCCGTCTTCGCCGTCGCCGCCCCGCTCGCCGGACGCCCGCGCACCCTGCCCGGCATCGGCGCCGGGCTCACCGCCGGGCAGCTCGCACTGCACGCGCTGTTCGGCCTCGGCCAGCACGGCGCCACGGCCACCGCCCGGGCGTCCGCCGAGTCGGACGCCTCGCTCGCCGCACTCGCCGCCCGGCTGGTGTGCGGGGGCAACTCCGTACCGCTCAGCCCGGCCGACGCCCGGCAGATCCTGGAGAACGTCGGCCTGGACCCGGCCGCCCTGGCCGCACAGGCCACGGCGCAGGCCCACAGCGCCCACGCGCACATGTACCCGGCCCCCGCCGGGGAACCCGCGACCGGGCTGTTCAGCCCGCCCATGCTCCTCGGCCACCTGCTGGCCGCACTGGCCGCCGGCTGGCTCCTGGGCCGCGGCGACGCCGCGCTCTTCCGGCTCCTCGAACTGTCCCGGCTCGGCACCGAGGCCACCCCCGTACGCGCGCTGCGCACCGCGCTGGCCCTCGTACGCACCCTCGGCACCGGCGTCTCCGGCACGCCCGTCGGCGCCCCGCAGACGCCCCGGACCGCCGCGGACCCCGCCGCCTCCACCGGCCGGGAGACCCTCCAGCACACGGTGATCAGACGCGGGCCGCCCATGCTCCTCGCCCTCGCAGCCTGACGCGGCACCCTCACACCCGGAGCACACGGTGGGAGCACCGGTGCCGCGATCCTCCGCGTGCGCCCGTGCGCGGAGCCGTCGTCACCACCGCTTCCGTGGAGTGTTTCCGCCATGAAGACCTCGCGCCTCCCCCTCGCCGCCGCCCTTGCCGCCGCAACCGTCCTCGTCCTCTCCGCACCCGCCTTCGCCCACGTCAGCGTGCAGCCCGGCGAGGCCACCAAGGGCGGCTACGCGACGATCAGCTTCAAGGTCCCCAACGAGCGCGACAACGCCTCGACCACGCGGCTCGAAGTCAGCTTCCCCACCGACCAGCCGCTCACCTCCGTCATGCCGCAGGACGTGCCCGGCTGGACCGTGACCGTCGAGAAGAGCAAGCTCGACAAGCCGCTGACCGTGCACGGCAAGCAGATCAACGAAGCCGTCACCAAGGTCACCTGGTCCGGCGGCAAGATCGAACCCGGCAAGTTCCAGCAGTTCCCGCTCTCCGTGGGCAAGCTGCCGGAGACCGCCGACCAGATGGTCTTCAAGGCGATCCAGACGTACGACAACAACGAGGTCGTCCGCTGGATCGAGGAGACCAAGGAAGGCGCGGAAGAACCGCAGAGCCCGGCGCCCGTCCTGAAGCTGACCGCCGCCAAGGGCGACGACCAGCACGGCGCCGGAGCCAAGGCCGAGGGGACCACGGCCCACGGGGCCGAGCACACCGACGAGGCCGCCGCGAGCAGCTCCGACACGACCGCGCGCGCCCTCGGCATCACCGGCATCGTCATCGGCCTCGGCGGCGTCGCCTTCGGCGTCGTCTCCCGCCGCCGCTCCGCCTGACCCACCGCGACCCTTACGGCACCACGAACGCCAACGAACACCCCGACCCCAGGGACATCTCTCCATGCGCACCACACGTGTGACGGTCGCCGCCCTTGTCGCGGCGGCCGCGCTCGCCCTCACCGCCTGCGGTGGTGAAACCGCCAAGACCGGTGGAGTCACCCAGCTCTCCGGCCAGGACAGGACCAAGGCCGCGACGGTCCTGGACCGCCCCTTCGACAAGCCGGAGATCGTCCTCACGGACACCACCGGCAAGCCGTGGAACCTGCGCGAGCAGACCAAGGGCAAGCCGACACTCATCTACTTCGGCTACACCAACTGCCCCGACGTGTGCCCGCTGACGATGAGCAACATCGCCGTCGCCAAGAGGGCCCTCCCCCAGGCCGACCGGGACAACCTCCAGGTCGTCTTCGTCACCACCGACCCGGAGCGGGACACCCCCGAATCCCTCGGCTCGTGGCTGAAGTCGCAGGACCCGGCCTTCACCGGACTCACCGGCGACTTCGCCACCATCCAGACCGCCGCACGCGCGCTCGGCATCGGCATCGAGGCCCCCAAGAAGGAGGCCGACGGCAGCGTCGTCTCCATGCACGGCGCCCAGGTCGTCGCGTTCTCGCCCAAGACCGACGAGGGCTACGTCCTCTACGGGGAGGGCACCACCGTCGACGACTACACCAAGGACCTGCCGAAGCTCGTCAAGGGGGAGAACCCGTGAACGCCCGCACCACCCGCTCCCTCGCCGCCCTCTCCCTGACGGCCGCGCTCGCCATATCCGGCTGCTCCTCCGACTCCGGCGAGGGGTCCGGGGCGGCCGGTGCCGCGCTCTCGGTCAGCGGCGCCTTCATGCCCGAACCCGTCAACGACAAGATGGCCGGCGCGTTCATGGTCATCAAGAACGGTTCCAGGACGGCCGACAAGCTCACCGGCGTCACCTCCCCGCTCTCCGACGATCTGCAGATCCACGAGACCAAGGACCAGAAGATGCGGCAGGTCCCGTCCCTGGACGTGCCCGCCAACGGTGAACTGAAGCTGGCGCGCGGCGGCGACCACCTCATGTTCATGGGCCTCAAGAACACGCCGAAGGTCGGCGACAAGGTCACCGTCGAGCTGCGCTTCGAGAAGTCCGGCCCCGTCAAGGTCGAGCTCGACGTGAAGGAACGGACGTACACCGCACAGGCTCCGACATCCACCGGCGGCAACGCCCACTGACGGACCGAGGGACTGACACGCCATGACGGCCACCACCCCATCCACGGCCCGCGCCCGCGCCCGCGCCACGGCACTCCTGCCACGGCTCGCGCTGGTCCTCGCAGCTCTGCTGGCGGCCCTGTTCGCCGGGGCCGCCCCGGCCACGGCACACGCCGCGCTCACCGCGAGCGACCCCACGGACGGGGCGGTGGTCGCCACAGCTCCCGCCCAGGTCACCCTCTCCTTCTCCGAGCAGGTCGCCATGGGCGACGACTCCATCCGGGTCCTGGACCCCCAGGGCAGACGGGTCGACACCGGCGAGCTGCGCGACATGTGCAGCGGTTCCGTCATCCGCTACGGCACCGCCCTCCACCCCGGTCTGCCCAACGGCACCTACACCGTCGCCTGGCAGGCCGTCTCCGCGGACAGCCACCCGATCTCCGGCGCGTTCACCTTCTCCGTGGGCGCTCCCTCGGCCACCGCGGTCTCCCTCCCCACCGCGCAGGCGGGCGGTGGGCCCGTCGGCATCGCCTACGGGATCGCCCGCTACGCCGCCTACGCGGGCTTCGTCGTCCTCGTCGGCGGCGCCGCCTTCATCCTGCTGTGCTGGCGCCGGGGCGTGGCCGAGCGGTCCCTGCAGAAGCTCGTCCTGCGCGCCTGGGTCACCCTCACCGCCGCCACCCTGGCCATGCTGGTGCTGCGCAGCCCGTACACCGGCTCCGGGACGTTCTCCGACGTGTTCGACCTCGCCGGGCTGAAGGCCGTCCTGGAGACCAAGACCGGCGCCTCCCTCGTCTCCCGGCTGCTGCTGCTGGGGGCCGCGGCGCTCTTCATCGCCGTGCTCTTCGGCGCGTACGCCCGGCGCCGGCAGGACTCTGCGTCCCCGTCCACCGGAGCCCAGCAGGCCCCGGACACGGCGGATACAGCGGATACGTCGGACACGGCGCAGGCGCGGAACGCGAAGGACACCCGTGACCTCGGCTTCGGCCTCGCCATCGGCGGCAGCGTCGTCGCCGGGGGGATCGCCGCCACCTGGGCCCTGGCCGAACACGCCTCCACCGGTATCCAGCCGGGCATCGCCATGCCCGTCGACATCCTGCACCTGCTGGCCGCCGCCACCTGGCTCGGTGGCCTCACCGCGCTGCTCGTCGCCCTCCACAAGGTTCCGGGGATCGAGCGCGAAGCCGTTCGGCTCTTCTCCAAGGTCGCCTTCGTCAGCGTCCTGGTGCTCGCCGTGACCGGCATCTACCAGTCCTGGCGTCAGCTCGGCAGCTGGTCCGCCTTCACCGGGACCGGTTACGGGCAGTTGCTGCTCGTCAAGATCGCCCTCGTCGCCGTCCTCGTCGCCGTCGCCGGCCTCTCCCGGAAATGGACCGCACGGCTCGCCGACACCCCGGCGGAAGAGCGGACCGGGACTGCCGAGGGACGCGATGTTTCACGTGAAACGCACAGCGGTGTTTCACGTGAAACAGAACCCGCCACCGCCCCCGTCGGACTCGCCGCCCACGTTTCACGTGAAACAGCACCCACCACCGACTCCGTTTCACGCGATGTTTCACGTGAAACGGAGTCCGCCGACGATCCCGCCGACCCCCGGCGCGCCGCACAGCTGGCCCGGCAGCGGGCCGCCCGTGAGAACGCGCGGGCGAAGCAGGTCCGGGACGCCGACCCCGGCCGGTCGGGTCTGCGCCGTTCCGTCCTCGCCGAAGCGGGCGTCGCCGTGGTGCTGCTCGCCGTCACCACCGTCCTCACCAGCACCGAACCCGGCCGCGCGGCGCAACAGGAGACCGGCCGGGGCTCCACCGCCACCGCCGTACCGGACCGCGCCGTCAAGATCACCCTGCCCTTCGACACCGGCGGCCCGAACGGCAAGGGGACCGTCCGCCTCGAACTCGACCCGGGCCGGGTCGGGGCCAACACCCTCCACCTCTGGGCCGACGCCCCGGACGGGCAGCCCCTCGACCTCCCCGAGGTCAAGGTGGCCTTCACCCTCCCCGCCAAGGACATCGGCCCGCTGCCGCTGCTGCCCGACCGCGCCTCCCCCGGGCACTGGAGCGCAACCGGTGTACAGCTGCCGCTGGCCGGTGACTGGCGCATCGACGTGACCGTCCGTACCTCCGACATCGACCAGACGACCGTGCAGAAGAACGTGAAGATCGGCTGACCGCGTGACCCAGAGCAACCCCGACATCGAGATCTCCCGGCGCCGGCTGCTGGGCACCGTCGGTGCCGCAGGCGCCACCGGGCTCGCGCTCGGCGCCACCGGCGGCGCCCTGGCCCGTTCCGCGCTCGCCGACCCTGCGGGCCAGGCTCCCGGCGCCGCCGGGAGCCTGGCCTCCCTCGGCTCCACCCAGGTCGCCTTCCACGGCGCACACCAGGCCGGCATCACCACCCCCTTGCAGGCCAAGGGCCACCTCGTCGCCTTCGACCTCGCCCCGGGTGCCGGGCGCACGGAAGCCGCCGCACTGCTGCGGCGCTGGTCCGACACGGCCCGGCGGCTCATGGCGGGCGAAACCTCCGCGACCGCGGACACCGGCATCGCCCTCGACGCCGGGCCGTCCTCCCTCACCGTCACCTTCGGCTTCGGCCACTCCTTCTTCGAGCGCACCGGCCTCATCGCCCGCCGCCCCGGCGCCCTCGATCCGTTGCCGGAGTTCTCCGCCGACCGGATCGACGCCCGGCGCAGCGACGGCGACCTGTGGGTTCAGATCGGCGCGGACGACGCCCTGGTCGCCTTCCACGCCCTGCGCGCCGTCCAGAAGGACACCGGGGGCGCCGCCCGCGTCCGCTGGCAGATGAACGGCTTCAACCGGTCGCCCGGCGCCACCGGCTCGCCGATGACCGCCCGCAATCTCATGGGTCAGGTCGACGGCACCGCGAACCCGAAGCCCTCCGAGCCCGACTTCGACAAGCGGGTCTTCGTCCCCGGTACCGGACCGGGGCCCGCCGAGCACGCGTGGATGGCCGGGGGCTCGTACGCCGTCGTCCGGCGCATCCGGATGCTCCTCGACGACTGGGATCAGCAGTCCCTCACCCAGCAGGAGCAGGTCATCGGCCGCACCAAGGTCAGCGGCGCGCCGCTGACCGGTGGCACCGAGAAGACCCCGATGGCACTCGACAAGCTCGGCCCGGACGGGAAACCCGTCATCCCGGCCAACGCCCACTCCCGGATCTCCGCCCCCGAACAGAACGGTGGGGCCGCCATGCTGCGGCGCCCCTTCTCCTTCCACGACGGGACGGCCCCTGACGGCGCCCCGGACGCCGGGCTGCTCTTCGTCTGCTGGCAGGCCGATCCGCTGCGCGGGTTCGTCCCCGTCCAGCGCAAACTCGACCGTGGTGACGCTCTGTCGGCGTTCATCCGGCACGAGTCCAGCGGCCTGTACGCGGTCCCGCCCGGCCCCCGCACCGGGGAGTACGTCGGGCAGCGGCTGCTCGAAGGATGAACAGCCCACGGTGGGCGGCGCCCCGGTATTAGGCTGACCGCATGTCGGCCACCCGCTTCACCTATCTCGGTCCCGAGGGCACCTTCACCGAAGCCGCCCTGCGCACCCTCCCCGAAGCCGCGACCCGGGAGCTCGTCCCGATGGTGTCGGTCCCGGCCGCGCTGGACGCCGTACGCAACGGCGAGGCCGCGGCGGCCCTGGTGCCGATCGAGAACTCGGTGGAGGGCGGTGTCACCGCCACCCTCGACGAGCTGGCCTCCGGCGAACCGTTGATGATCTACCGCGAGGTGCTGCTGCCCATCGCCTTCGCGCTGCTCGTGCGGCCCGGGACCACGCTGTCGGACGTCAAGACCGTCACCGGGCACCCGGTCGCGCAGCCGCAGGTGCGGAACTGGCTGCGGGCGAACCTGCCCGACGCGGTGTGGGAGTCGGCGGCCTCCAACGCGGACGGCGCCCGGCTGGTCCAGGAGGGCCGTTTCGACGCCGCCTTCGCCGGCGAGTTCGCCGCCGCCACCTACGGGCTGGTGCCGCTGGTCACCGAGATCCACGACGCGGAGAACGCCGAGACCCGGTTCGTGCTCGTCGGACGGCCCGCCCGGCCCGCCGCCCCGACCGGCGCGGACAAGACCTCGGTGGTGCTCTGGCTCGGTGACGACCACCCCGGTGCGCTGCTGGAGCTCCTCCAGGAGTTCGCCGTGCGCGGGGTCAACCTGATGCTGATCCAGTCCCGGCCGACCGGCGAGGGCATCGGCAACTACTGCTTCGCCGTCGACGCGGAGGGACACGTCTCCGACCGAAGGGTCGGCGAGGCCCTGATGGGTCTCAGGCGCACCTGCCCGCAGGTCCGCTTCCTCGGCTCCTACCCGCGTGCCGGGGTCGCTCAGGGTGATGTCCGCACACCCCGGCAGGGAACCTCCGACGGCGATTTCACGGCTGCGTCCGACTGGCTGACACGCTGTCTCGACGGCCGGGCGTAGGACACCGCCCGCACCCCGTGAAGTTATCCACAGGCCGGAGGGGCGCCCTGGGGACAAGTCGACAGGGCGTCCCCGACAAGGTCGACAAATCGGTCAGTGGGCTGGGTTTCGCGTCGGGACACCGAAGGTGGGCGGCGTCACCCGGACATCGCGGATCAACTCTTTGGGGCGAGCCATTCCCACCCGAATGAGTGCGCGAGGGCGGTTTGAGTGGCGATCGACCTCAGCTGCCCTCCGATCAGGAATGATCTATTGCCGCATCCACAGACATGACACACAGCCTGTGGACAACTTCACCGAGAAGGGGAATTCCTGTGGACAAGGAACCCCCTCCAGCCCCGTCCAGAACCGGCCCGGACCCTGACACCGTGCCCCTTTTCGGAGAATGGCACCGTTTTTATCGACCAGTGAAGGTCGATCGCTTTCGGCCAGCCTCCGCGAGTTTTCCATTCATCGCAATTAGGACATAGCGACACGCAGCGTGATATCGGTGTGAGCCCGGGAAGCCCGGCCCGGTAGCCTGGAGGGGTGATTGACCTCCGGCTGCTCCGTGAAGACCCTGACCGTGTCCGCGCTTCGCAGCGCGCCCGTGGAGAGGACGTCGAGCTCGTCGACGCACTGCTCTCCGCCGATGAGCGCCGCAGGTCCTCCGGCATGCGCTTCGACGAGCTGCGCAACGAGCAGAAGACGCTCGGCAAGCTCATCCCGAAGGCGTCCCCCGAGGAGCGGGCCGAGCTGCTGACCAAGGCCGAGCAGCTGAAGCAGGACGTCCGGGCGGCCGAGGCCGAGCAGAACGAGGCCGACGAGGCCGCCAGGCGGCTCCTCCTCCAGCTCGGCAACATCGTCCACGAGGACGTCCCGGTCGGCGGCGAGGAGGACTTCACCGTCCTGGAGACGCACGGCACGATCCGCGACTTCGCCGCCGAGGGCTTCGAGCCCAAGGACCACCTGGAGCTCGGCGAGTCCCTGGGCGCCATCGACGTCGAGCGCGGCGCCAAGGTGTCGGGCTCGCGCTTCTACTACCTGACCGGTGTGGGCGCGCTGCTGGAGCTGGCCCTCGTCAACGCGGCGATCGCACAGGCCACCGAGGCCGGTTTCATCCCGATGCTGACCCCCGCGCTGGTCCGCCCGCGCGCCATGGAAGGCACCGGATTCCTCGGCCAGGCCGCGGAGAACGTCTACCACCTGGAGAAGGACGACTACTACCTGGTCGGCACCTCCGAGGTCGCGCTCGCCGCGTACCACATGGACGAGATCATCGACGCGGACAAGCTGCCGCTGCGGTACGCCGGTTTCTCCCCGTGCTTCCGCCGCGAGGCCGGTACGTACGGCAAGGACACCCGGGGCATCTTCCGCGTCCACCAGTTCGACAAGGTCGAGATGTTCTCGTACGTCGCGCCGGAGGAGGCCGAGGCCGAGCACAAGCGGCTCCTGGAGTGGGAGAAGCAGTGGCTGACCAGCCTGGAGCTGCCGTTCCAGGTGATCGATGTCGCCACCGGTGACCTGGGCTCGTCCGCCTCGCGCAAGTTCGACTGCGAGGCGTGGATTCCGGCCCAGGGCAAGTACCGCGAGCTGACCTCCGCCTCGAACTGTGACGGTTTCCAGGCCCGGCGCCTGTCGATCCGCTACCGCGAGGGCAAGAAGACCCAGCCGCTCTCCACGCTGAACGGCACGCTGTGCGCCGTCCCGCGCACGATCGTCGCGATCCTGGAGAACCACCAGCAGGCCGACGGTTCGGTACGGGTGCCCGCGGTGCTCCGTCCGTACCTGGGCGGCCGTGAGTTCCTGGAGCCGATCACCAAGTGAGTCCGGTCCCGTTCCCGTACAAGCTCGTCGCGACCGATCTCGACGGCACGCTGCTGCGTGGCGACGACACCGTCTCGGAACGCACCCGTGAAGCGCTCGTCGCGGCCACCGCGGCGGGCGCGGCGCACATCATCGTCACCGGCCGGGCCGTGCCCTGGACCCGGCACGTCCTGGACGATCTCGGCTACCGGGGGATCGCCGTGTGCGGGCAGGGTGCGCAGGTCTACGACGCGGGCACCCACCGCCTGCTGACCTCGGTGACGCTCGACCGGCAGCTGGCCGGACTCGCGCTGTCGAAGCTGGAGGCCGAGATCGGACCGCTGGCCCTGGCGGCCAGCCGGGACGGGGTGGACGGCGAGGTACTGATCGGCCCCGGCTACCAGGTGCAGGAGGGTCTGCCGGCCCTCTACCTGGACGACACCACCGCGGTCTGGACGGCCCCGCTGAACAAGCTGTACATACAGCACCCGGGCCTGGACGACGACGCGCTCACCAAGGTGGCCCGGGAGACCGTGGGCAGCCTGGTCGACGTCGTGATGGCGGGGCCCGGTGTGGTGGAGATCCTGCCTCTGGGGCTGAGCAAGGCCACCGGCCTGTCGCTGGCCGCGCGGCGGCTCGGGGTGAAGGCGGCGGAGACGATCGCCTTCGGTGACATGCCCAACGACATTCCGATGTTCGGCTGGGCGGCGCACGGCGTCGCGATGGCCAACGCTCATGCGGAGCTGAAGGCGGTGGCGGACGAGGTGACGACCTCCAACGAGGAGGACGGCATCGCGGTGGTGCTGGAGCGTCTGCTGGGCGCCGCGTAGCCGCACCCGCGACACCTGCCGTGCCCGTCACGTCCGGGCGGGGCCGCACCCGTCACCTGCGGGCAGAAGGACAAGGACAGACGACCAAGAGAGGTCCGGGACAGCCCGCGCCGCACGGCGCGCTCGAAGTGGCTGCCCCGGACCTTTATTGCTCCCCGCACGGCTCACTCTGCCCGGGACGGACCTCGCGTACCAGTGATTTTCCCCGCATGAGCCGTGAATCCGGCGAAGCGGAGGGCGGCTCTTCCTGTTTCACGTGAAACAGGAAGAGCGGAGGGATTCCGCCTCTGTTTCACGTGAAACAGAATCTGCCGGGAACGGGTGCCCGTGACCTTCCCGGTGCCACGGACGCGGGCATAGCCCGGGCGGGCTACTCCTCGCCGGCCAGGGTGAGGCGGCGCAGCTTCTGGCCCGCGCAGACGGTGGCGCCTACGGTGACGACGACGAGGAGCACCGCGGCGGTGGACAGGCCGACGGTGGCGTCCACATATCCCTGGCCGGCGACCTTCTCGGCGAGGGCCAGGGCCCACTGCTGGACGCTGAGGGTCTTCGCCCCGTCGACCAGACTGCCGAAGAGCGACTCCCAGATCAGGGCGTAGACCAGGCCGAAGACGACCGCGTGCCGGCTGACGGTGCCCAGCAGCAGGAACAGGGCGCTGTAGGCGATCGAGGCGACGAGGGCGGCGACGGTGTAGGCCACGGCGATCTGCTGACCGTTGCCGTTGAGGATGAATCCGGCGATCAGGGTGGGGATCGCGGAGAAGGCCATGGTGACGGCGATCGCGACGATCAGCTTGGTCATGATGATCGTCGGACGCTTCACCGGCTTGGCGAGCAGGTAGACGATCGAGCCGTCGTCGATCTCGGGCCCGATGGCACCGGTACCGGCGATGACGCCGATCAGCGGGACCATGGTGGCGAGGGCGAAGCCTCCGAGGAGGTCGGCGGCGACCCTGTCGTCGACGCCGCTGAAGGTGCGGACGGCGAGGGAGATGACGATCAGCAGGGCGGGCAGCGCGAAGAGGATCAGCGCGCGGCGGCGGCCGAGCAGGGCCCGGTAGGTGAGCCGGGCGACGGTGGGGTTGTACATCGGGTACCAGCTCCTTTCAGGCCGCGACGAGGTAGGAGAAGACCGACTCGAGGGACTCGTCGGAAGGCGAGACCGTCAGCAGCCGGATGCCGTGTTCCCGGGCCACCCGCGGCAGCAGCTCGGTGAAGCGGCCGAAGTCGACGGCCTGGACGCGCAGCGCGCCCTCCTTGAGGTCGACCTCGATGCCGGCCGTGGAGGGATCGGCGATCAGGGCCGAGGCGAGCGCCCGGTCGTCGGAGGAACGGATGAGGTAGCGGTGCGGGCGATCCGTCATCAGGCGGCGGATCTTGCGGAAGTCGCCGGAGGCGGCGTGCCGGCCGGCGACGACCACCTCGATGTGCGAGGCGAGCTGTTCGACCTCTTCCAGGATGTGGGAGGAGAACAGGACCGTGCGGCCCTCGTCGCCCATGCGCCGGAGCAGGTCCATGAGCTGCATCCGCTGGCGCGGGTCCATTCCGTTGAAGGGCTCGTCGAGAAGGAGCACGGACGGGTCGTGGACGAGGGCGGAGGCCATCTTCACGCGCTGGCGCATGCCCTTGGAGTAGGTGGAGATCTTGCGGTCCTGGGCGTACTCCATCTCGACGGTGGCGAGGGCGCGCCGGGCGTCCTCGTCGTCGAGTCCGTGGAGTTCGGCGTTGGCGACGACGAACTCCCGGCCGGTGAGGAAGTCGTACATGGCCTCGCGCTCGGGCACGACGCCGACCTGCTTGTAGACCTGCTCGTTGCGCCAGATCGGGACGCCGTCGAGGGTGACGGTGCCCGTGGAGGGGGCCAGGAAGCCGCCCATCATGTTGATGAGCGTGGACTTTCCGGCGCCGTTGGGGCCCAGCAGCCCGGTGACGCCGGGACCGATGCGCATGGTCACGTCGTTCACGGCGACGACGTTCCCGAACCAGCGGGAGGTGTGGTCGATGTCGATGATGGTCACAGCCCGGCCTTCCGGTAGCGGGCCATCAGGGCGGCGTAGGAGCCGACGATGAGGCCGAGGACGACCAGCAGGTAGACGATTCCGACGCCGGTCCCGGGGCCCTCGCCGCCGGGGAAGGCGGAGGTGCCGTCGAGGAAGGCGGCCTGGACTCCGTCGATGAGGCTGACCGGTGAGAACAGGCCCATCCACTCGACCGCCCCGTCGGAGCCGGTCGAGACGGCGACGGCCTGCACGGTGGAGACGGCGCCGTAGGGGATGAGCAGCAGGCCGATGACGGCGGCGACACCGAACCCGCGGCGCGGGGTGAGTGCGGCCATGACCAGGCCGAGGCCGGCGAAGAGCAGTGAAAGCAGCAGTACGGACACCAGTCCCTGCCCGAATCCCTTGGTCTGGTGGGCGAAGTCGAATTCCGCCAGGAGTGCGCCGATCCACATGATCAGCAGTGGGGTGGCGGTGAGGATGAACAGGGCCGAGGCCATGGCCGCGTACTTGGCCAGGACGTAGTCGACACGTTCGACGGGCCGCGAGAAGTAGAGCGGCACGGTCTTGAAGCGCAGGTCGCGGGAGACCGACTGGGGTGCCTGGGAGGCGATGTAGAGGCCGATGACCACCTGGGTGGTCAGGGCGTACGTCGTGTACTTGATCGGCAGGTCGGTGGAGCCGGGGACCGCGATGGCCACCGCGACGATGATCAGCGCGGGAACGCACATCACCGCGAAGAGGATCATCGGGAGGACCTTGGACTTGGCCGAGCGGCCGAGTCCGTAGGCCCCGCGCAGGGACTGCGAGAAGAGCGACGTGCGGGCGTAGGCGCGGCCGAGGCGGGCGCCTTCGTAGGACCGGTAGCCGATGTTGTGGATCTGGGTCGAGGTGTCAGGCGCCATCGGAACCGGCTCCCTTCTGCTGGGTGGTCTGCGGGATGTGCGCGTACGGGAGCTGCTGGAGGTTCTGGTCGTTGTCGCGGAAGACCTCGGCGATGTGGTGGCGGCGCTGTTCCATGCGGACCAGGCCGAGGCCCAGCGCGGCGACGGTGTCGCGGACGGTGTCGTAGGTCTGGTCGCCGGTGGCCTCGACGAGGAGGATGTGGCCCGCTCCGGGCAGGCCCTGTTCCTCGCCCGGGTGGAGGGTGATGCCCGCCTCGGTGAGCGCCCCGCGCAGGGCGGCGGTGCCGTCCGGGTGGGTGTCGGAGTCGGTGACCTCGACCGCGAGGGTCGTCGTGGTCTGGGTGAAGTCGCTGGTGGAGCTGGAGCGCAGCAGTTTGCCGCCGTCGACGACGACGACATGGTCGCAGGTGCGTTCCAGCTCGCCGAGGAGGTGGGAGGTGACCAGGACCGAGATGCCGAAGTCGGTGTAGACGCGGCGGATCAGGCCGAGCATCTCGTCGCGGCCGACCGGGTCGAGACCGTTGGTGGGTTCGTCCAGCAGGACGAGCTGGGGGTCGTGGACGAGCGCCTGCGCGAGTTTGACGCGCTGCTTCATGCCGGTGGAGTAACCGCCGATGGGTCGGTAGCGCTCCTCGTAGAGCCCTACGTGGCGCAGGGTGTCGGCGGTCCGCTCGCGGGCGGCGGTGGGCGGGAGGCCGGACATGCGCGCCATGTGGACGACGAACTCGGTGGCCGACACGTCGGGCGGGAGGCAGTCGTGCTCGGGCATGTAGCCGACGCGTTCACGGATGGCGCTGCCATGCGTGGCGACGTCGAGGCCGAGCACGGCGGCGCTGCCCTCGGTGGCGGGGGACAGTCCCAGCAGAATCTTGATCAGCGTGGACTTGCCGGCTCCGTTGGCACCCACGAGGCCGGTCACACCAGGCCCGATGTCCAGGGAGAGCCGGTCGAGGGCGGTCACTCGGGGGTACCGCTTGCTCAGGCTTTCGGTCGCGATGACAGTCACGAGTCCGACGTTAGTGGCGTGGTTCGCGCGAATCGTCAGACCTGGAGCTGGACCCGGTCTCCGCCTTCCGGCGTACATACCCGTACGGGAGGCTGATGTGGACCGGACAACTTTGACGATGTTGTCCACAGGCCCGGGTGCGGGCCTTGACGCGATCTCCGGCCGTTGTCACATTCATCAGTGTCACGTTACGGACACGTACGGCTACTCGGTTCGCGTCCGGGCCCCGGGGGGACCGGCGCGGAGTTCGAGGAGATGCTGGTCGTGGCCGACGCGATGCCGGTCGTGGCGGGTTCCCGGGCTCCGGGCGCGTGGTCCGGCCGGACGGCGATCCGCCGCACGTGCGGCGCTGGGCTGAGGAGAGGGCGGCATGAGCGCAATGAGCGGAGCAGGAGCGGCGGGGTCACCGTGGCCGGCCGGGGCACGGGAGCGCCGGGTGAGTACCGGCGGGGTCGAGCTGTGCGTCGTCGAGCTCGGTGAGGCGGACCGGCCCACCGTCGTGCTGGTGCACGGGTACCCGGACAGCAAGGAGGTCTGGTCGGAGGTGGCCGGGCGGCTCGCCGGGCGGTTCCACGTGGTGCTGTACGACGTACGCGGCCACGGCCGTTCCACGGCCCCGCGGCCGTTGCGCGGCGGGTTCACCCTGGAGAAGCTGACCGACGACTTCCTGGCCGTGGTGGACGCGGTCAGTCCGGACCGGCCGGTGCACCTGGTCGGCCACGACTGGGGTTCCGTCCAGGGCTGGGAGTTCGTGACGGTCGCCCGGACCAGGGGGCGCGTCGCCTCCTTCACCTCGGTGTCGGGGCCCTCGCTCGACCACTTCGGACACTGGATCAAGAAGCGGGCGACGCGGCCCACCCCGGGCCGGGTCGCCCAGCTGCTGGGCCAGGGCGTCAAGTCCTGGTACGTGTACGCGCTGCACACTCCGGTCCTGCCGGAACTCGCCTGGCGCGGGCCGCTCGGCAAGCGGTGGCCCGGCATCCTGCGGCGCGTCGAGAGACTCCCGGCCGGCCCCTACCCGACGGCCTCGCTGCCCTCGGACGCGGCGCACGGTGCCTGGCTCTACCGGGACAACGTCCGGCAACGCCTGCGCCGGCCGCGGCCCGACGCGTACAGCCACGTACCGGTCCAGCTGGTCGTCCCGACCGGTGACGCGTTCCTCTCCGAGCGGCTCTACGACGGGCTGGAGCAGTGGGCCCCCGACCTGGTGCGGCGGACCCTGCCCGCCAAGCACTGGGTTCCCCGGAGCCGGCCCGACCGGCTGGCCGCGTGGATCGGCGAGTTCGTCACCGCCCGGGAGGCACCGGCCGCCCGGACCCCGGAACGGAAGGGTCCCGGGCAGACACGGCCTGGGCAGCGGGGGCCGGGGCAGCGGGGGCCGGTGAAGTACGCCGACCGGTTCGGCGGTCTGCTGGTCCTGGTCACCGGCGCGGCCAGCGGCATCGGCCGGGCCACCGCTCTCGCGTTCGCCGCGGCCGGGGCGCGGGTGGTGGCCGTGGACCGGGACGGCGAAGGCGCGGCGCGCACGGCCGAGGCGGCCCGGCTGGCCGGTGCGCCCGGGTCCTGGGGCGAGTGCGTCGACGTCAGTGACGAGCACGCGATGGAGAAGCTCGCGGTCAAGGTCGCCGCCGAGTACGGGATCGTGGACGTGCTCGTCAACAACGCCGGGATCGGGCTGTCCGGGGCCTTCCTCGACACCAGCTCCGAGGACTGGAAGAAGGTCCTCGACGTCAACCTGTGGGGCGTCATCCACGGTTGCCGGGTCTTCGGTAAGCAGATGGCCGAGCGCGGCCAGGGCGGGCACATCGTCAACACCGCCTCCGCCGCGGCCTACCTGCCCTCCAAGTCACTGCCCGCGTACAGCGCCTCGAAGGCGGCGGTGCTGATGCTCTCGGAGTGCCTGCGCGTGGAGCTGGCGGCGAAGTCGATCGGTGTCTCCGCGATCTGTCCGGGCATCGTCGCCACCAACATCACCGCCACCACACGGTTCACCGGGGTGGACAAGGCGGAGGAGAAGCGGCTCCAGGAGCGGTCCTCGCGGCTGTACGGGCTGCGCGGCTTCCCGCCGGAGAAGGTCGCCGCCGCGATCCTGCGGGCGGTGGCGCGCAACGAGGCCGTGGTGCCGGTGACCCCCGAGTCCAAGGGTGCCCGGTGGATGTCCCGCTTCGCCCCGCGCACCTTGCGGGCCATCGCGAGGCTGGAGCCGCCACGGTGAGCCGGGCACCGCGGCGGGTCCGGGGCCGGGTACCGCGGCGGGTGGGCGCGCTCCCGGCCGGGGCGGGTGCGGCCGGGGCCTCCGGACGACGAACGAACTGGCCCGGCGGGGGCCGATGGTCCATGATCCGTAGCCCTGACCCCTAACCCGTGATCCGTGATCCGTGATCCGTAGTCCACAGGGCGGATCATGAGGTTGTCGGCGAAATCCCCCCAAAGTGCTGTGGACAACTCAGTGACACCTGTGGGAAACGGAGGGGTTGTCCCCACCGCCCGGCCGGTTGCGTGACGTGCCGGGCCCGTCCCGCCCACCGGCAGGTCCCCGAGGTGGGGGCCGACCGGTGGGCGGGGCGGGGGCGGGGAAGGCGGGTTACGACCAGGTGATCAGGCGGCGGGGGTGTTCCAGGACCGCCGCGATGTCGGCCAGGAAGCGGGAGCCGAGTTCACCGTCGACGAGGCGGTGGTCGAAGGAGAGGGCCAGGGTGGTGACCTGACGCGGCTTCACCTTGCCCTTGTGGACCCACGGCTGGAGCTTGATCGCGCCGACCGCGAGGATCGCGGACTCGCCGGGGTTCAGGATGGGCGTGCCGGTGTCGACACCGAAGACGCCGACGTTGGTGATGGTGAGGGTGCCGTTCTGCATGTCGGCCGGGGAGGTCTTGCCCTCGCGGGCGGTGGCGACGAGCGAGGACAGCGCCTCGGACAGCTCCGGCAGCGTCTTGGCCTGGGCGTCCTTGATGTTCGGGACGATCAGGCCGCGCGGCGTGGCCGCCGCGATGCCCAGGTTGACGTAGTGCTTGAGCACGATCTCCTGGGCCGCCTCGTCCCAGGACGCGTTGACTTCCGGGTTGCGGCGGACGGCCACCAGGACCGCCTTGGCGATGAGCAGCAGCGGGTTGATCCGCAGCCCGGCCAGGTCCGGATCGGCCTTGAGCTCGGTGACGAGCTTCATCGTCCTGGTCACGTCGAGGGTGATGAACTCGGTGACGTGCGGCGCGGTGAAGGCGGAGCCGACCATGGCCTGTGCGGTGACCTTGCGGACCCCCTTGACCGGGATACGGGTCTCCCGCGCCCCGGGGACGACCTGGACGGGCGCCGCCGCCACGGCCGGAGCCGGGGTCTCGGCCACGGCCGGGACGGGCTGCGGGGTGATCGCGGAGGCTGCCGCCGCGTGCACGTCCTCCCTGGTCACGACCCCGCCGTCGCCGGTGGGGATCACGGCGGCCAGGTCGATCCCGAGGTCCTTGGCGAGCTTGCGGACCGGCGGCTTGGCCAACGGCCGCCCCTCGGCCGCACCCGTACCCGTACCCGCGCCCACACCTGCACTCGCACCCGTACCCGTACCCGTCCCGTTCACGACGGGGGCGGCCGGAGCCACGGGAGCCGGGGCCGAGCCGTTCTGCGCGGGCACGCCCGCCGGGGCGGTCTTGCGCGGGCGGCGCTTGGTCGAGGCCTCGGAGACCCCGTAGCCGACCAGGACCGGCTGGCGGGGAGCCGGCGCGGCCTCCTCGGCAGCGGCAGCGGCGACGGCGACAGGCGCCTCGGCGGCGACCGGGGCGGCTGCGGTGGCAGCGGCCCCGGCCGGGGTCTCGTCGGGGCCGCCGGTCGCGACCGAGATGATCACCTGGCCGACGTCGACCGTCGTGCCCTCCCCGAAGAGCAGGGCGTGCACGACACCGTCGAAGGGGATCGGCAGTTCCACGGCGGCCTTGGCCGTCTCGACCTCGCAGACGACCTGGCCGTCGGTGACGGTGTCACCGGGCTGGACGTACCACTTGAGGATCTCGGCCTCGGTGAGGCCCTCGCCCACGTCGGGCATCTTGAATTCGCGGATCGTCACAGGGCTCTCCTCAGTACGCCAGCGAGCGGTCGACGGCGTCGAGCACCCTGTCCAGGCCCGGCAGGTACTCGTCCTCCAGGCGGGCCGGCGGGTACGGGGCGTGGAAACCGCCCACCCGCAGCACCGGGGCTTCCAGGTGGTAGAAGCACCGCTCCGTGATGCGGGCGGCGACCTCCGCGCCCACGCCCAGGAAGACGGGGGCCTCGTGGACCACCACCAGCCGCCGGGTCTTCTCCACCGACGCCTGAATCCCGTCGAAGTCGACCGGGGACATCGACCGCATGTCCACGACCTCCACCGACTTGCCCTCCTCGGCCGCCGCCGCGGCTGCCTCCAGGCAGACCTTGACCATCGGGCCGTAGGCGGCCAGCGTCAGGTCCGTGCCCTCCCGGGCCACCCGCGCGATGTGCAGCCCGCCCGGGATGGACTCGACGTCGACCTCGCCCTTGTCCCAGTAGCGCCGCTTCGGTTCGAAGAAGATCACCGGGTCGTCGCTGAGGATCGCCTGCTGGAGCATCCAGTACGCGTCGCTCGCGTTCGACGGCGAGACCACCTTCAACCCCGGTACGTGCGCGAACAGCGCCTCGGGGGACTCGCTGTGGTGCTCGACCGCGCCGATGCCGCCCGCGTACGGGATACGGACGACGACCGGCATCTTGATCTTGCCCAGTGCCCGTGCGTGCATCTTCGCGAGCTGCGTGACGATCTGGTCGTAGGCCGGGAAGACGAACCCGTCGAACTGGATCTCCACGACCGGGCGGTAGCCGCGCAGCGCGAGCCCGATCGCGGTGCCGACGATGCCGGACTCCGCGAGCGGGGTGTCGATGACCCGCTCCTCGCCGAAGTCCTTCTGCAGGCCGTCGGTGATCCGGAAGACCCCGCCCAGCTTGCCGACGTCCTCACCCATGATCAGGACCTTGGGGTCCGTGTCCAGGGCCTTGCGCAGCGACTCGTTGAGCGCCTTCGCGATCGACATCTTCACGGCGGCCATCAGCGGCCCTCCTCGGACTCGAAGGACGCGAGGTAGGCGGCGAACTGCGCGCGCTCCTCGTCGACGAGCGCGTGCCCGTCCGCGTAGACGTTCTCGAAGATCGCCATGGTGTCCGGGTCGGGCATGGCGCGCACGACCTCGCGCACCCGCTTGCCCAGTGCCTCGCTCTCCTCCTCCAGCCCGGCGAAGAACGCCTCGTCGGCGCCGCCGCCCGCCAGCAGGTGCGTCTTCAGCCGCAGGATCGGGTCCTTCGCCTCCCACGCCGCCGTCTCCTCGTCCCGCCGGTACTTGGTCGGGTCGTCGGAGGTGGTGTGCGCGCCCATCCGGTACGTGAACGCCTCGACCAGGGTCGGGCCCTCACCACGGCGCGCCCGGTCCAGGGCCCAGCGGGTCACGGCCAGACAGGCCAGCACGTCGTTGCCGTCGACGCGGACGCCGGGGAAGCCGAAGCCCTGGGCGCGCTGGTAGAGCGGTACGCGCATCTGCCGCTCGGTGGGCTCGGAGATCGCCCACTGGTTGTTCTGGCAGAAGAAGACCACGGGGGAGTTGTAGACGGCCGAGAAGGTGAACGCCTCGGCCACGTCGCCCTGGCTGGACGCACCGTCGCCGAAGTAGGCGATGACCGCCGAGTCGGCGCCGTCCTTGGCCACGCCCATCGCGTAACCGGTCGCGTGCAGCGTCTGCGAGCCGATGACGATGGTGTAGAGGTGGAAGTTGTTGGTGGTGGGGTCCCAGCCGCCGTGGTTCACGCCGCGGAACATGCCGAGGAGGTTGGTCGGGTCGACCCCGCGGCACCAGGCCACCCCGTGCTCGCGGTAGGTCGGGAAGACGTAGTCGTCGTCCCGCAGCGCCCGGCCGGAGCCGATCTGGGCGGCCTCCTGGCCGAGCAGCGAGGCCCACAGACCCAGCTCACCCTGGCGCTGGAGGGCGGTCGCCTCGCCGTCGAAGCGGCGGGTGAGGACCATGTCGCGGTAGAGCCCGCGCAGGTCCTCGGTGGTGATGTCGGCGACGAAGGGGGCGAACTCCGCGTTCTCCGCGTTCTCGACCCGGTCCCCCTCGGGCGTCAGCAGCTGTACGAGCTGGGGCCCGGTGTCCTGCGTCTGCGCGGTGGCGGCAGCGGTCTTGCGGGCGCTCGCCGCGCCTGCCGCCCGCTTGGTGCCGCTGCTGCGTCGCGGCTTGCGCGCGGCAGTGCTCTCCACGGTCACGTGTGCTCCTCCGTCGGTCCGGCACCCGGGTTCTCCGGGGTCCAGTGCGGCTCACCCGGATCTCTGCCCGCGCGCGGGGTGGGCGCGCGTTCCGCAGGGATTCAGGCGTGACAGGTGCCCCGGCGAGTGCCCTGCGCAATGCACGTTACCCAGTGCGCCGCATAACTGCGAAACCCCGTTTGACCTGCGATTTTGCTTGGATTTCCAAGTAAATCCGCAGAGGCGGGAACAACCACTGGTCACAGCCTTGCAGGGGGCCGGAACAACGGCACGTTATCCCGCTCACCAGCGGCAGGGAAGAGGTGAGTGTGGGAAACTGAATCCGTGCGCGAAGACGGAAAAATCAAGGTATTCCTCCTGGACGACCACGAAGTGGTACGCCGGGGTGTCCATGAGCTGCTGTCGGTCGAAGAGGACATCGAGATCGTCGGCGAGGCCGGTACGGCCGCCGACGCCCTGGTCCGCATCCCCGCCACCCGCCCCGACGTGGCCGTGCTCGACGTCCGCCTGCCGGACGGCAGCGGGGTGGAGGTGTGCCGCGAGGTGCGCTCCCAGAACGAGGACATCAAGTGCCTGATGCTGACCTCGTTCTCCGACGACGAGGCACTGTTCGACGCGATCATGGCCGGCGCCTCGGGCTACGTCCTGAAGGCGATCCGCGGGAACGAGCTGCTCAGCGCCGTGCGCGATGTCGCGGCCGGGAAGTCGCTGCTGGACCCGGTCGCCACGGCCCGGGTGCTGGAGCGGCTGCGGGACGGCAAGAACGGCAGGGGCGACGACCGCCTCGCCAACCTGACCGACCAGGAGCGGAAGATCCTCGACCTGATCGGTGAGGGCCTGACCAACCGCGTGATCGGCGAGCGGCTGCACCTGGCCGAGAAGACGATCAAGAACTACGTCTCCAGCCTCCTCTCCAAGCTGGGCATGGAGCGCCGTTCCCAGGCTGCCGCCTATGTGGCCCGGCTCCAGGCCGAGAAGCGCCAGCCGACGTCCTGACCGACCCGTGCCCGGTCGGGACCGACCCGTACCCGACCGGCTCCACGGCCCGCCCGACACGCCCGGACCCGCGACCTCCGGTCGCCCGTCCGGGTGATGCGGGGGCGCGGGGGTGACGCCGGGCCCCGTACAGGCCCCCGCACCCGCCCGTACCAGCACTTCCCGAGCACCTCCCGAGTGCTTCCCGAGCACTTCCCCGGTCCCTTTCGAGCCCTCTTCGAGGGATCAGAGGCCTTACGGGGTCCTTAGGGGCGGTTACAGGCTCTTCGCTCCTATTCGGGACCAACGTCCCCGATCATTGGGGCTGGTTCCTCTTTCCGTGCACGGTGGTGGTAGCGCACAGTGGACGCCATGTCCCCTGAGGAACACCACGCCATCGAACTGCTGTGCCGGGTGCAGTACGGCCGGGTGGCCACGAGCATGCGCGCGCTGCCCTTCCTCGCCCTCGCCCGCCACATCGTGGTCGACGGCAAGGTCGTCCTGAGAATGCACGCCGGTTTCGGCTACCACCAGGCGTGCAACGGCAGCGTGGTCTCCTACGGGGCGGACAACTTCAATTCCCGGGACCCCGAGCTGTGGTCCGTGCAGTTCACCGGAACCGCTCAGATAGTCGAACCGACCACCACCGAACTGGAGCTTTTCGGTCCGGGTCCGCATTTCGTGGACGGAACGGTCTTCGACCCCGTCTACATGCGAATCGACCCCCAGTTCGTCACCGTGCACACCCTCGCCGGAAATCCGGCCCCGCAGTACCAGCACGCCCTCTGACCAGCACATACGAAGCCACGTACGCAGGTACCCACGCAGGTACGGGAACGGGCCCGGCGGAATGGATTCCGCCGGGCCCGTTGTCGTGACCGTGGCCCGTTCCCGCGAACGTGACCGCGAACGTGACCGTGACCCGTAGCCGTGGTCACACGCTTCGCGCCGCTACTCCGGCTCGGCTCCGGTGGTCGGCTTCGGCGGCTTCGTCTGCGGCGTCGGCGGCGGCGTGGTGGTGACCGGCGGCGTGGTGGCTGCTTCCGTCGCCGTCGGGGTGGGGCTCGTCGTCCCCGTCGGGGTCGGCGACGAGGTCGTCGTCGACGAGGGCGTCGGGGTGGGGCTCGTCGTCCGGGTGCGGTTCGCCGTGGGCTGGGTGGTCCCCGGGGCGGAGGTGGGCTCCGTACTCGGGTGGGGCGACGGGCTGTCCTGGGTGCCCGGGGTGCTCTGCTGCCCGACGGGGGTGGTCTGGGAGGCGCCCGGCGGGGTGGTGCCCTTGTCCGGGGGGACGATGCTGCTGACCGCGTACGCGACGCCGCCCGCGACCGCGACGACCGCGAGCACCGCGAACAGCCACATCTTCCAGCGGCCTCCCCGGCGCCGGCCGTCGTAGCCGTCGTACCCGTCATAGCCGCCGGGGCCGCCCGGACCGCCGTTGCCGCCACCGGGGAAGGCCGAACCGTCGTCCGGGTTCAGCGGCGGCACCATCGGACGCTGGAACTGCGAGGTCGTCGCGTGCGCGGGGTGCCCCTGCTGGCCGCCGGGCCCGCCCGGCCCGCCCACGGGCATGACGCTGGTGGCACCGCCCGGCCCGTGGGGCAGGGCCATGGTGACCGGTCCGGTGTTCCAGGTGCCGGTGTTCGCGCCCCGCTCCTGGAGCATCTGGAGCGCGTACTGGACCAGCCCGCGCATCTCCTCGGCGCTCTGGAACCGGTCGTCCGGGTCCTTGGCGAGGGAGCGCATGACGAGCCCGTCGAGCTCCTGCGGGATGTGCCCGCCCTCCGGCAGCCGCGAGGGCGGCACCGGCGCGTCCTGGACGTGCTGGTAGACCACCGACAGCGGGGTCTCCCCGGTGAACGGGGGACGCAGCGCGAGCAGTTCGTACAGCAGACAGCCGGTCGCGTACAGGTCGGAGCGGTGGTCCACGGCCTTGCCGAGGGCCTGCTCGGGCGAGAGGTACTGCGGGGTGCCCATGACCATGCCGGTCTGGGTCATCGTCGACTGCACGCCGTGCAGGGCACGGGCGATGCCGAAGTCCATCACCTTCACCGCGCCCGCGTCGGTGATGATGACGTTGGCGGGCTTGATGTCACGGTGCACGATGCCGTGCTGATGCGAGTAGGCGAGCGCTTCGAGCACGCCCGAGACGATGATCAGCGCCTGGTCGGGGCCCGGGGCCTCGGCGCTGATCAGCAGCTCACGGATGGTGCGGCCCTCGACCAGCTCCATGACGATGTACGGGACGGTGTTCGGACCGACCCGGTCCTCGCCCGAGTCGTAGACGGCCACGACGGCGTGGTGGTTGAGCCCGGCGACGGACTGCGCCTCGCGCGTGAAACGGGCCTTGGAGACGGGGTCCTCGGCCAGGTCGGCGCGGAGCAGCTTCACGGCGACGGTCCGGCCCAGCCGTACGTCCTCAGCGGCGAACACCTCGGCCATGCCACCACGGCCCAGCCGGTGGGTGAGCCGGTAACGGCCGTCGCCCACCAGCCCGCCGGCGCCCCAGTGCTCAGGACCATCGGCCGTCCCGGCGCCGTTTCCCTCGGGTTCGGGTGCCATCAGTCCTCGCCGTCGTCTCTCTCGGCCGCCGCTCAGCGGTAGGTCCTCTTCCTGGTGCTACCGATGAACGCTACAGCCTCGCAACCGGTCGCCGGTCGGGCCGGAGCGGCCCCGGCCCCCTGGTCACGGAACGGGTACCCCGCTTGACGTGTGGTTGCCCTCCGGCAGACTGGGCGCGACATGCGCTCGGGCAACGGCGTAGGAACACATCCCGAGGGGGAGCGACAGTCATGAGCCAGGACGGCACACAGGGCCAGTACGCGGGCGGCATGCTGGCCGGTGGCCGTTACCAGCTGAGGGATCTGCTGGGGGAGGGCGGCATGGCCTCCGTGTACCTCGCGTACGACTCCGCGCTCGACCGGCAGGTCGCCGTCAAGACCCTTCACAGCGAGCTGGGCCGCGAGGCGTCCTTCCGGGAGCGGTTCCGCCGTGAGGCACAGGCTGTAGCCAAACTGTCGCACACGAACATCGTCTCGGTCTTCGACACCGGCGAGGGCGAGGTGACCTTCGGCGGAGGCGGCACGGGTGGTGCGGGCGGCACGGGCGGCGGCGCCGCAGTGATGCCGTACATCGTCATGGAGTACGTGGAGGGGCAGCCGCTCGGCGCGGTGCTCGCCACGGACGTCCGCCAGTACGGGGCGATGCCCGCGGAGAAGGCCCTGAAGATCACGGCCGATGTGCTCTCCGCGCTGGAGACCAGCCACGAGATGGGCCTGGTCCACCGCGACATCAAGCCGGGCAACGTGATGATCACCAAGCGCGGTCTGGTCAAGGTGATGGACTTCGGCATCGCGCGGGCCATGCAGTCCGGGGTCGCCTCGATGACGCAGACCGGCATGGTCGTCGGCACCCCGCAGTACCTCTCGCCCGAACAGGCGCTGGGGCGTCCGGTCGACGCCCGCTCCGACCTGTACTCGGCGGGCATCATGCTCTTCCAGCTCCTGACCGGGCGCATCCCGTTCGACGCGGACGCGCCGCTGGCCATCGTCTACGCCCACGTCCAGGAGGAGCCGGTCGCGCCGTCCTCCCTGAACCGGTCGGTGACCCCGGCGATGGACGCGCTGGTGGCACGGGCCCTGAAGAAGAACCCCGACGAGCGCTTCGCCACGGCCGAGGCCATGCGCGACGAGGTCGTACGGGTGCTGTCGGGCGGACACGCGGGCGCCGCCCCGGCCGTCCGGCGCGGCGCGGCGCCCCCGGACAGCGGGGCGGGCGTGGCCTCGACCGTGTTCCCGCCCGTCCGCTCCGGCTTCCCGTCACCGCCGCCCCGGACCCCGCACCCGCAGGGACACCCGCAGGGGCACCAGCCCTATCCGGCCCCGCACACCCCGGCGCCGTCCCCGTACGCGCCCACGCCCGCCCCGCAGCAGACCCGGGGCGGCTACGCCTACCCGCCGCAGCAACAGCAGTACGAGCAGTACGAGCAGTACGAGCAGCAGTACGCCCCGCAGGCCCCGCCGCCGTACGCGGTCCCGCAGCAGCACACCACGGCCGCGTACGAGGCGGGCGGCACGGGACACACGGGGTACGCAGGGCATCCGGGTGGCACGGACCGTGCGGGCAGGGGCGAGCGCCGCCGGTTCGGACCGGTGGCCGTGGCGGTGGGCGTGGTGGCCGTCCTGGCCGTCAGCGGTGTGATCGCGGCGCAGTACGTGGGCAAGGACAAGGACCCGGGCGCCGCCGCCAACGACCCCCTTCCCCCCGCCTCGGCCCCGGCCGCCGCCCCTTCCGGACGGGCCACCGCCTCCTCGGCCCCGACGCCCGCCGCCTCAGGCCGCAAGCCCTCCTCCTCCGCCACGGCCACCGCTTCTGCCCCCTCCCCCGGAGCAACCGCCAAGGCGGGACACAAGGGACCGGACATCTCGCGCACGATCGACCCGGCCAAGTGCAAGGAGGCGTCGAAGGCGTACGACGACGCCACCAAGGTCAACGCCCCGGACCTGCGCTACAAGAACCTGCGCTCGGTGAAGGAGTGCCTCCAGGCGGCGGGGTGGAAGTACAAGATCGAGGACCGCGACGAGGCCGTGTACGGCGAGGACACCGTGCTGGAGCAGTTGCCGGCGGCGGGTTCCAAGGTCGACAAGACCGGCACCGAGTTCACCCTGGTGGTCTCCACGGGCGACCCCCAGTAGACGGACCGACCGCAGGAGACGGGCCACGGGCCGCCGGTTGCGGGAGCGGCCCGCGAGGGGTGGGCCGGGGTGGCGGACGGCCCGACAGGGGGCCGGCGGTCCGGCCGGGTGGGTCACCGTTTCGCCGACGGCCCGTCCGACGGGCCTGCCCGGCATGCCGGTTCCGCCCGGTTGTGTCAGCCTGAGCGAGTCGTCTCGGTCGCTCGGGAGGGGCTCTCCTTGTCTCAAGGCTTCCGCCCGCCACGCCGGAGCCGGGCCTTGTTGCGCACGTGGCACCCGCTGGCCTGCGCCGCACTGGCCGCCGCCGCGCTGACATCCGCCGGAGCCGGGTACGCGAACGCCGGGCCCACGAGCGCCGGGTCCACAAGCGCTGCGTACGCCGAACCCGTGTACGCCAGAACCGCGCATCCGGCGCTCACCCGGGCGGAGCCGCCGCACCCGGGGCCCTCGTACCCGGGGGCCGTGCCGGTCCCGCTCTCCGGGCCCGCCGTCGTCGTCCCCGCGCGTCCCAGGCCCACGCCCGCGTCTGACTCCGCGCCCGTTCACCCGCCTGGTTCCGCGTCCGATTCCCCTCCTGTTACCGCCTACGGTCCCGCGTATGCGCCCTCTTCCGCCGCGCCGGAAGAGGGGTATGAGGAGCTGGCCGGGAGCGCCGCCGGGGTCGGGCGGGAACGTCCTGGGCGGCCCGTGACCGAGCCCGCCGATCCGGAGGCCGCGGTCGACGACCCGGAGGAGCCGCAGGCACCCGCCGCCGTCCGGCCACCGCCCGTGGGACCTGTGGGGCCCGGGCTGCCGGTAGGACCGGTGGGACCGGAAGCGCCCGCTCCTCCGGCCCGCCCGGCCCGCCCCCGCACCGGAACCGACCCGGGTTCCGACGTGGGTTCCGACCCCGGGGCCGGTCTCCCGGCCGTCCCCTCCGACGGCCCCGTACCCGTACCGCCCCGGACGGCGCCGAGCCCGCCGAAGACGGTCGGCGCGATCGGCGCCGGTGGACGCGAGCGCTCCGCCGACCTGGCCGCGCACATCCTGGCGCTCGGCACGGGATGCGCCCTGATGGGGCTGGGCCTGGGCTACCTCGGAGTGCGGCTGCGGCGAGGGCTCTGACTGGTTCCGCCAGGTCCCCGGAGGTGGTTGCCGCGCAGAAACTGGACCGGGAGATCGGCGGTGCCGACGGCCTCGCTCAGCCCCGCGGACACCGGCGGCCCCGTCCACCAGCACCCCGAGGGCCACGCCCACGCGCCGGTCGGCGGGCACTCCTCGCAGGAGCCGCCCGAGGCGGTCCCGGACCACGTCAGGTCCGCGATTCCGGCCGGCGCCGAGTCCGTCAGGATCGGCCTCGGCAGCGCCAAGGTCCACACCACGCACGGACAGCTCCCTCGTCAAGGCCGGCGGCGATGGTTTCACGTGAAACATGGTCAAGGAGATCAACGCCAAGGGCGTGCTCGCCGTCTCCCGCGCCTCGCGCTGCGGGACGCCGTGGTCACCCGCTCCGGCGGGGTCCCGGCCCGGCGCGCTCCGCGCTGGCCACGGCCCGGGTTCCGGCCGCACGGTCGCACCGGAGCCCCCGTACAGGGTGGATCACGCCCGTGCGGGGGCACACCGTGGGAGGACGAAGGTGTGCGAGACAATGACGGCATGGAGATGCCGAGGAGTGAACGGTCGCAGGACAGCCCCCCGCACGTCCTGATCGTGGGACAGGACGGGATGGCGGTCGGCGGCGCCGATGACGAGTCGCGCGAGGTCCCGGTGACGGAGATGGTCGAACAGCCCGCCAAGGTCATGCGGATCGGAAGCATGATCAAGCAACTCCTGGAAGAGGTACGCGCCGCGCCTCTCGACGAGGCCAGCAGGGTCCGGCTCAAGGACATTCACGCCGCGTCGGTGAAGGAGCTGGAGGACGGGCTCGCACCGGAGCTGGTCGAGGAACTGGAGCGGCTCTCCCTGCCGTTCACCGAGGAGGCGATCCCCTCCGAGGCGGAGCTGCGCATCGCGCAGGCCCAGTTGGTCGGCTGGCTGGAAGGGCTCTTCCACGGCATCCAGACGGCGCTGTTCGCCCAGCAGATGGCGGCACGTGCCCAGTTGGAGCAGATGCGTCGCGCGCTCCCGCCCGGCCTCTCCCACGACGAGGACGACGAGGACGGCGGCCACGGCGCGATCCGCTCCGGCCCGTACCTCTAGCCTCCGGCCTTCGGTGGCCTCTGGCCTTCGGCGGCGGGACAGGACACGAACAGGGGCGGGGCCCCGGTGCTTTCGGGCATCGGGGCCCCGCCCCTGTTCCGGCCCGTGGGCGGGGGCCCGGCGCGAGCCGGAAGGGCCCCGCCCCCGGGCCGGGGCCCCGCATACTCGGGGCATGACCTTCGACGCGATCGTCCTGGCCGGGGGCGCCGCGCGGCGTCTCGGCGGTGCGGACAAGCCCGGCCTGCGCGTCGGCGGCCGGGCCCTGCTCGACCGGGTGCTCGACGCCTGCGCGGACGCCCGGGAGACCGTCGTGGTCGGCGACCCCCGGGCCACGGCGCGGCCGGTGCGCTGGACCCGCGAGGACCCGCCCGGCGGCGGCCCCGTCGCCGCGCTGGAGGCCGGGCTGCGGCAGACCTCGGCCGGGCGGGTCCTCGTCCTCTCCGCGGACCTGCCGTTCCTGGACCGGGAGACCGTACGAACCCTCCTGGACGTGAACGGCACGGACGGCATGGACGGCACGCTGCTGCGCGACCCCGCCGGGCGGGACCAGCCGCTGGTGGCCGCCTATCGGGCCGGGGCCCTGCGCAGGGAACTCGCCCTGCTCACCGCCGCGCACGGGAGTCTCTCCGGACTGCCGTTGCGCACGCTCACCGCTGGGCTCGACCTGGCCAAGTTGACGGTTGCCGCGCCGCTGGCCTCCTTCGACTGCGACACCTGGGACGATCTCGCTGCCGCCCGGGCCCGGATCAGGGAGCATGGAACAGTGCTGGACCAATGGATCACGACCGTCAAGAACGAGCTGGGCATCGACGTCGCCGTCGACACCACGATCCTGCTCGACCTCGCCCGTGACGCCGCCCACGGCGTCGCCCGTCCCGCCGCGCCGCTGACCACCTTCCTGGTCGGCTACGCCGCCGCCCAGGCCGCCGCCACCGGCGCCGATCCGGCGCGGGCCGTCGCCGACGCCTCCCGCAAGGCCGCCGAGCTGGCGCTGCGCTGGGCGGCCGAGGCGGAGTCCGGGGCCCCGGCCGACGCGGCCGTCCCGTCCGGGGCCGACGCCGGCGCCCAGGCCGCCGGACCCGATGAGAGCGGCCCCCGGTGATCCCCACCGACGCCGATCACGCCTTGGACGAGGCGCTGACCGGCGCGGCCGGCCCCACCCCGGCCGGCCCCACTTCGGACAGCGCCCGCGCGGCCGTCACCCCCGTCGCCGGAACCGCGTCCGGCGGCCCGGCCCCGCGTCCGGCGGCCACCACCGAGCAGGCGGTGGAGGAGGCCCTGGCCCTGGTCAGCCGCCGTCCCGACAGCAGCGGCGGCCACCGCGCCACGGGCTGGTCCCCGGCCCGGGAGACCGCTACCCGCGCCGGGGCCAGGGCCCCCGCCCGCACCCACCGGGCCGTCCTCGCCGACACCCTCGGCGAAGTCCTGGCCGAGCCCCTGGACGCCCTCACCGACCTGCCGTCCTTCGACAGCTCGGCCATGGACGGCTGGGCCGTCGCCGGACCCGGCCCCTGGACCGTCCGCGCCGGGGACGGGGTCCTGGCCGGGCACGAACCGCCCGAGCCCCTCGCGGACGGCGAGGCCGTACGGATCGCCACCGGGGCGCGGGTCCCCGTCGGCACCACCGCCGTGATCCGCAGCGAGCACTCCCGTACGGCGGGCACCCAGCTCCACGCCGACCGGCCCGTCCCCACCGGCCAGGACATCCGCCCGCGCGGCCAGGAGTGCCGCTCCGGCGACCTGCTGCTGCCCAGCGGCTCCCTGGTCACCCCGGCCGTGCTCGGCCTCGCCGCCGCCGCCGGGTACGACGAGCTGACCACCCGGCCCCGGCCCCGCGTGGAGATCCTCGTCCTCGGCGACGAACTGCTCTCGGGGGGCCGCCCGCACGACGGCCTGATCCGGGACGCCCTCGGCCCCATGCTCGGCCCCTGGCTCACCCGGCTCGGCGCCGAGGTCACCGGCATCCGGCGGCTCGGCGACGACCCCGCCGGGGCCGACGCCCTGCTGGAGGCCGTCACCACCTCCACCGCCGACCTCGTCATCACCACCGGAGGCACCGCCGCCGGACCCGTAGACCACGTCCACCCCGTCCTGCGGGCGGCGGGCGCCGAACTGCTGGTCGACGGGGTCTCCGTCCGGCCCGGGCACCCGATGCTGCTGGCCCGCCTCGGCGCCGCGACGGGCTCCGGCGAAGGAGTCCGGCACCTGGTGGGGCTGCCCGGCAACCCCCTCGCCGCCGTCTCGGGGCTGCTGACCCTCGTCGACCCCCTGGTGCGCGCCCTCGCCGGCCGACGCCGTCGCCCCCGGTACACGGCGGCGGTGCAGGGCGACGTACCGGGCCACCCGTACGACACCCGGCTGGTCCCCGTCCTGCTGACCGACGAGCACGCGGTGCCGCTGCGCTACCACGGGCCCGCGATGCTGCGCGGGGTGGCCGCCGCCGACGCGCTGGCCGTCGTCCCGCCCCAGGGCGCCCCGTCCGGGAAGGAGCTGGAAATCCTCGATCTGCCCTGGGCTGCGGGAGGATGTTTCACGTGAAACTCCACGGCCAGGACGCCATGGCGCGAGGCGCCGACGAGAAACTCGTCTCCCGGCGCATCAAGCTGCCCAAGCGCATCGTCGAGAAACCGCTCCTCCAGGTCACCAAACGGCTGCTGATGGCGCTGTTCGTGCTCTGCCTGACCGTCCTGATCGTCTGGCTCGACCGCGCCGGATATCACGACAACGCCAACGACGAGGTCGATCTCCTCGACTGCGTCTACTACGCGACCGTGACCCTGTCGACCACCGGATACGGAGACATCGTCCCGCACAGCGACAGCGCGCGGCTGGTCAACGTCCTGCTGATCACACCGTTGCGGGTGCTGTTCCTGATCATCCTGGTCGGTACCACCCTGGAAGTCCTCACCGAGCGCACCAGGGAAGAGTGGCGGCTGAGCCGCTGGAGGAAGAACTTGCGTGAGCACACCGTCGTCGTCGGTTTCGGCACCAAGGGCCGGTCGGCCCTGCAGACGCTGCTGGCCACCGGGCTGCCCAAGGAGCAGGTCGTCATCGTGGACCCCAGCGCCAAGGTGATCGACATCGCCAACGCGGAGGGGTTCACGGGCGTGGTCGGCGATGCCACCCGCTCCGACGTACTGCTCCGCGCCGAGCTCCAGAAGGCCCGTCAGGTCGTCATCGCCACCCAGCGGGACGACACGGCGGTACTGGTCACGCTGACGGCGCGGCAGCTGAACCGCGGGGCGAAGATCGTCGCGGCGGTACGCGAGGAGGAGAACGCGCCGCTGCTGCGCCAGTCGGGCGCGGACGCGGTCATCACGAGCGCGAGCGCGGCCGGCCGGCTGCTGGGGCTCTCGGTGCTCAGCCCGAGCGCGGGCACCGTGATGGAGGACCTGATCCAGCAGGGCAGCGGCCTCGATCTCATCGAGCGGCCCGTGAACCGCTCCGAGGTCGGCAAGTCGGTGCGGGAGACCGACGACCTGGTGGTGAGCGTGCTCCGAGGGCACCGGCTGCTGCCGTACCACGACCCGAGCGCGAGCCCGCTGCAGCTGACGGACCGTGTCATCACCATCGTCCGCGCCGTGCCGCCGACCTCGCCCCCGGTGACGCTGGGCCCGGCCGAGTAAGCCGGACGGACAGAGGGCGGGCAGCGGCGGAGGCCGGGCGGGCCCCACCGGGCGGGGTCGCGGATGCTGGGTCCGGGGGTGCTGGGTCCGGGTGGCTCGTTCGCGTAGCCTCCGGGCCATGCATGCCATCACCATCGAGCAGCCCGGCGGCCCCGAGGCCCTGGTCTGGAGCGACGTACCCGACCCGGTGGCGGGCGAGGGAGAGGTCCTGGTCGAGGTCGCGGCGAGCGCCGTGAACCGCGCCGACCTCCTCCAGCGGCAGGGGTTCTACGACCCCCCGCCCGGCGCCTCCCCCTACCCGGGACTGGAGTGTTCCGGACGGATCACCGCGGTCGGTCCGGGGGTGGCCGGCTGGTCGGTGGGCGACGAGGTGTGCGCCCTGCTGGGCGGCGGCGGGTACGCCGAGCGGGTGGCCGTCCCGGCGGGACAGCTGCTGCCGGTCCCGGCGGGCGTGGACCTGGTGACGGCGGCGTCCCTGCCGGAGGTCGTCTGCACCGTGTGGTCGAACGTCTTCATGGTGGCCGGGCTGCGTCCCGGCGAAACCCTGCTGGTGCACGGCGGGTCGAGCGGCATCGGGACGATCGCGATCCAGCTGGCGAAGGCGGTGGGCGCGACGGTGGCGGTGACGGCGGGCGGCCCCGGGAAACTGGCGCGCTGCGCGGAACTCGGCGCGGACATCCTGATCGACTACCGCGAACAGGACTTCGTCACGGAGCTGCGGGCCGCGACGGGCGGAGCCGGGGCGGACGTGATCCTGGACATCGTGGGTGCCAAGTACCTCGCGCGGAACCTGGACGCCCTGGCCGTCAACGGGCGGCTCGCGGTGATCGGGCTCCAGGGCGGGATCAAGGCCGAACTGAACCTGGGCGCGCTCCTGGCCAAGCGGGCGGCGATCACCGCCACCTCGCTGCGGGCCCGGCCGCTGGAGGAGAAGGCCGCCATCGTGGCGGCGGTACGCGAGCACGTGTGGCCCCTGGTGGCGGCGGGGCGGGTGCGACCGGTGGTGCACGCCACGTACCCCATGGCCCAGGCAGCGGAGGCTCACCGGGTCATGGAGTCGAGCACGCACGTGGGCAAGCTGCTGCTGACCGCGTGAGCCGCCGCCACCGGCCGGGGAGGGGGTGAGCCCCCTCGGCCGTGGCGGCGGGCGGCGCCGCCACGGACCGGGCCCACCCCCGTGAGGCCCCGTTCCCTGGTTCCCGCCGGACCCCGGACCGGACCCCGGACCGGACCCGGCTGCGAAGTCCGGGGCGCCCCGGAGTCCCGGAGTCCCGGAGTCCCGGAGTCCCGTCACAGGCTGCGCAGCAGCACCGCCGGGGATTCGACGCAGTCGGCCACGTACCGCAGGAAGCCGCCCGCCGTGCCGCCGTCGCAGACGCGGTGGTCGAAGGTCAGCGAGAGCTGGACCACCTGACGGACGGCCAGCTCACCCTGGTGGACCCAGGGCCGGGGGACGATCCGTCCCACGCCGAGCATGGCCGCCTCGGGGTGGTTGATGATCGGCGTGGAGCCGTCCACCCCGAACACCCCGTAGTTGTTCAGGGTGAAGGTCCCGCCCGTGAGGTCGGACGGGGCGAGCCTGCCCGCCCTCGCCAGCTCGGTCAGACGGGCGAACTCGGCCGACAGCGATTCGGGGCTGCGGTGCTGGGCGTCCCGGACCACCGGGACCATCAGCCCGCGCTCGGTCTGCGCCGCGAACCCCAGGTGCACGGCCGGGAGCCGGACGATCTCGTTGGCCGCCAGGTCCACGGTGGAGTTGAGCTCCGGGTGACGGGCCAGCGCGGCCGTGCAGATCCGGGCCAGCAGCGCGAGCACCGAGATCTTCGGCCCGCCCACGGCGTTCATGGCGGCCCGCGCCGCCATCAGCTCGGTGGCGTCGGCGTCCACCCAGCAGGTGGCGTCCGGGATCTCGCGCCTGCTGCGCGACAGCTTGTCGGCGACGACCCCGCGCAGCCCCTTGAGCGGAATCCGGGTGGCCCCCTCCGGTGCGGCGACGGCCGTGACGGAAGCCGTGGCGGGGGAGGCGGCGGGTACGGCGGGCGGGGCGGGTGCCCGCAGCGCCGTCTCGACGTCCGCGCGCAGGATCAGGCCCTCGGGCCCGGACCCGCGCAGCCCGCGCAGGTCGATCCCGTGGTCCCGGGCCAGCTTCCGCACCAGCGGCGAGATCACCGCCACCGGCCCGGTACGGGCGGGCACCGCCGCCGCAGGAACGGGCGGGGCCGGGACGGCCGGGGCCAGGGCCTCGACCCGCGCCGTGACCGGCGCGGCGACCGGCCGGATGCGCCGCCTCCGCGTCGGCCGGGAGTGGTCCGTCCCGTAGCCGACCAGGACGTTCCCGGACCCGGAGGAGGCGGGCTCGGAGGAGGCGGGCCCGGGCTCGGGAACGGCCGCGTCCGGAGCCGTTGCGGCAACCCCGGCCGACTCCGCGGTGCCCGCGCCCACCGCCACGGTGATCAGCGGCGCCCCCACCGGAAGCTCCGTCCCCTCCTCCCCGAACCGCGCGGTGACCACACCGCCGTACGGGCACGGCACCTCGACCATGGCCTTCGCCGTCTCGACCTCGACCACCGGCTGGTCCACGACGACGACGTCACCCACCGCCACCAGCCAGCGGACGATCTCCGCCTCGGTCAGCCCCTCACCGAGGTCGGGCAGTTTGAACTCCATGACCTGCGGCATCAGTTCTCCCACTGCAGACGCGCCACGGTGTCCAGGATGCGGTCCACCCCGGGCAGATGGTGCTTCTCCAGCATCGGCGGCGGGTACGGGATGTCGAACCCGGTCACCCGCAGCACCGGCGCCTCCAGGTGGTGGAAGCACCGCTCCGTGACCCGGGCGACGATCTCCGCGCCCGGCCCGCCGAAACCGCCGGCCTCGTGGACGACCACCGCGCGCCCGGTGCGGCGTACCGAGGCCGTGACCGTCTCCTCGTCGAACGGGACGAGCGAGCGCAGGTCCACGACCTCCAGGTCCCAGCCCTCCTCGCACGCCGCCTCGGCCGCCTCCAGGCAGACCGGCAGCGAAGGGCCGTACGTGATCAGCGTCGCGCTCGTGCCGGTCCGCCGGACCAGCGCCTTCCCGATGCCCGGCACCGCCGCCGGGGACCGCGGCGACCAGTCGGCCTTCGACCAGTACAGCCGCTTCGGCTCCAGGAAGACCACCGGGTCGTCGCTCGCGATGGACGCGCGCAGCAGCCCGTACGCGTCCTCGACCGTCGCCGGGGTCACCACGTGCAGTCCGGGCGTCGCCATGTAGTACGCCTCGGAGGAGTCGCTGTGGTGCTCCACCCCGCCGATCCCGCCGCCGTACGGCACCCGGATGGTGATCGGCAGCGGCATCGCGCCCCGGGTCCGGTTGCGCATCTTCGCGACGTGCGAGATCAGCTGCTCGAAGGCCGGGTAGGCGAAGGCGTCGAACTGCATCTCCACCACCGGCCGCAGCCCGTACATGGCCATGCCCACCGCGGCGCCCAGGATGCCGGCCTCCGCGAGCGGGGTGTCCGTACAGCGGTCCTCGCCGAACTCCTTCGCGAGGCCGTCCGTGATCCGGAAGACCCCGCCCAGCGCCCCGACGTCCTCGCCCATGACGTGGACCGTGGGGTCCTCGGCCATGGAGTCGCGCAGGGCCCGGCCCAGCGCCTGGGCCATCGTGGCCGGCTTCGCCGCCGGCCGCGCCGCCACCGTGGTCATGCCCCGTCCTCCGCTTCCAGCTCCGCACGGAGCAGCTCCGCCTGCTGGCGCAGCTGCCCGGTCTGCTCCGCGTACACGTGCGCGAAGAGGTCCATCGGGTTCAGCACCGGCTCCGCGTTCATCGCCTCGCGCAGCGCCGCGGCCATCTCCTCGGCCGCCTCGCGCGCCTCCTGGACGCCCGCCTCGTCGAGCAGCCCGCGCGTGGTCAGCTCGCGCTCCAGCAGCTCCACCGGGTCGTGCGCCTTCCACGCCTCGACCTCGGCGTCGCCCCGGTAGCGGGTCGCGTCGTCCGCGTTGGTGTGGGCCTCGATCCGGTACGTGACCGCCTCGACCAGGGTCGGGCCGCCGCCGGTACGGGCCCGGTGGACGGCCTCGGCGAGCACCTCGTGCACCGCCGCGACGTCGTTGCCGTCGACCAGCCGGCCCGGTATCCCGTACCCGACGGCCTTGTGGGCCAGCGAGGGGGCGGCGGTCTGCTTGGCCAGCGGGACCGATATCGCGAAGCCGTTGTTCTGCACCAGGAAGACCACCGGGGCCCGCCAGACGGCGGCGAAGTTCAGCGCCTCGTGGAAGTCGCCCTCACTGGTGCCGCCGTCGCCGACCATGGCGAGGGCGACGACGTCGTCCCCGCGCAGCCGGGCCGCGTGCGCCAGGCCCACCGCGTGCGGCAGCTGGGTGGCGAGCGGGGTGGACAGCGGGGCTATCCGGTGTTCCCGGGGGTCGTAACCGGTGTGCCAGTCGCCGCGCAGCAGGGTGAGGGCCTGTACGGGGTCGAGTCCGCGCGCCACGGCCGCGAGGGTGTCGCGGTAGCTCGGGAAGAGCCAGTCCTGCTCCTGGAGGACCAGCGCGGCGGCGATCTCGCACGCCTCCTGCCCGACGGTGGAGGGGTACACGGCGAGACGGCCCTGCCGGGTCAGCGCGGTGGCCTGCGCGTTGTAGCGGCGGCCACGCACCAGCTCGGCGTAGCAGCGGCGCATCAGCGCGGGGTCGAGCCGGGCCGCCGCCGGTGTGCCCAGCACCCGGTACGGCTCGGCGTCCGGCAGCAGCGGGGCGGCCTCCGTACGGGGCCTCCAGGCGGGCGGGGCAAGACGGTGGGACGCACCGGCACCGGGCAGCTCTTGGACCGTCATGGCGGCGTACACCTCCTCGTGGGAAGCGGGCGGGGAGTGCCCCGGATGTGAGGCGCCTCACCTACCGATTGTTCGGTTGTCCGCGCAATTTGGCTACAGGCGGCTCCAGGCTGTGGACAAAGTGGCGCCGGGGCCGTGGGATGGGGGCAGGACGTCCAGGAGAGGAAGGCCGGGCTCCCCGCCCGCCCCCCCCCGGCCCCCCCCCCGCCCCCCCCCGGCCGCGCCGGGCGGCGCCGCCGGGGCCCCGGCGGCGCCGCACCGCACCCTGGACCCGATCGACCGGTCGATCATGCGGCTGCTCCAGGCGGACGGCCGGGCGTCGATACGGTCGGTCGCCGAACAGGTCCATGTCAGCCGGGCCAATGCCTACGCCCGGATCAACCGGCTGATCGACGACGGGGTGATCCGCGGCTTCACGGCGCGCGTCGACCACGAGCGCGCGGGCCAGGGCGCCTCCGCGTACATCACCCTGAAGATCGTCCAGAACTCCTGGCGCACGGTCCGCGAACAGCTGCGCGAGCTCCCGGGCGCCGCCCACATCGCCCTGGTCAGCGGGGACTTCGATGTCCTCCTGCTGGTCCACACCCCCGACAACCGGACCCTGCGCGAACTGGTCCTGACCCGCCTCCAGTCCATCCCGGAGGTCCTCTCCACCCGCACCCTGCTGGTGTTCGAGGAAACGGATCTGCTGGACCCGTCCCCGCCCCGGGAGCCGGTCCCCGGCCCGGAGGATTAGGCCGTCAGGGGCGCGCCGCCCAGGCCGTCAGGGGCCTCACGGGGCGGTGGCGCGGCGCTTCACCGGCCGGTGACGCCGGGGCCTCACGGGGCGGTGCGGAGCCCGTCGAGGGCCATCCGGACCACCATGTCGGCGAGCTGTTCGTGGCTGGTGCCCGGGTGCGGGCGGTACCACTCGACCAGCGAGTTCACCATGCCGAACAGCAGCCGGGTGGCGAGCCTGATGTCCACGTCCGCGCGGAGGTCGCCCTCGGCCGCGGCGGCCTTGAGGAGGTCGGCGACCCGGTGGTCGAACTCGCGGCGGCGCTCCAGGGCCCAGCGCTCGGTCCGGGTGTTGCCCCGGACCCGCAGCATCAGCGTCACGTAAGGCAGTTCGCGCACCAGCACCTCGACCGTGCGCCGGGTCACGTGCTCGACGCGCTCGACCGCCCGGCCCTGGACCGCCCCCGGCTCCTCCAGGACGGCGAAGAGCCCGTCGAGGGCGCGGCTGACGGCCCGGCGCAGCAGCTCCTCCTTGCCCGTGACGTGGTGGTAGATCGAGGACTTCGAGATGCCCGCGGCCTTGGAGAGGTGCTCCATGGAGGTGCCGTCGTAGCCGCGCTCGTTGAAGACCTGGACGGCGACGGAGAGCAGGCTCTCGGGCGTGTACGTGTCCCGTTTGGCGGTGCTCATCCGGCCTGCCCCTCGTCGCCCGCGGCGTAGCCGAGCCGGAAGAGCGCCAGCGAGGGCGCGTACCGGCCGCCGGGACACCGCTGGTCGAGGTGGTGCAGCAGGTCGTAGGCCCAGTCCTGGCCGAGCCGCTCGTGCCACGCCAAGGGGCCGGCCGGGTAGTTGACGCCCAGCCGCATCGCGGTGTCGATGTCCCGCGCGTCGGCCACCCCGCGGGCGACGGCGTCCGCCGCGAGGTCGATCAGCATCGCCACGGTCCGGGCGACGATCATGCCGGGCACGTCGCCGATGACGGAGACCTTCTTGCCGAGCTTCTGGAAGAGGCCGACGGCCTCGGCGAGGGTCCGTTCGCTCGTGTCCGCGCTGACGGAGAGCGCGATCCGGGTGGCGTCGCGGTAGTCGAAGGCGAGGTCGAAGTAGACGACGTCCGTGAACTCCACGGAGGTCTTGCCGTCCGCCAGCACCAGCTGCCCCTCACCGGGCAGCAGGACGTACGGGCCCCCGTGCTCGGTGGCGCCGACCTCGATCCCGGCCTCCCGCGCCAGCTCGGCCAAGGCGGCGGCGGGCCCGAGGTCACCGACGAAGGTGACCTTCTCCGGGGCCTTCTCGGGGGCGGCCGTGTGCGGCAGCGGCTCCACGGCATCCGGGCCGGACCGGCCGTACGGGAACCAGCCCTGCCCCGACTTGCGGCCGAGACGGCCGGACTGGACCAGGCGGCGCTGCGCGAGGGACGGCGTGAACTTCGGGCTCCGGAAGAAGGACTCCCAGACGGAGCGGGTGACGGCCTCGTTGACGTCCTGCCCGATCAGGTCGGTCAGGGCGAACGGGCCCATCGCGAAGCCGCCGCTCTCGCGGAGCACGGCGTCGATGGTGGCCGGGTCGGCGCCCTGCTCCTCGTACACCGCGAAGGCTTCGGCGTAGAAGGGGCGGGCGATCCGGTTGACGATGAACCCGGGGGTGTCCGCGCAGCGGACCGGCGTCTTCCCCCAGCTCAAGGCGGTGCGGTACGCGCTCTCGGCGGCGGCCGGGTCGGTGGCGGAGCCGCTGACCACCTCGACGAGAGGGAGCAGCGGGGCCGGGTTGAAGAAGTGCAGGCCGAGGAAGCGGCCGGGGTGCGCGAGACCGGCGGCGATCTCGGTGACGGAGAGGGAGGAGGTGTTGGTGGCCAGCAGCGCGTCCGGCGAAACCACCTCTTCGAGGGAGGCGAAGAGCGCACGCTTGACGGCGGCGTCCTCGACGACCGCCTCGACCACCAGACCCGCGCCGGCCAGGGCCGCGAGGTCGTGGGCCGCTTCGATCCGGCCGATCGCCCCGTCGGCCTCGGCGCGGCCGAGGCGGCCCTTGACGACCAGCCGCTCGACGCGCTCCCGCACCCGGTCACGGCCGTCACGGGCGAGATCCCCGTCGATGTCGTAGATCAGCACGGGGTGACCCGCGAGAAGGGCGACCTGGGCGATGCCCTGCCCCATGGTGCCGGCGCCGACGACCGCCACAGTGCTGGACCGCTCGATTGCTGTCATGCCCAGATCCTCCCGCACCGACTTGTCCACAGGCCCGCCGGGCCCTCTTGTCCCGACCGATCGTTCGGTTACTCTAACTCCAGTCTGCTCTTCTCCGCCCGGCTCACCGAGGAGTTGGTCCCGATGACCGCCGACCTGTCCACCGCCGCACTGTCCGCAGCCCAGCTGTCGGACCGGCACCGGCCCACCCTGGACCAGGCACTGGCGGCCATCCGCAGCCGCGCCTACTGGTCCCCGCACCCCGAACACCCCAAGGCGTACGGCGAGAACGCCCCGGCCGAGGGGCTCGCCGCCTTCGAAGCCGTCCGCGGCACCCGGCTGGAGCTGGGACAGCCCGGCACCGACGGCTGGACCGGCGGGGAGGTCTCCCCGTACGGCCCCGAACTGGGCGTCGAGTACCCGCACGTGGACCCGGACGTCCTGCTGCCCGCGATGCGGGCCGGCATGGGCGCCTGGCGGGACGCCGGGCCCGAGACGCGGGCCCTGGTCTGTATCGAGATCCTGGCCCGGATCGGCGCGCGGACGCACGAGTTCGCGCACGCGGTCATGCACACCAGCGGCCAGGCGTTCATGATGGCGTTCCAGGCGGGCGGCCCGCACGCGCAGGACCGCGGCCTGGAGGCCGTCGCGTACGCGTACGCGGAGCAGACCCGGGTCCCCGGGCAGGCCCACTGGTCCAAGCCCCAGGGCAAGAAGGAGCCGCTGGAGCTCGGCAAGACCTTCACCCCGGTCCCGCGCGGCATCGCCCTGGTGATCGGCTGCAACACCTTCCCCACCTGGAACGGCTACCCGGGGCTCTTCGCCTCGCTGGCCACGGGCAACGCGGTGCTGGTCAAGCCTCACCCGCGCGCCGTGCTGCCGCTCGCGCTGACCGTGCGGGTGGCCCGGGAGGTGCTCTCGGAGGCGGGCTTCGACCCGAACCTGGTGGCGCTGGCGACCGAGCGGCCCGGCGAGGGCATCGCCAAGTCCCTCGCGGTGCGCCCCGAGATCAGGCTGATCGACTACACCGGGTCCACCGCCTTCGGGGAGTGGCTGGAGACCCACGCCCGCCAGGCGCAGGTCTACACGGAGAAGGCGGGCGTCAACACCGTCGTCCTGGACTCCACGGACAACTACAAGGGGATGCTGTCCAACCTGGCCTTCTCCCTCTCCCTCTACAGCGGGCAGATGTGCACCACCCCGCAGAACCTGCTGATCCCGCGCGACGGCATCGCGACCGACGCCGGGCACAAGACGTACGACGAGGTCGTCGCGGACCTCGCCGCCTCGGTCGGTGGCCTGCTGGGCGACGACGCGCGGGCCAACGCGCTGCTGGGCGCGCTGGTCAACCCGGAGGTCAGGGCGCGGCTGGAGGCGGCGGCCGGGCTGGGCGAGGTGGCGCTCGCCTCCCGCGAGGTCCTCAACCCGGAGTTCCCGGACGCGGTGGTGCGCACGCCGGTCCTGGTCAAGCTCGACGCCGCCAAGCCGGACCCGGAGGCCCCCTACCTCTCCGAGTGCTTCGGCCCGGTGGCCTTCGCGGTGGCCGTCGACTCCACGGCGGACGCGCTGGAGCTGCTGCGGCGCACGGTGCGGGAGAAGGGCGCGATGACGGTGGGCGCGTACACCACGTCCGCCGACACCGAGCGGGCCGTCGAGGAGGTCTGCCTGGAGGAGTCCGCGCAGCTCTCCCTGAACCTCACGGGCGGGGTCTTCGTCAACCAGACCGCCGCGTTCTCGGACTTCCACGGCTCGGGCGGCAACCCGGCGGCGAACGCGGCCCTGTGCGACGCCGCGTTCGTCGCGAACCGCTTCCGGGTGGTGGAGGTCCGCCGCCAGGCGTAGCACCCGGGCGGCGTCCGGCCCCGGCCCTGCTCAGTCCGGCCCTGCTCAGTCCGTCCCGGCTCGGTCCGTCACGGCCGGGGCGGGCTGCGGGCCTCCCCAGTGGAAGAGGGTCATGGCCACGCTGGTGGCCAGGTTGTAGCTGGAGACCTGCGGGCGCATCGGCAGGGACACCAGGTGGTCGGCGCGGGCCCGCAGCTCGGGCGAGATGCCGTGGCGTTCGGAGCCGAAGGCGAGCAGGGCGTCGTCCGGAAGGGTGAGGGTACGGATGTCCTCGCCCTCGGGGTCGAGCGCGTAGAGCGGCCCGGGGGGCAGTTCTTCCAGCTCCAGCCGGTCCACGGTGGTGGCGTAGTGCAGCCCGGCCCCGGCCCGGACCACGTTGGGGTGCCAGGGGTCGAGATCGCCCCGGGTCACGACTCCGGTGGCCCCGAACCCGGCGGCGAGGCGGACGACGGCTCCGAGGTTGCCGAGGTTGCGGGGGTTGTCGAGCACGACGACGGGCGCGGGCCGCGGCATCCGCCCCAGCGCCTCGCGTCCGGCCGCGCGGTCGGGCCGCAGGGCGAGGGCCGCGACCCCGGTGGGATGGACCCGGGGGAGCAGCGTCCGCAGCGGTGCCCCGGCGACGAGCCGGACCACGTCCGCCTCGACGTCCGGAGCCAGCTCGGCCGCGAGCCCGCGCACGGCCGCCGGGTCGTCGGCGACGGCGAGGTGGACGTGCGCCCCGAAGCGCAGGGCGTGCTTGAGCGCGTGGAACCCGTCCAGCAGGACAAGATCCTCCCGCCCGGCGGCTTCCCGCCACCGCCGCACCGTCTCGTCCCCACACCCAGGCTCGCTCATACCCCCGACCCTACGACCCGCCCCACCGGGCCCCGCCCCACCGGGCCCGGCACGGCCTGGGCGAAGCCCCCGTACCGGCCCGCTCCTCGGGCGGGGCACGGTGCAGGGCCCGGGCGGAGCCCCTGTCCAGCCCCGACCGCTCCTCGGGCGGGGCGGGTGCAGGTGGGGCGCAGCCCGCCCGGCTCTGTGTCGGGCAGGGGGCGCAGCCCGGGCAGAGCGCGGCACGGCCCCGCCCCATCGCCGCCTTCCGCCCCCGCCGCCCCCGTCCAGCCCCGCCGGCGCTTGAGACCCGGGACCTGGGGCGGAGCCCCTGTCGTCCCCCGCCTCCATCCAGCCCCGCCGGCGTTTGAGGCGCGGGGTGCGGGGCGGAGCCCCGCGAGGCCGGGCGCAGCCGCCGCCCCGGCCTTCGCGGCCCCGCCCGGCAGGGCCCCGTACCCCCCGGACCGTCAGCGCGGACCCGGCACGGGCCGCGCCGGAGCCACCCCGGCCCCGGCATCCCCCACCGCCCCCACCGCCCCGGCGGCCCCGGCGGCACGCCCCGGCCGAAGCCCCGCCACCCGCGCCCCCAGCCAGACCAGGAACACCGTCGGCAGAAAGACCGCGTCGGCGGCGATCATCGCCAGCGAGAAGAACGGCAGCCCCAGCAGCACCGCGATCCCCACGTGCTCCAGCATCATCAAGCCCAGCAGCACGTTCTTGATCCGCCGGTTGAACAGCGTGAACGGGAATGCCACCTGCACCGCGACCGTCCCGTACGACAGCAGCATCACCAGCGTCCCGCTGCCCGCCACCAGCGCCGACAGCCCCGGCCACGGGGTGAAGTAGTCCAGCCCCAGGGGGTAGTACAGCGCCGTCCCGTCCTGCCACCGCGACCCCTGGATCTTGTACCAGCCGGCCGTCGCGTAGATCAGGCAGACCTCCGCCATGATCACGAGCATCCCCGCGTTGTGCAGCAGGTTGGCCAGTACGTCCAGGACCGCCCGCCCCTCGCCCCGCGGGTCGTACCGGTCGACGGTCCACCACAGCCCGAGGACCACCCACACCGCCGCGAGGGCCGCCAGCCAGCCGTAGCTGAACCGCCCGGTCACCGCCCCGTACGCGAACACCGCGCCCAGCACGCCCCACAGCACCGGCCCTGCGGCACCGCCCTCACTCGCCGACCCGCCCGCGCTCGCCCCCGTACCCGCTCCGCCACCGGCAAGGGCGCGCGCACGGGGACGGGCGGCCCGGCGCGCGTCCAGCGACCACACCTGCGCGCACCGCGTCAGCACCAGGTAGATCGCCATCAGGTGGATGACGTTGTCCCCGCCGTCCCCCATGAACACGCTGCGGTTCTGCAGCGACAGCACCCCGACCATGAACACCACGGACATCGCCCGCGTCCGCCAGCCCAGCAGCAGCGCCGCGCTCGCCAGCACGGAGACCGCGTAGACCGTCTCGAACCACAGCGCCGAGTCCGACCACATCAGCACCGTGAACGCCCGGTTCGAGGCGATCAGCCGCTCCGCCAGACTCCAGCTCCACGGCCCGTCCGGCCCGTACATCTCGTGGCGGTTCGGGATCTCCCGCAGCAGGAAGAAGAGCCAGGTCCCGGCGAAACCGATACGGATGACGGCGCTCTGGTACGGGCCCAGCGCCTGCCCGGTGATCTTCGCCAGCCCCCGCCCGGCCGCCGCACGCGCCCGCCGCACGCGCCCCGCACCGGCCGTCCCCGACGCACCGGGCACTTTCGTTACGCGGGACTCACCCACCGCTCCAGCCACTCCAACCACACCGGGCTCATTCGACCCACCCGTCGTACTGGCCGCTCCCGACGTACCCGCCGCACCCCCCACGCCCGTCACCCGGCTCACGCCCTCCACCACGGCAGCTCCCGGTAGTACGTCCGGGTGTCGGTCTTCTCCGTGCTCCACTCCGGCGCCGCCACCGCCGTCGTCGCCGAGCGCAGCTGAATCCGCAGGAGGTGCGCGCCGCGGTGGTCCTCGGCGAGCCGGGCCACCGCGATCCGCCGCAGGTACTCCTCGGACAGCTCGCCCCGCTCGCCGTCCGGCTTGCCGTCCTCGTCGTGGGAGCCGGTGAAGAAGTCCCAGGCCCGGCGCAGCTGGTTCTGTTCCGTGTGGCTCGGCAGCAGGCTGTGCCGGATGGCCGCGCCGTCCTCCTCGGACAGGTCGCGCCAGCCGGTGGTGACCGGCTCACCGCCGGTGTCGCGCACCTCCGCGCGCACCTGAACCGCGATGTTCTGCTGGAGCGGGTTGGGGGCGAAGAGCTTCCAGTTCTGTTCGAACTCGGGGTAGATCCAGCCGTCGACCGTCCGCGCGTACTGCTTGCTCACCGTGTTGGACGGGGCCACGTGGAGGAAGACGAACGCCAGGTGCGTGCAGGTGGCGACGGCGACGACACCGAGCGCCAGGGCGGTGACCACGCGGTACGGGGTGGACAGGCCCGCGATTCCGGGTGCCCGGGGTGGTGGAACGGCTCCTTCCGCGGGCTCGTGCTCGTTGGAATCCATCCCGCCCCGATCCTCCGGTATCCACAGGGTTGACCACAGAGGTTGACACCCTACGGGCCGTCGTCCCACCATTGAAGCGGATGAACCGAACGATCGGTCGGTCGGGCGGACGGCGGACTCTGACAGGGGGCCGGGATGACAGCAGTGACCCCGGGGACGGGGCAGGAGATGGCCCTCGGGACGGATACGGCCGCGAGCCGCGCCATGACGAACGGCGCGACGGGTACCGCGACGGATACGACGGCGAACGGCATGACGAGCACCGTCCCGGGCGCCACGGCGGGGCGCACGGTGACCGGCGCGGCGGAGCGCGGGTCCGGGCTCGGCGCGCAACTGCTCGCCGCCTTCGACGCGGCGGTGGCGGCCGACGAGCGCGTGGAGCCGCGCGACTGGATGCCGGAGGAGTACCGCGCCTCGCTCGTCCGCCAGATGGCCCAGCACGCCCACTCCGAGATCATCGGCATGCAGCCCGAGGCCAACTGGATCACCCGCGCGCCCTCGCTGCGCCGCAAGGCGATCCTGATGGCCAAGGTCCAGGACGAGGCGGGCCACGGCCTCTACCTCTACAGCGCCGCCGAGACCCTCGGCACCAGCCGCGACGAGCTGCTCGACAAGCTCCACGCGGGGAAGCAGAGGTACTCCTCGATCTTCAACTACCCCACCCTGACCTGGGCCGACGTGGGCGCGATCGGCTGGCTCGTGGACGGCGCGGCGATCACCAACCAGGTGCCGCTGTGCCGCTGCTCCTACGGCCCTTACGCCCGCGCCATGGTCCGCATCTGCAAGGAGGAGTCCTTCCACCAGCGCCAGGGGTACGAGCTCCTCCTCGCCCTCTCCCGGGGCACCGAGGCCCAGCACGCGATGGCGCAGGACGCGGTCGACCGCTGGTGGTGGCCCTCGCTGATGATGTTCGGCCCCCCGGACGACGCCTCGTCGCACTCGGCCCAGTCGATGGCCTGGCGGATCAAGCGCCACTCCAACGACGACCTGCGCCAGCGCTTCGTGGACATCGCCGTACCGCAGGCGAAGGCCCTGGGCCTGACCCTGCCCGACCCGGAGCTGAGGTGGAACGAGGAGCGCGGGCACCACGACTTCGGCGCGCTCGACTGGACGGAGTTCTGGGAGGTGCTCAAGGGCAACGGCCCGTGCAACGAACAGCGGATCAACCAGCGGCGCACGGCCCACGAGAAGGGCGCGTGGGTGCGCGAGGCGGCTGCGGCGTATGCCGCGAAACACTCCGGCGGCCCGTCCGGGGCGGACATACCGGCGGCCACGGGCACGGCCACGACCCCGGCACCGGCCGGCGCGGAGAACGAGGAGGCACGGGCATGACGCAGAACTGGCCCCTGTGGGAGGTGTTCGTCCGCTCGCGGCGCGGCCTCTCGCACACACACGCGGGAAGCCTCCACGCGCCCGACGCGGAGATGGCCCTGCGCAACGCCCGCGACCTCTACACCCGGCGCGGTGAGGGCATCTCGATCTGGGTGGTCCCCTCCACCGAGATCACCGCCTCCTCGCCCGACGAGCGGGACCCGTTCTTCGCCCCCTCCGCCGACAAGCCCTACCGGCACCCCACCTTCTACGAGATCCCCGAGGGAGTGCAGCACCTGTGACCAGCACCGGAACACCGCGTACGGCCGCGCTGGCCCTCGGGGACGACGCGCTGATCCTCTCCCACCGCCTCGGCGAATGGGCGGGCCACGCCCCCGTCCTGGAGGAGGAGGTCGCCCTCGCCAACATCGCCCTCGACCTGCTCGGCCAGGCCCGCATCCTGCTCTCGATGACCGGGGACGAGGACGAGCTGGCGTTCCTGCGCGAGGAACGGTCCTTCCGCAACCTCCAGCTCGTCGAACAGCCGAACGGCGACTTCGCCCACACCATCGTCCGCCAGCTCTTCTTCTCCCTCTACCAGCACGAGCTCTACGGCGACCTGGCCGCCGGGGAAGGCCCGTTCGGGCCGCTGGCGGCCAAGGCGGTCAAGGAGACCGCCTACCACCGCGACCACGCCGAACAGTGGACCCTGCGGCTCGGAGACGGCACGCAGGAGAGCCGGCGCCGCACCCAGGCCGCCCTGGACGGCCTCTGGAAGTACACCGGAGAACTGTTCCAGCCGGTGGAAGGGGTCGACGGGGTGGACTGGCCCGCGCTGGAGACGCGCTGGCTGGCCGCGCTGGAAGCCGTACTGGAGCGGGCCGGGCTCGCGCTGCCCGAGGGGCCGCGCACCGGGGCCTGGGCGGCGGGCGCCGGGCGCCAGGGCCTGCACACCGAGCCGTTCGGCCTGCTGCTCGCCGAGATGCAGCACCTGCACCGCAGCCACCCGGGGGCATCATGGTGACCGGCACCAGCGCCTCCCCAGCCCCCGGAGCCGACGCCTCCACCGGCCGTGCCACCGGCTCCCCCACGGGCCGCGGCGCCACGGACGCGGAGGCCACCACCGGGCCCCCGGCCGGGGGCAGCACGACCCGGCTGGAGGCGGAGCTCGCCGAACTCGCCGGCTCCGTCCCCGACCCCGAACTGCCCGTCCTCAGCCTCGCCGAGCTGGGCGTGATGCGCGGGGTGCGGATGCACGAGGACGGCCACGCCGAAGTCGTCCTCACCCCCACCTACACCGGCTGCCCGGCCATCGAGGCCATGTCCGCCGACATCGTCCGCGTCCTGACCGACCACGGCATACCGGAGGTCCGGGTGCGCACCGTGCTCGCGCCCGCCTGGTCGACCGACGACATCAGCGCCGAGGGCCGCCGCAAGCTCGCCGCGTTCGGCATCGCCCCGCCGCGCCCGCACGCGGCGGACGGACCCGTCGCGCTCACCCTGTCGGTCCGCTGCCCCCACTGCGGATCGACCGCGACCGAACTGCTCAGCCGGTTCTCCTCCACCGCGTGCAAGGCGCTGCGCCGCTGCACCGACTGCCGTGAACCGTTCGACCACTTCAAGGAGTTGTAGATGGCCGTGTCCCCGCCGTCCGTGCCGTCCGCGCCCGTGCGCTCCGCGCGGCACGGCGCGTTCCACCCCCTGACGGTGGCAGCGGTCGACCGGCTCACCGACGACTCGGTGGCCCTGACCCTGCGGGTCCCCGAGGAGCTGCGCGCCGAGTACCGGCACGCCCCCGGCCAGCACCTCACCCTGCGCAGGAAGGCCCCCGGGTCCACCGGAACCCGGCGCACCTACTCGATCTGTTCCCCCGCCCCGGCGCCGGACGGGCCGGGCCCGGAGCTGTTGCGGGTCGGGGTCCGGCTGGTGGAGGGCGGGGAGTTCTCCACCTTCGCGCACAAGGAGATCGCCGCCGGGGACGTCCTGGACGTGATGGTCCCGGCCGGACGGTTCGTCCTGGAACCCTCCGCCGCCCCGGCGGGCGGGCACTACACGGCGATCGTCGGCGGCAGCGGGATCACCCCGGTGCTCTCCATCGTCGCGAGCCTGCTGGCCGCCCGGCCCGATGCCCGGTTCTGCCTCGTCCGCAGCGACCGCACGGCGGCGTCGACGATGTTCCTGGAGGAGGTCGCCGACCTCAAGAACCGCTGGCCGGACCGGTTCCAGCTGGTGACGGTCCTGTCCCGGGAGGAGCAGGAGGCCGGGCTGCCCTCCGGGCGGCTGGACGAGGAGCGGCTGACGGAACTGCTGCCCGCGCTGCTGCCGGTCAGCCGGGTGACGGGATGGTTCCTGTGCGGGCCCTACGGCCTGGTGCAGGGCGCGCAGCGGGCGCTCGGCGCCCTGGGCGTGTCCCGGACCCGGGTGCACGAGGAGATCTTCCACGTCGAGGACGCCGCACCGCGCGTCCCCGCGGCGGCTCCTGCGGGCGCCGCGTCCCGGCGGGTCACCGCCCGGCTCGACGGCCGCTCCGGCACCTGGCCGGTACGGGACGGCGAATCCCTGCTGGACGCGGTGCTCCGGAGCCGCGCCGACGCCCCGTACGCCTGCAAGGGCGGCGTCTGCGGCACCTGCCGGGCGTTCCTGGTGACGGGCGAGGTCCGGATGGACCGGAACTTCGCCCTGGAGTCGGAGGAGACCGAGGCGGGGTTCGTGCTGGCCTGCCAGTCGCACGCGGTGACGGAGGACGTGGAGATCGACTTCGACCGCTGAACCCCGCCCGCCGGACGCGACTGTCGGACACGACTGCCGAACCCCGCCCGCAGACCCCGACCTCGTATCTCGGCCGCTGGACCCGGCCGCCGGACCACCCTGGTCCATCCCCGTTTCCGCCCCTGATCCGTCCCCTGTCCTGGTCTCCGTCTGTCCCCTTCCGGGAACCTGCTCTATCTTGACGCACCGTCAGAATCAGAACAGGTCGGGGCCCTGTCCGGGACCCGGGCAGGGCAGGGCGCGTGGGAGGGACAGGCAATGGACTTCACCTTCACCGAGGAACAGCAGGCCGCCGTCGAGGCCGCGAGGGCCGTGTTCGCGGACGTGGCACCCGACCGGGTGCCCAGTCCCGCGCTCACCCCCGGAGCCGTCGCCGACGACTTCGACCGCCCCCTGTGGACCGGGCTCGCCGCGTCGGGCCTGCTGAGCCTGGTCCTCGCCGAGGAACACGGGGGCGCCGGGCTCGACACCATCGCCCTCTGCCTGGTCCTGCGCGAGGCGGCGAGGGTGCTGGCCCGGGTCCCGTTGCTGGAGCACTGTGCCACCGCCATGGCCGTCCAGTCCCACGGCAGCCCCGCCCTGGCCGCCGCCTTGCTGCCCGGAGCCGGGCTCGGCACGCTCGTCCTCACCGCCGCCCCACACGGCCGCACCGGCCACGACCCGGCCGAACTCGCCGTCACCGCCCACCGCACCAGCACCAGCACCAGCACCAGCACGGACGGCGCCGTCGGCACGAACAGCACGGTCCGGGTGCTCGACGGCATCCAGACCGCCGTGCCCTGGGCACAGAACGCCGACTGGATCGCCGTACCGGCCCACACCGGTGACGGCAGGGCCCTCCTCGCCTTCGTCCCCCGCACCGCCGAGGGCCTCACCCTCACCGACCAGTGCTCCACCAGCGGCGAGCGGCTCGCCGAACTCACCCTGGACGGCGTACGCGTGCCCGCGGACCACCTCGTCGAGGACCCCGGCGCCTGGGAGCGGCTCCGCCAGCTCCTCACCACCGGCACCTGCGCGCTCGCGCTCGGCCTCGGTGAGAACGTCCTCGCCATGACCAGCCGGTACACCGGCGAGCGGGAACAGTTCGGCCACCCCGTGGCCACCTTCCAGGCCGTCGCCGTGCAGGCCGCCGACCGGTACATCGACCTGCGCGCCATGGAGGTCACCCTCTGGCAGGCGGCCTGGCGGCTCGACGCGGCGACCGGCGGCGCGGGCGGCCCGCTGCCGAGCGCCGGTGACGTAGCGGTCGCCAAGATCTGGGCCTCGGAGGGCGTACGCCGGGTCGTGCAGACCGCCCAGCACCTGCACGGCGGCTTCGGCGCCGACACCGGCTACCCGCTCCACCGCTACCACGCCTGGGCCAAGCAACTGGAGCTCCAGCTCGGCCCGGCCGCCGCGCACGAGGAGGCACTCGGCGACCTGCTGGCCGCCCACCCCCTCGGCTGACCCCCGGTCCGGGCCCGGCAAGGACGCCCCGCCCGGACCGGGTCCTCAGGGGCCTCAGAGCACGAAGGCCGGGTTCCCGCTGTCCGTCACCATCGGGCGCCCGGCGCTCTCCCACGCCTGCATCCCGCCGTCGATGTTCACGGCGTCGACACCCTGGCGCACCAGGTACTGGGTGACCTGCGCGGAGCGCCCGCCCACCCGGCACATCACGTGCACCCGGCGGCCGTCCTCGACCGCCTCCGCCAGCTCACCGAAGCGGGCCACGAAATCGCCCATCGGGATGTGCAGAGCGCCCTCGACATGACCGGCCGCCCATTCGTCGTCCTCACGGACGTCGAGGACAAAGCCTTCGGAGGGCACCGCGGCGGCGCCCACCGAGGGAAGCTGTCCGAAGTTCATAGCTGTCGCCTTCTCTCGTCGCAGGTCGGAAGGGCGACCCGGCTCGTGGCCCGGCAGCCCTCCCCGCAACCTATCCGACAGCACCGGACCCGCCCCGCCCCAGAGCCCGGACCCCGGGCAGCCACCCCTCCGGCGGCCAGAGCAGCGGCCAGAGCAGCGGCCAGGAACAGCAGGCGACGGGGCCCGCCCGCTCAGAGGGCGGCGAGGGCCGCCAGCTCCGCCTCGCGCGCGGAAACCTGCCCGAGAAGCTGTTCCGCGATCTCCTCCAGCAGCCGGTCCGGGTCCTCCGGAGCCATCCGCAGCATCGACCCGATCGCGCTGTCCTCCAGCTCCCGGGCCACCACCGACAGCAGCTCCTTGCGCCGTGTCAGCCACTCCAGCCGGGCGTACAGCTCCCCGCTCCCGCCCGGCGCGGCGGTCTCCGGCACGGGTCCGGCCGCCCACTCCTCGGCCAGCTCGCGCAGCAGACCCTCCTCGCCCCGCCCGTACGCGGCGTTGACCCGCGCGATGAACGCGTCCCGGCGCCCGCGCTCCGCCTCGTCCTGGGCCAGGTCGGGGTGGGCCCGGCGGACCAGCTCGCGGTAGAGCCGACGCACCTCCTCCGAGGGACGCACCCGCTGTGGCGGGCTCACGGTCCGGTCCGTCAGCATCGCCGCCGCACCGTCGGAGAGCCCGTCCGAGTCCAGCCAGTCGTGGAACAGCTCGTCCACCCCGGGCATCGGCATGACCAGCGAGCGCGCCTCCCGGGCCCGCCTCAGATCCTCGGCGTCACCGCTGCGCGCCGCCTTCGCCTCCGCGATCAGCGCGTCCAGCTCGTCGAGACGCGAGTACATCGGGCCGAGCTTCTGGTGGTGGAGCCGGGAGAAGTTCTCCACCTCGACCCGGAAGGTCTCCACCGCGATCTCGAACTCGATCAGCGCCTGTTCGGCGGCGCGCACGGCCCGCTCCAGGCGCGCCTCGGGCCGCTCGTCGCCGGAGTCGCCCGGCGCGGTCTGCTCAGTCTGCTCACTCACCCGGCCACCCTACGGCCCGGCCGCTCCGGGCGTGTTTCACGTGAAACACCACCCTCGCGGACACCCCGCCGTCCCCGGGGCGCTCCGGGCCGGCACTCACCACGGAGGACGGTTTCACGTGAAACATTCACGTGGGCCGACGGAAGCCGTTTCACGTGAAACATTCACCGGGCACCACCCGGCGCCCGCACCCCCGGGACCGGACAGGACGTCCTCAGACCCCGGTACGTCCTCAGACCCCGGTCTCCGCCGCGATCCGCCCCGCCCGCACCGCCACCACCAGATCCGCGTGATCGGCCTCGGTCCGGTCGGCGTAGGTCACCGCGAAGGACGCCACCGCCTGGTCCAGCTCGTCGCTCTTCCCGCAGTACCCGGCCAGCAGTCGCGGATCGGCACTGTGCGCGTGGGCCCGGGCCAGCAGCGCCCCGGTCATCCGCCCGTAGTCGTCGATCTGGTCCACGGCCAGCGCCGCCGGGTCCACGCTGCCCTTGCGGTTGCGGAACTGCCGCACCTGGAAGGGCCGCCCCTCCACCGTGGTCCAGCCCAGCAGGTTGTCCGAGATGACCTGCATCTGCTTCTGCCCCGCCACCACCCGGCGGCCCTCGTGCTCCACCACGGGCGGCGCGAAGCCCAGCGCGGGCAGATACGGCAGCAGCACCGACGGCCGCGCCTCCTTCACCTGGAGCACCAGCGGCTCGCCCCGGTGGTCCAGCAGCAGCACCACGTACGAACGGGTACCCACGCTCCCGGTCCCCACCACCCGGAAGGCCACGTCATGGATCGCGTACCGGGCCAGCAGCGGCAGCCGGTCGCCCGGCAGCGTCCGCAGGTACGGGCCCAGCGCCGCCGCCACGGCCGCCGCCTCCCCGTCCCCGACCCGGCGCAGCACCGGGAGCGCGTCGACGAACCTGCGTCCGCCGTCCGGCACCGCCTCGGTCGACCTGGCCGCGAACCGGGCCGAAGTGTTGTTGCGGGCCTTCTCCGCGACCCGCTCCAGCGTGCCCGCCAGATCCCGGGCGTCGATCCGCGCGAGCAGCTCCTCGTCGGCCTTCGCGTGCCACCCGTCCAGCGCGGGCAGCCTCGCCAGCAGCCGCAGGGTCCGCCGGTACGCGCCCACCGCGTCCAGCGCCGCGGCCCGGCAGGTGTCCTCGTCCGCGCCCGCCACCCGCCCGGCCAGCACCAGCGAGGCCGCCAGCCGCTTCACGTCCCACTCCCACGGGCCGAACACGGTCTCGTCGAAGTCGTTCAGGTCGATGGCGAGCCGCCCGCGCACATCCCCGTACAGACCGAAGTTGGCCGCGTGCGCGTCCCCGCAGAGCTGCGCCCCGACCCCCGTCACCGGGCCTGCGGAGAGGTCGTGGGCCATCAGGGCGGCGGCCCCGCGCAGGAACGCGAAGGGGTTCGCCGCCATCCGCCCCACCCGTATCGGCGTCAGCTCGGCGACCCGGCCGGCATTGGACTCCTCCACCGCGCGGACCGCGTCCGGCCGCCCGGCCGGCACCTTGAAACGGGCGTGCGCCGACCTCGGCACCCGCGTCCGCAGCGCCCGGCCGGCCTCCTTGGCCGAGCCCGTCACGGCCCGCTCCGCGAACCCCGCCACCACCGGTATCCGCTGCCCCGCCACCGCCGTCATCCCCCGCCGCCTCCGCCCGTACCCGTACCACCCGGCCGACATGATCCGGCCCGACCGTACCTACAGGCCGGCGTCCCTGGCCAGCAACGCCGCCTGGACCCGGTTCTCGCACCCCAGCTTCGCCAGAATCCGGCTCACGTACGTCTTCACCGTCGCCTCGCTCATGTGCAGCCGCCGCCCGGCGTCCGCGTTCGACAGCCCCTCGCCCAGCAGCGCGAGGACCCCGCGCTCGCGCTCGCTCAGCTCCGCCACCCGCCTGCGGGCCTCGCCCCGCCCGGCGGTCTGCCCCGAGGCGAACTGGTCCACCAGGTGCCGGGCCGCCCCCGGCGACAGATAGGCGGCCCCGGCCGCCGCCGCCCGGACCGCGCCGATCAGCTCGCCCGGCGCCGAATCCTTCAGCAGGAACCCCGCACCGCCCTCGCCCAGCGCCCGCAGCACGTTCTCCTTCTCCCCGAACGTCGTCAGGATCAGCACCCGCGCCTCCGGCACGGCACGGCACAGTTCCCCGAGCGCGGTCAGCCCGTCCATCACCGGCATCTGGATGTCCAGCAGCACCACGTCCGGCCCGTGCGCACGGGCCAGCTCCACCGCCTCCCGGCCGTTCGCCGCCTCCGCGACGACCTGGATGTCCGGAGCCGAGGTCAGGATCATCCTGATCCCGGCCCGGATCAGCGGCTCGTCATCAGCGATCACCACTCGGACCACTTCGGCTGTCACCCGCGCTCCTACTGCTTGACGTCGTACACCTGCTTGTCCACGAGCTTGCCGTCCTTGAAGCAGAACCGGAAAACCCGGTCGGTGAACGTCGGCACCGAACCCTCCGAGGAGAGCAGGGCCAGACACCGCGCGCCCTCCGGCCTGGCCGGACCCTTCCGTTCGAGCCCCGAGGTGAAGAGGCTGTCCCCGCTGGGCAGCCCGGCGCGGACCGTCTGCTCGGACGCGCCCACCTTCACCGCGTCGTAATCGGCCCGGTCGATCATCACGTCACCCGCCGAACCCACCAGCAGCACCGCCCCGGCACCGAGCACGATCACCAGCAGCACCACCGCCGCGAAGGCGATCCCACAGCCCAGCGCGAACCCCCCGGCCCGGGTACGGCTCTGTATCGGCAGGGCCAGCTCCCGGTCGACCGCCGCCCAGTCCATCGGCGCCAGCGGCTCCTCCCGCGCCTGGACCCGCTGGCCGAAGTCGTCGGCGATCTCCTCGACCCCGGCCGGCTCCGCCCCGTACGGCAGGACACCCGCCACCCGGAACCCGCCGTCACCGGTCCCGCCCGCGTGCACCATCCCGCCGACCAGCCGCGCCCGCTCCCGCAGTCCCGTCAGCCCCTGCCCGCCGGAGACCACCTCCCCGGCACCCGTACCGGTCGCCGGCCCGTTGGCGATCTCCACCACCAGCGAGTCGTCCTCGTACCGCAGCGCGACCGAGATCGGCGCCCCCGGAGCGTGCTTGTACGCGTTCGTCAGCGCCTCCTGCACGATCCTGTACACCGCGTGGTCACAGGCCGCGACCAGTGGCCTCGGCCGCCCCGAACTGGTCATCCGTACGTCGGTCCCCGCGGCCCGCGCCGTCTCCACGACCCCCGCGATCCCGGCCACCCCGCGTGCGGCGGGCTGCGCCGCCTCCTCCACCGCGAGCGGCGCCTCGACCCCGTCCCGCAGGATGCCGACGACCTCCCGCAGCTCGTGCATCGCCGCCACCGAGGCGTTGCGCAGCACCCCCACCGCCTCGCGCTGGCGGCCGGTGAGTTCCGGGTCCACCTCCAGCGCGCCGGTGTGCACCGAGATCAGCGCCAGCTGGTGGCCCAGGCTGTCGTGCATGTCCTGCGCGATCCGCTGCCGCTCCCGCAGCCGGGCCTGCCCCGCGACCATGGCGCGCTCCCGCAGCAGTTGCCCGTTGCGTTCCTGGAGCGCCCGCAGCAGCGTGTGGCGCTGCGACCAGTACCGACTGGCCAGCCCGGGCATCACCGTCACCGCCAGGAAGATCAGCGTGGAGAAGACGATCACCAGCAGCGGCCGCATCTGGTCCCGCTGGTCCCACACGCTGAGGGCGACCGCCACCACGAAGGCCAGCGTGAACGCCGTCAGCGCCCTGCCCACCCCGACGATCCGGCGCCCCGCCGACCAGCCCAGCAGGATCATGACCAGGTAGGCGCCGGCCAGGAGCGCGCCGACCGCCGACCCCAGCACCAGCGTCAGCGCGGGCAGCCGACGGCGCAGCAACGTGAGCACCACCACGACCACGGTCCCGGCCACCATCCGCCGCACCGAACCGTCGGTGAGTTCCTCGACGCCCAGCCCGAGCACGGCCAGCACCCCGCAGAGCGTCAGGTCCCCGGCCAGCCTCCGCCGGGTCCAGGGCTCCGGCCCTTTCAGCCATTCCAGGCCCGCACGTGTCTTCGCCGTCGCATCCACGCCACCGACCCTAGACATCCGGCCCCGCCGGGCGCCGCCCACTTTCGTCGCGCCGGTCCCGACGAAAGTGGGACGGCGCCCCTGCCCCGGGGCTCCCCCGGCTCCCCGCGCCACGAGAGTCAGGACACAACGAAGAACCCCCGCTCCGGATCTCTCCGGAGCGGGGGTTCTGTCAATTCGACTTGGCCGATCACGAGGACCGTCCGAGGTGGGCGAGGGGGGATTTGAACCCCCACGTCCCGAAGGACACTGGCACCTGAAGCCAGCGCGTCTGCCGTTCCGCCACTCGCCCGAGCAGCGCCCCAGTGGTCTTCCCTTGCGGGTCTTTCCCCTGGCGACATCGGAACATTAGCACGTGGGGAGGGGTGGAATCACATCCCTTTCCCCGCACCCCCCAGCCCCGCGGGGACGGCCCCTCCCGCACTCCGCTCCGGGTGCGGGACACTGTCCCTGGGACGCCCCTACGATCCCTTGTGAGCACCAACACTCCTGCACACAGGAGCGATGGGGAACCAGCCGAATCCGCCACGCGTGGATACGATCAGTAAGCAGTACAGGGCGACAACGACGGAGGAGGTGCCCCATGGGAGTTCTGAAGCGGTTCGAGCAGCGACTCGAAGGTCTGGTGAACGGCACCTTCGCCAAAGTGTTCAAGTCCGAGGTCCAGCCGGTGGAGATCGCCGGCGCCCTCCAGCGGGAGTGCGACAACAACGCCACCATCTGGAACCGCGAGCGGACCGTCGTCCCCAACGACTTCATCGTCGAACTGAGCGCCGGCGACTACGAGCGGCTGAGCCCTTACTCCGGCCAGCTCGGCGACGAGCTGGCGGGCCTCGTCCGTGACTACGCCAAGCAGCAGCGCTACAGCTTCATGGGCCCCGTCAAGGTCCACCTGGAGAAGGCCGACGACCTCGACACCGGGCTCTACCGGGTCCGCAGCCGCACCCTCGCCTCCAGCGCCTCCCAGCCGCAGGCCGACCAGCCCGCCCAGGGCCAGGCCCCGCAGGGCCCGCAGCAGGGCGGCTACGGCTACCCGCCGGCCGCCGCCCCGCCCATGCCCGCGGGCCCGCCGCCGGGCGGACCCGGCACCCGCAGGCCCGCCCCCGGCGGACCCGCCCCCGCACCCACCACCGGCGGCGCCCCGCGCCACTGGATCGAGATCAACGGCACCCGCCACCAGATCTCGCGCCCCACGCTCGTACTCGGCCGAAGCACCGAAGCCGACGTGCGGATCGACGACCCCGGCGTATCGCGCCGGCACTGTGAGATCCGGACCGGAACGCCCTCGACGATCCAGGATCTCGGGTCCACCAACGGCATCGTGGTGGACGGGCAGCACACCACCCGCGCTACGCTCCGCGACGGCTCGCGGATCGTCGTGGGCAGTACCACCATCATTTACCGGCAAGCCGAAGGGTGAAGCGGGGGCAATGTCAGAGCTGACCCTGACGGTCATGCGGTTGGGTTTCCTGGCCGTTCTGTGGCTGTTCGTCATCGTGGCCGTCCAGGTCATCCGCAGTGATCTCTTCGGCACGAGAGTCACCCAGCGCGGCTCCCGCCGCGGCGGCGCCAACAGCGCCCCGCAGCAGGCCGGCCGCCAGGCCGCGCCACCGCAGCAGCGCCAGCGCCGCGGCGCGCCCACCAAGCTCGTCGTCTCCGAGGGAACCCTCACGGGCACCACCGTGACCCTCGCCGGCCAGACGATCACGCTGGGCCGCGCCCATGACTCCACGATCGTGCTGGACGACGACTACGCCTCCAGCCGCCATGCCAGGATCTACCCCGACCGTGACGGCCAGTGGATCGTCGAGGACCTCGGGTCCACCAACGGCACCTACCTCGACCGGACCCGGCTGACCACCCCGACGCCCGTCCCGCCGGGCGCCCCGATCCGCATCGGCAAGACCGTCATCGAGCTGCGGAAGTAGTACGAGAATGAGCGAGCGGAGCGAGCGAGCCGCAGCGGTCCGTCCTCCCGAGGAGACGGACCGCGGCGCGCTCCCGACCGGAGGGCGGGCAGTGTGGCTCAAGACCGGTTGTACCCGGAGCCGACCGGCGAGGTGCGCATGAGTCTGTCCCTGCGGTTCGCCGCCGGATCGCACAAGGGCATGATCCGTGAGGGCAACGAGGACTCCGGTTACGCCGGCCCCCGCCTCCTCGCCATCGCCGACGGCATGGGCGGCCAGGCCGCCGGCGAGGTCGCCAGCTCCGAGGTCATCTCCACCCTCGTCCAGCTCGACGACGACGTCCCGGGCTCCGACATCCTCACCTCCCTCGGCACCGCCGTGCAGCGCGCCAACGACCAGCTGCGCGTCATGGTCGAGGAGGACCCCCAGCTCGAAGGCATGGGCACCACCCTGACCGCCCTCCTGTGGACCGGCAGCCGCCTCGGCCTCGTCCACGTCGGGGACTCCCGCGCCTACCTGCTCCGCGACGGCCTCCTCACCCAGATCACCCAGGACCACACCTGGGTCCAGCGCCTCGTCGACGAGGGCCGCATCACCGAAGAGGAAGCCACCACCCACCCGCAGCGCTCCCTCCTCATGCGCGCGCTCGGCAGCGGCGACGTCGTCGAACCCGACCTCTCCGTCCGCGAGGTCCGCGCCGGCGACCGCTACCTCATCTGTTCCGACGGGCTCTCCGGCGTCGTCTCCCACCAGACCCTGGAAGAGACCCTCGCCGACTACCACGGCCCCCACGAGACCGTGCAGAGCCTCATCCAGCTCGCCCTGCGCGGCGGCGGACCCGACAACATCACCTGCATCGTCGCCGACGTCCTCGACACCGACAGCGGCGACACCGTCGCCGCCCAGCTCAACGACACCCCCGTCGTCGTCGGCGCCGTCGCCGAGAACCAGCACCAGCTCTTCGACGGCGGCAACGCCATGCAGACCCCGGCCGGCCGCGCCTCGGGCCTGGGCCGCCGGGTCCCGCCGCCCGCCGGCGCCTTCGGCCCCCCCGGCAGCGGCGAGGGCCCCGGCTACGGCCAGGACGGCGGGTACGGGGGCTACGACGGGAACGACGGCTACGACGCCGACTCCCGCTACGAGGACACCTACGACCACCCCCGCAGACGCCACAGCGCGGGCCGCCGATGGGCCACGCGCACGCTGGGCCTGCTCCTCGTCGCCGGCGTCATCGGCGGCGGCCTCTACGCGGGCTGGCGCTGGACCCAGTCCCAGTACTACGTCGGCGTCAAGGGCGAGCACGTCGCACTCTTCCGCGGCATCAGCCAGAACCTCGGGCCCATGGAACTCTCCCGGGTGGAGACCGACCGGACCGATATCGAACTGAAGTACCTTCCGCCCTTCAAGCGCAAGCTGGTCGAGGCCACCATCAGCCAAGGCAGCTTCGCCGACGCCCGCGCGAAGATCGACGAACTCGGCGTGCAGGTCTCCGCCTGCAAGAAGGACGAAGAACGCCGGAACGCCGAAACGCAGAACACCCAGTCACCCGGCCCCAGCCTGACCCCTGCGGAGCAGCAGCTGGTCAGCCTGTGCGGAAAGCAGTAGACACCCGCGGGCACAGGGGGCCTGCCACACCATGAGCGTTGTCACCAACACGACCACCATCGGCGCCATCGAGCTGCCGAGCCGGCGGAACACCGAGCTCATGCTGCTCGCCTTCGCCGTGGTCATCCCGGTCTTCGCCTACGCCAACGTAGGTCTCGCGATCAACGGCACGCTGCCGCCCGGCATGCTGTCCTACGGCCTCGGCCTCGGCGCCCTCGCGGGCGTCGCCCACCTCGTCGTACGCCGGTACGCCAAGTACGCCGACCCGCTGCTGCTGCCCCTCGCCACCCTCCTCAACGGGCTCGGCCTGGTCTTCATCTGGCGGCTGGACCAGTCCGAACGCCTCCAGAACCTGGCCAAACGGCAGTACGGCGCCTTCTCCCCCTCGGCGCCCAACCAGATGCTGTACACCGCCGTCGGCATCGCCCTCTTCATCGCCGTGCTGCTGCTGCTCAAGGACCACCGCGTCCTGCAGCGCTTCACGTACATCTCCATGGCCGGCGCCCTGTTCCTGCTGATCCTGCCCGTCGTCCCGGGCCTGGGCGCCGACGTCTTCGGCGCCAAGATCTGGATCAACGTCGGAGGCTTCTCGATCCAGCCCGGCGAGTTCGCGAAGATCGTGATCGCGATCTTCTTCGCCGGCTACCTCATGGTCAAGCGCGACGCCCTGGCCCTCGCCAGCCGCCGCTTCATGGGCCTCTACCTGCCCCGTGGCCGCGACCTCGGGCCCATCCTGATGATCTGGGCCATGAGCCTGCTCGTCCTCATCTTCGAGAACGACCTCGGCACCTCGCTCCTCTTCTTCGGCATGTTCGTGATCATGCTGTACGTCGCCACCGAGCGGACCAGCTGGATCGTCATCGGCCTGCTCATGTCGGTCGGCGGCGCCGTCGTCGTCGCCTCCTTCGCCAGCCACGTCAAGGCCCGCGTCACCGCCTGGCTCGACCCCTTCGCCTGCTACACCACCTCCGGCGCCTGCGAACAGGTCGGCCAGTCCCTCATGAGCTTCGGCTCCGGCGGGGTCCTCGGCACCGGCCTCGGCCAGGGCCACTCCGACCTGATCCTCTTCGCCGCCAACTCCGACTTCATCTTCTCCACCGTCGGCGAGGAACTCGGCCTCGCCGGCGTCATGGCCTTCCTGCTCCTCTACGGGCTCATCATCGAACGGGGCGTGCGCACCGCGCTCGCCGCCCGCGACCCCTTCGGCAAGCTCTTCGCCATCGGCCTCTCGGGCGCCTTCGCCATCCAGATCTTCGTGGTCGCCGGCGGAGTCATGGGGCTCATCCCCCTCACCGGCATGACCATGCCCTTCCTCGCCTCCGGCGGCTCCTCCGTCCTCGCGAACTGGGCCCTCATCGGCATCCTCATCCGGATCAGCGACACCGCACGCCGCCCCGCCCCGGCACCCGCTCCGTCCCCCGACTCCGAGATGACCCAGGTGGTCCGTCCGTCATGAACAAGCCCCTGCGACGCATCTCGCTCTTCTGCGGGCTGCTCGTCCTCGCGCTGCTGATCCGCACCAACTGGCTCCAGTACGTCCAGGCCGAGGAGCTCAGCACCCGCAAGGAGAACCGCCGGGTCCAGATCGCCCAGTACGCCACCGAGCGCGGCAACATCATCGTCAAGGGCAACCCCATCACGGGCTCCGCGGTCACCGACGGCAGCGACTACAAGTACAAGCGGACCTATCTCGACGGCCCCCTCTGGGCCCCCGTCACCGGCTACGCCTCGCAGGCGTTCGGCGCCACCCAGCTCGAATCCCTTGAGGACGGCATCCTCACCGGCAACGACGACCGGCTCTTCTTCGACCGCACCATCGGCATGTTCACCGGTGAGAAGCGCCAGGGCGGCAACGTCGTCACCACCTTGAACCCCGCCGCCCAGAAGGCCGCCTTCGACAAGCTCGGCGACAAGAAGGGCGCGGTCGCCGCCATCGACCCGCGCACCGGCGCCATCCTCGCCCTGGTCTCCACCCCCTCGTACGACCCCTCCAGCTTCGCCGGGAACTCCAAGGACGACGAGAAGGCCTGGGTCGCGCTCAAGGACAGCGAGAACAAGAACCTCGTCAACCGCGCCCTGCGCGAGACCTACCCGCCCGGCTCCACCTTCAAGGTCGTCACCGCGGGCGCCGCCCTCGAACACGGCGTCGTCACCGACATCAACGCCCCGACGGACACCCCCGAGCCCTACATCCTGCCCGGCACCCGCACCCCGATGGTCAACCACGCCAAGGGCTGCGAGCGGGCCAGCCTCAACAAGGCCCTCGAAGTCTCCTGCAACTCCGTCTTCGCCAACCTGGGCGACAAGGTGGGGCGCGACAAGATGGTCGAGACCGCCCAGAAGTTCGGCTTCAACAACGACAAGATCGACACCCCGGTCCGCGCCTTCGCCAGCGTCTACGACAAGACCATGGGCAAGGACGGCAACGCCCAGAGCGCCATCGGCCAGTTCAACACCGCCGCCACCCCGCTCCAGATGGCCATGGTCACCGCCGCCATCGCCAACGACGGCAAGCTGATGAAGCCCTACATGGTCGACCAGCTCACCTCGCCCAACCTCGACATCATCGAGAAGCACGAACCGCAGGAGATGAGCCGGCCCCTCTCCGCCGCCAACGCGCAGACGCTCCAGAAGATGATGATCAACGTCGTCGACACCGGTACCGGCGGCAACGCGAAGATCAAGGACTTCAAGGTCGGCGGCAAGACCGGCACCGCCCAGCACGGCGAGGGCAACTCGAAGCGCCCGTACGCCTGGTTCATCTCCTACGTCGACAACCCCGACGGCACCAGCCCCGTCGCCGTCGCCGTCGTCATCGAGGACAGCGAAGCCAGCCGCGAGGACATCAGCGGCGGCGGCCTCGCCGCCCCCGTCGCCAAGGCCGTCATGGAAGCCGTCCTGAAGAACCCGTGACGACCGGCCGGGACAGCGCCCACCGGAGCGGGGCCGACGGGAACAGGACCCACCGGGGCGGGGCCGACCGGGCCACCGGTCCCGGCCGGGCCGGAGCGTACGGTACCGGTCCGGTATCAGCCTGTGGCCACGAACCGATCACCGACGATCGGCCGGTAGCCTTTGCGCGAACAGCACACCGCCGGACCACACACAGGTGCGGTCGGGACTGACGGAGAGGGCTGGAACGTTATGGAAGAGCCGCGTCGCCTCGGCGGCCGGTACGAGCTGAGCCACGTGCTCGGCCGCGGTGGCATGGCCGAGGTCTACCTCGCCCACGACACCCGGCTCGGCCGTACCGTCGCCGTCAAGACCCTGCGCGCCGACCTCGCCCGCGACCCGTCCTTCCAGGCCCGGTTCCGGCGCGAGGCCCAGTCGGCCGCCTCGCTCAACCACCCGGCGATCGTCGCCGTCTACGACACCGGCGAAGACTACGTCGACAACATCTCCATCCCCTACATCGTGATGGAGTACGTCGACGGGTCCACCCTGCGCGAGCTCCTGCACTCCGGCCGCAAGCTGCTGCCCGAGCGCACCCTGGAGATGTGCATCGGCATCCTCCAGGCCCTGGAGTACTCCCACCGCGCCGGCATCGTCCACCGCGACATCAAGCCCGCCAACGTCATGCTCACCCGCACCGGCCAGGTCAAGGTCATGGACTTCGGCATCGCCCGCGCCATGGGCGACTCCGGCATGACCATGACCCAGACCGCCGCCGTCATCGGCACCGCCCAGTACCTCTCCCCCGAGCAGGCCAGGGGCGAACAGGTCGACGCGCGCTCCGACCTCTACTCCGCCGGCTGCCTCCTGTACGAGCTCCTCAGCGTCCGGCCGCCGTTCATCGGCGACTCCCCGGTCGCCGTCGCCTACCAGCACGTACGGGAAGAACCCCAGCCGCCGAGCAACTTCGACCCCGAGATCACGCCCGAGATGGACGCCATCGTCCTCAAGGCCCTGGTCAAGGACCCCGACTACCGCTACCAGTCCGCCGACGAGATGCGCGCCGACATCGAGGCGTGCCTCGAAGGCCAGCCCGTCGCCGCCACCGCCGCCATGGGCACGTCCGGCTACGGCTACCCCGACCCGAACGGCGGCTACGGCTACCAGGGCTACGACCAGCCCACCACCGCCCTGCGCAGCACGGACCCCGGCCAGACGGCCATGATCCCGCCCACGCCCCCCGGGGACGGCGGGTACGGGTACGGCGACCAGGGCCACGGCGGCTACGACCAGGGCGGGCACGGCCGCCGCCCGAGCCAGAAGAAGAGCCGGGCCTCGACGATCCTGCTCGTCGCCGCCGGCCTCCTCGTCCTGGTCGGCGCGATCCTCATCGGCCGCGCCCTCTTCGACAAGACCGCCGACAACCGCCCCTCCGCCCCCACGCTCGTCGGCCAGACCCTCGAACAGGCGCAGAAGAGCGTCGAGGCCGTCGACCTCACCGTGGAGAAGGAGGCCGACGTCCCCTGCGAGGGCCAGCCCAAGGGCGCCATCTGCTCGCAGGACCCGGTCGCCAAGACCAAGGTCGCCAAGGGCTCCAGCATCAGGGTCAAGATCTCCGCGGGCGCGCCCAAGTCGCCCGTCCTCAACGTCCTCAGCATGAGTTACGACGACGCGGAGAAGCAGCTCAAGGAGAAGGGCTTCCAGGTCGAGCGCAAGACCCAGGAGTCCGACCGCCCCGCCGGAACCGTCCTCGACCAGAACCCCAAGGCCGGGACCGAGGCCGAACACAACTCCGTCGTCACCCTGACCGTCGCCAAGGAGATCTCCAAGGCCGAGGTCCCGGACCTGCGCGGCAAGACGAAGGAGCAGGCCGTCAAGGCGCTCCAGGACGCCCGGCTCAAGCTCGGCAGCACGACGGAGCAGGAGTCGCCCGGCTCCGTACCGAAGACGATCATCGCGCAGCAGTACGAACCGGGCCAGCAGCTCGACGTCGGCAAGGCGGTCAACGTCACCATCGCCAAGGCGGCGCAGCAGACCGCGGTCCCGAACCTGGCGGGCAAGACCGTCGCCCAGGCCAAGGCCGAGCTCGCGAACAAGGGCCTGTCCTTCGGCGCGGTCCTCGCGGGCCCGTCGGACGACAACGCGGTGGTCCTCTTCTCCGACCCGGTCTTCGGCTCGCCCGTCACGACGGGCACGGTCGTCAACGTCCGCACCGTCGACGGCCAGCAGGGCAACAACGGGAACGGGAACGGCAACAACGGCGACGACTTCTTCGGAGGTCTGATCGGCGGACGCCGCTGACCGGACGCCACCGACCCGGCTCCACGGCGGGCACGGCTCCACGGCTCGTGAAAGGTCCGGCCCCCTCCCCGACGGGAGGGGGCCGGACCTTTTCATGTCTTCGTACGTGTCTTCCATACGTACGAATTCGTTGACCCGGACGGGGCGGGGCACCGGACTCCGCCCGGATCACTCCCGGGAGGGACGGACCATGATCAACGAAACGGTGCTGCTGGAGTCCCGGACCTTGCGCACCAGCGTCCTGGACCGTACCCACGCCCTGGACAAGGTCAAGACCCTGTCCCTGCTGCCGGACGACCTGCACGTGACCACGGCGATGGTGGCGGCGTACTTCGAGGTCGCGGAGAACGCGGTCCGGCAGGTGGTCAAACGTCACCGCGAGGAACTCACCGAGAACGGCATGCGCACACTCCGGGGCGCTGACCTGCAACGGTTTGAAAGTGACAACCTGTACCTTTCAAACGGAAGTTATCCACAGGGGCGCGCCCACCTGGCCGTCTACACCCGCAGGACCATCCTCGACATGGCGATGCTCCTGCGCGACAGCGAGGTCGCCCGCAGGGTCCGCACCTACCTGCTGGACCGCGAGCAGGCGTCCCGGCCCCGGCCCGTCGCCCTTGCCGACCCCTACCCCGGCCCCGGCCCGCACGCCGACGACGTCGAATCGCTCGACGAGCGGATCAGCAGGCTCAGCGAGGAAGGCTTCACCCGGCTGCTGAGCAGAACCGTCGTCCCGATGATCGGCGCCCTCGTCGAGACCTCCGGCGAACAGCGCCGGGAGCTGCTCTCCCTGCGCCAGGACGTCGAGCAGATCCAGCAGCGGCTCGTCGAGCACGACCTCCAGCTCAGCCGGCTCCAGCGCGGCCAGGAGGCGAAGGCCCTCACCGGGGTCATCGGGACCGTCGACGCCATGAACGGGAAGGAGTTCGAGCTCCACGTCGCCGGGCTGCTGCGCCGTGACGGCTGCACCGGTGTCGAGGTGCACGGCGGGCACGGCGGCGACCGCGGGACCGACATCACCGCCAGGACCGCCGACGGCCGCACCGTCGCCGTGCAGTGCAAGAACTTCGCGCCCTTCCGCCATGTCCTCAGTGGCGAGATGCAGAAGTTCCTCGGCTCCTCCAAGGTCCTCCACCGGGCCGAGGTGGCCCTCTACGTGGCCACCTGCGCCTTCACCCGCGAAGCGTTGGCCATCGCCGCCCAGGGAGGGGTCACGGCCGTCCACAGGGGCCTCCTGGAGGCGTGGAGCGCCGGAGTCCGGCTCCAGGTGCTGCGGTGACCGGGGTCAGCGCAGTTCCGCCGGGAGCGTCCGCTTCCCGTCCACCTTCTCCGTCCGCACCAGCTCGCCCCAGACGATGTACCGGTACTTCGACGTGTACACCGGCGTGCACGTCGTCAGCGTGATGTAGCGCCCCGGAGCGGTCTTCCCCGACTCCTTCGGCACCGGGTTGATCACGTCCACGTTGTACTTCGACGTCTGGCGCAGCTCCGCGAAGACCTTGTACACGTACCAGGTGTCCTTCGTCTCGAAAACGATCGCGTCGCCGTTCGTGAGCTTGTCGATGTTGTGGAACTTCGCCCCGTGCCCGTCCCGGTGCGCCGCGAGCGTGAAGTTCCCCGTCGGGTCCCACGGCAGCGCCGACTTGACCGGGTCCGTGTAGTACCCCGCCACTCCGTCGTTCAGGATTCCCGGCGTCGTGCCCGGCTTCACCAGCACCTCGCCGTTCTTCATCGCCGGTACGTGCAGGAAGCCGATGCCGTCCCTGGTGTCCAGTGCCCCCGGCTCCACGGGCTTCGGCCGGGCCGAGGGGTCCGCCTGCCACTGCTGGCGGACCACGTCGCCGCGCGCCGACGCCTGCCGGTCCGCGAGCACGTTCGTCCACCACAGCGAGTACGCCACGAACAGGCCCAGCACCAGCCCCAGCGTGATCAGGACTTCGCCCAGCAGACCGAGCGCCCCGGCGAGCACACTGCGGTTGCGGGGCGGGGCGGCGCGGCGACGGCGGGCACGAGACACTGCTGATTCGTCCTTACGGCGGCTACGGGACTACGGCTGCTATGGGGCTGTGCGGCTACGGGCTGGCCAGCGCGGGCGGCGGGCCCTGGCTGCGGGGGCGTTCGTCGATCATCCTGCCCCATACGATCATCCGGTAGGTGCTGGTGAACTCGGGAGTGCAGGTCGTCAGCGTGATGTACCGCCCCGGCCCGGTGAACCCGGACCCCTCCGGCACGGGCTTCAGCACCGACACGTTCGTCGGCGGTGTCTGCGGCAGCGCCGAGGTCATCTCGTACGTGTAGTACGCGTCCCGCGTCTCGACCACGATCGGGTCCCCGGGCACCAGGCGGTTGATGTAGCGGAACGGCTCACCGTGCGTGTTCCGGTGCCCCGCCACCGCGAAGTTGCCCTCCTTGTCGGCGGGCATGGCCGTCTTCAGCGGAGCCTCGCCGTAGTGCCCGGCCAGCCCCTTGTCCAGCACCTTCGGCTTGCTGATCCCCTCCGCCACCGGCACCTTCACGTCCAGTTTCGGGATGGAGAGGATCGCGAAGCCCTGACCCGGTTCGAACGCCGCCGCCGCGGGCGCGGCGGCCCCGCCCGGATCGCGTTCCCAGGTCTGCTGGAGCGAGCCCGCGGCCCCGTTGGCCGTGCGCTCCGCCAGCACGTTCGTGTACCAGAGCTGGTAGGTGACGAACAGCAGCATCACCAGGCCCAGCGTGATGCACAGCTCCCCGGCCAGCCGGCTCGCGACGACCACCGGGCCGCCCGACGACGGCCGCCTGCGGCGCCGTCCGCCACCGCGCCTGCGGGCCCGCTTCGCGGCCTCCTGCGCCGCCCTGCGCCGCGCGGCCCGGCCCTCTGCGGGCGCGGACGGCGCGAGCGTCGTCACGCGACGGCCTTGCCCACCACCGGGGCCAGCCCCACCGAGCGCCGCACCGCGTCCGCGTCACCGCAGCGCACCAGCCAGTTCGCGAGCATCCGGTGCCCCCACTCGGTCAGCACCGACTCCGGGTGGAACTGCACGCCCTCCACGTCGTGCTCCCGGTGCCGCAGCCCCATGATGATCCCGTCCTGGGTCCGCGCCGTGACCTCCAGCACGTCCGGGATGCTGTCGGGCTCGGCCGCGAGCGAGTGGTAGCGGGTCGCGGTGAACGGCGACGGCAGCCCCTCGAACACCCCCAGCCCCTCGTGCGACACCGGCGAGGTCTTGCCGTGCAGCAGCTCCGGAGCCCGGCCCACGACTCCGCCGTACGCCACCGCCATCGACTGCATGCCCAGGCACACCCCGAAGACCGGTACGCCCGTCCGCGCGCAGTGGCGGACCATGTCGACGCAGACGCCCGCCTCCTCCGGGGTTCCCGGGCCGGGCGAGAGCAGGACGCCGTCGAAGCCGTCCTGCGCGTGCTCCAGCGCGACCTCGTCGTTGCGCAGCACCTCGCACTCGGCGCCCAGCTGGTAGAGGTACTGGACCAGGTTGAAGACAAAGCTGTCGTAGTTGTCGACCACCAGAATGCGCGCGCTCACGGAGTGGCTCCCGATCCCTCGTCCACCGTCACATCGTTGAACGGAAGGAGCGGCTCGGCCCACGGGAAGACGTACTGGAACAGCACGAAGACCACCGCGAGGACCAGTACGAGGGAGATCAGCGCGCGTAGCCACGCGTTGCCCGGCAGATGCCGCCAGATCCAGCCGTACATGCCGTCCGCGTCCCTTTCGTCCCACGCACCGCAGGAGCGGTACGCGAACAGCCTAAAGGCAGCGGCCCCGACCGCGGGGTCGGCCGGGCAAACCCCCGGTACCGCCGGTTCCCGCCCGGACGACCGGCGCCCGCGCGGCAGGACGTCCGGGCGGGCCCGCTCAGGGGGCGGACGCCACCGGCTTCGCGTAGTGGAGGTCCACCGTGCCGGAGTAGCCGGGCAGCGTCAGCGCCCTGTGCTCGTCCACTTTCCAGCCGAGCCCGTAGGCGTCCACGTACAGCTGGTAGTTCTGGAGCGCCGTGGAGGCCGCGAGCGCCTTGCGCAGCACCCCCGGGTCACCGACCGCCGTCACCTTGTACGGGGGCGAGTAGACGCGGCCCTGGAGGATCAGGGTGTTGCCGACGCAGCGCACCGCGCTGGTGGAGATGAGCCGCTGGTCCATGACCTGGACGCCCTGGGCGCCGCCCTGCCACAGGGCGTTCACCACGGCCTGGAGGTCCTGCTGGTGGATCACCAGGTCGTTGGGGGCCGGCTCGGGCACGCCCGGGATGCGGGCGGTCGCGTCCGGCGGGGCGTCGTCGAGGGTGACCGTCAGGGCCCGGCCGGTCAGCTGCTCGGTGCCGGCCGCCGTGCGCAGGGCGGCCAGCTCGGCGTCCTCGGCCCGGGTGCTGCCGTCGTCGCGGTCGGCGAGGGCGTCCACCCGGCGCCGCAGGGTGGACGTGCTCGCCTCCAGCTCCGCGTTGTCGTGGCTGCGTTCCTGAATGAGATCGGAGAGTTTCAGGAGTGACGCGTCCGTGCGGATGTTCGTACCCTTGGAGGTGTTGAAGCTGGTGACGAAGATCAGACCGGCCAGGGCGAACACACCGGCCGTCAGCAGCCTGACCGGCCGGAACCGGCGGCGGGGACGGGTACCCGCGGAGGAGCCGTCGGAATTGCTCAACGTACCCTTCTCCTTCAACGCCACAGGTCCACTACGCTAACGGACGCCCGGGGGAGGCAAGATCCCCAGCGCATCGACAGGAGAGCCCCTCGTGCCGAAGTCACGTATCCGCAAGAAGGACGACTACACGCCGCCGCCGACGAGGCAGCCGCAGGCCATCAGGCTGACGAACCGCAGCTGGGTCGCCCCGGTCATGCTGGCGCTCTTCCTGATCGGACTCGCCTGGATCGTCATCTTCTACGTGACCGATACCCAGCTGCCCGTCGAGGCACTGGGCAATTGGAACATTGTGGTTGGTTTCGGATTTATCGCGGCGGGATTCGGCGTTTCCACGCAGTGGAAGTAACGCCGACACACCCGGACCGCACCGGATGACACCGGCACGACAGCCGGTTCCGGGCGGGTCCGGACAACCTCTCCCATGAGTTATCCACAGCGTCATCCACACCTGAGGAAAAGACAGAAGATCTGTGGATAACTCTGTGGAGGGTTGACGCCGGTGTGATCAGGTGAGTTCGGCCGTCCGGACCATGATCACCACGACTGCCAGCAGGAACACCGCCGCGCAGCTCCCCCACTGGACGAACGCGCGGCGCCTGCCGGTGGCCGGACTCAGCATGCCCGCCCCCAGCAGCGCACCGGTCACCAGACCACCGACATGGGCCTGCCAGGACACCGTGAGCGCGCCGCCGAACGGGACGAAGGTCAGCACCAGCATCAGCACGACCATGATGATCACGGGCCGCATCTCGTACCGCAGCCGGCGCACCAGGACGACGGTGGCCCCGAGCAGCCCGAAGACGGCGCCCGAAGCACCGAGGGTCGCGGTGTTCGGCGCGGTCAGCAGATAGACGAGGGCGCTGCCGCCCAGGCCCGACAGCAGATAGACGGCGAGATAGCGGGAGCGTCCCAGCGCCGCCTCCAGCGGGCCGCCGATGATCCACAGCGCGACCATGTTGCTGATCACGTGCCACCACTCGACGTGCAGGAACACCGAGGTCAGCAGCCGGTGGTACTGGCCGGTGGAGACCCCTTCCAGCGGAGCGCCGAAGAATTCGACGTACCGGCCCAGCAGCTCCAGCTGGATCACGAGCCCGGGAACGGCGAGAGCCGCGAGGAACACCGCCACGTTGATCCCGATCAGGACCTTGGTGACCAGGTGGGGGTCCGCGGCGACCACCCCGCCCGCGAGGGTGCGCGGTGCGTTGCTCCCCTGCCCCCGGCGAAGAGGCCCCAGGGCCGGACGGTGGCCCGTACCGGAGCCCTCCCGGACGCATTCGGGGCACTGGAAGCCGACCGAGGCACTGATCATGCACTCGGGGCAGATGGGACGCTCGCAGCGGGTGCAGCGAATCCCCGTGTCACGGTCCGGGTGGCGGTAGCAGCCCGGCAGACGGTCGGTGTCCATCGGTCCCCTCGGTCGGCGGCGGGACACGGGGCACCCCACCGGTCCGGTACGTATCCAGGACGGACGGGCGGGGCGGAAAAGTTCCCGGCGGCCGTGCGGTCAGCGCTTCTCGACGGCGACCGAGTGGATGATCACGTCGTCGAGGGGACGCTCGGTGCGCGGGTTGGTGGCACCGGCCGCGATCGCGTCCACGACCTTCCGGCCGGCCGCGTCGGTGACCTCGCCGAAGATGGTGTGCTTGCGCGTCAGCCAGGCGGTCGGCGCGACGGTGATGAAGAACTGGCAGCCGTTGGTGCCCGGACCGGCGTTGGCCATCGCCAGCAGGTACGGCTTGGTGAAGGCCAGGTCGGGGTGGAACTCGTCGGCGAACTGGTAGCCGGGGCCACCGGTGCCGTTGCCGAGCGGGTCGCCACCCTGGATCATGAAGCCGCTGATGACCCGGTGGAAGACGGTGCCGTCGTACAGCGGGTCCGTGGTCTTCTGGCCGTCCGTGGGACGGGTCCACTCACGGGCGCCCGTGGCGAGCTCCACGAAGTTCCTCACGGTCTTCGGGGCGAAGTTCTCCAGCAGCTCGATCTCGATGTCGCCGTGGCTGGTCTTCAGGGTGGCGTAGAGCTTCTCGGCCACGGTTCTGCCTTCCATAGTCGTCACTGTCGGTCCCCGATCCTCCCACGGAGGGCCCCACCGCACGGAAATCGTCCACCCGTATGCCCCGTCACGCATGCCGGTCGACCGGATCACAGGCATGATCCGACAGAGGGTGGAAAGGTGAACTGTGTCCGCCACCGAGGAGGAGGAATCCCGTGACCCGCAAGGACAGCGCGCGCCTGGCCGCCGAGAGCGCCAGGGAGAGTGTGCGGTACGCGGCGGAGGCGGTGGCACCGTACGCGGAATCCGCCAGGTGCGCCGCTGCGCACTACGCGCACGAGGCGAACGAACGGCTGGTGCCGAAGGTCTCGCACGCGGCCACCGAGGCAGCGCGGCACGCACGCACGACCTACGACAGCCATGTGCATCCCCTGCTCTCGTCGGCCCGCTCCCATGTGCCGCCCCAGGTGGACCGGGCGGCGACGAAGGCCGTGCAGCAGACGTGCCGGGCGGCGCAGCAGGCCGTCGCTTCCACCCAGCCCCGGATCGAGAGCGCGATCGCGGCGGCCGCACCGGTCGCCGAGGAGGCCGCCTCCCGCTCCACGGCGGCGCTGGCGGCCCTGCGCGGCCAGGTGTCCGCGAAAGAGGTCCGGAAGCTGATCCGCCGCCACGAGCGCCGGGCCCGCACGGGCCGGGTGCTCCGCGGTGTCGCCCTGGCCGGCGTCCTGACGGGCGTCGCCTTCGCGGCGTGGAAGTGGTGGGACACGCAGTCGAACCCGGACTGGCTCGTCGAGCCCCCGGAGGCCACCGAGCTGTCGGCGCGGGACGGCGAACCGGCGAACTTCGACGACGAACTGGCGGAGAAGGAACGGGAGACGGAGCCGGGAACAGCCCCGGAGGACAGGCCGCTCTGACCCACCGGCGCCCGGCAGGGCCCGCTTCGCGACGGGCACGGCCCCTCCGCAGCGGAGCACCCCCTCCGCCGGACCCGGACCGCTGTTTCACGTGAAACAGCCCCCACCGCCACCTCGCCGCCCGACGAAGACAGCCTGACAAAGACAGCCTGACAAAGACAGCCTGACGAAAAAACTCCCCCTGACCCGCATCTACGCAGGTCAGGGGGAGTTTCGCTGTGGAGCCTAGGAGATTCGAACTCCTGACATCTGCCTTGCAAAGGCAGCGCTCTACCAACTGAGCTAAGGCCCCGAGGAAATGGACGCGACCGTCCCCTCGGAAGGAGAGGCCGTTCCGCAGAACAGAGTACCGGGTGTACCCCCTCATCCCGCAAAATGATAGGGACTCCCGCCCCGCGACCACGCTCCGTAAGATGCTCGCGAGGTTCGCACCAGCGAAGGGGAGTAGTAAGAGTGGACGCAGTACAGCAAGAGGCCACGGCCAGAGCCAGAGAGCTTCAGCGCAGTTGGTACGGGGAACCGCTCGGAGCGCTCTTCCGCAGGCTCATAGATGACCTCGGCCTGAACCAGGCTCGCCTCGCTGCCGTCCTCGGACTGTCGGCACCCATGCTGTCCCAGCTGATGAGCGGCCAGCGCGCCAAGATCGGGAATCCGGCCGTGGTCCAGCGCGTCCAGGCACTCCAGGATCTCGCCGGCCAGGTGGCGGACGGCAGTGTCAGCGCGGTGGAGGCCACCGACCGGATGGACGAGATCAAGAAGACCCAGGGAGGGTCCGTCCTCAGCAACACCGCCCAGAGCGCCACCGGTTCCGGCGCACCCACCGTCAAGCGGGTCGTCCGCGAGATCCAGTCGCTGCTGCGCTCGGTCTCCGCGGCCGGCGACATCATCGACGCGGCGGACACCCTCGCTCCCAGCCACCCGGAACTGGCCGAGTTCCTCCGGGTGTACGGCGCGGGTCGCACCGCCGACGCGGTCTCCCACTACGAGGCCCACCAGAACTGACCCGCGCACCACACGCACGACACGCGAGGACGGGGGACAGGGAGACAGGGAGACAGGGAGACAGGCGGAACGGGGGAACGGGGGAACGGGCGGGCCGGACGGCGCGGTGAGGGGTCAGACCCTCGCCTCCCGCCGCGAGTTGGCCGATCCGGCCGGGCACGGCGGCCCGGGCACCGCACGACGGGCCCGGGACCACCGAAGGCGGCGGTACGGGCGCCTCGCCGCCGACCGCCCGCCGCAGGGCCCGCTCCCGTCCCCACCGCCGGAACGGCACCCGCGCCCCCTGCGGCTCGCACGGGAGCGGGCCCTGCGGCTCGAACGCCGCGCACCCGGCCCGCCGCCCCCGGACAACTTCCCGGCGCCGGAGCCGACTTCCGCCCCCACGGACACCCCGCGGACACCCCACGGACACCCCGCGGGCACCCCACGAACACTCCGTGGACACCCCGCACCGCCCCCACCCCCGAGGCCACCCACGCCGCGCTGGGGCGCCGTCCCCGCGGTACGGCCCCGCAACCGCCGGGTCGGGCTCCGGGCGCCCACAGGGCCCCGCACGGCCCTTGCGGAGGCCACAGGGCCGCCACCCCCGCTCGCCCCTCGTCCACGCACACCCGCGCACCCCGCGCACCCCGCGCCCGGACGGCAGCCGAACCGCCCCGCGACACCCACCCCACCCCACCCCACCCCGAATTCACCAACGCAACCAAACGATTCGCATAGCGAAACAATCCGTCACGGGGCAGCACAAAGCCCCGGCCGCAGCGGCGACCGGGGCTTCATGAGATCAGCTTTGGGTCTCACACACCGGAACCAGAAGGCACGGAGTCAGTTGCCTCCGTCCACAGGTCCTGCTCGGCGCGGTCCGCCTGGATCTGGCGGTACACGAGGAGCCCGCCGATGGCGGCCAGTGCGACCAGGAGCAGCTTCTTCACCGCGCGACCTCGTCTTTCGTTGACGTAGGGGACTTCTGGCGCCCAACAATACACACCGACCGATACCGATCGGTGACCTGGGAGCCCGTCCGTCGCCGGAACGACGAAGGCCCCCGGACCGTGAGGTCCGGGGGCCTTCGACACTGTGGGGCTAACAGGATTTGAACCTGTGGCCTCATCCTTATCAGGGATGCGCTCTAACCAACTGAGCTATAGCCCCATCTGCGCTGCGCGCTGACCTCTGAAGATTAGCGCACGGAGCCGGTCACGCCAAAATCCTCTGGCGCGGGCCCTGCGGGGACGCTCCCGAAGGGTGTCCCCGCAGGTCATTCAGCCCGTCACTCGTCCTCGGCGAGCGTCAGCTCGACGCCGCCGACGAAGCCTGCGGACAGGTTGTAGATGAACGCGCCCAGCGTCGCCAGCGCCGTCGCCAGCACCACGTCGATCACCCCGATCACCGAGGTGAAGATCAGTACGCGCGGCAGCGACAGGAACGACTGGAGATCGAAACCGTTGCTCTCGTTCGACCCGGTCGCCTCGCTGATCGTGCCGCCGACGGTCGAGAAGACGCCCATGGCGTCCATGACCATCCACAGCACGGCAGCCGCCACGATCGTGCAGACGCCCAGCGCGATCGACAGCAGGAAGCTGACCTTCATCACCGACCACGGGTCGGCCTTGGCCACCCTCAGCCGCGCCTTGCGCGTCCTGGGCGTCGGATGGGCCCCCGTACGCGGCTTGTGCTGCGTACCGGTTCCCCCGCCGCCGCGCGGCGCACCCGGGCCCGAGGGCGTCGGGTGGGCCTGCGGCGGCTGATACGGCGGTGCGGACCGGTCCTGGCCGGCGTCGGCACTGGTGTCAGTACCGGCCCCGCCCTTCTGCTTCGGTCCTCGGGTGTCCGTCACGGTTCCCCCCTGGGAGTCCGCGGCGGGGCCACGGGCACCGTCCGCTCCAGTCTTTGCCGGTCCGGCGCCCGTGGCTCCACTCACGCTTACTCCTCGTGCTCCCCGGCCGAGGGCGGCGTGCCCTCGGCGGCCTCGGCGGCCTGTCCTGCGACCGCCTCGATCTCGTCGGCCTCGTCAGCTTCCTGACCGGCCTCGGCGTTGCGGGCGATGCCGACGACGGCATCCCGCTTGCCCAGATTGATCAGCTGGACGCCCATGGTGTCACGGCCGGTCTCCCTGACTTCGTTGACGCGCGTACGGATCACACCACCGCCGAGCGTGATGGCGAGAATCTCGTCCGTCTCGTCCACCACCAGCGCCCCGACGAGCGACCCGCGGTCCTCCACGATCTTCGCCGCCTTGATGCCCAGACCACCACGGCCCTGGACGCGGTACTCGTCGACCGGGGTCCGCTTGGCGTAGCCGCCGTCGGTCGCGGTGAAGACGAACGTACCCGGCCGGACCACGCTCATCGAGAGCAGCTCGTCGCCCTCGCGGAAGCTCATGCCCTTCACGCCCGAGGTCGCACGGCCCATCGGACGCAGCGCCTCGTCGGTCGCCGTGAAGCGGATCGACTGCGCCTTCTTGCTGATGAGCAGCAGATCGTCCTCGGCGGAGACCAGCTCCGCGCCGATCAGCTCGTCGGCCGCGCCCTCACCGCCGTCGTCCGTCTCCCGGAGGTTGATGGCGATGACACCACCCGAACGGGGCGAGTCGTAGTCCTTCAGCGCCGTCTTCTTCACCAGGCCGGCCTTGGTGGCCAGGATCAGGTAGGGCGCCGCCTCGTAGTCGCGGATCGCGAGGATCTGCGCGATCTTCTCGTCCGGCTGGAAGGCCAGCAGGTTCGCCACGTGCTGCCCGCGCGCGTCGCGCCCGGCGTCCGGGAGCTCGTACGCCTTGGAGCGGTAGACCCGGCCCTTGTTCGTGAAGAACAGCAGCCAGTGGTGGGTGGTGGAGACGAAGAAGTGGTCGACCAGGTCGTCCTGCTTCAGTTTCGTCCCGCGCACGCCCTTGCCGCCGCGCTTCTGCGAGCGGTAGTCCTCGGTCTTGGTCCGCTTGACGTAACCGCCGTGCGTGATCGTGACGACGATGTCCTCTTCGGCGATCAGGTCCTCCATGGACATGTCGCCGTCGAAGGGCACCAGCTTGGAGCGCCGGTCGTCGCCGAACTTGTCGACGATCGCCGCCAGCTCCTCGCTCACGATCGAGCGCTGCCGCTCCTCCGAGGCCAGGATCGCGTTGTACTCGTTGATCTTGGCCTGGAGCTCGTCGTGCTCGGCGACGATCTTCTGCCGCTCCAGCGCCGCCAGGCGCCGCAGCTGCATCTCCAGGATCGCGTTCGCCTGGATCTCGTCGATCGACAGCAGGCCCATCAGGCCCTCGCGCGCGATCTCGACCGTGTTGCTGCGCCGGATCAGCGCGATGACCTCGTCGATCGAGTCCAGCGCCTTGAGCAGGCCGCGCAGGATGTGCGCCCGCTCCTCCGCCTTGCGCAGCCGGAACCTGGTCCGCCGGACGACGACCTCGATCTGGTGCTGCACCCAGTGCCGGATGAACGCGTCGATCGACAGCGTCCGCGGCACGCCGTCCACCAGCGCCAGCATGTTCGCGCCGAAGTTCGTCTGCAGGTCGGTGTGCTTGTACAGGTTGTTCAGCACGACCTTGGCGACGGCGTCCCGCTTCAGGACGATCACCAGACGCTGACCGGTGCGCGAGGAGGTCTCGTCCCGGACGTCGGCGATGCCGCCGATCTTGCCGTCCTTCACGAGGTCGGCGATCTTCTGCGCCAGGTTGTCCGGGTTGGTCTGGTACGGCAGCTCCGTGACCACCAGGCACTGGCGGTTCTGGATCTCCTCGACCTCCACCACCGCGCGCATCGTGATCGAGCCGCGCCCGGTCCGGTACGCCTCCTCGATGCCCTTGCGGCCCACGACCAGCGCACCGGACGGGAAGTCCGGGCCCTTGATCCGCTCGATCAGCGCGTCCTGGAGCTCCTCGTGCGAGGCCCCCGGGTGCTCCAGCGCCCACTGCGCACCCGCCGCGACCTCGCGCAGGTTGTGCGGCGGGATGTTGGTGGCCATCCCGACCGCGATACCGGCGCTGCCGTTGACCAGCAGGTTCGGGAACCGCGCCGGAAGGACGGTGGGCTCCTGGTTGCGGCCGTCGTAGTTGTCCGTGAAGTCGACGGTCTCCTCGTCGATGTCCCGGAGCATCTCCATGGCCAGCGGCATCAGCTTGCACTCGGTGTAGCGCATCGCGGCGGCCGGGTCGTTGCCCGGGGAGCCGAAGTTGCCGTTGCTGTCCACCAGCGGCATCCGCAGCGACCACGGCTGGGCCAGGCGGACCAGCGCGTCGTAGATCGAGGAGTCGCCGTGCGGGTGGTAGGTGCCCATGACGTCACCGACGACACGGGCGCACTTGTAGAAGCCCTTCTCGGGCCGGTAGCCGCCGTCGTACATCGCGTACAGCACGCGCCGGTGGACCGGCTTGAGGCCGTCCCGGACATCGGGCAGCGCACGCGAGACGATGACGGACATCGCGTAGTCGAGGTAGGAGCGCTGCATCTCCGTCTCGAGCCCGACGGGCTCGATCCGCATGACGGGCTGCTCCGGTGCGGGGTTCTCCGCGGTGGGGGTGGTTTCGTCGGCCATTGCCGGTCAGAAGTCCTTTCGGGCGGTCAGTGGGAGCCGACTCAGATGTCGAGGAAGCGGACGTCCTTGGCGTTGCGCTGGATGAAGGAGCGCCGCGCCTCGACGTCCTCACCCATCAGCACCGAGAACAGGTCGTCGGCCTGCGCGGCGTCGTCCAGGGTGACCTGGCCGAGCACGCGGTGGTCCACGTCCATGGTGGTGATCCGCAGCTCCTCGGCGTTCATCTCGCCCAGACCCTTGAAGCGCTGGATCGAGTCTTCCCTGATCCGCTTGCCGTTCTGCTTGCCGAGATCGACCAGGGCGTCGCGCTCACGGTCCGAGTACGCGTACTCGAAGTCGTCGCGGCCCCACTTGATCTTGTACAGCGGCGGGCGGGACAGGTAGACGTGCCCGGCCTCGACCAGCGGACGCATGAAACGGAAGAGGAACGTCAGCAGCAGCGTGTTGATGTGCTGGCCGTCGACATCGGCGTCCGCCATCAGGATGATCTTGTGATAGCGGAGCTTCTCGATGTCGAAGTCCTCGTGCACACCCGTGCCGAACGCCGAGATCAGCGCCTGGACCTCGGTGTTCTGGAGGATCTTGTCGATCCGCGCCTTCTCGACGTTCAGGATCTTGCCGCGGATCGGCAGGATGGCCTGGTACATCGGGTTGCGGCCCGACTTCGCGCTGCCGCCGGCCGAGTCGCCCTCGACGATGAAGATCTCGCACTTCGTCGGGTCGTTCGACTGGCAGTCGCTGAGCTTGCCCGGCAGCGAAGCGCTCTCCAGCAGCCCCTTGCGGCGGGTCAGGTCACGCGCCTTGCGGGCCGCGACGCGCGCCGTGGCCGCCTGGATCGACTTGCGGATGATGTCCGCGGCCTCGACCGGGTTGCGGTCGAACCAGTCGTTCAGGTGCTCGTGCACGACCTTCTGCACGAAGGTCTTCGCCTCCGTGTTGCCCAGCTTGGTCTTGGTCTGGCCCTCGAACTGCGGCTCGCCCAGCTTCACCGAGATGATCGCCGTCAGACCCTCGCGGATGTCCTCGCCCGCCAGGTTGTCGTCCTTCTCGCGCAGCAGCTTCTTCTCGCGCGCGTAACGGTTCACCAGGCCCGTCAGCGCGGCCCGGAAGCCCTCCTCGTGCGTACCGCCCTCGTGCGTGTGGATCGTGTTCGCGAAGGAGTAGACCCCCTCCGTGTACTGCGAGTTCCACTGCATCGCGATCTCGACCGAGAGCATGCGCTCCTTGTCCTCGGCCTCGACGTCGATGACGGTCGGGTGGATCAGCTCACCCTTGCGCGAGTTCAGGTACTTCACGAAGTCGACGATGCCGCCCTCGTAGAAGTACGACACCGTCCGCGGACGGCCGTCGTCGGCCTCGTCCGCCGAGTCCGCGCCCACCGTGGCCTTCGCCGACTCGCGCTCGTCCGTCAGCGTCAGGGTCAGGCCCTTGTTCAGGAAGGCCATCTCCTGGAAGCGCCGCGAAAGCGTCTCGAAGGAGTACTCGGTCGTCTCGAAGATGTCGCCGTCGGCCCAGAACGTCACCGTGGTGCCGGTCGCGGACGTCTCCTCGTTCCGCGCCAGCTCGGCCGTCGGCGCGCCCAGCTTGTAGTCCTGGGTCCAGCGGTAGCCGTCACGCCGGACCTCGACCGCGACCTTGCTCGACAGGGCGTTCACCACGGAGACGCCCACGCCGTGGAGGCCACCGGAGACGGCGTACCCGCCGCCGCCGAACTTGCCGCCCGCGTGCAGGACCGTGAGCACGACCTCCACGGCCGGCTTGCCCTCGGACTTGACGATGTCGACGGGGATGCCACGGCCGTTGTCGATGACGCGGACGCCGCCGTCCGCCAGGATCGTCACGTCGATGGTGTCCGCGTGCCCGGCCAGCGCCTCGTCGACGGAGTTGTCGACGACCTCGTACACCAGGTGGTGCAGGCCGCGCTCACCGGTCGAACCGATGTACATGCCGGGCCGCTTGCGGACCGCGTCCAGGCCCTCAAGAACCTGGATGGCATCGCCGTCGTACGCCTTGCCCTCGCTCTTCTCGACGTCAGTGGACGGGATGTTCTCGTTGGGGTTGCCGGAATCGGCCACGAAGCGCCCTTTCTGGCACAGCACAGGCCGTACTCCGGGCCAGCAGGCATGCAAGCAGGAGCGGCTGCGTCGATCTGCGTTGTCAGCGTTTGTCAGCGGAATCCCGCAAGCGGGCGGGATTGCTTCCAGTCTACCGGTACCACCGACATGAATGGGGGTTTGCCGGTACCTGAGTCCGCATGTGCCGCCCTGAACCTCCACTCTCCGACTCCCCATATCCGGGAAGGGGCTCAAAGAGGCTCACACGGGCATCCAGCGCTTCGGCCTGTCAACTTCCCGCTACCGTGAGGGACACCACCCGCGACCAGGCACCACCGGCCCGCCGACACCCCGCCCGGGGCCCCGCCCACGACCGGCCGCGGCCGCGGCCGGACACCCTCACGGCCGGGACGGAGGGGCCACCGCGCCCGCCCCGCGGCTCATCCGTACGTGTCGCCCGGACCCGTGCTCCCCGGCGCCCGCCACGCCCCGTAGCTCTTCGGCCGTCCGCCCGGCCCCTGCACCTTGATCAACCGCACCGTGCCCTGCCCCAGGTCCGCGTTGAGCCGCGCCACCAGCTGCGGGGCCAGCAGCTTCAGCTGCGCCGCCCACGCCGAGGAATCGCACCGCACCACCAGCTCACGGTCCTCGTACCGCTCCGGCACGCAGTGCGCCGCGATCTCCGGACCGACGATCTCGGGCCAGCGCTCCATCACACCCGCCACCGCCATCGGCATCTCCCAGCCGCGCTCCGTCCGCAACCGGTCCAGCGCCGCCATCAGCGGCATCGGGTCCCGGCCGTCCGCACGGGCACCCGAACGCAGCCCCGGCTGCTGGTGACGCCTCTTCCCGCCCGGCGCCGTGCCCCGGGCCCGCGCCTGCTCCCGCGCCGCCGCCAGCGCCTGCCGCGCCAGATCCACCCCGGAGGGCTCCGGCGCCTTGCGCGGCTCACCGCTCCCGCCCGGCTCACGCGCCCCACCCGGCCCGTCCGCCGCCGGCGGCTCCTTGCGCCGTTCGCTCACAACCGGGTCACCTCACCGCCGGACACCCCGAACCTCGTCCCCGTCAGCACGCCCGGGACGTCCTCGCCCACCGCCGCCGTCACGAGCACCTGCTCGCCCGGAGCCACCAGCTCCGCCAGCCGCTCCCGGCGCCGCGCGTCCAGCTCGGCGAAGACGTCGTCCAGGACGAGCACCGGCTCGGAACCCTCCGAGCGCAGCAGCTCGTACGAGGCCAGCCGCAGCGCCAGCGCGTACGACCAGGACTCCCCGTGGCTCGCGTACCCCTTCGCCGGCAGCTCCCCCAGCCGCAGCAGCACGTCGTCCCGGTGCGGGCCCACCAAGGTCACGCCCCGCTCGATCTCCTGCTTGCGCACCTCCGACAGGGCCGCGAGGAGCACCTCGTACAGCGCCTCCCGCGTCCGCGCCGCACCGCTGTCCACGCTCTCGCCGGCCTCGCCCGCCGAGGACCGGTAGGCCATCCCCAGCGGGCCGCCGCCGGGCGCGAGCTGCTCGTACGCCTTGTCCGCCAGCGGCAGCAGCGTCGCGATCAGGTCCAGCCGCCGCGCCAGCAGCTCGGCACCGGTACGGGCCAGGTGCTGGTCCCACACGTCCAGCGTCGACAGGTCCATCGACCGGCCGCCGTGGCGTCGCGCCATCGCCGCCGACTTCAGCAGGGTGTTGCGCTGCTTCAGCACCCGCTCGTAGTCCGAACGGACCCCCGCCATCCGCGGCGAACGCGCCGTGACCAGCTCGTCCAGGAACCGGCGCCGCTCGCCCGGATCGCCCTTCACCAGGGCCAGGTCCTCCGGCGCGAACAGCACCGTCCGGACGATCCCCAGCACGTCCCGGGGCCTGACCTGCGAGGACCGGTTGATCCGGGCACGGTTGGCCCGCCCCGGGTTCAGCTCCAGCTCGATCAGCTGGTGGCGCTGGTCCTGGATGACGGCCGCGCGGACGATCGCCCGTTCCGCGCCCATCCGCACCAGCGGGGCGTCGGAGGAGACCCGGTGACTGCCCAGGGTCGCCAGATAGCCGATCGCCTCGACGAGATTGGTCTTCCCCTGCCCGTTGGGGCCCACGAAAGCCGTCACGCCCGGGTCGAGGGGAACCTCGGCCCGGACGTACGAGCGGAAGTCGGCCAACGAGAGATGCGAGACATGCATACAGCGCCGACCTCCCCCGGCTTCCTACTGCTCTGCGTGGTGCTGTGGAGCCGTGACGACGGCTACTTCTTCTCCACCGCGTGGCCACCGAACTGGTTGCGCAGCGCGGCGATCATCTTCATCTGCGGGGAGTCGTCCTGGCGCGAGGCGAACCGCGCGAACAGCGAGGCGGTGATCGCGGGCAGCGGCACGGCGTTGTCGATCGCCGCCTCCACCGTCCAGCGGCCCTCGCCCGAGTCCTGCGCGTAGCCGCGCAGCCGCTCCAGGTGCTCGTCCTCGTCGAGGGCGTTCACGGCCAGGTCCAGCAGCCAGGAACGGATGACCGTCCCCTCCTGCCAGGAGCGGAAGACCTCGCGGACGTCGGTGACCGAGTCCACCTTCTCCAGGAGCTCCCAGCCCTCGGCGTACGCCTGCATCATGGCGTACTCGATGCCGTTGTGAACCATCTTCGCGAAGTGGCCCGCGCCGACCTTGCCCGCGTGCACGGCGCCGAACTCGCCCTCGGGCTTGAGCGCGTCGAAGACCGGCTGGACCCGGGCGACGTCCTCCGTGGAGCCGCCGTACATGAGCGCGTAGCCGTTCTCCAGGCCCCACACGCCGCCGGAGACGCCGCAGTCGACGAAGCCGATGCCCTTGGCCGCCAGCTCCTCGGCGTGCTTCTCGTCGTCGGTCCAGCGCGAGTTCCCGCCGTCGACGACGATGTCACCGGGCGAGAGCAGCTCGGCGAGCTCGTCGACGGTGGACTGGGTCGCCGCGCCCGCCGGGACCATCACCCACACCACGCGGGGGGCCTGCAGGCCGTCCACGAGTTCCCGCAGGCTGTGGACATCGGCGAGGTCCGGGTTGCGGTCGTATCCGATGACGGTGTGGCCTGCGCGGCGGATGCGCTCGCGCATGTTGCCGCCCATCTTGCCGAGACCGACGAGACCAAGCTCCATCAGGTGGTTCCTTAAGCGTTGTGGCCGTCTGTGCCGGGGTTTCCCCGCTTCCCGGGGACACCCCTCGGCCCCGAGCCTACGCCCGGCCGCGCCGCCCGGCCCCACGGGCGCGGTGCGGCCGGGACGCGGTCAGGCCCGGTCCTGCGGGCAGCGGGACCGGGCCTGACCTGCGAAGAATCAACCGGACAGACGCACCGGCATGATCAGGTACTTGTATGCCTCGTCCGCTTCGGCGTCCACCGCCGGGCGCCCGCTGAGCAGCGCGGGCTTGGTGGAGGTGGTGAAGCTGAGCTGCGCGGCCGGCGAGTCGATCGCGCTCAGGCCGTCCAGCAGGAAGGTCGGGTTGAAGGCGATCGAGATGTCGTCGCCCTCCAGGATCGCGTCCACGCGCTCCACAGCCTGTGCGTCGTCGCTGGAACCGGCTTCCAGGATCAGGACGCCCTGCTCGAAGCTGAGACGGACCGGGGTGTTGCGCTCGGCGACGAGGGCCACGCGCTTGACGGCCTCGACGAACGGGGCGGTCTCGATCACCGCGATGGAGTTGAACTCCGTCGGGAAGAGCGTGCGGTACTTCGGCAGGTCGCCTTCGAGCAGGCGGGTGGTGGTACGGCGGCCCGCGCCCTCGAAGCCGATCAGACCTTCACCGGCGCCGGAGCCCGACAGGGCGAGGGTGACCGTGTCACCGCTGGTGAGCGACTTGGCGGTGTCCAGGAGCGTCTTCGCGGGCACCAGGGCCACGGCGGAGGCGTCCGGGTTCTCCGGCTTCCAGAGGAACTCGCGGACCGCGAAGCGGTAGCGGTCGGTGGAGGCGAGGGTGACGCGGTCGCCCTCGATCTCGATGCGGACACCGGTGAGCACGGGAAGCGTGTCGTCGCGGCCGGCGGCGATGGCGACCTGGGCGGCGGCGGAGGCGAAGACCTCACCCGGGACGGTCCCGGTCGCGGTCGGCATCTGCGGCAGCGCGGGGTACTCCTCCACCGGCAGCGTGTGGAGGGTGAACCGGGAGGAACCGCAGACCACGACGGCCCGCACACCGTCCGTGGAAATCTCCACCGGGCGGTTGGGCAGGGCGCGGCAGATGTCGGCGAGCAGCCGGCCGGAGACCAGGACGGTGCCGTCCTCCTCGACGTCGGCCTCGACGGAGACACGGGCCGAGACCTCGTAGTCGAAGCCGGAGAGGGACAGCGTGCTCTCCTCGGCCTTCAGCAGCAGTCCCGCGAGAACGGGCACCGGCGGCCGGGCCGGGAGGCTACGAGCAGCCCAGGCCACCGCCTCCGCGAGTACGTCGCGCTCCACCCGGATCTTCACCGGAACCGCCTCCTGCTGTTGCTCGCTCGTCTGCCGGCCTTCGTCGTCGGCTCGATGACTCGATGCCGGTGACCAGTCTGACGTACGGCGCCGACAGTCGGTGCGGCCGGAGGTCAAGTCGGGAGCGAGGTGTCGGGGAGGCCGACCGCCGAGTTGTGCACAGGACCTGCTTGAAAACCGATTCCGGGCTCTCTATCTATGGAGGTAGTAGTAGGGGCTGTGGATACAGTGGATAACCCCATTTTCGCAGGTCAGACCCCGTTTTTTATCCACCGGGCCTGTGGGTGGAGCCGGTGGATAACTCAGTGGGTCTGTGGAGAACAAAAAGTTCTGCACAGGCTGTCCCCAGGTGACCCGGACTACTCCACAGGTGTGTCCCCAGCTTTTCCCCAGTAGTCCACAGCCCAAACGTCCACCTCCGTGTGACCGCTTTCACTCGGGGCGGTGACAGAGGGCCCGATGTTGCCGAACAGTGGACAACGGTGTGGAGAAGTCATCGGATCCTGTGCACAGCATCCGGGAACCTGTGGGTCGACGGTGGACAGAGCTGCGGACCGCCCTGTGCGCACCTCCTCTGTCCACAGCCTGTGGACAGAGGATGCTCACAATTCCACAGGGGCCTGAACTGCCCTGATGGCGAATCACCCGCCTTGCCTGTGGACAGATTGTGGATGACGGAGACCGTCCCCAGGGTGTGGACGGAAGAAAGTCGGCGAATCTGTGGACAACTTCGGGTCTGGGGGGCGTATTCGAACAGGTCAGGGGCGCGCGGACGAAGAAGGGCGCCCCCGTTGCGGTCCGGGAGCGCCCTCTGAACGTGCGTGAAGGGGCCCTGACGCGGCTCCTGAGGAGCCCGCTCAGGCGTTCTTGATGCGGTTGGTGAGCTCCGTGACCTGGTTGTAGATGGAGCGCCGTTCGGCCATCAGCGCCCGGATCTTGCGGTCCGCGTGCATGACCGTGGTGTGGTCCCGCCCGCCGAACTGGGCCCCGATCTTGGGCAGGGAGAGGTCGGTGAGCTCCCGGCACAGGTACATGGCGATCTGCCGCGCGGTGACCAGGACCCGGCTGCGCGAGGAGCCGCACAGGTCGTCCACCGTGAGGCCGAAGTAGTCGGCGGTGGCGGCCATGATGTCGGACGCGGTGATCTCGGGGGCGCTGTCCTCGCCGCCCGGGATGAGGTTCTTGAGGACGTCCTCGGTCAGCCCCAGGTCGACCGGCTGCCGGTTGAGGCTGGCGAAGGCCGTGACCCGGATCAGCGCCCCTTCCAGCTCGCGGATGTTGCGCGAGATCCGGGAGGCGATGAACTCCAGGACCTCCGGAGGGGCGTTGAGCTGCTCCTGGACGGCCTTCTTGCGCAGGATCGCGATGCGGGTCTCCAGCTCGGGCGGCTGGACGTCGGTGATCAGGCCCCACTCGAAGCGGTTGCGGAGCCGGTCCTCCAGGGTGACGAGCTGCTTGGGCGGCCGGTCGGAGGAGAGCACGATCTGCTTGTTGGCGTTGTGGAGCGTGTTGAAGGTGTGGAAGAACTCCTCCTGCGTCGACTCCTTGCTCGCGAGGAACTGGATGTCGTCGACGAGCAGGATGTCCATCTCGCGGTACCGCTTGCGGAAGGCGTCGCCCTTGCCGTCGCGGATGGAGTTGATGAACTCGTTGGTGAACTCCTCCGAGCTCACGTACCGCACGCGGGTGCCGGGGTAGAGGCTCCGCGCGTAGTGCCCGATGGCGTGCAGCAGGTGCGTCTTGCCGAGTCCGGACTCCCCGTAGATGAAGAGGGGGTTGTACGCCTTCGCGGGCGCCTCGGCGACGGCCACCGCGGCGGCGTGCGCGAAGCGGTTGGAAGCCCCGATGACGAAGGTGTCGAAGAGGTACTTGGGGTTCAGCCGGGCGGTCGGCTCCAGCGGCCCGGAGGTGGAACCGCCGGACGGGGCCGGGGGCGGCGCGGGCCGGCCGGTGGGCTGGCGCGGCGCGGGCTGCTCGTAGTGCTGGGGTTCGTACGGGGACTGCTCGTACTTCTGCTGTTCGTACGAACCCTGGTCGTAGCCGGAGGGCTCGGGCTGCTGGAGGTAGCCCGGCTGCGGGGAGGCGTACGGGTCGCGCTCGGGGAAGCCGCCGAGGCGGGGCTGCTGCCAGCCGTAGTCGTCCTGCTGGCCGCCGCGGGGCCAGCCGCCGGGCTCGGAGCGCGGCTGCTGGTAGTCCGGGTAGGCGGGGCGGGCGGTGGGGAGCTGGTCGTCGTCGCCGCGCTGGCCGCCGTAGGGCTCGTACGCGTCGCGTTGCGGGCCGGGCGGGGCCGGGGGCGAGGGTTCGCCGGCGGAGTCGTCGACGGTGATGGCGATCCGGATGGGACGGCCGCACTCCCGGCTGAGCGCGTCGCTGATCAGCGGGGCGAGCCGGCCTTCGAGGACCCGCTTGCCCCACTCGTTGGGGACGGCGAGCAGTGCGGTGTCGGCGACGAGGGCCAGGGGCTGGCAGCGTTCGACCCACTGCTTGTCCTTGGGCTCGATGCCCTGCTGTCCCTCCCCGAGGAGCTTTTCGAGCACCCTTGGCCACACTGCGGCAAGATCGGCAGGTACGTCAGCCACAGAGCACGCTCTCTCACAGGGGGGTGGGGGTCCCACGAATGTGTGGTTCTTTGGGACGGTCGGGACAAAAATCCGGGATCAGACAACGGTAGTCAGGGCGGCGGGTACGGTTCAAGTCGTTGTCCACAGCCTGTGCACAGTGTGGGGCCGCATCGACTCGGTTTGACCGGATGGCGTAGCCGCGCGTACCGTAACGAGGTCGAGTTGTCGATGGCTGCTGCCGCCTGCCTACCGATGGGCGAAGGTCACTAGTCGTGATCATTTAGCGGTGCCACTCGGGCGTACACGCGAGTTTCCTCGTGGGCGCACGGTGACAGCCAGGCGATGTCCCGCCACAACGATTCATTCTCTGGAGCCCCCGAGTGAGCAAGCGCACCTTCCAGCCGAACAACCGCCGTCGTGCCAAGACCCACGGCTTCCGCCTGCGGATGCGTACCCGTGCCGGTCGCGCGATCCTCGCGAACCGTCGTGGCAAGGGCCGCGCCGCCCTTTCCGCGTAACCGCGCGCAGGTCGTGACGTCGTGCTGTCTCCCGATCATCGGCTGAGGCGGCGCGAGGACTTCGCGAGCGCGGTACGCCGAGGTCGTCGGGCTGGTCGCCCGCTCCTCGTCGTCCATCTACGTACACGCGGTGCAACGGACCCGCACGAGCCGGGGGAGATCGATCCCTCGACGCGTGCGGGTTTCGTCGTCAGCAAGGCTGTCGGCATCGCCGTCGTCCGTAACCGGGTGAAGCGCCGTCTGCGCCATCTCGTGCGCGAACGGCTCTCCCAGTTGCCCGCCGGTAGCCTGGTGGTGGTACGTGCCCTGCCCGGAGCGGGTGACGCCGGTCCCGACGAACTGGCCCGGGACCTGGATGCCGCTCTGGCGCGGCTTCTGGGAGGCGTAGCTCGATGAAGTACCCGCTGCTCGCTTTGATCAAGCTGTACCAGTGGACGATCAGTCCGCTGCTCGGGCCGGTGTGCCGCTACTACCCGTCGTGCTCGCACTACGGGTACGCGGCCATCGACCGGCATGGTGCGGTGAAGGGGACGGTTCTGACCGCCTGGCGGATTCTGCGGTGCAATCCGTGGTCCCCGGGTGGTGTGGACCATGTCCCACCCCGTAAACGCCCGCGTTGGCACGAGCAGCTGCGCAGTGCGTTGCGTAGATCTCGCAATGCTCAAGGAGCCTGATTAGTGGACACGATTGCCAGTCTGTTCAGCTTTATCACCACACCCGTCTCGTGGATCATCGTTCAGTTCCACAAGCTGTACGGCGCGGTCTTCGGAGCGGACAGTGGGTGGGCCTGGGGCCTGTCCATCGTGTCCCTGGTGATCTTGATCCGTATCTGTCTGATCCCGCTCTTCGTGAAGCAGATCAAGGCGACACGGGGCATGCAGGCGCTCCAGCCGAAGATGAAGGTGATCCAGGAGCGCTACAAGAACGACAAGCAGCGTCAGTCCGAAGAGATGATGAAGCTGTACAAGGAGACGGGTACCAACCCGCTCTCCTCGTGCCTTCCCATCCTGGCGCAGTCCCCGTTCTTCTTCGCGCTCTACCACGTGCTCTCGTCCATCGCGAGCGGCAAGACCATCGGTGTGATCAACCAGTCGCTGCTGGAGAGCGCGCGTCAGGCGCACATCTTCGGTGCCCCGCTGGCGGCGAAGTTCACGGACAGCGCCGAGAAGGTCGCCGGCCTGAACGCCTCGATCACCGATGTGCGCATCGTGACCGCCATCATGATCATCCTGATGTCGCTGTCGCAGTTCTACACGCAGCGCCAGCTGATGCAGAAGAACGTCGACCTCTCGGTCAAGACGCCGTTCATGCAGCAGCAGAAGATGCTGATGTACATCTTCCCCGTCATCTTCGCCGTCATGGGTGTCAACTTCCCCGTCGGTGTCCTCGTCTACTGGCTGACCACCAACGTGTGGACCATGGGCCAGCAGATGTACGTGATCAGCCAGAACCCGACGCCGGGCAGCACGGCGCAGGACCAGTACCTGACCCGTCTGCTGAAGCGCGTCAGCTCGCACGGTGACGTCAAGGGCCGGGGCCGGAAGAAGATCGTCGCGGCGATCGTGGCCAAGGGACCGGACCGTAACGACAACGAGCGCAAGTTCATCACCGCGCTGACGAAGCAGGGTATGGCCGCGCAGGCGGACGGCTCTGTGATCAAGAGTTCTGAGGCCACGGCCGACTCGGACGCGGCGAGCAGCGGCAGTGCCGCGAAGCGGCAGCAGCCGAAGCGGCAGTCGAAGTCGCAGCGTCAGACGCCCAGCAAGCCCTCTCCCAAGAAGTAAGAAGGAGTCTCTCCCGTGACGGAAGGCACCACCACCACTGCCGCTGAGGGCGGCGACACCCTGACCCGCCTCGAGCAGGAGGGGGAGATCGCGGCCGACTACCTTGAGGGTCTGCTGGACATCGCCGACCTGGACGGCGACATCGACATGGACGTCGAGGCCGACCGGGCCGCAGTGTCCATCGTCAGCGACTCCGGCCGTGACCTGCAGAAGCTCGTGGGCCGCGACGGCGAGGTCCTGGAGGCTCTTCAGGAGCTGACCCGCCTCGCGGTGCACCGGGAGACCGGGGACCGCAGCCGGCTGATGCTGGACATCGCCGGGTTCCGGGCGAAGAAGCGTGAGGAGCTGGCGGCGCTCGGTGCGCAGGCGGCGGCTGACGTGAAGGAGTCGGGCGAGCCGATGGAGCTGGCGCCGATGACCCCGTTCGAGCGGAAGGTCGTCCACGACGCGGTGGCGGCGGCCGGTCTGCGGAGCGAGTCCGAGGGTGAAGAGCCGCAGCGCTTCGTCGTTGTGCTCCCGGCCTGACCGGAAGACACGAGTGTTCGGCCCCGTCTGTGTCGCAGACGGGGCCGAAGTTTGTCAGCCTGGCCGTGGGGGTGCGACGTTCCTGAGGACGACGGGGCTCCAGCCAGTTTCGAAACAGTGCGGTACGGAAGGACGGTCCCCGTGACGGAGGCAGCGGAGCTTCCCCCGGCGCCTGAAGAGGCGCGTGCGGTGTTCGGTGAGTTTTTCCCGGAAGCTGTGCGGTACGCGGAGCTGCTCGCGGACGCGGGAGTCGAGCGGGGCCTGATCGGGCCGCGTGAGGTGCCGCGGTTGTGGGAGCGGCACCTGCTGAACTGCGCGGTGCTCTCGGAGGTGGTGCCCCAAGGCGTCACCGTGTGCGACGTGGGCTCGGGCGCGGGCCTGCCCGGTATCCCGCTGGCCCTGGTCCGGCGGGACCTGAAGATCACATTGCTGGAACCGCTGCTGCGGCGGACGAACTTCCTTCAGGAAGTCGTGGAGCTGCTCGGACTGGACCATGTCACGGTGGTGCGTGGGCGGGCCGAAGAGGTTCTCGGCAAGCTGCAGCCCGTGCATGTGGTGACGGCGCGCGCGGTGGCTCCGCTGGACCGGCTGGCGGGCTGGGGTGTGCCGCTGCTGCGTCCGTACGGGGAGATGCTGGCGCTGAAGGGCGACACCGCCGATGAGGAGCTGGTGGCGGCGAAGGCCGCGCTGACGAAGCTCGGTGTGGTGAAGACCTCGGTGCTGCACGTGGGCGAGGGCGTGGTCGATCCGCTGTCGACGGTGGTGCGCGTCGAGGTCGGGGAGAGCCCCGGTGGGGTGAGGTTCGCGGCCAAGCGGGCCAAGGCGGCCCGGGTGAGCCGTACGCGCCGACGTCGCTGATCTTCCGGGATCTTCTGGCGGATGGCGGAGTTCTGGGTGGGTCGGGTCCTATAGGTACGGATTTCGGAGTGTCGTAGCGGCCTGCTGTCTCCGTCCGGGCATCGTGTTTCACGTGAAACGTCGCTCTCTGCTGCACGGAATCATCAGCCGCGGTCGTGCGGCTGCGTCCCCCCGGCCGCGTAGGCCCTTGGGGGGGACGGAGTTGTCCACAACGGGGGATTCATCCACAGAAGTACGGGCCCCGCTGGTTCGTGGCCCGGGCGCCATGGCAGGCTCTGTTCATCGCGAGCCTGATGCCGAGGAGAGTGACACCGTGCGGTCCGAAGCCAACCTCGCGGGGCCGATGGCCGATCCGGTCCCCGGTCCCCGATCCGAATCACCGGGCGAGGATGTTTCACGTGAAACATCGTCTCCGCCCCTGGTGGACAACGAACCCATCGGCCGGCCGGCCCATCCGTACGCGGCTGGGCCGGGGCGTTCCGGTGGAAGGCTGCCCCGGCCGGGGCAGACCCGGGTCATGGTGGTCGCCAACCAGAAGGGCGGCGTGGGCAAGACCACGACGACCGTGAATCTGGCGGCGTCACTGGCCCTGAACGGCGCCCGGGTCCTGGTGATCGACCTCGACCCGCAGGGCAACGCGTCCACGGCGCTGGGTATCGACCACCATGCGGATGTGCCGTCGATCTACGACGTTCTCGTGGACAGCCGGCCGTTGCTGGAGGTCGTCCAGCCGGTGGTGGACGTGGAGGGGCTGTTCTGCGCTCCGGCCACGATCGATCTTGCGGGTGCGGAGATCGAGCTGGTGTCGCTGGTGGCACGGGAGAGCCGGCTCCAGAGGGCGATCCAGGCGTACGAGCAGCCGCTCGACTACATCCTGATCGACTGCCCGCCCTCGCTGGGCCTGCTGACCGTGAACGCGATGGTCGCCGGTGCGGAGGTGCTGATCCCGATCCAGTGCGAGTACTACGCACTGGAGGGGCTGGGGCAGCTGTTGCGCAATGTCGATCTGGTGCGGGCTCATCTGAATCCGTCGCTGCATGTGTCGACGATCCTGCTGACGATGTACGACGGCAGGACCCGGCTGGCCTCGCAGGTGGCGGAGGAGGTGCGCAGCCACTTCGGCAAGGAGGTGCTGCGGACGAGCATCCCGAGGTCGGTGCGTATCTCGGAGGCGCCGAGCTACGGGCAGACGGTGCTCACGTATGACCCGGGTTCCAGTGGTTCCCTCTCCTATCTGGAGGCGGCGCGGGAGATCGCGTTCCGAGGGGTCGGGATGGAGTACGACGCCCGTCACGTCCATCTGGGCGCGGGCATGAACAGCACGCAGAGTGCGGTGGAGGGGATCCAGTGAGCGAGCGACGCAGGGGGCTGGGACGGGGGCTCGGTGCGCTGATTCCCGCAGCTCCGCAGGAGAGGGCGACATCGGCGATCGGCGCGGGGTCGACGTCTCCGTCGGCGGTGCCGACGCTGACGTCGGAGCGTGGGACGACAGCGGCGAAGCTCGCTGCGCTGGCTCAGGCCGATGTTTCACGTGAAACACCGGCCTCGGCGGGAGAGCCGACGGCCGTGGCCGGGTCGGGCGCGGCGGGAGCGGCTTTCGCGGAGCTTCCGATCGACGCGATCACACCGAACCCGCGGCAGCCGCGTGAGGTGTTCGACGCGGACGCGCTGGCGGAGCTGGTGGCCTCGATCAAGGAGGTCGGCCTGCTTCAGCCCGTGGTGGTGCGGCAGGCGGCTGCGAGCCGTTATGAACTGATCATGGGCGAGCGCCGCTGGCGGGCCTGCCGGGAGGCCGGGCTGGAGTTCATTCCGGCGATCATCCGGGCCACGGGCGACGACAAGTTGCTGCTGGACGCGCTGCTGGAGAACCTGCACCGGGCACAGTTGAATCCGCTGGAGGAGGCTGCGGCCTACGATCAGCTGCTGCGGGACTTCAGCTGCACACACGATCAGCTGGCGGACCGGATCGGGCGTTCGCGTCCGCAGGTGTCGAACACGCTCAGGCTGCTGAGGCTGTCGCCTTCGGTACAGCGCCGGGTGGCGGCCGGGGTGCTGTCGGCGGGGCACGCGAGGGCGTTGCTGTCGGTGGAGGACTCCGGGGAGCAGGACCGGCTGGCCCACCGGATCGTGGCCGAGGGGTTGTCGGTGCGTGCGGTCGAGGAGATCGTGACGCTGCTGGGTTCGCAGTCGTCGAGCGGGGTGAAGCCGAGGGGCCCGCGGGCGGGTGCCCGGGTGGCTCCGGCGCTCAGTGAGCTGGCGACGCGGCTGTCGGACCGGTTCGAGACCCGGGTGAAGGTGGATCTGGGCCAGAAGAAGGGCAAGATCACGGTCGAGTTCGCGTCGATGGACGATCTGGAGCGGATTCTGGGGACGCTGGCGCCGGGTGAGGGCCGGGTACTGGAGCCGGGCGTTCCCGGGGAGTGATCCCCGGTCTGCCGAGGGCGGGCCGTACCGGTGGGAACCGGTACGGCCCGCCCTTTGCCGTGCTGCGGTTTCGGCTGATTCGGGCAGTGGATACGATGCGGTCATGGGTCGTCGGCTGGTACCGCTCACGCTGGACAACCTCAAGGATCTGCCCCGGCGTTGCCGGTCCTGTGTGTTCTGGGAACTGGACCCGGTCCGTGGTGAGGCCGCCGTGAAGGCGGGTACTCCGGCGCTGGACAAGGAGGCGTGGATCTCCGCCGTCCTGCTGGAGTGGGGTTCGTGCGGGCGGGTGGTCTACGTGGACGAGGTTCCGGTGGGATTCGTGCTGTACGCGCCACCGGCGTACGTGCCGAGGGCCACGGCGTTCCCGACGAGTCCGGTGTCGCCGGACGCGGTGCAGCTGATCACGGCATGGATCGCGCCGGGCTACCAGGGGCAGGGCCTGGGGCGGGTGATGGTCCAGACGGTGGCGAAGGATGTGCTGCGGCGGGGGTTCCGGGCGATCGAGGCGTTCGGGGACGCGCGGTGGGAGGGGCCGGCCTGTCTGCTTCCGGCGGACCATCTGCTGGCCGTGGGCTTCAAGACGGTCCGGCCGCATCCCGTGCACCCACGGTTGCGGCTGGATTTGCGGTCGGCGGTGTCATGGAAGGAAGACGTGGAGCTGGCTCTGGACCGGCTGTTGGGCGGGGCCCGCAAGGAGCCGGTGCTGCGCCCGCTGTGAGCGGACATGAGAACGGGGCCGTCCCCTCGTCAGAGGGAGCGGCCCCGTTTCACGTGAAACATTGCTGCTGTCAGGCGGTCTTGACCTCGATGAAGCCGTCGAGGTCGCGCAGGATGGCGGCCTTGGGCTTGGCACCGACGATGGTCTTGGCGACCTCGCCGCCCTGGTAGACGTTGAGCGTCGGAATGGACATGACGCCGTACTTGGCGGCCGTGGCCGGGTTCTCGTCAATGTTGAGCTTGACGATCTCGATCTGGTCGCCGTACTCCTTCGCGATGGCCTCAAGAGACGGGGCGATCTGGCGGCACGGGCCGCACCAGGCGGCCCAGAAGTCCACCAGGACGGGCTTGTCGCTCTGGAGGACCTTCTCGTCGAAGTCTTTGTCTGTCACGTTCTTCAGGGTGCCGGCCACAGCGGCCTCCTTCTTGTTCCTGCGGGGTGTGTGGTGCGGGGGTGGTACGGGGTCAGACCGTCGCGTGGGCGTGCTCGACGTCCGCGAGGGCGGAGAGGAAGCGCTCCGCGTCGAGGGCGGCGGAGCAGCCGGTGCCCGCGGCGGTGATGGCCTGACGGTACGTGTGGTCCACGACGTCGCCTGCGCCGAACACGCCGGTGAGGTTGGTACGGGTGGAGGGGGCGGTGACCTTGAGGTAGCCCTCGTCGTCGAGCTCCAGCTGGTCCTTGAACAGCTCGGTGCGCGGGTCGTGGCCGACGGCGATGAAGAGGCCGGTCACGGGGAGCGAGGAGGTCTCACCGGTCTTGGTGTTGCGCAGGGTGAGGCCGGAGAGCTTCTTCTCGCCGTGGATCTCGGCGACCGCGCTGTCCCAGGCGAACTTGATCTTCGGGTCGGCGAACGCACGGTTCTGCATGGCCTTCGAGGCGCGCAGGCTGTCCCGGCGGTGGATGATCGTGACGGACTTGGCGAACCGGGAGAGGAAGGTGGCCTCCTCGATCGCGGTGTCGCCGCCGCCGACGACGGCGATGTCCTGGTCCTTGAAGAAGAACCCGTCGCAGGTGGCGCACCAGGAGACGCCGCGGCCCGAGAGCGCGTCCTCGTTGGGCAGGCCGAGCTTGCGGTGCTGGGAGCCGGTGGTGATGATGACGGCCTTGGCGCGGTGCACGGTACCGGCGGTGTCGGTGACGGTCTTGATGTCACCGGTGAGGTCGACGGCCACGATGTCGTCCGGGACCAGCTCGGCACCGAAGCGCTCGGCCTGGGCGCGCATGTTGTCCATGAGGTCCGGGCCCATGATGCCGTCCTGGAAGCCGGGGAAGTTCTCGACCTCGGTGGTGTTCATGAGCGCGCCACCGGCGGTGACGGCGCCCTCGAAGACCAGGGGGCTGAGCGAGGCGCGTGCGGTGTACAGGGCAGCCGTGTAGCCGGCCGGCCCGGAGCCGATGATGATCACGTTTCGTACGTCGCTCACGGGTTAATTCCTCGTCTCTGCGGACTGCCTGCTGCCTACCGGGGGCCGGTGTGGACTCTCATCCACCCCAACTGATCCTACGGCGCATGCATTCCCTGCCCGTTCCTGTCCCGGTCCCAACGTGTCAACTTCGGGGATAGCTACTGGTCAGAAGGGTCTTTCCGGGGGTGGCGGGGGTGCTGTTCCCGCAGTGGGCGTCGACGAGGTAGGCGTCCACCGTGGTGGGGTCGCCGGTGTGGGGGAGGACGAGGAGGTAGACGTCGGTGCCCTGGTAGCTTCCGCGCTCGGTGGCGAGGGGGGTGTCGGAGCGGCCGGTGGCGGCCTGGACACAGGAGGGGACCGGGGATGTCCGGGCGTCTTCGGGTGCCAGTCCGGAGGCGGGTCCGGTGTTCTCCCCGTAGGTGCTGCTCCGCTCCTCGGGGGCGGCCTTCCGGGCGCCGGGCCCGGAGGCCAGGAGCCGGTGGACGCTGCTCCGGAGGCTCTGGGAGGTGTACGCGCCGTCGGAGGGTGGCTGGGCGGCGGCACTCGCGGCGTTGCTGCGGGAGGTGGCGTGGTGTGCGGGGGTTCCCGAGAAGCCGCTGAACAGGAAGATCCCGAGGGCGCAGGCGGCGGCTCCGGCCGTGCCCGCGATCACGGCGATACGGCGGCGGGCCCGGCGCCGACCGGGGCCGCCCACGCCGTGGGGCCGTCCGGAGGGCCTCCGGACGGCCTGTCCGGTGAGGGGGAAGGGCGATGTTTCACGTGAAACACCGTGGTCTTCCGTGCGCAGGCGCAGAGGAGGCGTCGTCCGGTCACGGGGTGAGGTGGCGTCGAGGAGTGCCTCGGCGGCGAGCGCCGCGTCGATACGGCCGACCAGGTCGGCGGGCATTCTGGGGGGTCCCGGGAGGGTGCCGAGGAGGGACCGGATCTCCTCCAGGGAGGTGCGGACGTCGGCGCACAGGGCGCAGTCGCCGAGGTGGCGGCTGACTTCCGCCGTCCGGGACGGGGGGAGGAGTCCTTCGGTCAGGTCGGAGATCTCCGAGACGTCCGGGTGCCGGATCGTGCCGGTCGTACCGGGTGTGGGGCTCACGGCCGTCCACCTCCGCCCTTCACTGTGTCGGGGTCCCTGGGTTCTGCCGCTGGTGGGACGGGTGTCCCCGGCGTCCGGTTCCTTCCCCGCTCGGCGGCGGTCTTATCCCCGGCATTCATGCGCAGATGGGTGAGGATCGGGGCGAGTTTCGCCCGGCCGCGGGCGCACCGGCTCTTCACGGTGCCGACGGGCACGTCGAGGACGCGGGCGGCTTCGGCGACGGGGTAGCCCTGCATGTCGACGAGGACGAGGGCGGCCCGCTGTTCGGCCGGGAGGGTGTTGAGCGCCGCCAGGAGCTGGCGGTGGAGGTCCCGGCGCTCCGCCGGAGCCGCGGCGGACTCATGGGGCTCCAGGAGGTGTTCCAGGCGGTCGGTGTCGTCCAGGGGGGAGGTTCTGCGGGAGGCCGTCCTGCGCGCGCGGTCGAGACAGGCGTTGACGGTGATGCGGTGCAGCCAGGTGGTGACGGCGGACTCGCCGCGGAAGGTGTGCGCGGCCCGGTAGGCGGAGACGAGGGCGTCCTGGACGGCGTCGGCGGCTTCTTCCCGGTCGCCGAGGGTGCGCAGGGCCACGGCCCACAGCCGGTCGCGGTGGCGGCGTACGAGCTCACCGAAGGTGTCGGGGTCCCCGGCGACGTGCAGGGCCAGGAGTTCCTGGTCACTGCGGTCGCCGGTCGCGGCTTCGTCCAACGGTGAGCCCCCCTGGCGTGCGTCAGCCCTTGAACTTCACGTCCGTGATGCCCTGCTTGTAGCCGGCGTCACTGTAATCGGCGTACGGGGCGTCCGGCATCGCGGTGATCCACAGGAGCACGTAGCGCGTCTTGACCGGGGTTTCCGCGGTCAGGTGCACCTCTGTCTCCTCGGTCTTGGTGCCCGTGATCTTCTTCATCTCCCCGACCGACTTGTTCGGCTGCAGGGAGTCTGCCGCGTACAGCGCCAGGGTGGTGTGGTTCCCCGGGAACTTGAGCCCGATCGAAACGTCGCTGACCTCGTGCTCCGCGCCGAGGTCATAGATGATCCCGACGCCGGGCTTGAGCTGGATCTCCGGACCGTTCTTGAAACTCTTGGTGCGCCAGTAGCTGGAGGTGTCCCCGTCGTACGACCTGGGGACCAGGTCCGGGTTCTGAGCCTTGCCGTCGGGGTAGTACTCGACGGCCGTCTTGACGGTGAGCGGAGTCGGTTCCTTCTTCGGAGCGTCGTCACCCTTGGGGGCCGGGGGCTGTTCACTGGTACTGCTGCCCTGGTTCATGCGGTCCAGAAGCGTGTCCGCGAGCTGCCAACTGCCCAGGCCGAGCGCGGCGATCAGCAGAGCGGCCACGCCCCACTTGAGGGCCCGGCCGGTACGGCTCTGCAGCGGGGGCGGCGGGGGGACGACCGGGAGGGGCTTGGCGGAGGCCATGCCGGGGGTCGTGGGGCGGCCGTAGGCGCCCTGCTGGTACGTGGTGTGCTGATACTCCGGCGGGGCGGTGAACGCGGGCTCCGGCGGCCGGATGCGGGGCATCGCGGCGACGGCCTTGGCCAGCTCCTCCGGGGTGGTGCAGGCGGGTTCCTGCCGGGACGCGGTGGCGCCGTCGTTGGCGAGGGCGCGCATGGCGAGTTCGCCCAGACCCCGGTGGACGCCGGCGCGGACCTGGTCCGGTGCGATCAGGCCGACGCCCTTGGGCAGGCCGGTGAGGCCGTAGGCGTCGTTCGCGTACGGCCAGCGCTGGGTGAGGGCGGCGTACAGGAGCGCGCCGATGGCTTCGGTGTCGGCGCGCTGGGGGGTGTCGCTGGTGATGCCGCGCAGGGCGGCGTTCACGGCGAGGCCGCGGATGCGGTACTGGCCCGTGGAGGTGCGCAGTATCGCGCTGGGCGTCAGGCGCAGGTGGGAGAGACCTTCGCGGTGCGCGGCGGCCATGGCCTGGGAGATCTGGCTGACGAGCTGGTACGCCTCGTGGGACTCCAGGGGGCCGGCGGCCAGGGTCGTGGTGAGTTCGGTGGCGTCGGGCAGCCACTCGTGGACGACGTAGACGAGGTCGTTCTCCTCCACGGCGTCCAGGACCTGGACGAACCGGGGGTCGCCGAGCAGGGCGGAGGAGCGGGCGGCGGCCAGGACGGCGCGGGCCCGGGAGTGGTCGGAGGGCAGGAGGTGGACCCCGACGGCGCGGCGCAGCTTCTCGTCCATCGCGCGCCAGCTGCTGAATCCGTCCAAGCGGGTGACGCACTCTTCGAGGCGGTAGCGCCTGGCCAGTTTGTGGCCGCTGTGGAGTTCGGGTGCGGCTGCGGGGGCCGCGTTCTTGTGCTCGCCGTCCTTCTCGGGCACGGGTCCGTCCGCGGCTCGTCCGTCCTGGGTGTCCACCCCGTCGGCCGTGGCCTGGGCCGCTTGCGCGGCCGGCGGCTCATCGCCGCTGTTGTCGGCCACGTCGACGGCAGCCGTGCTACGTTCCGCCACCGTCGTTCCTGCCTCCCCATCCGTTGCACGCTGTCGGCCAGTCTGCGAAGCCAAGCCAATTGTGCCCACAGTCCGCCCCTATGCACGACACATGATGGGGGGTGACGGTTGTGCGCATCAGCGCCCCAGTCGTCCGCGAACCATCCCGACCATGGCGTTCAGCTCTTCGATCCGCATCCGCTTGGCGGCGATGAGGAAGACGGCCACCAGCGCGACACCGCCGGCCGCGAGGGCCGCGGCGGAGCCGGTGACTCCGCTGCCCAGCCACTGGGTGACCGCGTAGGCGGCGGCGCCCGCGACGACGGCGGCGGGAACACAGGCGCCGGTGAGGCGGGCGTAGGTGCGCATCACGTGGGCGCCGTCGAGGTCACCGCCGAGACGGGTCCGCAGGCGGCGCCAGGCGACACCGACGCCCACGGCGTAGCCGAGACCGTACGCGGCGGCCATACCGACGACGGCCCAGCGCGCGGGGAGCACGAAGAAGGCGGCGGCGGAGACCGCGGCGTTGACGGCGGCCACGATGACGGTGTTGTAGAAGGGGGTCCGGGTGTCCTCGTAGGCGTAGAAGCCGCGCAGGACGACGTACTGGACGGAGTACGGGATCAGTCCGAGGCCGAAGGCCATCAGGACGTAGCCGATGTTCTGGGCGCCCGCGCCCGATCCCGCGTAGAGCAGGGTGGCCATGGGGACGCCGAGGGCGAGGAAGGCGAACGCGCAGGGCACGATCGCGACGGCCGAGGTGCGCAGTCCGTAGGAGATGTCGTCGCGTACGGCGGCGGCGTCCCCGTCGTGGGCGGAGCGGGAGATGCGGGGCAGGACGGCCGTCATGACGGAGACGGTGATGATGGCCTGCGGCATCTGCCACAGCAGCAGCGCGTAGTTGTAGGCGGTGATGCCGGTGCCGGGGTGGCCCTGCTTCTCGGCGACGGCTCCGGCCCAGGTGGAGAGCTGGGTGACGACGACGAGGCCGACCTGGTTGGCGAGGACGAAGAAGAAGGTCCACTTGGCCAGGCGGGCGGCCTTGCCGAGGCCGTGGCCCTTCCAGTCGAAGCGCAGGCGCGGGGTGAACCCGGCGTCACGCAGGTAGGGGAGCATCGCGAGGGCCTGGACGGTGAGGCCCAGGAGGGTGCCCAGGCCCAGCAGGCGGATGCCGTCGGTGGTGACGGTGGCGGCGTTCACGCCGGAGGTGGTGAAGCCGCCGAAGGCCCAGATGAAGGCGCCGAAGGTGGCGATGACGACGATGTTGTTGAGGACGGGGGTCCACATCATCGCGCCGAAGCGGCCCCGGGCGTTGAGGATCTGGCCGAGGACCACGTGGACGCCCATGAAGAACATGGTGGGCAGGCAGTAGCGGGCGAAGGCGACCGCGACTTCCATCTGGTGGGGGTCGGAGGCGATCTTCGGCGACATCATCGTGATGAACACCGGTGCGGCGAGCACGCAGACGGTGGTGACGGCCGCGAGCAGGACCACGACGAGGGTCAGGAGGCGGTTGGCGTACGCCTCCCCTCCGTCGCTGTCGTTCTTCATGGCCCGTACCAGCTGCGGGATGAAGACGGCGTTGAGGGCGCCTCCACCCACGAGGACGTAGATCATCGTGGGCAGGGTGTTGGCGATCTGGTACGTGTCGTTGAAGGTGCCGACGCCGATGGCCCCGGCGATGACCAGGGTCCGCAGGAAGCCGGTGATGCGGGAGACGATCGTGCCGGCGGCCATGAGGGCGCTGGACTTGAGGAGGCCGGAGGCCCGGCCGGCGGGCTTGCCCGGGGCCGGTGCGGCGACCGGGGCGTCCTCGACGGGGGTACGGGGGGCCGTCTGCTGGTCCCGGTAGAGATGGGTGAAGGCATCGGGTCCGGGCTGCGGGTCCGCGGCCTTGGTGACGAGGGAGTCCACGCCGACGAACTGCGTGGTGGTGGCGTGGTCGCCGTAGGGCAGATGACGTGAGGGGCCGTCCGGCTCGGGCGGCGGGGTCTGGGCCCAGACGCGCGGGTCGGGGGTGTACGAGGGGGTGGCCGGGGCCGCGTAGAGCGGGCCGGGCTCCTGGTAGGTGCCGGGCGGCGGCGGGGGGTGCGCGGCCCGGTCGTAGAGGACCTCGGCGACGGGGTCTTGCGCCGACAGGTCCTGCGACCGGTACGGGTCGTGGTCGTAGGCGTCATGGACATACGGGTCACGCTCCGGCGCGGGCACAGGCGCGGGAACCTGTCCGGGCACCGGGGCACCCGGGGCAGCACCCTGGTAGGGCGCTGGCCCACCGGTGCCCTGCGCACGGTCACCGTCGTACGGCGCGTTCATCGAAACCCCACCTCATCGTCCCCAGGCCGACCGGCCACGGCATCGCTCAACGGTCCACTGTCTCACCCGTCCCGGACCCGTCGGCGCTTTGCGGTCCGGTGTCCGGGGACTCGTCACTCTGCTGCGTGTTCTCCTCGGAGGCCGCGCGCGCTGCGACACGCTTGCGACTGGCGTACATCTTGATGCCCGCCAGGACGAGGAGGAGCACGCCGCCGGCGATGACGAGCATGACGGTCGGGGTGATCTCGGTGGCATCGACGGTGAAGGTCCGTGCCTTGCCGTAGGGGCTGCCGTCCTTGGTGAAGAGCTGCGCGGTGACCTCTACGGGGCCGCTCGCGGTGGCGTTCGCGGTGAACTTTACGGCCTGGCTGTGCCCGCCCTGGACGGTGACTTCCTGTTCGGCCTGACCACTGTTGCCGAACATCAGGCGCGTGGGGTTGGCGGACTTCACCCGCAGGACGAGATTGTGGACGTCCTGGACGAGGCTGTTCTGGACGCTGACCGGGATCGTGGCGCTGTGTCCGGACAGGGTGGCGTCGGACTTGGGGATGACCTTGACCTTCTCGGTGAGGCCGATCAGGTACGCCTGCACCTGGGCCCGGTAGAGCCGGGCCTCCTCGGGGCGGCCCCGCCAGGAGGTGGACATCTCCCGGTTGGTGGTGTTGCCGAAGGGGATCTCGACGCGGTCGGGCGCGGCGAGGATCACCTTGAAGTGGTCGAGGGTGGTCTGGGTGGTGCGGATCTCCTCGAAGGCGGAGACCGGCAGCTCCTGCTTGCGCAGGGCCTCGGGGTACTGGCCCGCGCCCGGTACCTGGGTGGCGGCGCCGGGGTCGGGCCTGGCGGCGGCAGCGGCTTCGAGGTCCGAGGGCTGGGTCCAGCGGCCGGCCTGGAGGCCCCGCAGGGCGGTGGCCATCGACTGGACCTGACCGGCGGACGGCATCCGCTGCGGGAGGATGACGAAGCTGCGCTGCTCGTCGGTGTTCTGCAGGTTGAGGGCGAGGCTGTGGGCGAGGAACCGCTGCACGGCCAGGGTGGAGGGTTCGGCGCGGAGCATGTCGCCCTCGAAGGCGGTGGAGAGCGCGGTGTCGGCGACGACGGCGGTGGTGCCCGCGCCGATGGGGCGGGCGGCCGAGGGCGTGTAGCCCAGGGCTCCGGTCTCCTGGAGGCTGTCGCTGCGCGTCAGGATGTTGTGGGCGCCGGCCGAGGTGGCGACGTTGACGATCGACGGGTCGATGGCGCCCTCCACCGGCCAGGAGAAGTCGGTGGAGGCGGGTACGTGCAGGACCGTCTCGACGGCCTGCTTCGCCTTGTCGGTGGCGGGCCGCAGCTGGCCCAGCGTGCCCGAGACGTCCTTGCCGTGATGGGCGAGAGAGGCGATGTCGGGGTCGGCGAAGGGCAGGGCGACGACCTTCTTGCCCTGGACGGCGTTTTCCAGGGAGCTCAGCCACTCCTCGGCGACGGCCTTGTTCCTGCCCTGGACGGGCTTCCCGTCAGGGCTGCGGACCCGGTAGCCCTTGGCCATCGCGTCGACCGTGTAGAGCAGGTCGGGGTCGATGACCCAGGTGACGGGCAGCTCCCTGCCCAGAGCGACCATCTGGCCCAGGCGTCCGGTGGGCCGCAGGTCGTCGGCGAGGGAGTCGTCGAGGAAGACGGGTGTCTGCTGCTCGTCCGAGCCGGTCTCCGCGGTCACCCGGGTGGTGGAGATCAGCGGCCACACGTAGGTGAGCTGGGAGCGCTTGGAAGAGGTCTCCGGCTGCCAGGGCAGGAAGGTCCGCTTGATACCGAGGACCTGCTCGGACGGGCGGCTCTCGCTGGTCCCGGACAGGGAGACGCCGAGCGGGTACACGCCGTCCTTGCCCAGGGGCAGATTGTTCACCGGCACCTTGAGGGTGAACTCCTGGCTGCTCTTCGAGGGCAGCGAGGGGATCTTCACGGCATAGGCGCGATCGATCTCGCCCGGGTCGGAACCGGCCCGGAACCCTTGCTTCTCCGTGACGTCGTTGATGGCGGACCGGTCCGCCAGCGGCTGGCCGACCCGCAGCCCCACACGGGCCTCGGTGATCGTCTCGCGGCCGTTGTTGACCACGGTGCCGGAGAGGGTGAGGGTGTCGCCCTTGACCGGGGCGGTGGGGGCCATGGAGACCAGCTGGACGTCCACGCCGGCCGCCTCGGCGGCCTGGGCCGGTGGAACGGGAGAGCAGACGAGAGCGGCGAGCACCGGCGTCCCGGCGAGCAGGACGGCCGTGCGCCGCAGCCATCGGCGCCGGACGAGGACGGGGACCGCCCCCTGGATCTCTGCCGCCTCGGCCACGCGCTCGCCCGTTCCTCGAAGTGTCAGTGGTCGTCGTCTGTGCGTCCACGCATGGTAACGAGACGCGCTGTGCGCGAGTGCCGCGCCTTGCCCCACATGATCGGCACAGCCCTTCGGGCGCCGTGTGCCGGGGTCGCCGGGAAACGAGTGAGCTCCGGCCGGGCCGGGCACGTACCCTTTTCTGTTGTGCCGAACGCCAACGAAGACAACCCCAGTGCCCTGAGTCAGGTGCAGCGCCGCGCGGTGAGTGAACTGCTGCGGGTCGCCCCTGTCGCCGACGAGCTCGGCCGCCGATTCCAGGAGGCGGGCTTCAGCCTCGCCCTGGTCGGAGGGTCCGTCCGCGATGCGCTGCTCGGGCGTCTCGGCAACGACCTCGACTTCACCACCGACGCGCGTCCGGAGGAGGTCTTGAAGATCGTCCGGCCATGGGCCGACTCGGTCTGGGACGTCGGTATCGCCTTCGGCACGGTCGGTGCGCAGAAGCAGGGCTTCCAGATCGAGGTGACCACCTACCGCTCGGAGGCGTACGACCGGACCTCGCGCAAGCCGGAGGTCTCCTACGGCGACTCGATCGAGGAGGATCTGGTCCGCCGGGACTTCACGGTGAACGCGATGGCCGTCGCGCTGCCCGGCAACGTGTTCGTCGATCCGCACGGTGGCCTGGAGGATCTCCAGGCGGGTGTCCTGCGGACCCCCGGTACCCCGGAGGCCTCGTTCTCCGACGACCCGCTGCGGATGCTGCGGGCCGCCCGCTTCGCCGCGCAGCTGGACTTCGAGGTCGCCCCCGAGGTCGTGGCGGCGATGAAGGAGATGTCCGGCCGGATCGAGATCGTCTCGGCGGAACGGGTGCAGGGCGAGCTGAACAAGCTGCTGCTCTCCGCCCACCCGCGCAAGGGCCTGGGTCTGCTCGTGGACACGGGGCTGGCCGACCGGGTCCTGCCCGAGCTGCCCGCGCTGCGGCTGGAGAGCGACGAGCACCACCGGCACAAGGACGTCTACGACCACTCGCTGATCGTGCTGGAACAGGCGATCGCGCTGGAGGAGGACGGCCCCGACCTGGTGCTGCGGCTGGCGGCCCTGCTGCACGACATCGGCAAGCCCCGTACCCGCCGGTTCGAGCACGACGGCCGGGTCTCCTTCCACCACCACGAGGTGGTGGGCGCGAAGATGACCAAGAAGCGGATGACCGCGCTGAAGTACTCCAACGACCTGGTCAAGGAGGTGTCCCGGCTGGTGGAGCTGCACCTGCGCTTCCACGGCTACGGGGACGGGGAGTGGACCGACTCCGCGGTGCGGCGCTATGTCCGCGACGCCGGTCCCCTGCTGGAGCGCCTGCACAAGCTGACCCGGTCGGACTGCACCACGCGCAACAAGCGCAAGGCCAACGCCCTCTCCCGCACCTACGACGGGCTGGAGGAGCGCATCGCGCAGCTCCAGGAGCAGGAGGAGCTGGACGCGATCCGGCCCGACCTGGACGGCAACGAGATCATGCGGGTGCTGGACGTCGGCCCCGGCCCGGTGATCGGCAAGGCGTACGCGTTCCTGCTGGAGCTGCGGCTGGAGAACGGCCCGATGGACCGTGACGTGGCGGTCGCGGCCCTCAGACAATGGTGGGCCGCGCAGGCGTGACACGGGGCGGGAGGCGGCGGTGTTTCACGTGAAACACCGCCGCCTCCCGGTTTCACGTGAAACGTCGTCGGCTCGTTTCACGTGAAACACGCCGGGGGCGTCCCAGGAGCACCGCGGTCGCGGCGTAGAGGGCGGCGACGCACAGGACCAGCGGCACGGACCGTCCGTCCGCGGGGAGCATGAGGGCGGCCACCGCCGCCGCGCCGACGAACGCGATGTTGAACAGGACGTCGTAGACGGAGAAGACCCGGCCCCGGAACTCGTCGTCGACCCGGGACTGGACGACCGTGTCGGTGGAGATCTTGGCGCCCTGGGTGGCGAGGCCGAGCACGAAAGCCGCCACCAGCATCGGGCCGGGAGCGAAGAACAGGCCGAGCGCGGGGACCAGGACCGCTGCCCCGGCGGCGCAGACGACGATCCAGCCGCGGGTGCCCAGCCGGCCGACGGCCCAGGGCGTGATGACCGCCGCCGCGAAGAATCCGGCGCCGGAGACACCGATGGCGACCCCGAGCAGGGCCAGACCGCCGGCCTCGTCGTCCGACCAGGAGTAGCGGCAGAGCATCAGCAGCATGACGGTCAGGGCCCCGTAGCAGAACCGCATCATGGTCATCGCGGTGAGAGCCCGGGCGGCCTCCCGGCGGGCCGCCAGGTGGCGCAAGCCCTCCACCATGCCCCGGACGGTCAGGGCGGCGCCTTCGGCGAGGGAGGGATGGACCCGGCCGGGAGGCTGATCGGGTCCGAGGAGGGCGGCGGGCAGGCGCAGCGAGGCGAGGGCCGCGCACAGGTAGAGGCCGGCTCCGAGCAGGACGACGAGCGTGTTGGAGTCGGCGGCCAGCAGCTGGACGAGGAAGGCCAGCCCGCCGCCCGCGGTCGCCGCGAGGGTGCCCGCGGTGGGGGACAGGGCGTTCGCCGTGACGAGCTGGCCGGGGCCGACGACCCGGGGAAGGGAGGCGGCGAGCCCGGCGAGGACGAAGCGGTTGACGGCCGTCACGGACAGCGCCGAGGCGTAGAACAGCCAGTCGGGGACGTGCGTGACGATCAGGACACCGGTGACACAGGCGAGGAAGGCCCGCAGCAGGTTGCCGTAGAGGAAGACCTGGCGGCGGCGCCAGCGGTCCAGGAGCACTCCGGCGAAGGGGCCGACGAGGGAGTAGGGCAGCAGCAGTACGGCCATGGCCGAGGCGATGGCCGCGGGAGAGGTCTGCTTCTCCGGGGAGAACACGACGTAGGTGGCGAGCGCGACCTGGTAGACGCCGTCCGCCGCCTGGGAGAGCAGCCGTACGGCGAGCAGGTCGCGGAAGTCCTTCAGGCGCAGGAGTACGCGCAGATCACGTACGACAGGCATGAGGGCAAGGGTCACATACGCGGAGGGTCCCCGGGCACATTGCCCGGGGACCCTCCGCGGAAGACCGGCCGAAGTCCAGGTGTCCGAAAGGACCCTGGGGTTCGGTCAGCGCTCGATCTCGCCCGTGATGAACTTCTCGACGTTCGCGTACGCCTCGTCGTCGAAGTACTGCACCGGCGGGGACTTCATGAAGTAGCTCGACGCCGACAGGATCGGGCCGCCGATGCCGCGGTCCTTTGCGATCTTCGCGGCGCGCAGGGCGTCGATGATGACACCCGCGGAGTTCGGGGAGTCCCAGACCTCCAGCTTGTACTCAAGGTTCAGCGGGACGTCTCCGAAGGCGCGGCCCTCAAGGCGGACATAGGCCCACTTGCGGTCGTCGAGCCACGCGACGTAGTCGGACGGGCCGATGTGGACGTTCTTCTCGCCGAGGTCCCGGTCGGGGATCTGCGAGGTGACGGCCTGCGTCTTGGAGATCTTCTTCGACTCCAGCCGGTCACGCTCCAGCATGTTCTTGAAGTCCATGTTGCCGCCGACGTTGAGCTGCATGGTGCGCTCAAGACGGACACCGCGGTCCTCGAACAGCTTCGCCATCACGCGGTGCGTGATGGTGGCGCCGACCTGCGACTTGATGTCGTCGCCGACGATCGGGACACCGGCCGCGGTGAACTTGTCCGCCCACTCCTTGGTACCGGCGATGAAGACCGGGAGGGCGTTGACGAACGCGACCTTGGCGTCGATGGCGCACTGGGCGTAGAACTTCGCCGCGGCCTCGGAGCCGACGGGCAGGTAGCAGATCAGGACGTCGACCTGACGGTCCTTGAGGATCTGGACCACGTCGACCGGGGTCTCGGCCGACTCCTCGATGGTCAGGCGGTAGTACTTGCCCAGACCGTCCAGGGTGTGGCCGCGCTGCACGGTGACACCCGCGTTCGGGACGTCACAGATCTTGATGGTGTTGTTCTCGCTGGCGCCGATGGCGTCCGAGAGGTCGAGGCCGACCTTCTTCGCGTCGACATCGAACGCGGCGACGAACTCGATGTCACGCACGTGGTAGTCGCCGAACTGGACGTGCATCAGACCGGGGACCTTGGCCGCCGGGTCGGCGTCCTTGTAGTACTCGACGCCCTGCACCAGTGAGGCGGCGCAGTTGCCCACGCCGACGATGGCTACGCGAACCGAACCCATTCCGGTTGCTCCCTGTTTGTTCTCGGACGAGGCCTGCGAGGCGCAGGACCTCATTTCGTGGTTCCGTCGGGCGGCCCGGGTCGTCTGCGATCCCGTCCCGCCCGCTCGCTCTCGATGAGCTCGTTCAGCCAGCGCACTTCGCGCTCCACGGACTCCATGCCGTGCCGTTGCAGCTCGAGCGTGTAGTCGTCGAGCCGCTCCCGCGTCCGGGCCAGTGAGGCGCGCATCTTCTCCAGGCGCTCCTCCAGCCGGCTGCGGCGGCCCTCCAGCACCCGCATGCGTACGTCTCGTTCGGTCTGGCCGAAGAAGGCGAAGCGGGCGGCGAAGGACTCGTCCTCCCAGGCGTCGGGACCCGTGTGGGTGAGGAGCTCCTGGAAGTGCTCCTTACCCGCGGCCGTCAACCGGTAGACGATCTTGGCGCGGCGCCCTGCGAGTGAAGCGGCGAGGGCGTCCTCCGGTGCGTTGCCCGGCTCTTCGATCAGCCAGCCGTTGGCGACCAGCATCTTGAGGCAGGGGTAGAGCGTTCCGTAGCTGAACGCTCTGAACACCCCCAGCGAGGTGTTGAGCCGCTTGCGCAGCTCGTAGCCGTGCATGGGGGATTCGCGAAGCAGGCCGAGGACGGCGAATTCGAGGATGCCTGAGCGTCTGCTCATCCGCCCGCCCCTCCTCCGCCTCTGAAGTCTTTATTCCGAGCTGATGTATCGGCTCGATACATCCAGACGATAGAACGGGTGACCTCCGGCGACAAGAGGTGGCGTGGTGACCGGCGTCACATCATCAATTCGGACGAGGCAAGTTGCCTGATTTGGGGTGAACTTCGGCACTGATCGGGTTTTGAGCGTGCGTAGTCTGTGCGCCATGACACCGGGGGAACCGGAACTCACCTGCCGCTTCCAGGCCACTGGCCTGCCCGAGGAGTAGTCGTTCGATGAGCGAGCACCGTCGTAAGCCGCCACAGCCCCAAGGCGGCGGACGCGCCGCGGCCCGCCGGGCCGCCCAGCAGCGCCCGGACCGTGATGCCGGGACCGGACGCGACGTTCCCACCGCGTCCCCCGGCGGCCCGTACGCGGCACACCCCCCCCGCGGAAGCCGCGCCGAGGCCCGCCTCGCCGACCGCCGGGGGTCCGGTGGCCGAGGACGCGGCGGCGGCCGGCCGGGCCGGGGGCCGACCGGGGCCGGGGGCGGCCCGGACCAGCGCTTCATCAACTACCCGCGGTCCGACAAGGGCGGCTGGAAGCGCTTCATGCCGTCCTGGAAGCTGGTCGGCGGCACGGCCCTGGGCTGCTTCGCGATCATCACGGCCGGGTCGGGCATCGGCATCGCCATGGTGAACACGCCCGACGCGAACAAGGCGGCCCAGGCACAGAACAACGTCTTCTACTGGGCCGACGGCAGCCAGATGGTCGCGACCGGCGGCTCGATGAACCGGCAGATCGTCCCCATCGAGAAGATCCCCAAGTCGATGCAGGACGCCGTGATCGCGGCGGAGAACGAGTCCTTCGAGACGGACAAGGGCGTCGACCCGATGGGCATCGCGCGGGCCGTGGTGAACATGGCCAAGGGCGGCTCCACCCAGGGCGGCTCGACCATCACCCAGCAGTACGTGAAGAACACCTACCTGGACCCCGACCAGACGCTCAAGCGCAAGGTCACCGAACTCTTCATCTCGATCAAACTGGGCGTCTCCGAGGAGAAGAACACGATCCTCGCGGGCTACCTCAACACCGCCTACTACGGCCGGGACGCCTACGGCATCCAGGCCGCCGCCCGCGCCTACTTCGGCAAGGACTGCATCGACCTGAACCCCTCGGAGAGCGCCTTCCTCGCCGCCATGCTCAAGGGCCCCAACCTGTACAACCCGGACGGCGGCATCGGTACGGCGGCCACCCCGGAGGCCAACGAGAAGCGGGCCCGGGAGCGCTGGGCATGGGTGCTGGACCGCGAGGTCGCGGTGGGCCGGATGACCAGGACCGAACGGGACACCCACAAGGAGTTCCCCGCACGCGTCGAGTCCGAGCAGGCCCGGGGCCTGTCCGGCCAGACCGGCTACCTCGTCGAGACGGCCAAGCAGTACGTGATGAAGGCCAAGGGCGGCACGGCCGACGAGATGGCCCGGGGGGGCTTCCGGATCCACACCACCTTCCAGAAGCCGAAGGTGGACGACCTGGTCAAGGCCGTCGAGGAGACCCGCAACGACTTCCTCGACGAGAAGAAGCGCCCCGAACTGGACACCTTCGTCCAGTTCGGGGCGGCCTCCATCGACGTCAGGACCGGGGCGATCGTCGCCCTGTACGGCGGACCGGGCATGGACAAGAAGTACTTCTCCAACAACGCCAACACCACCGGCGTCCCGGTCGGCTCGACCTGGAAGCCCTACGTGCTGGCGGCGGCGATGGAGTACGGCACCCAGAACTCCAAGGGCCGCGGCCTGTCGGTCGCCAGCAAGTACAACGCCGACGACCTCACCGTGATCAACAACCGCCAGGGCAAGCCGCTGCTCGACGCCTCCGGCAAGCCGTTCCGGCAGAAGAACGAGGACCCCTCCTCCTTCGGGTACGTGACGCTCGACACGGCGATGGAGAAGTCCATCAACGTGCCCTTCGCCCAGCTCGTCTTCGACGTCGGCCACTCCAAGGTGCGTGAGGTGGCCCGGTCCACCGGCATCCTGGACGCGTCGATGGACCCGAACAACAACGCGTCCTTCGCCCTCGGCACCTCGACCCCCAGCGCGATCCGGATGGCCAGCTCGTACGCCACCTTCGCGGCCTCCGGCACCCACCACGAGCCGTACTCGGTGACCAAGGTCGAGAAGGACGGCAAGGAGCTCCCCGGCTTCGACGCCCCCAAGCCCGAACGGGCCATGGACAACTCCGTCGCGGACAACCTCACCGAGGTCCTGGAGAACGTCGTCCAGAAGGGCACCGGCATCAAGGTCAAGAAGCTCGGCAGGCCCGCCGCCGGCAAGACCGGCACCACCGACAAGAACAAGTCGGCGTGGTTCGTCGGCTACACCCCGGAGCTCTCCACCGCCGTCACCCTGTTCCGTACCGACCCCAACTCGGCGGACAAGAAGCTGATCTCGATGAACGGGGTCGGCGGCACCGACTCCATCCACGGTGGCGACATCCCGGCCGTGATCTGGACCGAGTACATGCGCGCCGCGCTCAAGGGCACCCCGGTCAGATCGTTCCCGAAGGCCGAGGCCATCGGCGTCACCGCGGACGCCTCCGGCGCACCCTCGCCCAGCCCCTCGCCGACCCCGACGCCCTCCCCCTCCTCTCCCTCGCCGACCCCGACGCCCTCCACGCCCTCGCCGACCCCGACCCCCTCCAAGGGCGCCACGCCGTCCTGCAAGCCGTGGGAGCTGTACTGCGACCCGGAGAACCCCACGGGGGGGAACACCGGCGGCGGTGACGACGGTGACGAAGGCGGGCTCATCGGCGGCGGCGACGGCCGCCCCACCGGGCACCCGTCCCCGTCGAACTCGGGCCGTCCGCCCGGCCGGCCGGGCGGCGCCAGTGGCTGGGTGCCCACCGGTGGCCTCGGCTGATCCGTCCGTCCGCCCGCTCCCTCCGCCCCACGAGGGCCGGTCCACGAGGGCCGTCGCATCCGTGCGGCGGCCCTCGCCCCGTGTCCGGCCGGGTACGGCAGGATGAGCGCATGACGAAGGTGCACGAGGACCGCCCGGTAACGCCCACCCGGCAGGACGAGGTCGCCGCGGCGGGCAGCGAACTCATCGGAGGCCCGCTCGGCCGCCATGCCCGCCTCGGCGGCCACTGGCTGAACCCGGTGCGCGTCGTCGCCCTCGTCGCCCTCGGCATGTTCGCCCTCGGCATGGTGCAGAAGCTGCCCTGCTACAACTGGGCGTGGTTCCAGGGGGCCGGCTCGCAGTACACCCACGCCTGCTACTCCGACATCCCGCACCTGTACGCCGTACGCGGCTTCGCCGACAACCTGACGCCCTACTTCGACCGGCTCCCCGGAGACATGGAGTACCTGGAGTACCCGGTGCTCACGGGGTTCTTCATGGAGATCGCCTCCTGGATGACCCCGGGCGGCGGATCGCTGCAGTACCGCGAGCAGATCTACTGGATGGTCAACGCGGGCATGCTGATGGCCTGCGTCGCGGTCATCGCCGTCTGTGTCGCCCGCACCCACCGCCACCGGCCCTGGGACGCCCTGCTCTTCGCCCTCGCGCCCGCCTTCGCGCTCACGGCGACGATCAACTGGGATCTGCTGGCCATCGCCCTGACCGCCGCCGCCATGCTCATGTGGTCCCGTGGCCGGGTCGTGCTCTTCGGCGTCCTCATCGGCCTCGCCACCGCCGCCAAGCTCTACCCCGTCCTGCTGCTCGGGCCGTTGTTCGTCCTGTGCTGGCGGGCCGGGAAGTGGCGCGAGTTCGGCGCCGCCGTCCTCGGCGCGGCGGGTACCTGGCTGGTGGTGAACCTGCCGGTCATGATCTTCGCCTGGGACGGCTGGAAGAAGTTCTACACCTTCAGCCAGGAGCGGCCGATCGACTTCGGGTCCGTGTGGCTGCTGATCTCCCAGCGCTCGGGCAACCCCCTGGAGGACGCCAACACCTACGCGACCGGCCTGACGCTGCTGCTGTGCGCGGCCGTCGGACTGCTCGCCCTGACCGCCCCCCGCCGCCCGCGCTTCGCGCAGCTGGCCTTCCTGGTCGTCGCCGTCTTCATCCTGTTCAACAAGGTCTACTCGCCCCAGTACGTGCTGTGGCTCATCCCGCTCGCGGCGCTGGCCCGGCCGCGCTGGCGGGACCTCCTGATCTGGCAGGCCGGCGAGGTCGTGTACTTCTTCGGGATCTGGTTCTACCTGGCCTACACGACCAGCGGGGACAAGCACCAGGGGCTGCCCGTGGAGGGCTACCAGCTGGCGATCGCCGCCCATCTGCTGGCCACCCTCTACCTGTGCGCGGTCGTCGTCCGCGACATCCTGATGCCCGAACGCGACGTCGTGCGCCGGGACGGCTCGGACGACCCGTCCGGCGGTGTCCTGGACGGGGCCGAGGACGTGTTCGTGCTGTCGGACGCGGCGAGGGCGCCGCGGGAAGCGGCGCCCTCGGGGGGACAGCGGGTCGACTGGGGCACCGGCTCCCGGAAGTGATCCGGCGGGCCGGGCCCGGTCTGCCGGGGCGGCTCAGCTGTCGAGTGCCCGGTCGAACTGCGTGGTGGTGTGGCGCAGGTGGGCGACCAGTTCGTCGCCGACCCTCGGTTCGGTCGCGTCCGAAGGCACGAACAGGATCGAGACCTGCATGTGCGGCGGCTCCGCGAACCAGCGCTGCTTGCCCGCCCACACGAACGGCGACAGGTTCCGGTTGACGGTGGCCAGGCCCGCGCGGGCGACGCCCTTGGCACGGGGCATCACCCCGTGGAGCGCCTTGGGAGCCTCCAGCCCCACTCCGTGCGAGGTGCCGCCGGCGACCACGACCAGCCATCCGTCGGACGCGGCCTTCTGCTGGCGGTAGCCGAACCGGTCCCCCTTGGCGACACGGGTGACGTCGAGGACCGCACCGCGGTACTGGGTCGCCTCGTGGTCGCCCAGCCACAGCCGGGTACCGATCCGGGCCCGGAAGCGGGTCTGCGGGAACTGCTGCTGGAGCCTTGCCAGGTCAGCGGCGCGCAGGTGGCTGACGAACATGGTGTGCAGCGGCAGCCTGGCCGCCCGCAGCCGGTCCATCCAGCCGATGACCTCCTCGACGGCGTCCGAGCCGTCCGGGCGGTCCAGCGGCAGGTGCAGGGCGAAGCCCTCCAGGCGGACGTCCTCGATCGCCGCGTGCAACTGCCCCAGGTCCTGCTCGGAGATGCCGTGGCGGCGCATCGAGGACATGCACTCGATGACCACCCGGGCGCCGACCAGGCCGCGGACCCCGTCCACCGAGGAGACCGAGCGGATGACCCGGTCGGGCAGCGGAACCGGGTCCTCGCCCCGCCGGAACGGGGTGAGGACGAGCAGGTCGCCGCTGAACCAGTCCTTGATGCTGGCGGCCTCGTACGTCGTCCCGACGGCCAGTACGTCGGCGCCCATCCGGGTCGCCTCCTCGCACAGCCGCTCGTGGCCGAAGCCGTAGCCGTTGCCCTTGCAGACCGGGATCATCCCGGGGAACTGGTCCTGGATCTGCTTCTGGTGTGCACGCCAGCGCGCGGTGTCGACGTAGAGCGTGAGCGCCATGCCCGTCCGGGACCTCTCGTGGGTGGCTGCGTGGTGCAGCGGTGTGTGGGGATGGGGTGAAGGGGGTCAGCGGCGCGACATGTAGATGTCGAGCGCCTTGTGCAGCATCTTGTTGAGCGGGAAGTCCCATTCGCCGACGTACTCGACGGCCTCGCCGCCCGTGCCGACCTTGAACTGGATCAGCCCGAACAGGTGGTCGTTCTCGTCCAGAGTGTCAGAGATGCCGCGCAGGTCGTAGACCCCGGCGCCGAGCGCGTACGCGTCGCGGAGCATGCGCCACTGCATCGCGTTCGAGGGCCGGACCTCGCGCTTGTGGTTGGCGGAGGCGCCGTAGGAGTACCAGACGTGCTGGCCGACGGTCAGCATCGTGGCGGCGGCCAGCGGCTCCCCCTCGTGCGTGGCGATGTAGAGCCGCATCCGGTTGGGGTCCTCGGAGTTGAGGGCCGTCCACTGGCGCTGGAAATAGCTGAGCGGGCGCGGGCGGAACTTGTCGCGCACGGCCGTGATCTCGTACAGGTGCTGCCAGGTCGGCAGGTCGTCGTAGCCGCCCTGGAAGACCTCGACGCCGGCCTTCTCGGCCTTCTTGATGTTGCGGCGCCACAGCTGGTTGAAGCCCTTGAGGACGTCGTCCAGCGAGCGGTTGGCCAGCGGTACCTGGAAGACGTAGCGGGGCTGGACGTCACCGAAACCGGCGCCGCCGTCCTCGGCCTGCTGCCAGCCCATGCGGCGGAGTTTGTCGGATACCTCGAAGGCGCGGGGCTCGATGACCGACGCCTCCACGTCACGCAGGCGCTTGACGTCGGGGTCCTGGATGCCGGCCTTGATGGCGGTCGCGTTCCAGCGGCGGATGACGACCGGCGGGCCCATCTTCACGGTGAAGGCGCCCTGTTGCTTGAGGTGCGCCAGCATCGGCTGGAGCCACTCGTTCAGGTTCGGGGCGTACCAGTTGATGACCGGGCCCTCCGGAAGGTACGCCAGGTACCGCTTCACCTTGGGCAGCTGCCGGTACAGCACGAGGGCGGCGCCGACGAGTTCGCCGGTGCCGTCGAACCAACCGAGGTTCTCCGAACGCCACTCGTTCTTCACGTCGGCCCACGCCGGGACCTGGCAGTGGCTCGCCGAGGGCAGGCTCTGGAGGTAACCCAGATGCTGCTCTCGGCTGATGGTCCTCAGGGACAGGCTCATGCGGGGCGTCTCCTCCGGCGGCTTCGCTGGCTATGGCGCGAAGCCTACTGCGACGGGGGCGCCACCCATCTGGGGGACGGGCCGGGGGCCCGGGCCGGGCGTCGGCCGGCGCTCCCGTCGCGGAGGTGTCCCGGGTCAGCCCAGCACGCCGCCGAAGAGGCCGCCGTGCGCCATGCCGAGGAAGAAGCCGATGGCAGAGGCGCCAAGGCCGACGATCAGTGCGAAGCGCTCGCGTGTCGTGACGGAGATGAACTGTCCGTACGCGCCGGTCAGGATTCCGATCAGCCCGGTCCAGGAGCTGAGCAGGTGCAGATTGTGGAAGAACGCCGTGACGAACGCCACGGCGCCGAGGATCAGGGTGACCGCGAGCAGGGCGTCCTGCAGCGGGTGAGGCTTGCCGTCGGTCGCGAAGAGCGAGATGGAGGACTGGCGTCGCATTGCCTGTGCCATCGGAAGGCACCTCCTGGCTGAAGCAGAGCGGTGCTGCGGGGCCGCCTCCGGAGGAGCCGGGGGCATAGCACCGAGCACACCCGATGGATACAGATTGTGGCCTTCCACCGCCGGATTTCAACCGGAAGGAGGTGAGCAGGTAGTCTGTACGGTCTGCGCGGTGTCTGTTCTCGGACATCGTGCGGCACGCATCACGACCCTCCTGCCACGGAACGACCGTGGCCGCTGAGTCCAAAGGAGGTGGGTTCCACATGCGTCACTACGAAGTGATGGTCATCCTCGACCCCGATCTCGAGGAGCGCGCTGTCTCCCCGCTGATCGAGAACTTCCTCTCCGTCGTCCGTGAGGGCAACGGAAAGGTCGAGAAGGTCGACACCTGGGGCCGTCGTCGTCTCGCTTACGAGATCAAGAAGAAGCCCGAGGGCATCTACTCGGTCATCGACCTTCAGGCCGAGCCTGCGGTCGTCAAGGAGCTCGACCGGCAGATGAACCTGAACGAGTCGGTTCTCCGGACCAAGGTCCTTCGCCCCGAGACCCACTGAACTTCGGTTCAGCGGTAATCGGGATCGAGTAGCACAGCAGCCCAGCAGCAATCCCCGCCGAGAGGTTCACCCATGGCAGGCGAGACCGTCATCACGGTCGTCGGCAATCTCGTCGACGACCCCGAGCTGCGCTTCACCCCCTCGGGTGCGGCGGTCGCGAAGTTCCGTGTCGCGTCCACTCCCCGCACCTTCGACAAGCAGACCAATGAGTGGAAGGACGGCGAGAGCCTGTTCCTGACCTGCTCGGTCTGGCGTCAGGCGGCGGAGAACGTCGCCGAGTCCCTTCAGCGGGGCATGCGCGTCATCGTGCAGGGCCGGCTGAAGCAGCGGTCGTACGAGGACCGTGAGGGTGTCAAGCGCACGGTCTACGAGCTGGACGTCGAGGAAGTCGGCCCCAGCCTGAAGAACTCCACGGCCAAGGTCACCAAGACCACGGGCCGGGGTGGCCAGGGCGGGTACGGCGGCGGTCAGCCGCAGGGCGGCGGCGGCAACTGGGGCGGAACCCCCGGTGGCGGCGCCCCGCAGGGCGGCGGAGCACCTTCCGACGACCCGTGGGCGTCCAGCGCGCCGGCCGGCGGTCAGCCGCAGGGCGGCGGCGGCGGTGGCGGCTGGGGCGGAAGCTCCGGCGGCTCCGGCGGCTCCGGCGGTGGCTACTCGGACGAGCCGCCCTTCTAGGGCAGCTCGCACCCCCACTTCTTGATCACACAGGAGAGACACCATGGCGAAGCCGCCTGTGCGCAAGCCTAAGAAGAAGGTCTGCGCTTTCTGCAAGGACAAGACCGCGTACGTGGACTACAAGGACACGAACATGCTGCGGAAGTTCATTTCCGACCGCGGCAAGATCCGTGCCCGCCGCGTCACCGGCAACTGCACGCAGCACCAGCGTGACGTCGCCACGGCCGTGAAGAACAGCCGTGAGATGGCGCTGCTGCCCTACACGTCCACCGCGCGATAAGGAAGGGTGACCGAATAATGAAGATCATCCTTACCCACGAGGTCTCTGGCCTCGGCACCGCCGGCGATGTCGTCGACGTCAAGGACGGTTACGCTCGCAACTACCTGGTCCCGCGTGGTTTCGCGATCCGCTGGACCAAGGGTGGCGAGAAGGACGTGGCGCAGATCCGCCGCGCCCGCAAGATCCACGAGATCGCGACCATCGAGCAGGCCAACGAGTTCAAGGCCAAGCTCGAAACCGTGAAGGTGCGTCTGGCCACCCGCTCGGGTGACACCGGCCGCCTCTTCGGTTCCGTGACCCCGGCCGACATCGCCACGGCGATCGAGGCTTCCGGTGGTCCGAAGGTCGACAAGCGTCGCGTCGAGCTGGCGTCCCCGATCAAGACCCTCGGTTCGTACCAGGTCTCCGTGCGTCTGCACGCCGAGGTCGTTGCGAACCTGGGTGTCGAGGTCATCGCCGCCTGAGTGCCGCACGTGAAGGGCCGCACCCCGCTGGGGTGCGGCCCTTCGCCGTTCTCCGGGCGGACCGAGGGCGTTGTTTCACGTGAAACGGCGCGGATGTTTCACGTGAAACGGTGCGGAGAACGGGGTCGGCGACGCTGTTTCACGTGAAACAACGCCCTCAGCGGCTGGCCCCGGTGATCAGCCACCGTCCGGAGCGGGCACGGAGCTGGAGGGTGACCATCCTGACCAGCATCATCAGGGTCATGGCCCACCAGAGCGTCGTCAGGCCTCCGCCCACGGCCGGGACGAGCAGTGCGGCCGGGGCGAACACGGCGAGGGTCAGGAGCATGGCCCAGGCCAGGTAACGGCCGTCGCCCGCGCCCATGAGAACTCCGTCGAGGACGAAGACGATGCCGGAGACCGGCTGGCAGACGGCCACCACGAGCAGGGCGGGCAGCAGGGCGGCCTCGACCGCCGGATCGCTGGTGAACAGCGGGATGAACACCGGGCGGGCCAGAACGACCAGCAGACCGAGCACGGTGCCGGTGACGATCCCCCAGCGCACCATGCGGCGGCAGACCGCTCTGGCGCCCTCGGTGTCGCCCGCTCCCAGGTAGCGGCCGATGATCGCCTGTCCGGCGATGGCGATGGCGTCCAGGGCGAAGGCCAGCAGGCTCCAGAGCGAGAGCAGGATCTGGTGGGCGGCGATGTCGGCGTCCCCGAGCCGGGCGGCCACGGCCGTCGCGGTCATCAGGACGGCCCGCAGCGACAGGGTACGGACCAGCAGCGGTGCGCCGGCCCGGGCGCAGGCCCGGATGCCCGCGGGGTCGGGGCGCAGAGAGGCCCCGTGGCGCCGGGCGCCGCGGAGGACGACGAGCAGGTAGGCGGCGGCCATGGCGCACTGGGCGATGACCGTGCCCCAGGCCGATCCGGCGATGCCGAGGTCCGCGCCGTAGACGAGGACGACGTTCAGGACCCCGTTGAGGGTGAAGCCCCAGACCGCGACGTAGAGCGGGGTGCGGGTGTCCTGGAGGCCGCGTACGACTCCGGTGGCGGCGAGCACCACGAGCATGGCCGGGATGCCGAGGGCGGAGATCCTCAGGTAGGTGACCGCGTACGGGGTGACCGTGTCGGAGGCCCCGAAGAGCGAGACCAGCCAGGGCGCGGTGGGCAGGACCACGGCGATGACGGCCGCGCCGAGGAGGAGGGCGAGCCAGATGCCGTCCATGCCCTGCCGGACAGCCGCCTGGAGATCTCCCGCCCCGACCCTCCGGGAGACGGCCGCGGTGGTGGCGTAGGCGAGGAAGACGAAGACGCTCACGGCGGTGGTGAGCAGAGCGGCGGCGATGCCGAGGCCGGCCAGCTGGGGTGTGCCGAGGTGCCCCACGATGGCACTGTCGGCCATCACGAAGAGGGGTTCGGCGACCAGCGCGGCGAAGGCTGGGACGGCGAGTGCGATGATCTCCCGGTCGTGTCGGCCCGGTGTGGCCTTCGGTGGGTCGGACACCTGTGTCATGCGCTCAACCTAATCTTCCACAGGTAATAGATACAAGGCTGTCTGAACCCTTACTGGGGTGCTGACGTGCGTCTTCCTCGCACCCCGTTCGAGGCGATCTCGGAACTACGGGCAAGAAATTTCTTCCCCACAGGGGGTGGAGAAAGAAAGTCCAGGTCAGGTGGGGTAACGGGGTGGGGCAGGTGATTTTGTCCACAGTGTCGTCCCCCGGTCCGTGCACAGCTTCCCGGCACTTACCCACAGCATTGGCGTGGTCGTCCACACCTCATCCACACAGCCTGTGGATAACAAGATTGGCTGACGCCGCTCCCGGCTCTACCGTGGTTCGTTGCCCGACTCGCCGAGAGCCGATCCGGGTGTCCCAAATGTCAGAGCCGTGTCGTAGAAAGAGTGCCACGGCGAGGTCCGCGTTGCGGACGGGAGGAGGTGGCCCGGTGAACATGCCCGAGCCCATGGACGACCCTTGGGCCGACAGCGGTCCAGGTGACCGTCTGCCCGCCCGTCCGCGCCGCAACGGCGGCGGGGACGGACAGCAGGACCGCGGCCGCGAGGGAGGCGGCTCCTGGGACGGGGGCGGCGGCTTTGAGCGCGTCCCTCCGCAGGACCTCGACGCCGAGCAGTCCGTGCTGGGCGGAATGCTGCTCTCGAAGGACGCGATCGCCGACGTGGTCGAGGTCCTGAAGGGCCACGACTTCTACCGTCCCTCGCACGAGACGATCTACCAGGCCATCCTCGACCTGTACGCGAAGGGCGAGCCGGCCGACCCGATCACCGTCGGCGCCGAACTGACCCGGCGCGGCGAGATCAGCAAGGTCGGCGGAGCCTCCTACCTGCACACCCTGGTGCAGTCCGTGCCGACCGCCGCGAACGCCGAGTACTACGCGGAGATCGTTCACGAGAGGGCTGTCCTGCGCCGCCTGGTCGCCGCCGGTACGAAGATCACACAGATGGGCTACGCGGCCGACGGGGACGTCGACGAGATCGTCAACAGCGCCCAGGCCGAGATCTACGCCGTCACCGAGCAGCGGACCTCCGAGGACTACCTGCCGCTGGGCGACATCATGGAGGGAGCCCTCGACGAGATCGAGGCGATCGGGTCGCGCAGCGGCCAGATGTCGGGTGTCCCGACCGGCTTCACGGACCTCGACTCGCTGACCAACGGCCTGCACCCCGGGCAGATGATCGTCATCGCCGCCCGCCCGGCCATGGGAAAGTCCACGCTCGCGCTGGACTTCGCGCGGGCCTGTTCCATCAAGAGCAACCTGCCCAGCGTGATCTTCTCCCTCGAAATGGGGCGCAACGAGATCGCGATGCGTCTGCTCTCGGCGGAGGCCAGGGTGGCACTGCACCACATGCGCTCGGGCACGATGACGGACGACGACTGGACCCGGCTGGCCCGCAGGATGCCGGACGTCTCCGCCGCCCCGCTGTACATCGACGACTCCCCCAACCTGTCGATGATGGAGATCCGGGCGAAGTGCCGGCGGCTCAAGCAGCGCAACGACCTGTCGCTCGTCGTCATCGACTACCTCCAGCTGATGCAGTCGGGCGGTTCGCGCCGTCCCGAGAGCCGTCAGCAGGAGGTCTCGGACATGTCCCGAAACCTCAAGCTTCTGGCGAAGGAGCTGGAGGTCCCCGTGATCGCGCTCTCCCAGCTGAACCGTGGTCCGGAGCAGCGCACCGACAAGAAGCCGATGGTTTCCGACCTGCGTGAATCGGGCTCGATCGAGCAGGACGCGGACATGGTGATCCTGCTGCACCGTGAGGACGCGTACGAGAAGGAGTCCCCCCGCGCGGGTGAGGCCGACCTGATCGTGGCGAAGCACCGAAACGGTCCCACGGCGACGATCACGGTGGCTTTCCAGGGGCATTACTCCCGTTTCGTGGACATGGCCAACACGTAGCATCCGGTCATGGATGCTCTCTCTGAAGAACTGGAACTGCTCCCTGCCACCCGGCGCGCGCTGCGGCACCGGATCGCCGTCGCCCAGAGTCAGGGGCGGGCGCCGTCGGTCGTCGCTGCCGTGGCGCGGGGCGGGAGGGTGCTCTGGGAAGGGGCCCGGGGTTCTGCCGAGGGCCGGGGCCCGGCCGGGGGCGTGCAGTACCGGATCGGGTCGATCACCAAGACCTTCACCGCGGTTCTGGTGCTGCGGCTGCGTGACGAGGGGCTGCTGGCCCTGGGTGATCCGGTGGAGAAGCACCTGCAGGGGACGGGTGTGGGAGAGGTGACCGTGGGTCAGCTCCTGGCTCACACCGGCGGGTTGGCGGCGGAGACTCCGGGGGCCTGGTGGGAGCGGACGCCCGGGTTGCTGAGGCCCGGACTCGCCGACGTCCTGGGTGAGGAGCCGTTCCGGCACGAGCCCGGACGGCGCCATCACTACTCCAACCCGGGCTACACGGTGCTGGGTTCGCTCGTGGAGGCGGTACGCGGGAAGCCGTGGGGCGAAGTGCTGCGGGCCGAGGTGCTCGAACCGCTCGGGCTGGACCGTACGACGCCGGACCCGCAGGCCCCCCATGAGGACGGGTGGGCGGTGCACCCTTGGGCGGACGTGATGATGGCGGAGCCGGTGGAGGATCTGGGGCTGATGGCTCCGGCGGGTCAGTTGTGGTCCACGACGAGGGACCTGGCCCGGTTCGCGGAGTTCCTGCTGCGGGGCGACGAGCGGGTGCTGAGCGCGGAGACGGTACGGGAGATGCGTACCGCGGCCTCTCCTCCGGAGCCGGGTGTCGCCGAGGCCGGGTACGGGCTGGGCCTGCAGCTGATGGACGGGGGCGGGCGTCGGCTCGTGGGCCACAGCGGTTCGCTGCCGGGGTTCCTCGCGGGTCTGTGGCTGAGCGAGGCGGACGACGTGGCGGTGGTGGTCCTGGCGAACTGCACGTCCGGGCTGCCGGTCACGGCGGTGGCCGCCGAGCTGATGGCGATCGTGGCGGAGGCGGAACCGCGGTTCCCGGAGCCGTGGCGGCCGTTCTCCGGGGCCGGTCCGGTGGCGCTGGAACTGTGCGGGCCCTGGTACTGGGGGACGACGGCGTACGCGGTGCGGCTGACGGCTGACGGGCTGCTGGAGCTCGGTCCGATGGGTGCGGCCGGGCGCACGGCCCGTTTCCGGGCGGAGCCGGACGGCAGTTGGACGGGGTTGTCCGGTTACTACGCGGGTGAGGTGCTGCGGGCCGTGCGTCGGCCGGACGGTTCGGTGAGCCATCTCGATCTCGGCTCTTTCGTGTTCACCAGGGAGCCGTACGACGCACAGGCTCCGGTGCCCGGCGGGACGGACCCGCAGGGCTGGCGTGGCATCGGGTGACAGTGCCGTTCAGCCTTCGTGTTTCACGTGAAACACGACGGCTTCCACGTGGAGTGCGGCGGCCCCGGAACCGCCCCGGCCGGTGTTCCACGTGAAACCGGCGGTGTGTTTCACGTGAAACACCGGCCGGGGATGACGCGGCCCGCCAGGACGGGTACTTCGCCCGGTCTGCGGGGCCGGCCGGGAGCTACGGGTGCCCACCGGTGCGGAGCTTCGACGCCGGGAGTGTCGGGGAGTGGAGGCATTTTAAGGGGAAAGCGGGTTCGAAACCTGGTTTTCGGTGTTTGCCTGTGGCCCTCCGGACCGGCTGGCACGCTGTGGAACCCGGAACCACGGAGCCGAAGGCCGTGGCGCGTGCAGACTGACCGAGATGTTCGAAGCGAGGCACCCCATGGACGCTCCGCCCACCAGACCGGACAGATGGGAGACGGCCCGCGTACCTTCCGGAGGCGGCGCGGCCGACCCCTCCCCGGACGCCCTGCTCATCCGCCGGACCCTCGCGGAGGTCGCGCCCGTCGCCGACAGGGTGACCTCGTACTTCTACGCCCTGGTCTTCACCGGGTACCCGGACCTGCGCGGCTTGTTCCCCGTCGCGATGGACGCGCAGCGCGACCGGCTGCTGAAGGCCCTGCTGACGGCGGCCGAGCACATCGACAACCCGGCCGTGCTCGTCCCCTACCTGCGCCGGCTGGGCGCCGGGCACCGCAAGTACGGCACACTGGCGGGCCACTATCCGGTGGTGGGCGAGGCCCTCATCGGGGCGCTGGCCCGGTACGCGACGGTCAGCTGGGGGCCGCATGCGCAGGCCGCGTGGGTGCGGGCGTACACCGCGATCTCCCAGATCATGATCGACGCGGCGGCCGAGGACGAGATGCGGGCCCCGGCGTGGTGGCACGCGGAAGTGGTCTCCCACGAACTGCGCACGCCGGACATCGCGGTGCTGACGGTCCGGACCGGCCAGCCGTACGCGTTTTTGGCGGGCCAGTACACGAGCCTGGAGACGCCCTGGTGGCCGAGGGTGTGGCGGCACTACTCCTTCGCCTCGGCCCCGCGCCCGGACGGCCTGTTGTCCTTCCACGTCAAGGCCGTTCCGGCGGGCTGGGTCTCGAACGCGCTGGTGCGCCGGGCCCGGCCCGGGGACGTGCTGCGATTAGGGCCGCCGACCGGGTCGATGGTGGTGGACCACAGCACGGACAACGGGATGCTCTGTCTGGGCGGCGGCACCGGGATCGCCCCGATCAAGGCGTTGATCGAAGATGTGGCCGAGCACGGGGCGCGGCGTCCGATGGAGGTGTTCTTCGGGGCGCGCAGCGACAACGGGCTGTACGACAAGGACACGCTGCTGGAGTTGCAGCGTTCGCACCCCTGGCTCTCGGTGCGTCCGGTGGTCGGGGACGGGCTGGCCGGGCAACTTCCGCAGGCGGTCGGTGAGCACGGGCCGTGGAGTTCGTACGACGCGTTCGTGTCGGGGCCCGCCGCGATGATCCGCAGCGGTGTGGACGAGCTCAAGCGGATCGGGATACCGGGTGAGCGGATTCGGCATGACGCGGTCGAGGAGCTGGCGGGCGTCGCCGGCTGAGCGCGGGAACATCCCCGTTCCCCCTCGGGGAAGCCGCTGATCCGCCTGCCGGGGGCCGTCCGTGGTGCGGGCCGGTGGAGTTCAGCCCAGGTCGGGCGCGTGCATGGCGCGCACGCCCTCGATGTTGCCGTCGAGGTAGTGGCGCAGGGACAGCGGGACGAGGTGGACGGCGGCGATGCCGATCCGGCTGAAGGGCACGCGGACGATCTCGTACTCGCCTTCGGGCTGTTCCACCTCGGGGCCGTGACGCTGGTCCGGGTCCATCGATTCGAGATGGCAGACGAAGAAGTGCTGCACCTTCACGCCGGTCACTCCCCCGTCGGCGATGTGCTCGACGGTGTCGACGAAACAGGGCACCACATCGGTGATCTTCGCGCCGAGTTCCTCGTGGACCTCCCGGTGGAGGGCGTCGACGACGGTGGTGTCCGAGGGCTCCACCCCTCCGCCCGGGGTGAGCCAGTAGGGATCGACGCCGGGCCTGGTGCGTTTGATGAGGATCAGGTCGTCACCGTCGAGCAGGATCGCGCGGGCGGTGCGTTTGACCACGGGACGTTCGGTCATGGGAGAAGAGTGGCCCGTGGCTCCGGTTCTGAAACGCGCCAGGGCCGGAAACCGGAGGGGCTCACCAGTGCACGGAGGCGCGCAGCAGCCGGTCGTGGGCCCGGGCGAGGTGCGCGAGGGCGAGACCGCCGGTCCGTACGACGAGGAACCAGGTGCGCAGCGGTGGTACGGGGGGCTCCAGCAGGGCGACGATCTCGCCGCGGGAGAGGGGGCCCTGGCAGAGGTAGCGGGGCAGGACGGCGAGTCCGGCGCCGGCCCGTACGCATTCCAGTACGGCTCTCAGGTCGGGGGCGACCACGGTGGCGGCGGCCTCGGGCGGGGTGTCGAAGACGGCGGTCCAGTAGCGGGTGAAGAGCGGCAGGCTCTCGTGGACCTCGACGAGCGGGATGCCGTCGACGGCGGCGGGTCCTTTGTCGCGCAGCTGGTCCGGGTCGACGAGGGCGGCCCAGTAGGGCGCGGCCACCAGAACGTGTTCCTCGTCGCACAGGGCGGTGGCGGTGAACAGTCCGCCGCGGGGGTGGGCGGTGGTGACGACGAGGTCGTGGTGTCCGGCGGCGAGTCCGTCGAGGGTTTCCTCGGCGTCGGCCCGAAGGGTGGTGCGCAGGGTGTGGCCCTGGCCGACGAGGGGTGCGAGGGCGGGGAGTACGCGCAGGCACAGGAACTCCGGCGGCCCGGCGATGTGCAGGGTGCGTGACGCGCCGGCGGCCTCCTGCTCGGCCTCGGTGATCCGCAGCAGGGCGTCGAGGTGAGGGGCGGTCTTGTGGGCGAGTTCGTCGCCGACGGCGGTGGGGGTGACGCCGCGGGGGCGGCGGTGGAACAGGGGTCGGCCCAGCTGGCGTTCGAGGGTGCGTATCTGGGAGGTGACGGCGGGCTGGGACAGCCCGAGGAGCGCGGCGGCGCGGGTGAACGAGCCGGCCCGGTGCACGGCGATGAAGGTGCGCAGCAGGGCGAGGTCCATGGCGGGCCCTCTCGGTGGGGCCTTCAACTATAAATATGCCGATAGACCCCTGTCGTTACCGTGATTGGACTCTGACGCAGAGTCAATTAGCCTTGACCGCGTGGTTCTTCACGTGCGGAACCCGAGGCGGTCCGAGTCACCAGGGGGGAGGCCCGGACCGCCCTTCCTCGCGGTTGTCAGTGGTGGTGACCTGCCCGGTCAAGGGCGCGCAGGACATCCGCGACGAGGTCTTCGGCGTCCTCGGCCCCGGCGGAGAAGCGGATGAATCCCTCCGGTACGGCGTCGCCTCCCCACCGTCCGCGCCGTTCCGCGGTGGACCGTACGCCACCGAAGCTCGTGGCGTCCTCGACCAGGTGCAGGGCGGTCATGAAGCGTTCCGCGTGCGCGCGGTCGGGCAGGGTGAAGGAGACCACCGACCCGTAGCCCCGCATCTGGCGGGTGGCCGTGGTGTGGGCGGGGTCCGCGGGCAGGCCCGGGTAGCGCAGCCCGCTCACGTCGGGCCGGCCGGCCAGCGCCTCGGCGACGGACAGGGCGTTGGCCCACTGGCGTTCGACGCGCAGCCGGAGGGTGGACAGGGAGCGGTGGGCGAGCCAGGCTTCCATCGGACCCGGGATCGCTCCCACGATCTTGCGCCACTGCCGGACGCGGGCGGCGAGCTGCCGGTCGCGGCAGACGACGTAGCCGAGGAGCAGGTCGCCGTGGCCGGTGAGGCCCTTGGTGCCGCTGGCGACGGAGAAGTCCGCGCCGAGTTCCAGGGGGCGTTGCCCGAGCGGGGTCGCGAGGGTGTTGTCGACGGCGACCAGGGTCCCTCCCGCGTGCGCGGCGTCCACGAGGCACCGTACGTCGCAGACGTCGAGGCCGGGGTTGGAGGGGGTCTCGATCCACAGCAGCCGGGCTCCGTCGAGCGCTGCGAGCTGGGCTTCCCCGGCGGTGGGGGCGGTGCGTACGTGGATGCCGTACGCCTCCAGCTGGTCCCGTAGCAGCGGCAGCGCCTGGTAGCCGTCGTCGGGCAGGACGACGGTGTCGCCGGTGTGTGCCTGGGAGAGGAGGACGGCCGAGATCGCGGCCATGCCGGAGGCGAAGACGACGGTGTCGACCTCCTGGCCGGGGGCCTCCAGCTCGCCGACGGCCCGTTCCAGCAGGGTCCAGGTGGGGTTGGTGTCACGGCCGTAGGTGTACGGGCCCTCGACGTCGCCGGGGAGGTGGAAGTGGGCGGCGAAGACGGGGCCGGGCAGGGTCGGTTCGTTCTTGACGGGCTCGGGCAGTCCGGCGCGGACGGCCAGGGTGCTGTCGCCGAGCCGGTGGGCGGGGGTGGCCCCCGGGGCTCCGGTGGCTCTGCCCGGTGTGGCCTGTTCGTGGTCGTACGTGTTCACGTGCTGGGCTCCTTCAGGGCCTCGCGCCCCGGCGTCCCGGAGGGCGGAAGCCACCGGTCCGGTGGTGGTGGCCCTTACCGGGCGGCTGCCGGGACGCCGTGCGGGGCTGTCCGTTCAGTCCTTGTCGGGCAGGACCATGTTCACGGCCCAGGAGACGACGGAGATGATCAGGCCGCCGACGACCGCGGTCCAGAAACCGTCGACGTGGAAGCTGAGGTCGAACTGCTCGGCCAGCCAGGAGGTGAGGAGCAGCATGAGGGCGTTCACGACGAGGGTGAACAGGCCGAGGGTGAGGATGAACAGCGGCAGCGAGAGCAGCTTCACCACGGGCTTGACGATGAAGTTGACCAGGCCGAAGACCAGCGCGACCAGGATCAGGGTGAGGGTCTGGCGGCCCAGGCTGCCGTCGTCGAGGGTGATGCCGGCGAGCAGCCAGACCGCTACGGCCAGGGCCGCCGCGTTGGCGAGCGTCTTGACTACGAAATTCGTCATGTGTCTGATCGTTGCAGAGAAGATCCTGGTGGCACATCAGCACATCAGTGGATGCCGCAGCACAGCACGAGCACAAGGGGCACAACGACGATGAAGGCATTCCGGCTCGACGAGCTCGAAGCGGAGCGCGTCGCGAACGACGGCGCCTACCTCCAGTTCCTGCGTGAGCGGAACATGTCGGTCGGGCTGTACGCGCTCGACGCGGGGCAGGTCGATCCGCAGCAGCCGCACCGTCAGGACGAGGTGTACTTCGTCGTGAGCGGCCGGGCCGCGATCACGGTCGGGGAGGAGACGACGGCGGTCGCGCGGGGCAGCGTGGTCTATGTCCCGGCGGGGGTGGCGCACAAGTTCCACCACATCTCCGAGGACCTGCGGGTGATGGTGGTCTTCTCCCCTCCGGAGGGCTGACCGGGCCGGCTGACCGGGCCGTCGGCTGAGGGTCGCTCCCCCGATCCCCCTAGGGGGCGGGTCAGGGGAGTCCGGGGGCTCACGGGCCCCCGCCCCGGGCCGTGGCCTCCTACCCTCGTGAGCAGGAAGTCACGGACGAGGGTGAGGACGAGGAGATGGACATGGACGGCATCCGGAAGACATTCGCGGGCATGCCCTGGTGGGTCAGGTGGGTCGCCGTACCGCTGCTGGCGCTGTTCGTCTTCGGTGGAGTGATCACCAGCGTGCTCGGCGCCATCATCGGTCTGGCCTTCAAGGCGCTGCTCTTCGTCGCGCTCGTCGGTGGTCTGGTCTTCGTCGTGAAGAAGGTCAAGAGCGGTGGTGAGAAGTCCTCCTCCGGCCAGTGGTAGGAGCGGCGGGCGGGGCGGTCCGGGCCGGTCGGCTCCGGCGTTGAGCCAGCCGAGGGAACGTACGGTGTTAAACCACCTCCACCTCAAGAGCCGGTGGATAGAGTGGCGCTCTCTGCCGCCACCTGGGCACCGAACGCTGGTGACACCGCTTTGAACTGCGGTGATGCACAACAATCGCCGAGTACGACCCCAGGGGCCACGGCACACGCGGGGGCGGCCCCCGCAAGGCGGGCCCCCGATGCCCGCCGCCACGCCTGGGGGTGAGCTTTGTCTCCGGTTCACAACGCCGGTGTGCCGACTCTGATCGGTTCGGTGCGCAGGGCGCTGAGGCTGCTCGAAGCAGCGGGTTCCCACGACGGGGGAGCCCCGGCGAAACAGCTGGCGCGCGAGGCCGGGCTGCCGCTGTCCACCGCGTACCACCTGTTGCGGACCCTGACGCACGAGGGCTATCTGCGCCGGGAGGCCGGGGTCTTCGTGCTGGGCGCCGCCGCCGGGCGGCTCGTCGGCGGCGGACTCCAGCAGAAACGTCGCGGCATGATCCTCGACTCCCTCGCACGCCTGCGCGACGCGGTCGGGGCCCCCGTCTACTTCGCGGTCTACCGCGAGGGTGAGATCGAGGTCCTGGGCGTCTCGGCCTCCGAGGCCGCCCCCGCCTGCGAGGAGTGGGCCGATTTCCGGGAGACCGCCCACGCGCACGCCGTCGGCCAGTGCCTGCTCGGCCAGCTCGACGAGAAGACGCGCAGGGACCACTACGAACGTCATCCCGTCGAGGCCGTCACCCCTTACACCGTGCGGGATCTCCGGTCACTGGAGCGCCGGATCTGCTCCCTCGAACGGACGCGGCCCGTGACCGAGCGTCAGGAATACGCGCTCGGCACGGTGTGCGCGGCCATCCCGGTCGCCACCGGTGATACGGCCGCGACCCTGGCGATTTCCCTCCCCTTGCACCAGGAAGACCGGTTGCTGACTGCAATTGATCAGCTACGGATCGAAGTGGATACTTTGCTGAACACCCTTCCGCTCTCTATCAGTATCTGAAAACTCACTCCTTGTGATCTGCTGGCGCTTCCACCACTCTTGTCAAGAGGGCTTTGGGGGATCATTCCTGGCCACTTCCACTACAGCGGGGTAGGCAATGCGCGAGTCGGTACAGGCAGAGGTCATGATGAGTTTCCTCGTTTCCGAGGAGCTCTCGTTCCGGATTCCCGTGGAACTCCGGTACGACGCGCGTGACCCCTACGCCATCCGTCTGACCTTCCACCTTCCCGGCGATGCCCCTGTGACCTGGGCGTTCGGCCGGGAACTCCTCCTCGACGGCATCAACAAGCCGTGCGGTGACGGCGACGTACGCATCGCACCCACCGACCCCGAGGAGCTGTCCGACGTCCACATCCGGCTTCAGGTCGGTGGTGACCGGGCCCTGTTCCGCGCCAGCGCGGCACCCCTCGTCGCGTTCCTCGACCGCACCGACCGGCTTGTTCCGCTCGGTCAGGAGCGCAACTCGGGCGACTTCGAGGACCACCTCGACGAGGCACTCTCCAAGATCCTCACCGAGTCGCAGCAGCAGAACGAGCAGAACGCGGGCTGAGGCGCGGCCCGCCCGTACCTGCCGGCCTCCTCAGCGCTTGCGCCGGCGCCGGCCCCGGCCACCGCGGGCCGGCCCGGCCGCCGGAGCGGCGCCCGGGGAGCCCGGACGGTCCGCGGAGACCACCAGCGCGGCCAGTGCCGTGGTCATGGGCACCGAGGCCACGAGCCCGATCGAGCCCACGAGGGTCCGTACGATCTCCTCCGCGACGAGTTCGCTGTTGGCCACCGACCCCATGCTGCTGTTCGCGATCGAGAACAGCAGCAGCAGGGGGAGCGCGGCGCCCGCGTAGGCCAGCACCAGGGTGTTGACCACCGACGCGATGTGGTCCCGGCCGATCCGGATGGCCGCCCGGTAGAGGGCGCGCGGCCCCATCGACGGGTCGGCCTGGTGGAGTTCCCACACGGCCGAGGTCTGGGTGACCGTCACGTCGTCCAGCACGCCCAGCGATCCGATGATCACGCCCGCGAGCAGCAGGCCGCTCATGTCGATCTCCGGGTACAGCCCGTGGATCAGCCCGGTGTTGTCGTCGGTGTTGCCGCTGAGGAACGCCCAGCCGATGAACAGCGAGCCCAGCAGGCCGATCAACAGCAGGGACGCGAGTGTGCCGAGGACGGCCACAGAGGTGCGCGCGGTCAGGCCGTGGCACATGTAGAGCGCGATGAGCATGATGGCGCTGGCCCCGACGATCGCGACGACCAGGGGGTTCGACCCCTGCAGGATGGCCGGGAGGATGAAGAGGGTCAGCACGGCGAAGCTGATGACGAGCGCGACGAGCGCGAACAGCCCCCGCATCCGGCCGACCAGGACGACCGCGACGGCGAAGATGCCGGCGAGCAGCGCCATCGGCAGCTTCCGGTTCACGTCGATCACCGAGTACTGGAGGTCGTGCGGCGCGTTCGGCGCGTACGCGACCACCACCTCCTGGCCGTCCGCCAGCTGTCTCGGTGCGCCCGGCTGGACGATCTCCACGAAGGTGCGGCCCTTGTCCGGGCCGGTGCCGACCTCGACGGTGGCCTTCTTGCACTCCCCGTTCTGCGCGGCCACCGCCTCGCGGCCCTGCGGGGTGGAGGTGTCGCCGGTGGGCGGTACCTGGGCGGCGTTGACGGATTTGCAGTCGACCCGCGCGAGCGAGACCACCTTGCCCTGCTGGGTCTGCCGGTCGAAGCCGACGCCGCTGCGTTCGTGAGCGGGGGTGCCGCCGGGCCAGAGCACGGCCATGCCGACGAGAACGGCCGTGGCGAAGGGGATGAGTACGGCGGCGATGACCTTGCGCAGGTGTTTCGAGACGGGGGCGGCCGGGCCATGGCTGTGGCTGTGCCCGTGGGAGTGCCCAGAGGTGTGCCCGGGACCGGAGGACGCATGGCCCGGGTCCGTGTGGCCTGTGTGACCAGTGGGGTATGTGGGCTCAGTGGGAGGATGCGGCGAGGACGTCACCGGCCGATCATCGCAAGAGATGAGAGGGGCCACTGTTCAGCACGCCACAGATGGCGCTAGCGTGGGGGCACCTTTGCACATCGCGGGAGCTCGGAGCACCGGGCTGAGAGGGCGCTGACCACCGTACGCACCACAGCAATTGCGTACGGAACGAGGCTGCGTCGACCGCCGAACCTGTTACCGGGTAATGCCGGCGTAGGGAGATAGGTCTCATGACCGTTCAGGACGCACGCACGCCTGCCGTCAGCCAGGACGCCGACGGCCGGGCCGAGCGCCAGCCGGGCTGGCACAAGGGGTACGTGGCGGGCTCCCGCCCCGACCTCCGGGTGCCGGTCCGCCAGGTACATCTCACCAACGGCAAGGACGTGACGCTCTACGACACATCCGGGCCGTACACCGACCCCCAGATCGAGACGGACGTGCGCCGGGGACTGGCCCCGCTGCGCGAGAACTGGATCATCGGCCGCGGGGACACCGAGGAGTACGCGGGCCGTCCCGTGCGCCCCGAGGACGACGGCATCAAGCACACCTCGCCGCGCGGTGGCCTCAAGAACCTCGACGCGGTCTTCCCGGGCCGTCCCCGCCAGCCCCGCCGGGGACGGGACGGCGTCGCCGTCACGCAGCTCGCGTACGCACGCCGGGGGGAGATCACTCCGGAGATGGAGTACGTCGCGATCCGCGAGAACGTCTCCCCGGAGGTGGTGCGCGAGGAGATCGCGGCGGGCCGCGCGGTGCTGCCGGCGAACGTCAACCATCCGGAGATCGAGCCGATGATCATCGGCAAGCGGTTCCTGGTGAAGGTCAACGCCAACATCGGCAACTCCGCCGTCACCTCCTCCATCGAGGAGGAGGTCGACAAGATGACCTGGGCGACCAAGTGGGGCGCCGACACGGTCATGGACCTCTCGACGGGCCGCAACATCCACACCACGCGTGAATGGGTGCTCCGCAACTCCCCGGTGCCGATCGGCACCGTGCCGCTCTACCAGGCGCTGGAGAAGGTCGACGGCCGCGCCGAGGACCTGACCTGGGAGACGTACAAGGACACGGTCATCGAACAGGCCGAGCAGGGCGTCGACTACATGACGGTCCACGCCGGCGTGCTGCTGCCGTACGTGCCGCTGACCGCCCGGCGCAAGACCGGCATCGTCTCGCGCGGCGGGTCCATCATGGCCGCGTGGTGCCTGGCGCACCACAAGGAGAACTTCCTCTACACGAACTTCGAGGAACTCTGCGAGATCCTCGCGGCGTACGACGTCACCTACTCCCTCGGTGACGGTCTGCGCCCCGGATCGATCGCGGACGCCAACGACGCGGCGCAGTTCGCGGAGTTGAAGACGCTGGGTGAACTGAACACGATCGCCAAGCGTCACCAGGTCCAGACGATGATCGAGGGTCCGGGCCATGTCCCGATGCACAAGATCAAGGAGAACATCGACCTCCAGCAGGAGATCTGCGAGGAGGCGCCGTTCTACACCCTCGGCCCGCTGACCACGGATGTCGCGCCCGCGTACGACCACATCACCTCGGGCATCGGCGCCGCGATGATCGCCTGGTGGGGTACGGCGATGCTCTGCTACGTGACGCCCAAGGAGCACCTCGGCCTGCCCAACCGTGACGACGTGAAGACCGGTGTCATCACCTACAAGATCGCCGCACACGCGGCGGACCTCGCCAAGGGGCACCCGGGTGCCCAGGAGTGGGACGACGCCCTGTCGGACGCGCGGTTCGAGTTCCGTTGGGAGGACCAGTTCAACCTGGCCCTCGACCCGGACACGGCACGCGAGTTCCACGACGAGACCCTGCCGGCCGAGCCCGCCAAGACCGCGCACTTCTGCTCGATGTGCGGTCCGAAGTTCTGCTCGATGAAGATCTCGCACGACATCCGCCGTGAGCACGGAGGGGATCTGAAGGCCGACGAGATCCAGGCGGGCATGGCGGAGAAGTCCGCCGAATTCGCGGCCGCGGGCAACCGGGTCTACCTGCCGCTGGCCGACTGACGCACCGGTGAAGGACGCCGCCGCTCCCGGTCCCATGCACCGGGAGCGGCGGCCGTCGACCCGTCCCCGGTGGGTACACGGGCACGGGCGCCGACGTGTTTCACGTGAAACATGGACGGACGTTTCACGTGAAACATGCCGGGCGGGCGTCCGGGCGGCTACTCCGGCTCGCGCCCGGGGCCCCCGAAGTCCGGGCTCGTGAAGTCCGGAGAGCCGAAGCCGGTCCGTGGGTCCTGGGAGGTCCCGGGACCGGTGGAGCCGGGTGAGGAGTGTCCCGGGCCCGCTGCCCGGTCGCCGGGATGGAGGGGCACCGGATAGCCCAGGCCCGCGCCCGGGTCGGCGAGCGCATCCCGGAGGAAGGGGACGATGCCCCGCTCCAGCAGCGCGTTCCGCCAGGCTTCGCGGGCCCGCGCGACCTCGTCCGGGACGGTCTGCGCCTCCTGGGCCACCACCTCGGTCGAGCTGTTGCGGACAGCGGTCACCAGCAGTCCGGCCACCGCGAGGAGCAGGGCCGCCGCGGTGAGCGCGCCGAAGAACCAGCCCGTCGTCAGGATGGTCGTGGCGAAGGCCGGTTCCGGCTCCACCATCTTCAGGGCGTAGCCCACCAGCAGGAAGATCAGCATGGCCGTGCCCGCCAGGACCGGGGCGAGGACGACGACCGCGGCGCCGGCGCCCTTCCCCCGACGGCCCCGGCCGCCGTCCTCCTCTCCCGGGGGCCCGGGGGAGGTCAGGGTCTCGTCGCGCTGTTCCTCGCGGATCTTCACGTAGTGGTCGTACTCGGCCGCCGCCGCGGCGGTCAGCAGAGCGCTGGCTTCCATGGCCATCGTGCGCAGTTGTTCGGCGTTCAGCCGTTCGCCCAGGGTGGCGAGCTCGGGCCGTTCGTCCGCGGTGCGCAGTACCTCGTCGAGAATCCGGTCGAACTCCGGTCGGTCTTCGGTCAGCAGATGCGGAGCGCTGGTCATGTGCGTCCCCCGATGCTCCGTGGGGCCGGTGTGCCCGATGGGGGCGGGCGTCGGCACAGACGGAGGAGAGCCTGCTACGGACAGAGCGATGGTAGAGCGCCCACGCCACGAGGTGACAGGGACTTTCTTGAGATACCCCGCTCCGCTGAGACTCAGTCGTTCAGGGGGAGTCGTACGACGAGCAGCTTGCCCGCCATCGTCACTCCGCCGTCCACGGCGATGGCGAGGCCTTCCGCGTACACGTGCGGGCCGTCCACCGACTCCGGGCCGTGCGCGTGGTCCCCGTCCTCGGCCCCCGCCTCGCCGAGCAGGTAGGGGATGGGGCTGTGACCGTGCACGACGCGGCTGCCGCCGTAGGTCCCGAGGAGTTCGCGGACGGCCTGGGGGCCGGTCTCCTCGTCACGGAAGGCGAACCGTCTGGTGAACTTGCGGAAGAGGTCCCAGGTGACGTCGGCGTCGTTGCGGGTGAGCAGCTCGTGGATGGTGTCGTTGACGTCCTCGACGGAGTCGCCGTAGTCCAGGTAGGCCGTGGTGTCGGAGTGGAGCAGCAGGTGCCCCTCCTCCAGGACGGCCGCGTCCAGGCGCGACATCCACTGCAGGTGGACGTCCTGGAGGCGCTCCATGTCGGTGCGCTGTCCGCCGTTGAGGAGCCAGGCGGCCTGGAAGGTGGCGGTGCCCGCACCGGAGGCGACGGGGGTGTCGCCGAACCGCTTGGCCCCGATGAGCAGCAGTTCGTGGTTGCCCATGAGCGCCTTGCAGTAGCCGCCGGCGGCGGCGGCCTCGGCGGACAGGCTCATGACGAGGTCGATCACGCCGATGCCGTCGGGGCCCCGGTCGGTGAAGTCGCCGAGGAACCAGAGCCGGGCGTTGCCCGCGGACCAGTGGCGGTCGGCGTCGATGAGCCCCTGGGCGTGGAGTTCGGTGACGAGTTCGTCGAGGTAGCCGTGGACGTCGCCGACGACGTAGAGCGGGCCGGGGCCGGTCGCCGCGGAGTCCTGGGGGACGTGGTGGAGCTGGACGGTGTCGCCTTCCGCGCCGCGGCCGATGACGGGAAGGTCGCGTTGCGTGGGGGTGTACCCCTCGGGGTGGCTCTCCGGCGCTTCCTGGCTCACGGCCGCGGGGTGCGCCGGGGCCGGCTCCGGGGCGTAGTCGGGCCGTGGGGGCACGGGCGGCGAGGTCTGGCCGTAGTACGCCGGGTACTCGCCGTACACGGGTGGTTCGCCGGAATGCCCGTCGGATACGGCGTACAGGGCGGGTGCGGTGACCGGGACCTGGAAGTCCCGCAGCGTCTCCGTCCGCGTCGCGGGTCCCTGACCGGCCCCCTGAGTCATCGACCCCTCCACCACCGTCGCGCTGCCGTACATCTGCGGACCTTCCTGACCTCCGGGGCGGAGGGTCCGTGATGTCGTGCGCCCATCATAGGAATGCGGCTCGCGCTCTGTGACGCACCAGGGGTGGTGAATCCTGGCCGGAGCCGGTCCTTCCAGCCGTTTTCTCCCGAAATAGGTGTTGCGGAAATGCCCGGCGGGGCGGCGGGCCCCGCCGGGGCGGTCAGTCCTGGGCCGGGGAGCGGGGAGGGCTGACGGTCGTACGGGGCTGCCTGCGCTGGGAGGAGGTGCGGATGATGAGTTCGGTCGGGATGACCTGTTCGACGGGGCGTCCGGTGTCGACTCCCTCGATGGCGTCGATCAGCAACTGCACGACGGCGGTGCCGATGCGGCGCGGTTTCAAGGAGAGCGTGGTGATGGGCGGCTCGGTGGTCGCGTACACGGTGGACTCGCTGCAGCAGACGAGCAGCAGGTCCTCGGGGACGCGCAGGCCGTAGCGCCGGGCCGCGGCGAGCAGGTCGGTGCCGTTGGGGTCGAAGAGCCCGTAGACGGCGTCGGGCCGGTCGGGGCGGGCGAGCAGCCGGTCGGCGGCGACGGCCCCCGCGCACGGGTCGTGGGCGGGGTAGGACTCGTAGACGGGGTCCTGGCCGACGCGCTCGCACCAGCTGAGGTAGGCGGTGGTGGAGAGCCGGGTGTAGGTGTCGGTGGTGGTGCCGGTCAGCAGTCCGATCCGGCGGGCACCGGCGGCCGCGAGGTGGTCGAGCAGGTTGAGTACGGCGGCCTCGTGGTCGTTGTCGACCCAGGCGGTGACGGGGAGGGAGCCGGCCGGGCGGCCGTCGGAGACCACGGGGAGTCCTTGGCGGACCAGTTCGCTGACGACGGGATCGTGGTCGGAGGGGTCGATGACGACGGTGCCGTCGAGGGCCACGTTGGACCAGACGTCGTGTCGTGAGGTGGCGGGGAGGATGACGAGGGCGTATCCGCGGGCGAGCGCCGCGGAGGTGGCGGCCCTGGCCATTTCGGCGAAGTACGCGAATTCGGTGAAGGTGAAAGGTTCATCCCCGTACGTCGTCACCGTCAGGCCGATGAGGCCGGACTTGCCGGTACGGAGGGTGCGGGCGGCGGCCGACGGCCGGTAGCCGAGCCGGTCGGCGACCTCACGGACATGGCGTCGGGTGGCGTCCGGCAGCCGTCCCTTGCCATTGAGCGCGTCGGAGACGGTCGTGATGGAGACGCCCGCCGCGGCGGCCACGTCCCTGATGCCGGCCCGGCTCTGTCGGCCGGCGGCCCGCCGGGTGGTCTCGGTCCGGCTCACCTGGTGCTTCCCTGCTGCTGTCATGGCGTGCCGATAGTAGGGCTCTGAGTGCGGGGTGGTCCGGATGCATATGCACGCGTTGACAGACACGATTCTGCATGGTTCGTCTCCCTCAATGACCTTGAAAATGAAGGTATTTGATCGCTGTGAGGGCGGGGGGCGCCCATAGACGGGTACGGGCATGCCAAAACAGTGGGGTCCGGGAGGGGTCTCAACTCACCTGTACGAGGGACGCGCGCCACGGCGCAGGCCACCAGCGCGTGCATATATGCGTGCGCTCCCCCGTAATCCTGGCGTCCGCCGTTCTCGGGCGGCCGGAATCCTCATAAGGTGAGGAGCATTGAGTCGACGGCGACGTCGTACGGGACGGTCGAGGAGGACCTGCGGTGAGCGAGAAGAGCCCGAAGCTGCGCGCCGAGCTGGACGGAATCCCCACTTACAAGCCCGGCAGGCCCGCCGCGGCGGGCGGGCCGGTCGCCTACAAGCTGTCCTCGAACGAGAACCCGTACCCGCCGCTGCCGGGGGTGCTGGAGAGCGCGGTGGCGGCGGCCGGCAGTTTCAACCGCTACCCCGACATGGCCTGCACGGGCCTGGTGAACGAGATCGCCGAGCGGTTCGGGGTCCCGGTCGAGCACATCGCCACCGGCACCGGCTCGGTGGGCGTGGCGCAGTCGCTGATCCAGTCGACGGCCGGTCCGGGTGACGAGGTCATCTACGCCTGGCGCTCCTTCGAGGCGTATCCGATCATCACGCAGATCTCGGGCGCCACGTCCGTGAGGGTCCCGCTGACCTCGGACGATGTGCACGATCTGGACGCCATGGCCGCCGCGGTCACGGACCGGACCCGGCTGATCTTCGTCTGCAACCCCAACAACCCCACCGGTACCGCCGTGCACCGTGCCGAGCTGGAACGCTTCCTGGACCGCGTGCCCTCGGACATCCTGGTGGTCCTGGACGAGGCGTACCGCGAGTTCGTGCGGGACCCCGAGGTGCCGGACGGGATCGAGCTCTACCGGACCCGGCCGAACGTCGCGGTGCTGCGGACGTTCTCCAAGGCGTACGGGCTCGCCGGGCTGCGGGTCGGGTTCGCGGTGGCGCACGAGCCGGTGGCCGCGGCGCTGCGCAAGACGGCGGTGCCGTTCGGTGTCAGCCAGCTCGCCCAGGACGCGGCCGTGGCCTCGCTGCGCGCGGAGGACGAGCTGATGGGGCGGGTCGGGTCGCTGGTGTGCGAGCGGGAGCGGGTGCACGGGGCGCTGCTCGCGCAGGGCTGGACGGTGGTTCCGCCGACGCAGGCCAACTTCGTGTGGATGCGGCTGGGGGAGCGGACCGCGGAGTTCGCGGCGGTCTGCGAGAAGGCCGGTGTGGTGGTCCGGCCCTTCGCGGGCGAGGGCCTTCGGGTCACGATCGGCGAGACCGAGGCGAACGACATCTTCCTGAGCGCGGCGCAGGCGTTCCTCAAGGAGCTGTAGTCCCCGGCGCGCGCCCCCCGTCCGTGCGGGGGGCGCCGGGCGGGTGAGCGGGGAACGCGCCTTCGCCGGTGTGGCGGGCGTGCCCGGCGCGGCCGTCCGCCGTGCCCGGCGTGCCCGGTTGTGCCGCCGTCCGCAGGGGACCCCGCCTGAAAGGGTGGGATCTCGGTACGACATAATGCTTGTGAATGTGAACGCGTTCACAAGCGTGTCCCGCTTCCTCCCGGATTGAGTGGGACACAACAGGCAGACTGCCGCTGTGACCACGGCGACCCGAAGGAGACGACGACGTGGACCAAGCTTTGGCGCCGGAGACGCTGGCGCGATGGCAGTTCGGTATTACCACCGTCTATCACTTCCTCTTCGTCCCCCTGACGATCTCGCTCGCCGCCCTCACGGCCGGCCTGCAGACCGCATGGGTGCGCAGTGAGAACGAGAAGTACCTCAGGGCCACGAAGTTCTGGGGGAAGCTCTTCCTGATCAACATCGCGATGGGCGTCGTCACCGGAATCGTCCAGGAGTTCCAGTTCGGTATGAACTGGTCCGACTACTCACGGTTCGTCGGTGACATCTTCGGGGCCCCGCTGGCCTTCGAGGCGCTGATCGCCTTCTTCTTCGAGTCGACCTTCATCGGCCTGTGGATCTTCGGCTGGGACAAGCTCCCGAAGAAGATCCACCTGGCCTGCATCTGGATGGTGTCCATCGGCACCATCCTGTCCGCCTACTTCATCCTGGCGGCGAACTCCTGGATGCAGCACCCGGTCGGCTACCGCATCAACGAGGAGCGGGGCCGGGCCGAGCTGACCGACTTCTGGCGCGTGCTGACCCAGGACACCGCCCTCACCCAGTTCTTCCACACCATCACGGCCGCCTTCCTGGTCGGCGGCGCGTTCCTGGTCGGAATCTCCGCCTTCCACCTGGCGCGCAAGAAGCACATCGCCGTGATGCGGACCTCGCTGCGCCTCGGCCTGGTCACCCTGATCATCGCCGGACTGGGCACCGCCATCAGCGGGGACCTGCTCGGCAAGGTCATGTTCAGGCAGCAGCCGATGAAGATGGCCGCCGCCGAGGCGCTCTGGGACGGCGAGGCGCCCGCGCCCTTCTCCCTCTTCGCCTACGGCGATGTCGAAAAGGGCCACAACACGGTCGCCCTGGAGATCCCGGGGCTGCTGTCCTTCCTGGCCAACGGCGACTTCACCTCGTTCGTCCCGGGCATCAACGACGTCAACAAGTCGGAGCAGGAGAAGTTCGGGCCCGGCGACTACCGGCCCAACATCCCCGTCGCCTACTGGGGCTTCCGCTGGATGATCGGCTTCGGCATGACCTCCGTCGGCATCGGCCTGCTGGGGCTCTGGCTGACCCGCAGGAAGTTCCTGCTCCCCTCGGCGCTGCGGACCGGTGAGAGCGAAGTCCCCCACCTGGTCCTCTTCAAGAAACCGCTCGGCTCCAGGTTCACCCGCTGGTACTGGAACCTCGCGCTCTGGACCCTGGGCTTCCCGCTGATCGCCACCTCCTGGGGCTGGATCTTCACCGAGATGGGCCGCCAGCCCTGGGTGGTCTACGGAGTCCTGCGGACCAAGGACGCGGTCTCGCCCAACGTGTCCCAGGGCGAGGTGCTCACCTCGATGATCGGCTTCACCCTTCTCTACGCTGTCCTCGCGGTCATCGAGATCAGGCTGCTGGTGAAGTACGTCAAGCTCGGGCCGCCCGAGCTCACCGAGTCCGACCTCAACCCGCCCACCAAGATCGGCGGGGACGACAAGAACTCCGACCGGCCGATGGCCTTCTCGTACTGAGGCTGAGGAGACCACACCATGCAACTCCACGACGTCTGGTTCGTGCTCATCGCCGTCCTGTGGATCGGCTACTTCTTCCTGGAGGGCTTCGACTTCGGGGTCGGCGTACTGACCAAGCTGCTCGCCCGCGACCGCAAGGAGAAGCGGGTCCTGATCAACACGATCGGGCCCGTCTGGGACGGCAACGAGGTCTGGCTGCTCTCCGCGGGCGGTGCCATGTTCGCCGCCTTCCCCGAGTGGTACGCCACCCTCTTCTCCGGCTTCTACCTGCCGCTGCTGATCATCCTGGGCTGCCTCATCGTCCGCGGGGTCGCCTTCGAGTACCGGCACAAGCGGCCCGAGGACAGGTGGCAGACCAACTGGGAACACGCGATCTTCTGGACCTCCCTCATCCCCGCGTTCCTCTGGGGCGTCGCCTTCGCCAACATCGTGCGGGGCGTGAAGATCGACCAGGACATGGAGTACGTCGGAAACCTCTTCGACCTGCTCAACGTCTACTCGATCCTCGGCGGCCTGGTCACCCTCACCCTGTTCACCTTCCACGGCACGGTCTTCACCTCGCTCAAGACGGTCGGTGACATCCGGGACCGCTCGCGCAAGCTCGCGGCCCGGCTGGGCGTGGTCACGGCCGTGCTGGCACTGGCCTTCCTGATCTGGACCCAGCTCGCGCACGGTGACGGCTGGAGCCTGATCGCGATGACCGTCGCGGTGGTGGCGCTCGTCGGCGCCCTCGGGTTCAACCTGGCCGGCCGCGAAGGCTGGGCGTTCGCCCTCTCCGGAGTCACCATCGCGGCTGCCGTCTCGATGCTCTTCCTGACGCTCTTCCCGAACGTCATGCCCTCCTCGCTGAACGACGCCTGGAACCTCACGGTCACCAACGCCTCGTCCACCCCGTACACGCTGAAGATCATGACGTGGTGCGCGGGAGTGGCGACGCCGCTCGTCCTGCTCTACCAGAGCTGGACGTACTGGGTGTTCCGCAAGCGGATCGGCACCCAGCACATCGTCGACGCAGCCTGACGTCCACCGCGCCCGACCCGACCGCCTGACCCTGCCTGGGGGATGTTTCACGTGAAACCGATCGACCCGCGCCTGCTGCGGTACGCCCGCTCCACCCGCCTCTTCCTCGGGGCGGTGGTGGCCCTGGGGCTCGCCGGGGCCGGGCTGGTCGTCGGTCAGGCGATGCTGATCGCCGAGATCGTGGTCGGCGCCTTCGAGAAGGGGATGGACGGCCAGGCGCTCCGGACGCCACTGCTGCTGCTCGCGGCGGTGGCGCTCGGACGCGCACTGGTCGCCTGGCTGACCGAGCTGGCCGCGCACCGGGCCGGCGCGGCGGTCAAGTCGGAACTGCGGGGCAGGCTGCTGGAGCGCGCGACCGTGCTCGGGCCCGGCTGGCTGAGCGGCAGGCGGACCGGATCGCTGGTGGCACTGGCCACCCGGGGCGTGGACGCGCTCGACGACTACTTCTCCCGCTACCTGCCCCAACTGGGCCTGGCGGTGGTCGTACCGGTGGCGGTCCTCGCCCGGATCGTCACCGAGGACTGGGTGTCGGCGGCCATCATCGTGGTCACGCTGCCACTGATCCCGCTCTTCATGGTCCTCATCGGCATGGCCACCCAGTCCCGGATGGACCGCCAGTGGCGGCTGCTGTCACGGCTGTCGGGACACTTCCTCGACGTGGTCGCGGGCCTGCCGACCCTGAAGGTCTTCGGACGGGCCAAGGCCCAGGCCGAATCGATCCGGAAGATCACCGACGACTACCGGCACGCGACGATGCGGACCCTGCGGATCGCGTTCCTCTCCTCCTTCGCGCTGGAACTGCTGGCGACCCTGTCGGTGGCGCTCGTCGCCGTCACCATCGGGATGAGGCTGGTCCACGGGGAACTCGACCTCTACACCGGGCTGGTCATCCTGATCCTGGCACCCGAGGCGTACCTGCCACTGCGTCAGGTGGGAGCGCAGTACCACGCCGCCGCCGAAGGGCTGGCGGCGGCGCAGGAGATCTTCGAGGTCCTGGAGACCCCGGCGGACGCCACGGGCGCGACGGCCGCCGTCCCGGACGGGAAGGCCGGGCCGCGCATCGAGTTCGACGCGGTCGCCGTCCGCTACGAGGGCCGCGCTGAGGACTCCCCCGGACCGTTCTCGCTGACGGTCGAGCCCGGGGAGTGCGTGGCGCTCACCGGGCCGAGCGGCGTGGGCAAGTCCACCCTGCTCCAGGTCGTGCTCGGCTTCGTGACCCCGGCCGAGGGCCGGGTGCGGATCGGCGGGGTGGACCTGGCCGAACTGTCGCGGGAGGACTGGCACCGCCGGATCGCCTGGGTCCCGCAGCGCCCGCACCTGTTCGCGGGCACGATCGCGGAGAACGTACGACTGGCCCGGCCGGACGCGTCCGACGACGCCGTGGCCAGGGCACTGGAGGACGCCGGGGCCCGGGAGTTCGTGGCCGCGCTGCCGCACGGTGCGCAGACACCGCTGGGCGAGGGCGGAACCGGTCTCTCCGCAGGCCAGCGTCAGCGGCTGGCCCTGGCCCGGGCCTTCCTGGCGGACCGGCCACTGCTGCTGCTGGACGAGCCGACGGCCGCGCTGGACGGCGAGACCGAGGCGGGGATCGTGGACGCGGTCCGGCGGCTGGCGGCGGGACGGACCGTGCTGCTGGTCGTGCACCGGCCGGCGCTGCTGGCGGTCGCGGACCGGGTGGTGCCGGTGGGCCCCCGCCCCGGGGCGTCCCCCGCCGCCGCCTCACGTGCCGTCGCGCCGCCCCGGAGCGCACCCGCCGCCGGCACCGGCCCCGCCGATCCGGGCGAGTGGATTCTCGGGCCCGTGCCGGAGCGGGCACGGGCCGACGGGGGCACCGACACGGGCGGCGCCGACCCGCTGCGGCGGGTCCGCGCGGTGGCCAGGGCCTGGCAGGGCCGGTTCCGGCTGGGCCTGCTGCTCGGAGCGCTCGCCGTCGGGTGCGGTGTCGGCCTGATGGCCGTCTCCGGATGGCTCATCTCACGCGCCTCGGAACAGCCCCCCGTGCTCTACCTGATGGTGGCCGTCACGGCGACCCGGGCCTTCGGGATCGGCCGGGCCGTCTTCCGGTACGCCGAGCGGCTGGTGTCGCACGACGCCGTGCTGCGCATCCTCGCCGACCTGCGGGTCTCCGTGTACCGACAGCTGGAGCGCATCGCGCCCGCCGGACTGCGCGAGCAGCGGCGCGGGGACCTCCTCAGCCGTCTGGTGGCCGATGCCGACACCCTCCAGGACTACTGGCTGCGCTGGCTGCTGCCGGTCGGCACCGCGGTGCTCGTCGGCACCGGGTCGGTCGCCTTCACCGCCTGGCTGCTGCCCGAGGCCGGAGCCGCGCTCGCCGTCGGACTGCTCGCCGCGGGCATCGGGGTGCCGCTGGTCAGCGCCGCCTGCGCCCACCGCGCGGAGCGGCGGCTCGCGCCCGCCCGGGGCGAACTCGCGACCCAGGTGGCCGACCTGCTGACCGGCACGGCCGAACTGACCGTCGCCGGCGCGCTGGACGAGCGGAGGGGCCGCGTGCGCGCGAGCGACCGGGTACTGACCGCGATCACCGCGCGCGGGTCCGCCGTGACCGGGCTCGGCAGCGGACTGTCCGCCCTCGTCTGCGGGCTGACCGTGGTGTTCGCCGCAGCCGCCGGGGCCGGGGCCGTCGTGGACGGAAGGCTGTCCGGAGTGGTCATGGCGGTCGTGGTACTGACCCCGCTGGCCGCCTTCGAGGCCGTCAACGGGCTCCCGCTGGCCGTCCAGTACCGCCAGCGGGTCCGCCGCAGCGCCGAGCGCGTCTACGAGGTCGTCGACGCGCCCGTCCCGGTCGTCGAGCCGGAGCAGCCGTCCGCGCTCCCCGGCTCGCCGTTCCCGCTGCGGCTGACGGGGCTCGCCGCCCGGTATCCCGGCCAGGAGCGCGACGCACTGCACGCGCTGGACCTGACCCTGGAGCCCGGCCGCCGCATCGCGGTCGTCGGCCCCTCCGGCTCCGGGAAGACCACACTGGCCCAGGTCCTGCTGCGGTTCCTGGACCCGCACGAAGGGACGTACACCCTGGGCGGGACGGACGCGCGCGCCCTCGACAGCGACGAGGTACGCGCCGTCGTGGGCCTGTGCGCCCAGGACGCGCACCTCTTCGACAGTTCGGTACGGGAGAACCTGCGGCTGGCCCGGCCCGGGGCGAGCGACGCGGAACTGCGGCGGGCACTGGCCTCGGCCCGGCTCCTGGAGTGGGCCGACGGACTGCCGGACGGGCTGGACACGCTGGTCGGCGAGCACGGCGAACGGATCTCCGGCGGCCAGCGTCAGCGGCTGGCCCTGGCCCGCGCGCTGCTCGCGGACTTCCCCGTCCTGGTCCTGGACGAGCCGGCCGAGCATCTGGACCTGGCCACCGCGGACGCCCTGACGGCCGATCTGCTGGCCGCCACGGAGGGCCGCACCACCGTACTGATCACCCACCGGCTGGCCGGTCTGGAGGCCGTCGACGAGGTGATCGTGCTGGACCGAGGCGAGGTCGTCCAGCGCGGCGGGTACGCGGAGCTGGCCGGTACCGACGGGCCGTTGCGGCGGTTGCTGGAGCGGGAACAGGGGGTGGAGCGAAGGTTGGCCGACTTTCCCCAGTAAAAGGGACTAACTAGGCTCAAGGGCATGTCAGTGCAGGAGTCTCAGGAATCGCCGGAGCCACCACCGGAACCACCTCACACACCGGACCCGCTGGAGGCCGCCACCCAGGCCACCAGAAGTCTCCAGGGCCTCTCCACCGAGCTCACCGCCCGGGTGCCCCAGTTGCTGGAGGCCATGCGATCGGTCGGGACCGGCCTCGAACTGCACTCCACGCTGGACCGTATCTGCGAGACCGCGGCCGAGCTCGCGGACGCCCGCTACGCGGCCATCGGCGTCGTCGACACCGAGGGCCGGGGGCTCTCGGACTTCGTCACGTACGGGATCAGCCCCGAACTGGCCCGGAAGATCGGGCACCGTCCGGACGGGAAGCGGGGGCTGCTCGGCGCCCTGATCTCCCATCCGGACACGGTGCGGCTCACCGACCTGACCAAGGACCCCCGCGCGGCCGGCTTCCCGGCCCACCACCCGCCCATGAAGACCTTCCTCGGCGTCCCCATCCGGGTGCAGGGCGAGATCTTCGGCAATCTGTACCTCGCCGAGAAGAACGGTGGCGGGGAGTTCAACGACTACGACGTCCACATGGTCCGGGTCCTGGCCACCGAGGCGGGCATCGCCATCGGCAACGCCCGGCTCTACGAGGCCGCCACTCAGCGCGAACGCTGGATCGACGGCTCCGTGGCCGTCACGACCGCCCTGCTGTCCGGCGGGGACGCGGACGACGCCCTCTCGGTGGTGGCCGAGCAGGCCCGCCGCCTGGCCGACTCCTCCGCCGGGATCGTGATGCTGCCGTCCGAGGACGGCGGCATGGAGATCGTCGCCGTCTCCGCCGACAACCCGGCCACCTCGCTCGGCGTGATGATCCCGGCCGACAGCCCGGTGGTGGAGAAACTGCTCCGGGGCGAACCGGTCTTCGTGGACGACCTCGCCTCGGACCCCCGGATGGTCAGCCGGCTGACCGACCAGTACGGGCCCTGCATGATGCTGCCGCTGCACAGCGGCGGGCGGGTGCTGGGCGCGCTGGTGACGCCCAGGGCCCGTGGCAGGCGCCCGTTCAGCGAGGCCGAACGGACCCTGGCCACGCAGTTCGCCTCGCAGGCGGCGCTCGCGCTGATGATGGCCGAGGCGCAGCGCGACCGGGAGCGGCTCGCCGTCTTCGAGGACCGCGACCGCATCGCCCGCGACCTGCACGACCTGGTGATCCAGCGGCTGTTCGCCACCGGGATGATGCTGGAGGGCGCCCAGCGCCGCTCCATCGTCCCCGAGGTCCGCGACGGGGTCGGCAAGGCCGTGGACGAACTGGACGTGACGATCCAGGAGATCCGGACCGCGATCTTCGCCCTTCAGCAGGGCCCGGCCGAGGCCCCGTCGGGGCTCCGCACCCGGGTGCTGCGGGAGATCAACATGGCTGCCGTACCCCTGGGCTTCAAACCCGCGCACCGGTTCCTGGGCCCGGTCGACGCGATCGTCGGCGAGCTGGTGGGCAAGAACCTGATCGCCGCGCTCCGCGAAGCCCTGTCGAACGCGTTCCGCCACGCCGGGGCGTCCCGGATCGAGGTGGTCGTGGACTCCACCGTCACCCTCGCCGACGGGCGGCCCGGGGTACGGCTGGAGGTCGCCGACGACGGTGTGGGCATCCAGGAGGGCGGGCGGCGCAGCGGGCTGCGGAACCTGCGCCGTCGCGCCGAGTCGCTGGGCGGCGCGAGCTGCTACGGCCCGGGCATCGGTGAGGACGGCGGCGGGACCACCCTGGTCTGGGAGGCCCCGCTGTAGACCGTGGCCGGAAGACCCGCAGGCCGGTGAATCCCCCGCGCACCGCACCGGGGGCCCTGCCCCGCGCCCTGTCCCGCGCGTCCGGTTCCGCCTGTCCGGTTTCCCGTCCCGGTCCTTGCGGCGCGGCGCGCTACGGCAGCCGTGCGGCGCGCTCGGCGAGGATGCGTTCGATGACGACGGCGACCCCGTCCTCGTTGTTGGCGGTGGTGCGGCCGGACGCCGCCGCGATCACATCCGGGTGCGCGTTGCCCATGGCGTAGGAGGTTCCCGCCCAGCTGAGCATCTCCACGTCGTTCGGCATGTCCCCGAAGGCGACGACCTCGGCCGGAGAGATGCCGCGTTCGGCGCAGCACAGGGCCAGCGTGCTCGCCTTGGAGACACCCGGCCCGCTGATCTCCAGGAGGGAGGTGGGGCTGGACCGGGTGATCGAGGCGTACGCGCCGGCGGCGGAGCGGGCCAGCGTCAGGAACTCGTCCGGGGCCAGTTCGGCGTGGTGTGCGAGCAGCTTGAGCACAGGGGCGGCACTGTCGTCCGTCTCCTCGTCCAGGAGCTTCTCGGCGACGGCGACGTTGGCCCCCGGGTCCTGGAAGAACGGTGGGTACGTCGGCTCGTAGTTGATCCCGGTCGTCAGCTCGACCGCGAAGGAGCTGCCCGGCGCAGCCGTCCGCAGGGCCTTCACGACGGCGAGCGCGGCGGCCCGGGGCAATGCCCTGACCTGGACGAACTTCCGACCGGCATGCAGATCGACCACGGCGGCGCCGTTCGCGCAGATCGCCAGGCCGTGGCCGTGGACATGGTCGCTCACCACATCCATCCAGCGGGCCGGGCGGCCGGTGACGAAGAAGACCTCGATCCCGGCCTCCTCGGCGGCGGCGAGCGCGGCGACCGTGCGGAGCGAGACGGATTGGTCGTCGCGCAGCAGGGTGCCGTCGAGGTCGGTGGCGATGAGCCGGGGAGCGGGCACGGGCCCGTCCGGGCGCTGGGAAGCCGGGGTCACCGCTCCATCTTCGCCCATGGGCCCCGGACGGCCGGACCTCGGCCCGATCATGGCCGGGAGAGCACGCAGGGACGGCTGGTGTTTCACGTGAAACACGAGCTGGACGGACGTGTTTCACGTGAAACACGGGCCCGGAGGTGATGTTTCACGTGAAACACCCGCCCTGGTGCGGCACGGCCCCGGGGCCGTGGGTCCGGTAGACGCGGCCCGTCCGCGGCCCCCGTAGGCTCGAAGCCATGACTCCGCGCCTGAGCACTGTGATCCTTCCGGTACGCCCGTGGCGCGAGGGCGGTCGTGACCAGTGGCTGCGGGCCGAGCAGCTCGGGTTCCACACGGCGTACACCTACGACCACCTGTCGTGGCGCACCTTCCGGGACGGCCCGTGGTTCGGCGCCGTACCCACCCTGACCGCTGCCGCAGCCGCCACCGGGACACTGCGCCTGGGCACCCTCGTCACCTCGCCGAACTTCCGCCACCCGGTGCCCTTCGCCAAGGAACTCATCACCCTGGACGACATTTCCGGCGGGCGGATCACCCTCGGGATCGGCGCGGGCGGCAACGGCTTCGACGCGACCGCCCTGGGCCAGGAGCCCTGGACCCCGCGTGAGCGCGCCGATCACTTCGCCGAGTTCGTACCGCTGCTGGACCGGCTGCTGACCGAGAACGTGGTGAGCCACCACGGCACCCGCTACTCCGCCGAAGAGGTCCGCAACATTCCCGGCTGCGCGCAGCGGCCCCGGCTGCCGTTCGCGGTGGCCGCGACCGGGCCCCGCGGGATGAAGCTCGCGGCCCGCCACGGCCAGGCATGGGTGACCACCGGTGACCCGAAGCTGTTCGAGGACGGCACGCCCGACCAGTCGCTGGAGGCCCTGCGCGGCCAGCTCGGACGGCTCGATCACGCGCTCGCGGAGATCGGGCGGGAGCCCGGAGCGGTGGAGAAGATCCTGCTGACCGGCTTCACCCCCGAGCGCAACACCCTGCTGGAGTCCGTGGACGCGTTCGTCGACTTCGCGGGCCGCCACCTTGAGCTGGGCTTCACCGAACTGGTGATCCACGCGCCGATCCCCGACTCCGACTTCGCCGCCGACCAGAACGTCTTCGAGGCGATCGCCACCGAGGCGCTCGCCCAACTCGGCGGCTGATCCGGCCCGTGTTTCACGTGAAACACGGGCCGAGGTTTCACGTGAAACCTCGCCGACGGGGGCGGTAGCCTCGCGCACTGAGGGGCGCGGGAAGGGGGCGCGGTGGCCATCGCCGAGTTGCAGGTGTACTCCGTAGAGGAGGCCGATGTCACGGGTGGCGTGTGCGTGGTCCGGTGCGTGGGCGGGGTGGCGCGGGCCGGGCAGGTCTACGCGGTGGGCGAGCTGCGGCTGAGCCTGCGCCGGATCGAGCGGTACGGGCGGCCCGTGGCCTTCTTCGACGCCGGGCACGCGGCCCGGGTCCACCTGGCCGGCGCGGTGGTGGCGCTGCTGACCCGGGGCCAGGTGCTGACCTCCGTCCCGCCGGACGGGCACGCGCTGGAGGAGCTGGAGGCGTGGCTGGCCACCGGCCCGCCGCTGCTGGACGAGCCGCTTCCGGTGCCGTTGCGCATCCTGGCTGTGAGCCGGATGCGGTCGGACCGGCTCCCGGACGCGGTGCGGCTGCGCTGGGGCCGGGTCGCGCTGGCCGCCATCCGCCGGACATCCGGGCCGGCGGACGGCTTCACCGCTCCCCGGCTGGGGAGCGAGGACGGGCCGTGCGGCGGGAACCGGCTCGTGGGGGCCGTTCTGTGGAGCGGGGACGCGCTCGCCAGGGCCGCGCTGGAGGGACAGGTACGCGGGTACCTGATCGACACCTTCGGCCCCGACCCGGCCCCGGACCCGGCCGATCCGGTACGGGACCCTGTGGCGCTCTGCCGCGACCTGCTGATCCTGGTCGGGCTGACCCCCGAGGCGGCGGCGCGGGAGGCCCGCGTCTGGCGCGAGCTGCCGCGCGCCCGCATCGTCCACCTGCGCCGCGTCAAGAACCTGATCCCCTGGATGGTCCTCGTCCGCCCCCACCTCCCGCCCGCCGGGCCGCTGGCGCGCACGGTCGACGCCTGGGCGGCCGTCCGTCACCTGCTGCCCTGACGCGGGGTGAGGCGATGGCCCCCGGGCGGGTCGTTCGGCAGGTCCGGGTGGGTCTGTCCGGTTGCCGGGCGCAGGGGGACGAACGGATGCTCCGGGTGAGGGGCGATCACCCTGTGTCCGTCGTGGGGTGGGCGTCCCCGTCGTTCCGGAAACCGCATCCGTACCCGCACCGGAAGGCCCGCCATGACCCTCGCCGCCGCCGCACCGGACCACCGCCACCACCACCTCCGGCGGAGGCTGGCCTCGGGCGCCGCCGTCCTGGCGCTCACCGCCCTCACCACTTCGGCGGGCTTCACCCCGGCTGGAGCCGCCATCCCGACCTCCGGCGTCCGCGAGTTCACCACGACCGCCACCTTCGTCGTCCCGGCGGACGTCACCGGGCTGACCATCGACGCCTGGGGTGCGGGCGGTGGGGGTGAGGGCGGCTCGCTGAGGAGACCAGGTAGCGAAAAAACCGGTGGTGGGGCAGGTGGTGGCGCCGGTGGATACGTCCACGGAGCGATCACCGTCACCCCCGGTGAAACCCTCACCCTCACCATCGGTACCGGAGGCGCGGGGGGTGCCGGGACTGACTCCAAGGACAAACGTGCTGCTTCGGGCGCCGAAGGAACATCCACCACCATCCAGCGCGACACGTCTGTACTACTTACGGCGGGTGGTGGTGGCGGTGGTTTCGGCTTGCCAGGGAAGGGTGGGTCGGGTACCGCCCCCGCCGACACGGAGGTGGGCGGCGGGGGCTATGTCCGCCCCGGAGGCGATGGCTCCTACGGCTCCGTCAGCAACGGAGCCGGGGGTCTTCCCGTGAACCTGGGCACGGTCAACCCCCGGACCCTCGCGACCGGCGGTAGGGGTGGTGGGAACGGATACCCGGGCGAGCCTGCGAACGCCGGGTCCCCCGGAACCGGCGGCTACCTGGTGCTGAACTGGTCCTGATCCGGCGGGGGTGTGTTCCGGTGATCAGCGCCGGGTTGGTTCTGTCATCGGTCGATCGCTCCGCTCGTCCGAAACGTGATGTCGCATTCCGGCCAGCGCCGGTGTCCCGCTCACGAGAGGGTCAGGCGAGGCCCGTGTTCCTGTTCCTGATGGATCGCGGGCCTTGCCGTCCGGCACTCTGCGAAAGGCAAGCGCATGCACGTCGTCCCCGGACTCAAGGTCCTGTACTTCGGAACTCCGGTGGTGCTGATCAGCTCACTCAACGAGGACGGCACGGCGAACCTCGCGCCGATGTCCTCGGTGTGGTGGCTGGGCCAGTCGTGCATGCTCGGTCTCGGCAACAACGCCCAGACCACCGTGAACCTGCTGCGAGAAGGCGAATGCGTGCTCAACCTGCCCTCGTCGGCGATGGTCGACGCCGTGGACCGGATCGCGCTCACCACCGGGAAGCGGGCCGTGCCGGACTACAAGGAGAAGCAGGGCTACCGGCACGAGCCGGACAAGTTCTCGACCGCACGGCTGACCGAGCAGGCATCGGACCTGGTCCGGGCCCCCAGGGTCGCGGAATGTCCGGTCCAGCTGGAATGCAAGGTCGTCTCGGCCCGCCCCTTCGGCGGTACCGAGCCGCACGCCACCGCCTTCGAGGTCGAGGTCCTTCGCGCCCATGTCGAGGAGGACCTGGTCATCCCGGGGACGCACTACGTGGACCCGCTCGGCTGGGACCCGTTGATCATGAAGTTCTGCGAGTTCTTCGGCGGTGGACACAACGTTCACCCGTCGAGACTCGCCGAGGGCTGGAACATGCCGCACCAGCGCCGGTCGACCGTCGCCTGAGGAGGCGTCCGGCGGCCACCCGCCCTACGCGACCCGCAGCAGAGTGCCCGCCCAGCCCGCCTCGCCCCGGCCCTCGCCCCCTCACGCGGCGGCGCTGCCCAGCACCTTGGCCGGGGTGATGCGGACGATCACGCGGACCTGGTCCGCCGGGGCCTCCAGGAAGGGCTTGCCGCCGCCCGGACCGGTGTACGACTCGGCGATGCGGACGGCGGTGGCGCGGCCGGTGTCCTCGGTGACGGTGGCGGTGCCCCGGATCTCCGCGTAGCGGGAGGGGTCGGCGAGGTCGAAGACGGTCAGGCCGACCCGCGCGTCACGGACGGCGTTGCGCGCTTTGCGGCGGCTCCGCTCGGTGGAGACCAGCAGCTCGTCGCCGTCGCGGATCACCCAGACCACCGAACTCTGCGGGCTGCCGTCGGGATCGAGGGTCACGAGGACCGCCGGGTGCGGGGCGTCGAGCAGCTCGCGGACCGTGTCGTTCAGTGCAATCGTCATGCCGGAAAGGGTAGTTGGCCGCCCGTCGCCGTCCGTTGCCCGTACGCCGGGGTTCGAGCGGCACGCGAGGACAGCCGAGGACAGCCGAGGCCCGGCCCACCACCCGGCCCACCACCCGGTCCGGCATCTGGTCCGAAGCCCGGCCCACCGCCCGGTCCGCACGGTCCGCGTCACCGCCAGGGGATGTGCACCCACGGGCTCGCCGGGTCCGTCGTCAGCGTCAGGTGGGTGGCGAGGGAGGTCGCGTACCACTCGCCGAACTCCTCCTCGTCGAAGTGCAGGCACCGCCCGAGCAGGTACCCGGCGGAGAACTCCTCCCAGGAGCGGTACGTCTCCCGCGCCGCGCCGCTCGCGCGCAGGACGGCGCGCTCGGCCTCGTCGATGCTCCCGTACCGGGTGCCGACGCCCCAGCGGGCCATCTGCGAGGCCCGGCCGTGGTCCCAGCCCTCCACGGACCGGACCCAGCCGTCCTCGGGGAGCAGCCCGTCCGCCCGGAACCGCTGCTCGTAGCGGGTGATGCGTCCGATCAGCCGCCGCACGCCGGCGATCTCGCCCTCCACCTCGGCGGCGGGGCGCGGCTGCGCGACCGTGACACCGTCCGGGGTGAGCTGTGGTTCGGCGGAACGCTCGGCGCTGCGGCGCAGCCCGGTCTCGGCGGCGTGCCGCCAGTGCTCGACGTCGACGGGCCCGGCGAAGTCGGAGGCGAGCACCCGGCGCACGCGCAGGGCGAACTCCCAGACCGGGCTGACGATCTCGGCGCCCAGCATGCGGTGGAGCACGTCGAGCCAGCCCTCGCGGCCGGTGATGCCCCACGCCTTGCGGAGCCGCTCGCGCTCGCGGGTGTAGCCGGTGCCGTGGTAGGCGAGGGCGTTCCAGAACTCGCCGTTGGAGACGGCGAGGTGGGCGCCCACGGCGAGCCCGTGGGCGACGGGCCCGTGCAGCGCGCCGCCGGTGTGCAGGGCGTGCACGGCGCCGGGGGTCAGGCCCCAGGCGGGGGCGGCGTCCCAGTGCGCGCGCCAGCGGTCGCGGTCGGCGGGGGTGGTGGTGAGGTACGCCTCCGAGGGGCTGCCCGGGTTCACGGCCAGGTGGGCGGGGTCCCCGGCGTCCCAGGCGTTCGCGAACCAGGCGAGGCTCTGCCGCAGGAAGACGGTGCCGTCCGTGGGCGCGGGCAGCATGCCCCGGGTGTAGACGGCGAGCGAGGCGCCGCCCGGTCCGGGGTGGAACCGGGCCTGCTGCGGCTCGGCGTCCACCTGGGCGCGGGACTGGGGGAGGAAGAGTTCGGCGCGGGCCAGGACGTCGAGGTACGCCGCCCAGTCGCCGCGCGCCTTCGCCCCGTACAGCTCTCGCTCGATCGCGCTCGGCGCCGTCCAGCCATCCATACCGGGACCCTATACGGGGGCCCGCGCGGGGCGTTCCGGGGCGTGGCCCCGCGGCTGCGGAGGCCGTGAGGCCGTACGGGACGGCATGGGCGACAGCCGTTGTACGGAGCCTTGCGCGCCCGGGGTCAGACCGGAGGGCGCAGGGGCAGTTCGGCCCAGATGGTCTTGCCCACGATCCGGTCCGAGGCACCCCACCGGTCCGCGAGTGCGCTGACGATCTGGAGGCCGCGCCCGCACTGCTCGTCGTCGGCGGCCTCCCGCGGTTCGGGCAGCCGCTCGCCTTTCGGATCGGTGACCTCGATCCGGAGCACCGCCCCCGTGAGCCGCAGCTCCACCCGCAGCTGCCGGTCCGGCAGCGAGCCGTGGACCAGGGCATTGGTGGTCAGCTCGCTGGTCAGCAGTGCCGCGTCCGCCGCCAGCTCGGGCCACCCCCAGGCCACGGCCAGCCACGCCGCCCGCCGCCGCGCCTTGGGCACCGAGTCCTGCCGGGGCGGGTAGTTCCGTACGTCGCGTCGCGTGGGCTCGTCGTCCATGTTCACGTCCATGTCCATGATCCGTGCACCTCCTGTGCGGGCGGTGGCATGCCGGTGCCGTGCGGGCAGCCCGGTGCGCTTCCGCCAACTGGCGCTGCTCAGTGAGCAGTTCGTCACCGAAGGTAGAGCTGAGGAGTCAAAGCGACAAGTGGTTCGGGGAAGATGTTCCCCGAACGGATGACTGTCTCGACTTTCGCCGCCGCATGCCGCGAAACTGGCGCCGTGAACCGTGGGATGCGAGAAGACCGGGGCAACCGGGTGTCGACCGTGCTGGGACGCAGGCTGGGCGGAGAGCTGTACAAACTCCGTACGGCGGCGGGCAGAACGCAGCAACAGGCGGCCCTGGAGATCACCGCGACGCCGACGAAGGTCGTGAAGATGGAGAGCGGCTGGGTCCCCATGCGGGACCCGGACCTCCGCGTGCTGTGCGAGTTCTACGGCGTGACGGACCCGCAGGTGGTGAGCGGCCTGCTGAGCCTGGCCCGGCTGGACCGGGAGCGCCGCAAGGCGAAGGGGTGGTGGCAGCAAGTGCCTCGGGTAGGAAGTCTGGGTGAGTACATCGCGATGGAGGAGATCGCGACCCACATCCGTACGTGGCAGCTTGCGCTCGTACCTGGACTGCTCCAGACCGCGGACTATGTAAGGGCACTGGGTGTCACGTCGGACTGGACGCACCCCGACGAGATCGAGGTGCTGGTGGAGACCCGACTCAAGCGGCAATCACGGTTGTGGGACGACAGCCCGTTGGAGTTCCACGTGGTGCTCTGGGAAGCCGCGTTGCGCCAGCAGATTGGCAGTCCCGAAGTGATGCGCTCGCAGCTCAATCACTTGGTGGAGATGGCCAGGCTGCCTAACGTCCATGTACAGGTACTGCCGTTTCGGGCAGGGGCGAACCATGGTGCTGGGGGCGCGTTCAACATCGTGTCGTTCGCGGAACCCGGGGCGCTGGATGTCGGGTACGCCGAAGGCATCGTCGCTACTGTGTGGGCGGAAGGGGCGGAGACCAACGAGGCATACAGCCAGTCGTTCAACCGTGTGTCACGCCTGAGCCTTGCACCGCACGATTCCGTGAACCTGATCGATGCCATCAGCAAAGGTATGTAAGCCCATGAGCGAGTTCGAGTTCGTGAAGTCCAGCTACAGCGACGACAGGATCGATTCCGACTGCGTGGAGGTGGCCACCAACGTGGCGGGCACCGTGGCCGTGCGGGACAGTAAGAGCACCGGGGGCCCTGTGCTTCGTGTGGCGCCGGAGGCTTGGGTGGCTTTCACCGGAGGTGTGCGGGCATGAGCGGATTCGAGTTCGTGAAGTCCAGTTACAGCGCTTCCAGCGGCGAGTGCGTGGAGGTAGCCACGAACGTGGTCGGCACCGTCGCGGTGCGGGACAGTAAGAGGAACAACGGGCCTGTGCTTCGCCTGGCCCCGAACGCTTGGGCAGCATTCACCGGAGGTGTGTGGGTATGGCCGAGTTCGAGTTCGTGAAGTCCAGCTACAGCGGCGACAGGATCGATTCCGACTGCGTGGAGGTGGCCACCAACGTGGTCGGCACCGTCGCCGTCCGGGACAGTAAGGCGACCGGTGGGCCCGTGATCCGGGTCGCCGGCTTCGCGTGGGAGGTCTTCGCGGCGGCGCAGTGAGCCCCGGTCCGGGGCCCGTATCCGGAGGCGGCACGGTCCCCCCTCGTCCCGGGCCTGGTACCGAGCCGCACGAGCCCCCCGTGCCTCCGCGCGACCGGGCGGACCCCCTTGACCCGGTTCGGCGGCAAAGGAGACGCTCCCGGCGCTCGCACAAGAACGACGGTGGCACCTGGGGGACGGTATGCCGGAGGACTATGTCCAGTCGGCGGGGGAGCTGCGGGCGCGGCTCGCGCGGTGCCGGGCGCGGTGGTCGGTCCTTGAGCACCTGGCCGACGAGGACCCGCTGCCGAGGCCCGCGCTCGGCCTGGCCGCCGGGGCCCGTCCGGTCACCGCCGCCGAGGCGGGACTCGTCGATCTGCGGGCGCTCGTCGGCCGGGAGAGCGCCAACCCGCACCTGACCCGGCGCAGGGCCGCGCACGGGCTGCTGCCGCCCGGCGCCCAGCGGCCCGGCCGGCCCGGGGACCCGTACCGGTCGGAGACCCCGTACCGGCGGCCCGGGGACCCGTACCCGCAGGCCGCCCCCGCCACCCGGGTCCGGCCCGCCACCCAGGCCGCCGCCGAAGCTCCCGCCGCCCCGGCCGCCCCCACCCCCGGAGGGCTCGTCGCCGTCGACTGGCGCAGTCGCTGGGGGCGGCCTTGGATCACCAAGGTGAAGGACCAGAACCCCTGCGCGGCCTCCTGGGCCTTCGCCGCCGCCGGGCTGGTCGAGTCCATGGCCCGCATCGAACACGGCGTCTGGGCGAAACGGTCCGAAGGGGACGTGCACGACGGGCTGAAGTCCGCCTGCGGCCAGGGCTCGGACCCCGAGGCCGCGCTCGACTGGATCAGGGACAGCGGCGGGCTCGCCGACCCGGGCTGCTGGCCGTACTCGCCCCCGCCCGCTGGACTGCCCGCCGAGCGCCGCGAGGCGTGGCGCGCCGAGTACACGCCGAGCTGGGACCGCTCGGGCCGGACCGTCCGGATCACCGGCCACGTCCGGCTCGGGGACACCGGGCAGCAGAAGGTGTGGCTGGACGCGGTCGGCCCGCTCATCGCCTGCCTCGACGTGTACGAGGACTTCTTCGGCCTCGGCTCCGGCGTCTACCACCGGACCGGCGGCCGGCCCGTGGGCGGCCACTGCGTGCTGATCACCGGCTACGACGACGCGGCCGGGTGCTGGCTCTTCAAGAACTCGTGGGGCACGGGCCACCACGTCGACGGCCACGGCCGGATCGCCTACGGCGAGGCGGGCGTCGACCACTGGGCCAAGTACGGGGTGAGCGGCACCAGCATCGACCCGTGGAGCAAGCGCCGCCTGCACGCGGGCAACGTCTACGAGAGCGGCAACGGCCGCGCCCACCGCAACTTCGAACTCCTCGCCACGGCCACCGCCGCCGCGATCCCGCCCGCCGCCATGACCATGCCCGCCGCCCCCCTCACCGCCGCCTCCCTCAACGGCCACAGCCACGTCCACGGCGCCGGCCCCGGCCCCGGCGCCACCCTCGCCCCCGCCGCCGCCATTCCCGCGGCGTCCGTGTCCGCGTCCGTGTCCGCCCGTCAGGGCAGCCGGCTCCAGCACTGGTGGCGCGACGGCGACGCGCCCTTCCGGTGGTCCCGCGCCGCCGTCTTCGCGCGCGACGCCTCCGGTCAGCCCTCCCTCACGAGCACCACCTACAACCGGAACATGGAGTCCCTGCACGTCACCCCCGGCGGGCGGCTGCGCCACTGGTACTACGAACAGTCCCGCGGGACCTGGCGCGACGGCGGCGCCTTCGGGCCGGGCGACGCCGCCGTCGGCTCGACCCCTGCCCTGATCCAGAGCGACTACGGCAAGCCCGGCAACCTGGAGGCCGTCGTCCGGACGGCGGACGGCCGCCTCAACCACTGGTGGCGGATCAACGGCGCCCCCTGGACCTGGAACGACGGCGGACGCTTCGCCTCCGGCATCGCCCACTACGGCCCCGCGCTCGTGCAGACCCGGGGCCGCCACCTCGACCTCGTCGCCACCCGCGCGGACGCCCGGATGCAGTTGTGGTGGCGCGACGACGCCTCGAACGGCTTCGTCTGGCGCCCCGGCGAGGTCTTCGGCAGCGGGATCACCTCCGCGCCCTGCCTGATCGAAAGCCAGCACGGCGCCTCGGACGAGGACACCGCCGGGAACTACGAGCTGTGCGTGACCGGGGTCGGCGGCCGCATCGAACACTGGTGGCGGCCGGGCTCGGCCGGCTCGGCCTGGCGCCGGGGCGGGGTCTTCGGACACGACGCACTCACGGTCACCGGGATGCTCCAGGGCAGTTTCGGCTTCAACCTGGAGGTCGTCGCCCTGCGCACCGACCGCCGTCTCCAGCACTACTGGCGCGATGGCGCGGGCTGGCACGAAGGGCCGGTCATCGGCCCGGTGTGAGTGGCCCGGTGTGAGGAGACCGAGGGGGGCGGGGTGGTGGACCGGGAGGCGCGCAGACGTCATCGTGCGTCTGTCCGTGCGCCCGTCGCGCCCGCCTGCCTACCTATTCGTACGCCTGTCCGGGTATCTATCCTGAGCATCATGCCGGCCGCGATCACCACCACGGGCACAGTCAAGGACGCCGGGGACCCGGACACGTACCGGGGCCTGGTCAAGGACCCGCCGGGCGGGCGGAGGGCCGTGCTGGTCTGGTGCGTCGGGGTCGCCGTCTACTTCGTGGCGGTGGTCTTCCGCACCAGCCTGGGCGTGGCCGGACTCGACGCCGCCGACCGCTTCCACGTCAACGCCTCGGCACTGTCGACCTTCTCCCTTCTGCAACTGCTGGTGTACGCGGGGATGCAGATACCCGTGGGGTTGCTGGTGGACCGGTTCGGCACCAAGAAGGTGCTGACCCTGGGGGCGGTGCTCTTCACCGCCGGCCAGCTCTGTTTCGCCCTCTCCCCCTCCTACGGAATGGCCCTGGCGGCCCGCGCGCTGCTGGGCTGCGGCGACGCGATGACCTTCATCTCCGTACTGCGCCTGGGCACCCGCTGGTTCCCGGCCCGGCGCGCGCCGCTGATGGCGCAACTGGCCGCGCTGGTCGGCATGGCGGGCAACCTCGTCTCGACCCTGGTCCTCGCGCCCGTCCTGCACGAGGTCGGCTGGGTCCCGGCCTTCGCGGGCAGTGCGGTGGCGGGGCTGGTGGTGCTGGTGCCGCTGGTGTTGTTCCTGCGGGACCATCCCGAGGGGCACGAGCCCGCGCCCGTCGCGCGCGGCCGGGGATTCGTCCGCCGTCAGACAGCCGACTCCTGGCGGGAGCCCGGCACCCGGCTCGGCCTCTGGGTGCACTTCACGACGCAGTTCCCGGCGCTGGTCTTCCTGCTGCTGTGGGGGATGCCGTTCCTGGTCGAGGCGCAGGGGCTGTCACGGACCACCGCGGGCACCCTGCTGACCTTGGTGGTCGTCTCGAACATGGCCCTCGGACTGGTCTACGGCCAGCTCGTCGGCCGCCGCCGGTCGGCGCGGATTCCGCTGGCGCTGGGCACGATCGGGATCACCGCCACGCTGTGGGCGGCGATCCTGGCCTACCCGGGGGACCGGGCGCCGATGTGGCTGCTCGTCACCCTCTGCCTGGTCCTGGGAACCTGCGGCCCGGCGTCGATGATCGGCTTCGACTTCGCCCGCCCGGCCAATCCGCCCGAGCGCCAGGGCACCGCCTCGGGCTGCACCAACATGGGCGGTTTCCTCGCGACGATGGTGACCCTGCTGGCGGTGGGCGTCCTGCTGGACGCGACGGACGGCAACTACCGGATCGCCTTCTCGGCGGTCTTCGTGGTGGAGGCCCTGGGCATCACCCAGATCCTGCGCCTGCGCCCCCACGCCCTGTCCCGCGAGCGGGAGCGTGACCGCGAACGGGAACGGGACCGCGAACGGGAACGGGAACGGGAACGGGACCGCGAACGGGAGCAGGAGCGGCACGCCCAGGGCGTGGTCCCGCCCACGGGCCCGCCCGCGCCCGATGCCCGGCCGGTCGCTACGGGGTGACGGCGAAGTGCGCCAGGATGGCCTCCGCCAGCGCCGCGTCGCCCTCGGCCTTCACCCGGTCGGCGACGGCGTGCGGGCGGACCCGCCCCGCCGCGAGGCGTACGTACGTCGGCCAGTCCATGGCCAGCGTCACCACCGGGCCCAGCGACGGGGACTTCTCCAGGGTCGCCCGGCCCGAGGCGTCGACCCGTACCGTCCGCATGAACTCGACCTCGCCGTGCACGTCGAGCACCACCGCCGAGCCCGCGGGCGCGCCGGCCGACTTCGCGACGACCTTCGGCAGCCCGGCCAGCAGCAGGTCCCGGACCACGTACGCGCCCGGGGAGTCCCAGTTGCCCGGCACGCCCAGCGCCGCCCGCAGATCCTGCTCGTGAATCCACACGTCGAACGCGCGCAGCCGCAGCGCGTCCTCCAGCGTCACCTGGTCGCCCAGCGGGCCGCGCACCATCGTGGCCGGATTCCGCTTCTCGTTCCGCAACTGCCGGGAACGGCGGATGACGGTGTACTCCAGCTCCGAGGTCATCTCGGCGGCGGTGTGGTGGCGCCGGACGTCAACCTGGACTTCCATGTACCGGGTGAACTCGTCCACCACGTGCCGCAGGTCCCTCGGCAGGGTGTGGATCGGCCGGGGATCGCCGAGCTGCTCGGTCTCTATCCCGATGATGTGTGACACGACGTCACGGACCGACCAGGCCGGGCACGGGGTCGCCCGGTTCCACTCACGCTCCGTCAGATCCGCGACCAGCTCGGACACCGCCTCGATGGAGTGCGTCCACGCGTCGGCATGAGGCTGGAGACTGGGATGTGGATGGACGGTCAACGGGACCCCTCGCGTGCTGTTCGATGGCGCGTTCTGGAAGGTGTGGGACTGGACTCCAAAACTACGCTGCCGGTGAACACCCCGGCAGTGCTTTCGTGTGACGATCGTAGGTCCGAGTTGACGGCTTGAACGCCAGAACGGTGGTAGTGTGCGCGCCTCTCTGATCCAATTCGCGGTGAACGAAGGGGAGTCGGTCGACTCCCGGCGCTCCCGGGCGGCCGGTCTCGTACGGGAACAGGCCGGGTCGGATCTCGTCGTCCTGCCCGAGCTGTGGACCGTGGGGGCCTTCTCCTACGAGCAGTTCGAGACCGAGGCCGAGCCGCTGGACGGCCCGACCTACGCGGCCATGTCCCGGGCGGCGCGTGAGGCCGGGGTCTGGCTCCACGCGGGCTCGTTCGTGGAGCGCGCCGGGGACGGCTCGCTCTACAACACCGCCCTCGTCCTCTCCCCGGCGGGCGAACTCGCCGCCACCTACCGCAAGATCCACCGCTTCGGCTTCGACCAGGGCGAGGCGGTGCTGATGTCGGCCGGCGACTCCCTGACCACGGTGACCCTGCCGGAACAGACCCTCGGCCTCGCCACCTGCTACGACCTGCGCTTCCCGGAGCTGTTCCGGGGCCTGGTCGACGCCGGGGCGACCACGCTGGTCGTCTCGGCGGGCTGGCCGGCCCGCCGCCGCGCCCACTGGAACCTGCTGAACCGGGCGCGGGCCGTGGAGGACCAGGCGTACGTCCTCGCGTGCGGCCTGGCCGGTACCCACGCGGGCGTCGAGCAGGCCGGGCACAGCCTGGTGATCGACCCGTGGGGCGAGGTCCTGGCGGAGGCGGGTCCGGGGGAGACCGTTCTCACCGTGGACCTGGACCCGGCCAAGGTCGCCGAGACCCGGGAGCAGTTCCCGGCCCTCAAGGACCGCCGCCTGGGCACGGGCGGGGTGCCCGCCGGAGCCTGAGCGGGAAGCGGGAAGCGGGAAGCGGGAAGCGGGACGGGAGCGGCCCTGACACGGGCCGCTCCCGTCCCTCCGTTTCTGATTCCGCTACTGCTCCGCTACCGCTCCGGCTGTTACTCCCGTCTCCCGTACTCCCGCTACCGCTCCCGCCCGCAGTGCACCGGGAACGTCACCGGGCCGCGCAGCGCGATCCCCTCGATCCACCGCACCCGGTCCGTGGCCGGCCGCAGTTCCGGCATCCGGGTGATCAGCCGCTCCAGGCAGATCCCGGCCTCCATCCGGGCCAGCGCGGCGCCCAGGCACATGTGCAGGCCGTACCCGAAGGTCAGGTGCCGCCGGGCCCCGGCCGTCCGGCGGCGGATGTCGAAGCGCTCGGGGTTCTCGTACGCCCGTTCGTCGCGGTTGGCCGAGCCGGTGAGTCCGAAGACCAGGCTGCCCGCCGGGATGGGCTGGCCCCCGATCTCCAGGTCCTCGGTGGCGATCCGGCCCATCCACCCTGAGAGGGTGTTCCAGCGCAGCGACTCCTCCACGGCCGCCCCGGCCAGCCCGGCCGGGTCCTCCCGCAGCGCCGCCAGCTGTTCGGGGTGTTCGAGGAGGGCGAGCACCGCGTTGGTGATGGCGTACGAGGTGGTCTCGTGGCCGCCGACCATGATCAGCGCGCAGCACGCGGTGAGTTCCTCGTCGGTCAGCGACTGCCCGTCCACCTCGGCGGCGACCAGGTGCGCCAGCAGGTCGGGGTAGGCGCCCGGCCGGGCCCGCCGGTCGGCGATCAGCTCCCCGCACAGCGACTCCACGGCGCGGACGGCGGCGATCGCGCGCCCGTACCGCGCGGCCGGGTCGCCGCTCATCATCGGCACGGCCATCAGATCCGTCGACCACCGCTTGAAGTCGTCCAGATCGCGGTCGCGGATGCCGAGGACGTGCCCGATGACCCGCAGCGGCAGCGGTATCGCCAGGTCCTTGAGCAGGTCGAACTCTCCCTTGCGGGCGGCGGCGTCGAGCAGTTCGTCGGTGGTGCGCTCGATGAAGCCGCGCAGCCCCGCGATGGTCCGGGCCGAGAAGGTCCGCGTCATCAGCCCGCGCAGCCGGGTGTGCCCGGGGGCGTCCGTGAAGGGCATCCAGTCCCCGAGGAACCGGCCGAGCAGCAGGGCGTCCTCGCGCAGCTCCGCCGGGGCCTGCGCGAGCAGCGGCCCGACCCGGTCGGCGGAGGTGCGGCGGTCGCGCAGCAGCAGGTCGACGTCCTCGTACCGGCTGAGCAGCCAGGCGTTGAGCGGTTCGTGGAAGTGGACGGGGGCCCTCTCCCGCAGCCGCGCGTAGGCGGGGTAGGGGTCCTGGAAGAATTCCGGTGTGAGCAGTTCGAAGCGCTGGTCGTCGTCGCGCCGGTCGTCGTCGCTGTCCCGCATGCTGACGCCTCCTCAAGCCCGTGCCGGGTGGTCGCCGTGACCACCACGTGATCCCTTGATTCCTTGACCCTTTGACCCTTTGATGCCTGTGCCGCGAGGCCCGCCCGGAACGCGTTCCCACCCCCACGCGCGGTCCGCAGCCACCCCGCCGTCCGTTCCCCGCCGTCCGTTCCCCCTTACGGCTCCGCGCTCACGCCCCCGCGCGGACCACCCTGTTCTCCTCCTCCCGTTCGTCCCGCTCCCCGTCCCGTTCCTTCTCGGTCATCCGGATCACGCACACGGCCACCGCGATCAGCAGCGCCGCGTCCGCGTCCTCCCGGACCACGTCCACGGCGTAGGTCTCGCGGAGCCGGTACCACTGCCGCGAGACCAGGGCGAGCAGTTCCCCGTCGTACTCGACCTTGAACTCCCGCTCCAGGGGCCGCCCGCTGACGTCGAGCGCCGTGCCCTCGACCAGGGTCACGCGGTAGTGGTTGCGCAGCAGCGAGAGCCGTTTCCTGCGGATCACCGCCAGTTGGCGGTCGTCGCGCTCCAGCGTCATCGTGTCGCGGAAGCTGAACATCTTCTCGCGCAGGGTGATCAGGATGCGCCCGTCCGGGTCCTTGAGCTCCAGGGTGTCCCGGAGCCGCAGGGCCTTGCCGTCGACGAGGAAGGCGTACCGGCCGTTCTCGTCCTCGATCCAGTAGTCGTCCCCGATGGCGAGCATTTTGTCCCGGACAAGGTATTTCATGAGGTCATCGCTGCCCGCGCCGAACGGCGACCATGCCTGGTCGCAGGGGGACCAGCCGACCATGTGTACCCCTCGCGTACCCCTTCCGTGGGCGCGCCCCGCGCTCCGGCCTCCCCGGCGGTCCTCCCACCGGTTCCCGACCGGTCTCCCCCACCGGTTCCCGACCGGTTCTCCCGCCGCTTCCCGACCGGATGTCAGACCCGGGTGCCAGGCTCGTCACATGGACACGCAGACGTTCTGGAAACTGATCGAGACCGCCCGTACGGACACCCCGCCGGACGAGGTGGCGGTGCGCGCCGCCACCTTGCTCGCCGCGTTCCCGCCCGCGGAGATAGCCGAGGCCCAGCAGGTGCTGTGGGACCTGCTCGCGGAGTCCTACCGCAGCCCGCTGTGGGCCGCCGCCTACCTGATCAACGGCGGCTGCTCGGACGACGGCTTCGACTACTTCCGCGGCTGGCTCCTCGTCCAGGGCGAAGAGGTCTTCACCCGGGCCCTGACCGACCCGGACTCCCTCGCGGACCACCCCGGGGTCCGTGCGGCGGCGGCCGAGGGCCTCGACCTGTGGGACGAGGGGACCCTCTCCATCGCCTGGAGCGCCTATAAAACCGCCACCGGCCGCGAACTCCCCGACGGCTCCTTCACCATCAGGTATCCGGCCCTGGACCCGTCCTGGGGCTTCGACTTCGACGACACCGAGGAGATGACCTCCCGCCTCCCCCGCCTGAGCGCCCTCCTCACGGGCCCCGACCACACCTGATCGGGGCACCGGGGCGCCGGGGTCGGGTGCCGGTCCACGAGCCGCGCCTACAGTCCCCCGGTGTCGAGCTGCACCCCGAACGGCTCGGGCAGCCGCACGGGAACCCCGAAGGGGTGGGGACCGTCGACCTCGGTGTACCCGAGCCGTCCCGGACCGGCGAACAGGGTGACGGTCCGTTCCATCCGGTCGACCAGGAGGTAGAGGGGCGCGCCGTACTCGGCGTACCGCTTGCGCTTGACGACGCGGTCGGTCTCCGCGTCGGACTCGGAGGTGATCTCGACGACGAGCAGCGCCTGATCCGGAAGGAGGGCTCCGCCGCCCTTCGCCAGCTCCTTCGGGACGACGGCGAGGTCGGGGACGTACCAGTTCGACGATCCCGGCAGGTCGAGGTTGCCGGAGCCGGTGACGCAGCCCAGCGCCTTGACCCGCGGCCTGATCTGGTCACGGATCTCTTCGGCCGCGTTCTCGTGGTCCCAGCCCGGTGTCACGTCACGGACGCGGCCCTCGACGATCTCGGTACGGTCCCCGCCGTGGTGCTGAACGGCGTACTTCAGCGCGTGCTCGGGATCGATGCCCTGGCCGTAGTCGCGCGCGGTGGTCATGTCGGACGCCTCCTTCGCTGCCTGCGGCCAGGCTCCCACGCAGGTCCGGGCCCGTCGTCACCCTTGTGGGTTCACCTGGGGCGGGTGCCGTTGCGGCCCGCGGTGGGGGTGCGGTGCGTACGGTCGGGGCAGGGGGTTCGTGGGTGGATGGCACCCTTGACGCATGAACGATGCCGCCCCGGCGCCCACCGCCGCGCCCGTGTCCCGACGTGCCCGTGTCCGTGCTCCCGAGCTGATCGGCAGGGGAGGGTGGCTGAACACCGGCGGGAAGGAACTCACCCTCGCCGACCTGCGGGGACGGATCACGATCCTCGACTTCTGGACCTTCTGCTGCGTGAACTGCCTGCACGTCCTCGACGAGCTGCGCGAGCTGGAGGAGAAGCACCGCGACACCGTCGTGATCGTCGGTGTCCACTCGCCGAAGTTCGTGCACGAGGCCGACCACGAGGCCGTCGTGGACGCCGTCGAGCGGTACGGGGTGCACCACCCCGTGCTGGACGATCCCGACCTCGTGACCTGGAAGCAGTACGCCGTACGGGCCTGGCCCACGCTCGTCGTGATCGACCCCGAGGGGTATATCGTCGCGCAGCACGCCGGGGAGGGGCACGCGCACGCCATCGAGCGGCTCGTGGCGGAGCTGGAGGCCGAGCACGAGGCCAAGGGGACCCTGCGGCGCGGGGACGGGCCGTACGTGGCGCCCGAACCGGTCGCGGGCGACCTGCGCTTCCCCGGGAAGGCGCTGCGGCTGCCGTCCGGGAACCTCCTGGTCTCGGACTCGACGCGGCACCAGCTGGTGGAGCTGGCGGCGGACGGGGAGAGCGTCGTGCGCCGGATCGGCAGCGGCGAACGCGGGTTCACCGCGGACCGTTTCAGCGAGCCCCAGGGCCTGGCCCTGCTGCCGGAGGACCCTTCGGCAACCGGGGGCTCCACGGGCGGGCGGGTCGTGGTCGCGGACACCGTCAACCACGCGCTGCGCGTCCTCGACCTGGAGACCGGGGCCGTGGAGACCGTCGCCGGCACCGGACGCCAGTGGTGGCAGGGGTCGCCCACCTCCGGGCCCGCCCTGGAGGTCGACCTGTCCTCGCCGTGGGACGTGGCCTGGTGGCGGGGCCGGGTGTGGATCGCCATGGCCGGCGTCCACCAGCTGTGGACCTGGGACCCGGGGACGGGCACCGTGGAGGTCGCCGCGGGCACCACCAACGAGGGGCTGCTGGACGGGCCCGCGGCCGAGGCGTGGTTCGCCCAGCCGTCCGGGCTCGAAGCGGCCGGGGACCGGCTGTGGATCGCCGACTCCGAGACCAGCGCCCTGCGGTACGTGGAGGCCGTCCCCGGGGGCGGCTACGCGATCCGCACCGCCGTCGGGACCGGCCTGTTCGACTTCGGCCACCGCGACGGCCCCGCCGGGCAGGCGCTGCTCCAGCACCCGCTCGGGGTCACCGCGCTGCCGGACGGCTCGGTGGCGGTGTGCGACACGTACAACCACGCGCTGCGCCGCTACGACCCGGCCACCGGGGAGGTCTCGACGCTGGCCACGGACCTGCGCGAGCCCAGTGACGCGGTGGTGGACGGCGGGGAGATCGTGGTCGTCGAGTCGGCCCGGCACCGGCTGACCCGGCTGCGGCTGCCGGAGGAGGCGGTCCGCGTCGAGTCCGTGGCGCACCGTACGCGGCGGGCCGCGACCGACGTGGCGCCCGGCGGTCTCCGGCTCGACGTGGTCTTCCAGGCGCCCACGGGCCAGAAGCTGGACACCCGGTACGGGCCCTCGACCCGGCTGCTGGTCTCCTCGACGCCGCCGGGCCTGCTGGCGGCCGGGGACGGCGCCGGGACGGACCTCTTCCGCGAGCTGGAGCTGGCCCCCGGGGTGACCGAGGGGGTCCTGCACGTCTCGGCGATGGCGGCGTCTTGCGACGACGACCCGGCCAACGAGTACCCGGCCTGCCACGTCCACCAGCAGGACTGGGGCGTACCCGTACGCGTCACCGCCGGGGGCGTGACCCGGCTGCCGCTGGTCCTCGCCGGACTCGACGCGGGACTCGACACCGGACTCGGCGCGGGCGACACCGGACTCGACGCCGGGTAGGGCGTCTCCTCCCGGTCCGGCCCCGCCGGGCCCCGCCCCGCGAAGGGGCGGGGGCCCGGTAGGCGGGCCGGGCGACCGGGCGGCCTACCTGGGGTTCCTGGGGTTCCTGGAGTTCCTGGAGTTCCTGGAAGGGGTCAGCCTTCGAGGAAGGCGACCAGGGCGTTCGCGAGGAGGTACGGGTCGTCCGCGCCGCACAGTTCGCGGGCGCTGTGCATCGAGAGGATCGCGACGCCGATGTCCACGGTCTGGATGCCGTGGCGGGCGGCCGTGATGGGGCCGATCGTCGTGCCGCACGGCATCGAGTTGTTGGAGACGAAGGTCTGCCACGGCACGCCGGCCCGCTCGCAGGCGCCCGCGAACACCGCGCGCCCGCTGCCGTCCGTCGCGTACCGCTGGTTGACGTTGACCTTCAGGATCGGGCCGCCGTTGGCGCGCGGGTGGTGCGAGGGGTCGTGGCGCTCGGCGTAGTTGGGGTGCACGGCGTGGCCGGTGTCGGAGGACAGACAGATGGTGCCGGCGAAGGCCCGCGCGCGGTCCTCGTACGAGCCGCCGCGCGAGAAGACGGAACGCTCCAGCACGTTGCCCAGCAGCGGGCCGTCCGCGCCGGTGTCCGACTGCGAGCCGTTCTCCTCGTGGTCGAACGCGGCCAGCACCGGGATGTGGCCGAGCCGGTCCGCCGCGCCCACGGCGGAGACGGCGGCCAGCGCCGCGATGCCCGCGTGGACCGACAGCAGGTTGTCCATCCGGGGACCGGCGAGCAGCTCGCGGTCACGGCCGAGGTAGGCGGGCGGTTCGATGGAGTGGACCATCAGGTCCCAGCCCGCCACCGAGCCCGGAGCGAGCCCTTCCTCCTCCTCCAGGAAGGCGATCAGGTCGCCCTCCTGGACCTCGCCCAGGCCCCAGATCGGCTGCATGTGCCGCTGCTTGTCGAGCTTGAGGCCCTCGGTGTTGACCGAGCGGTCCAGGTGGACGGCGAGCTGCGGGACGCGCAGCAGCGGGCGGTCCACGTTGACCAGACGGTCACTGCCGTCGCGCAGGGTCACCCGCCCGGCCAGGCCCAGGTCCCGGTCGAGCCAGGTGTTGAGGAGGGTGCCGCCGTAGATTTCGACGGCGATCTGGCGCCAGCCCTGCGATCCGGTGTCCGGGAGCGGCTTGACCCGCAGGTTGGGGGAGTCGGTGTGCGCGCCGACGATCCGGAACGGAGTGTGAGCAGAAGCACCCTCCGGGACGTACCAGGCGATGAGCGCGCCGCCGCGGAGCACGAACTTGCCCCCGGTGCTCGCGTCCCAGGCGTCCGTTTCCGACAACTGCCTGAAGCCTGCCTTCTCCAGCCGCTCGGCCGCGTTGGCCACGGCGTGGTACGGCGACGGGCTCGCCGTCAGGAAGGTCATCAGATCGTCGGTGTGGCCGCGGTCGAAGCGGGCGGGAGAGCTCATGTGGTTCACCTTAACGACGGTCGTGTTCGCCATGTTCCGGACAGTGGCGCACAGCCGGAGGGGCCGGGGGCCGCTCCCGTGTGGTCTGCGGCCTTGTCAGGGATCAGCCGGGTGGCCGTTCGAAGCGGCGCTGTAGTTGTCTGCGCTCGCCGCGGCGGATGCGCGGGAGCATCTCCGGGGTCTGCGCGGAGCGCTGTGCGCGTCTTTTGCGTCCGGCGCAGAAGATACATGCCTCGCCCGCGGGCGCGTCGGGGTCCACGGGTGCGCCGGGGTGTTCGGAGCATCCCGAGGCGCCCCGGGGCCGGGACAGTTCGCGGGCCACGATGAAGGCGCGGTGCAGGTCGTCCGCGATCCGTACGAAGTCCTGGTCGGCCGAGCCGAGGGTGAGGTGGAAGCGCTGCTCGTCGATGGCGCGCAGGTACTCCCGCAGCACCTGGAGGCTGTACGGGGGCTCCGGGACGGGGTAGCCGGTGCGCCGCTGAGCGGCGGCGGAGGGGGCGGCGGGCCGGGCGCCGTGCAGCCGCCCGCCGAGGCGGCGGCGGTCGTTGCAGATCAGGCAGCGGCCCCAGCCGTCGGGCGCCTCGGGGTCGAGGGCGCCGTTGGGGTGTTCCGCGCAGCCGGTGTAGCTCTTGGCGGGTGCCAGCGCCGAGGCCGTCCGGAAGGCGATGTAGAGGGCGTCGGCGACGCCGTCGTACTCGGCGGGGTGGGCGCCCTCGTACAGGTCCGTGACCCGGTCGCCGAGCGCGCCCACGTTCGCCTGCAGCTCCTTGAGGGCGTACGGCCGCCCGGTCGGGACGGAGTACCCCCTGCTGTGCTGCTGCTCCTGTGGGCTCATACCTACGAGCGTGCCATGAACCGCCGACAACAGTGGCCGGACCCCCGCCCCGGGGCCCGGCCACTGCCTGTCCGTCGCACGTCGTCCGCCGTCCGTCCGTCGTCCGCCGTCCGTCCGGTGTCTGCCGCCCGTCCGGTGTCTGCCGTCCGTCCGGCGGTCCGGACCCCGTCTGCGGGCCCGGTCCGGAAGGGACGGCCTAGAAGGCGGCCTCGTCCAGCTCCATGAGGGAGTTGTCGACGGCCTCGGCCAGCTGGCGCTGGACCGAGACGCCCGGCAGGACCTGCGCGGCGAAGAACTTCGCGGCGGCGATCTTGCCGGTGTAGAACGGCACGTCCTTCGGGGCGGCGGAGTCCAGCTTCGCGGCGGCCACGGCCGCGCCCTTGAGCAGCAGGTATCCGACGACCACGTCGCCGGAGGCCATCAGCAGGCGGGTGGTGTTCTGGCCGACCTTGTAGATGTTCTTGACGTCCTCGCCGGTCGCGGTGAGGTCGACGATCATCTGGCCGACGATGGCCTCCAGGTCCACGGCGGCCTTGGCGAGCGCGTCGCGGGCGGGGGCCAGGTCGTCGCCCACGGCCTCGGCGAGGAACTTCTTGATCGTCTCGGAGAGGACGTTCAGCGAGGCGCCCTGGTCGCGGACGATCTTGCGGAAGAAGAAGTCCTGGCCCTGGATGGCCGTGGTGCCCTCGTAGAGGGTGTCGATCTTGGCGTCCCGGATGTACTGCTCGACCGGGTACTCCTGGAGGTAACCGGAGCCGCCGAAGGTCTGCAGGGACTGGGCGAGCTGCTCGTAGGACTTCTCCGAGCCGTAGCCCTTCACGATCGGCAGCAGCAGGTCGTTCAGGCCGATCTCGGCGGAGGCGTCCTCGCCCGCCGCCTGCTTGACCTGGATCGCGTCCTGGACGGAGGCGGTGTACAGGACCAGGGCGCGCATGCCCTCGGCGTACGCCTTCTGCGTCATGAGCGAGCGGCGCACGTCGGGGTGGTGCGTGATGGTGACCTTGGGTGCGGCCTTGTCCATGAAGTTGGCCAGGTCCGGGCCCTGCACGCGCTCCTTGGCGTACTCCAGCGCGTTGAGGTAGCCGGTGGAGAGGGTGGCGATGGCCTTCGTGCCGACCATCATCCGGGCGAACTCGATGATCATGAACATCTGGCGGATGCCGTCGTGCTTGTCGCCGATCAGCCAGCCCTTGGCGGGGTGCTGGTCGCCGAAGGTCATCTCGCAGGTGTTGGAGGCCTTGAGGCCCATCTTGTGCTCGACGTTCGTGGCGTAGACGCCGTTGCGCTCGCCCAGCTCGCCGGTCTCCGCGTCGAAGTGGAACTTCGGGACGAGGAAGAGGGAGAGGCCCTTGGTGCCCGGTCCGTGGCCCTCGGGGCGGGCGAGGACGTAGTGGAGGATGTTCTCCGACATGTCGTGCTCGCCGGACGTGATGAACCGCTTCACGCCCTCGATGTGCCAGGAGCCGTCGGCCTGCTGGACGGCCTTGGTGCGGCCCGCGCCGACGTCCGAGCCGGCGTCCGGCTCGGTGAGGACCATGGTCGAGCCCCACTGCTTCTCGACGGCGAGCGCGGCGATCTTCTTCTGCGCCTCGTTGCCCTCCTCGAAGAGGACTCCGGCGAACGCCGGGCCCGAGGAGTACATCCAGATGGCCGGGTTGGCGCCGAGCAGCAGCTCCGCGTAACCCCAGATGAGGGAGCGGGGCGAGGTGGTGCCGCCGATCTCCTCGGGCAGGCCCAGACGCCAGTACTCGGAGTCCATGAAGGCCTGGTAGCTCTTCTTGAAGGAGGCCGGGACCGGCGCGGTGTGGGTGGCCGGGTCGAAGACCGGCGGGTTGCGGTCGGCGTCCTCGAAGGAGGCGGCCAGCTCGTTCTCGGCGAGGCGGGCCAGCTCGGACAGGATGCTCTTGGCGGTCTCGGTGTCCATCTCACCGAACGGGCCGGTGCCGTACAGCTTGTCGCGTCCGAGCACCTCGAAGAGGTTGAACTCGATGTCGCGGAGATTCGACTTGTAGTGCCCCATGGCGACGGCTCCGTTAAGGCTCGGGAAGACAGGTTCCTCGTACATACCAATCGGTAACGCCCTGATGATGCTACCCACGGGTAATAAGAATCAACCCTTCTCGGCGACTGTGACCAGCATCAAGCCAGAAACGCTTGAGGACCGTCCGAGCGCCGCCGCGCCGGTTGCCCCCCCGGCAGCCGCCCACCAGGCCGCCGGGGCCGGCCAGGCGCAGCGCGTGGAAGGGCACGCCCGACGCGGAAGTGCGGACCGGCGCCGAAGGCCAGGTGGGGGCCCGAGGTGCTCCGCCAGGCCGAGACGCCGCTGACGGAGCCGCGTTCCGTGGTGAACGCCCACCTCGACCGCTGACGCCCGCCGGTCAGGGGTGGGGGAGTTCCGCCCAGACCGTCTTGCCGGTGTACGGCCCGGGGAACACGCCCCACCGCGCGGCCACGGCGTCGAGCAGCGCGAGCCCCCGGCCGCCCTCGTCCTCGTCGGTGGCCTGCCGCAGTACGGGCCACACGCGGGGATCGGGGTCGGTGACCTCCACCCGCGTGCGGCCTGCGGCGGTGCGGGTGATGACCAGGGTGACGGGGGTGCCCTCGCCGACGTGCACGATCACATTGCTGACCAGCTCGCTCACGCACAGTTCGAGATCGGCGCAGGGCGCGGCCAGATGCGCCCGTACGGCGTGCCGCAGCGCGGAGACCTCCTGGGGCAGGGCGAGCAGCCCGATGCGGAACGGCTTCACCGCTCCACACCCCTGTTCGCAATTCCGTTCGAGACCTCGTCCAGTACGTCGGCCAGCCGGTGCGCGGTGGCGACGTTGCAGTTGCCGAGGGAGAGCAGCGGCGGGGTGTCGTAGCCGCCCGCGTAGGAGGGGAGGTGCAGGTCGAGCGAGGGGAGGGTGATCCCGTGCGCGGCGAGCGCGTCACGGAGCCGGCCGAGGGCTTCGGCGGCCAGACGGTCGTTGGCGTGGTCACTCATGGGGGGCTGGTCCTTCTGATGTGCGGAGTGTGACGAACTCCTCACAGCGTGGCGTCGCCAGGGGTAGCGTGTGAAGGGTTTCCGGTTGTGCTGGCCAAGTGACAAACGGCGGTGATCAGTTGTGCCCTCTCGCAAAGAACCCGACGCGTCGGCGAACGTCCCCTCTTTCTACGGCGCCGAGTTGCGCTACAGGCGGGAAGCCGCCGGGCTCACGCTGGAGCAGCTCCTGGAAGGCAGCTACCGGAGCATCGCGCACCTGAGCCAGATCGAACGCGGCGAACGCCGCATGCCGATCGACCTGGCCAGGTACGTGGACGCGAAGCTGAAGACGGACGGCTTCTTCGAGCGCCGCTGCGAGGACGCGCGCAAGGCGAAGCAGTCGGGCCACGCGGAGTACTTCGCGGACGTCGTGGAGATGGAGCCGTCGGCCGAGAGCATCGAGGAATGGGCGCCGATGCTCATCCCTGGTCTGCTCCAGACGAAGGTGTATGCGGAGACGGTGATCCGGACCGGGAGCCCCTGGCTGCGTCCGGCGGCGGTGGAGAAGCAGGTCAGCGCACGGATGGAGCGTGCCGCGCTGTGGGAGAAGGAGTGCCCGCCCGCGGTCTGGGTGATCCTGCACGAATCCATGATCCGCAGGCCGCTGCTGCCGCCGAAGCAGATGGCCGACCAGCTGGCCCACATAATCGAACTGATCACAGAGGCTCAGGGGGTTTTGCAGATCCTCCCGGAAAAAACCACTGCCTACCCCCTCATGATGGGCATGATCAAGTTGATGACCTTCCCGGGCGCACCGCCCCTGGCGTACACGGAAGGCCTCCACAGTGGTCAACTCATCGACTATCCGGCCCTCGTGAAGGACTACCGAAGGTCTTACGATCTTCTGAGGGCCGCCGCTTTGCCGCCGGAGGCGTCCCTGACCCTTCTCGAAGTTGCGGCAGAGGACTACCGAAATGGCAAGCACCGGATTTGACTTGAGTGCCGCGACTTGGCGCAAGAGCAGCCACAGCAACTCAAGCGGCGGCGACTGCGTCGAGGTGGCCGATGGTTGCACCGGGGTAGTTCCCGTCCGGGACTCCAAGGTGGCGGGCGGGCCCGCCGTGATCGTCACGGCCGGTGCCTGGGTTCCCTTCGTCGGGGCGTTGAAGGCCGGGCACCTGAGCGGCTGACCTCGTCCTTTCCGATGGCGGCCGGTGCGCGCCCGGCCGCCGCCGGACGGCGGTGGCCCGTACCCGTCCCCACGGCGGCAGCCGCTCGGTAGGCTTCGGTCCATGTACGGCTACGACCAGAACGTGAGCGCAGGGCAGCAGTACGCCGCCCCGCAGCAGATGGGCGGCGGGTACGGCGAGCAGCCGCTGTACCCCGAGCCCTCGCCGCCGTCGCTCGCCGACGCGGTCCGGGCCTTCACCACGGGGTCGCTGTCGCCCGAGGACTTCCAGCAGATCTTCGCCAACTCGAAGGTCTACTGCCCGCGCGGTGAGAACCCCGGCTTCCTGGCGCTGCACAACACGCAGCACCCGGTCATCCCGATGTTCACCACGCTCAAGGAGCTGCGCCGGTACGCGGGCAAGGAGTCCAAGTACTTCGTCATCACCGGCGCCGAGGTGATCGACCTGCTGCCGACCGGGTACGGCTTCGTCCTCGACATGGAGGGCGACCACCGGATGGTCTTCGACGCGAAGGCGGTCGAGCAGATGGTCGACTGGGCGATGCGCCGCATGTACGGCTAGGAGTTCGTCCGTGCGCACGCAGGTGTGTACGTAGGTGTGCGCACGTAGGTGTGTACGGGGAGACGCGTCGCGGCGGGCCGGGGGAGATTCCCGGCCCGCCGCTTCGCGTTCAGCCGGCGGCCGGGGTGTCGGTGCGGGCGCCGCGCCTGCGGTGGCGCAGTTCCCACCCGGCGAGGGCCAGGGCGGCCAGTACCAGGGCCAGGGCTCCGTACGCGTAGAGGAGTTCCAGCTCCGGGCGGTGGGCCAGGCTGACGCGGATCGCGCAGAACAGGGGGACGCCGATGACCTCGCCGCGATCCTCCAGCTCCATCCGGCGGGTCGCCCCGCGCAGCAGCAGGCAGGCGGCGAAGCCCAGGACGGCCCAGGCGGTGAGGTAGGGCCAGGGCGAGCCGGGGAGGGGTTCCAGCGGCAGGCCCGTCGCCGCCCAGTGCTGGGCGGCCCACCCCAGGGCCACGGTCCCGGCGGTGACGAACGCCGCCCAGCCGGCGACGCGCAGCGGCGTGGGTGCCTTCCACCGCTTCCACCGCTTGCGGAGGCCGGTGCCGGAGGCGTCGGCGGCGGTGTCCTCGGCGGTGTCCTCGGCGGGCGCGGCGCGCGGGCCGAGGTCAGGGTTGAAGGGGGTGCGGGTCTCCATGCCCGGACAGACCCTCCCGGGGATCGTCGGGTTGTCATACCGGAGGAGGATTCCGGGCGGAGCGGGTTCTGTGGCTGGTTCGGGGAGGAACGGCCCGGTCAGGAGGGTTGTCGGGGTTGCGGGACCGCCCGGGAAAGGGCTCGGGAATGTCCCGGGTGGGGGTGCTGTTCTGTCGGGTGTGGCAGAAAGTTCGACTTTCAACTAAACTCGACGCAGAAGGAGGCCCGACATGCCCGCAGTGACTGTTGAGAACCCGTTGACCCTTCCCCGTGTGGCCGAGCCGCAGACGATCGCCCCCCGCAAGGTGCTGGCCGTCACGACCGCTCCCGGCGGATTCGAGGGCGAGGGATTCCCGGTGCGCCGAGCGTTCGCCGGGATCAACTACAAGCACCTCGACCCGTTCATCATGATGGACCAGATGGGCGAGGTGGAGTACGCCCCGGGCGAGCCCAAGGGCACCCCGTGGCACCCCCACCGCGGCTTCGAGACCGTCACGTACCTGATCGACGGAACCTTCGTCCACCAGGACAGCAACGGCGGCGGCGGAGTCATCAACGGCGGCGACACCCAGTGGATGACCGCCGGGGCGGGCCTCCTGCACATCGAGGCCCCGCCGGAGTCGCTGGTCCTCAGCGGCGGGCTCTTCCACGGCCTCCAGCTGTGGGTCAACCTCCCGGCCTCCGACAAGATGATGCCCCCGCGCTACCAGGACATCGGTGGCGGCGAGGTCCAGCTCCTGACCACCCCGGACGGCGGCGCGCTGCTCCGCGTCATCGCCGGTGAGCTGGACGGTCACGAGGGTCCGGGCATCACCCACACCCCGATCACGATGATCCACGCGACCGTCACCCCGGGTGCGCAGGTCACCCTGCCGTGGCGCGAGGACTTCAACGCCCTCGTCTACGTCATGGCCGGGCGCGGCACGGTCGGCGAGGACCGGCGTCCGGTCCACACCGGGCAGACGGTCGTCTTCGGCGAGGGCGGCTCGCTCACGGTGCGGGCGGACGAGTCCCAGGACTCGAACACCCCGGACCTGGAAGTCGTCATCCTCGGCGGACGCCCGATCCGGGAGCCGATGGCCCACTACGGGCCGTTCGTGATGAACAGCAAGGACGAGCTCCAGCAGGCGTTCGACGACTTCCAGGCGGGCCGGCTGGGGACCATACCCACCACGGAGCGCACGAAGTAACGGCGGGCGGCGCGCGAGCGCGGCGGGACGCGCGCGAGCGTGGAGACGGCGAACGGACCCGGGCGAAACGCCCGGGTCCGTTCTCGTTCGCGTGCGGGGTCCGTTCGCGCGCGGGGTCCGTCCTCGTTCAGGCTCCGGCCGGTTGACCAGGGGCTCAGGCCCCGGCGGCCGTGGCGGGCGGCGTTTCCGCGCCGGTCCCCGCCCGGGTCCCGGGCGGGGCCTCCTCGGAGGGCGGCGTCCCGTACCGGGCCCGCAGCTCCGAGAGGACGCCGAAGGCGGCGGCCGTCAGCGGCACGGCGAGCAGCATGCCCAGGATTCCGGCGACCCCGGCCCCGGCCGTGATGGCCAGCATGACCACGGCCGGGTGCATCTGCACGGTCCGGCTCTGGATCATGGGCTGGAGGACGTGCCCCTCCAGCACCTGCACGGCGAGGACCACGCCCAGCGCCCACAGCCCGATGATCCAGCCCCGGTCCGCGAAGGCCACGAGGACGGCGACGGCGCCGGAGATGAAGGCGCCCAGATAGGGGATGTAGGCGCCGACGAAGACGAGCGCGCCGAGCCCGACCGCGCCCGGGACCTGGAGCACCAGCAGACCGGCCGTGATGCAGATGGCGTCGATCGCGGCGATGAAGGTGGTCCCGCGCATGAACCCCTCGACCGCCTCGAAGGCCCGGCGGGCCATGGCCTCGACGGTGTCCCCGGTGGTGCGCGGCGCGAGCGCGCGCAGGGTGCCGGCGGCGCGGTCGGAGTCGCGCAGGAAGAAGAAGATCAGCAGGAGCGCGAGGACGGCGGCGGCGATCATCTGACCGACGACGCTGATCCCGGTGATGACGCCGGAGGCGGCCGTACCACCGAACTTGGCGAGCAGGTCCTTGGCGTTGGCGGCCAGGTCCTCCAGCGAGGTCCCGGCGGCCCCGAAGTGCGCGGTGAGGTCCTCGCCCGCGCGCCGCAGCGAACTGACGATCTGGTCGCCGGTCCCGATCAGGGCCTGGACGACGACGTACGAGGCGCCGCCGACGACGGCCACGACGGCGAGGCAGGTGAGCGCGGCGGCGAGGGATCGGTTCACCTTCATCCGCACCAGCCGCCGGTGCATGGGCCCGAGCAGGGCCGTTCCGAGCAGCGCGAGCAGTACGGGCGTGACGGCGGTCTTGAAGACGATGCACAGCCATACGGCTACCGCGGCCACACCCGTGACCAGCAGGATCACGGCACACCAGGCGGCGAGTCGCCGCGCGGGTTCGGGCAGCAGGGGAGTCGACATCGCTGTATCCAACCACGGCCGCCCCGGACCGGGGGCGAACACGGTCTCCCCGAGCCCTTCCCGGAGCTTCCCGGACCGCCTGAGCACGGCCCTTCCGTACCTTCCGTTCGGCCTCAGGCAGGCGTGCCGGGGCCCGGTCCCGGTTCGGCCTGTCCCGGTTCGGCCCGTCCGTCCTCCGTCCGTTCGTCGAGTTCGAACCAGATCGACTTGCCCTCGCCGCGCGGGTCCACGCCCCAGCGGTCGGCCAGCATCTCCATCAGCAGCACGCCCCGGCCGCTCGACGCCATCTCGCCGGGGTCGCGCATGTGCGGCAGCTCGTCGCTGGCGTCCGCGACCTCCACGCGCAGCCGGCGTACGCCCGGTTCCCCCACGGCCTCCGCGACCAGCAGGGCGTCGCCGTCGGTGTGGGTGAGGACGTTGGTGACCATCTCGGAGACCATCAGCACCGCCGCGTCGACCTGGTCCGCACCGGCCCAGTCGTGCAGCAGCTCGCGGACCTGCCGGCGTGCGCCCGCGATCCGTTCCGGCTCCGCCTGGGCCACGGTCAGCATGGTGCGCCGGGCCGGGGAACGCGGGAGGGCCCCGGCTCCGCCCGCGCCCTCCCGGCGGAGCAGGACCACGGCTATGTCGTCCTCGCGCCGGTCGGCCAGCGGGCCGGTGGTGTGGTGCGAGGAGGGCCCGTGCACCGCCTGGACCAGCAGATCGGCCAGCTTCTCCAGGCTCTCGGGGTCCTCGGCACCCGCAGTCCCCTCGGCACCCTCCGGGCTTCCGGGGTCGTGCGGGCTTCCGGGGTCGTGCGGGCGGTGCGGGTCGGACTCCAGGATCGCGCGCAGCCGCGCCCAGCCCGTGTCCAGGTCGTGGCCGCCGGTCTCGATGAGCCCGTCGGTGCAGAGCATCATCGTCTCGCCGGGTTCCAGCGTGAACCGGGAGGTCGGGTAGTCGGTGTCCGGGACGATCCCCAGCGGCAGCCCGCCCGCGGTGGGGCGCATCAGCACGGTGCCGTCCGTCATCCGGACGGCCGGGTCGGGGTGCCCGGCGCGGGCCACCTCCAGCATCCCGGTCGCCGGGTCGCACTCCACGTACAGGCAGGTCGCGAAGCGCGGGCTGCGGACGTCGGAGTCCTCGTACGAGTCGGTGAGGCCGGTCAGGAAGCGGGAGGCGCGGGAGAGCACCGCGTCCGGGCGGTGGCCCTCCGAGGCGTACGCGCGCACCGCGATCCGCAACTGCCCCATCAGCCCGGCGGCCTGCACGTCATGGCCCTGCACGTCCCCGATGACCAGCGCGAACCGTCCCGACGGCAGCGGGATCATGTCGTACCAGTCGCCGCCGACCTGGAGCCCGCCGCCGGTCGGGACGTACCGCGCGGCGATCGTCATGCCCGGGATGTCCGGGCCGAGCTGCGGCATCATCGACCGCTGCAGGCCGGTGGTCAGCTCCCGCTCGGACTCCGCCACCCCGGCGCGCTGGAGCGCCTGCGCCAGCATCCGGGCCACGGTGGTCAGCACGGACCGCTCGTCCGGCGAGAAGGAGACCGGGTGCTTGAACGCGGCCATCCACGCGCCCAGCGTCCGCCCGGCCACCACCAGCGGCAGGAAGGCCCAGGACTCCCGCCCGAAGCGCTGCGCGAGCGGCCAGGTCGCCGGGAACCTGCGCCGGTACTCCTCGGGGGACGGCAGGTAGATCGCCCGCCCGGTCCGGACGACCTGTGCCGCCGGGTAGTCCGTCTCCAGCCGCATGTCCGTGAAGGGGGCCTCCGCGCCCGGCCCGTGCCCGTGGTGCCCGATGACCTTCAGCCGGTCCCCGGCGGCCCCGAAGACGGCCAGCCCGTCCGGGCTGAAACCGGGCATGGAGAGCGAGGCCGCCACCCGCAGCACCTCGGCCGTGGACCGGGCCTCCGCCAGCGCCCGTCCCGCGTCCAGCAGGAACGCCTCGCGGGAGCGCCGCCAGTCACCGGTGATCGGGGTGTGGACGGCCGTGGTCCCGGGCTGCGGCTCGGCGATCTCCTGGAGGGTGCCGACCAGCGCGTAGTCGACGTGCCCGTCCGCCGTCCGGTTCGCCAGCGGCTTCGAACGGCTCCGTACGGTCCGCAGGACCCGCCCGTCCACGTCCATGATCCGCAGCCGGGCCTCGGCGAGGGTCTCCTCGGCCACGGCGAGGTTCACGATGCCGGTGACCTCGTTCCAGTCCACCGGATGGAACCGGGAGCGCACGGCGACCGCCGGCAGGACCACGGGCTCGGCGGGCAGCCCGAGCAGCCGGGCGGCCTCGCCGTCGAGGGAGACCGTCCCGGAGGCGTTGTCCCATCGCCACAGACCCGTCGCGATGGCTGCCAGGACGTCCTCGGTGCGCACCCGGTCATCTTTACAGGTGAACACCCCGACGTGCCCGTCCGCGGGGGTCACCGGGCCTGTCCTGCGGGGGCCCGGCGGGCGTGCCCGGCCGGGCCCCGTCCCGGACGGTAACCTTGGGACGGTTCACTCCACCCTGGATATCGCGAAGAACTGGATGACTGATGCATCGGTACAGGTCCCACACCTGCGGCGAGCTCCGCGCCTCTGACGTCGCCGCCGACGTCCGGCTGAGCGGCTGGCTGCACAACCGTCGAGACCTGGGCGGCATCCTCTTCATCGATCTGCGCGACCACTACGGTCTCGTGCAGCTCGTCGCCCGTCCCGGTACCGCCGCGAACGAGGCGCTGAGCAGCCTCACCAAGGAGACCGTCGTCCGCATCGACGGCAAGGTCGTCTCGCGCGGCGCGGACAACGTCAACTCCGAGCTGCCCACCGGCGACATCGAGATCGAGGTCTCCGAGGTCGAGGTGCTCGGCGCGGCGGGCCCGCTGCCCTTCACCATCAACACCGACGACGGGGTGAACGAGGAGCGGCGCCTGGAGTACCGCTTCCTCGACCTGCGCCGCGAGCGCATGCACCGCAACATCATGCTGCGCTCGGCCGTGATCGCCTCCATCCGCTCCAAGATGGTCGCGCTCGGCTTCAACGAGATGGCGACCCCGATCCTGACCGCGACCTCCCCCGAGGGCGCGCGCGACTTCGTGGTGCCGTCCCGCCTGAACCCGGGCAAGTTCTACGCCCTGCCGCAGGCGCCGCAGCAGTTCAAGCAGCTGCTGATGATCTCCGGCTTCGACCGGTACTTCCAGATCGCGCCCTGCTTCCGCGACGAGGACGCCCGCGCCGACCGCTCGCCGGGCGAGTTCTACCAGCTCGACGTGGAGATGTCCTTCGTCGAGCAGGAGGACGTCTTCCAGCCGATCGAGCGCCTGATGACCGAGATCTTCACGGAGTTCGGCAAGGGCCGCGCGGTCACCTCCCCCTTCCCGCGCATCCCGTTCCGCGAGTCGATGCTGAAGTACGGCAACGACAAGCCCGACCTGCGCGCCAAGCTGGAGCTCGTCGACATCACCGACGTCTTCGCGGGCTCGGAGTTCAAGGCGTTCGCCGGCAAGCACGTGCGCGCCCTGGCCGTCCCGGACACCGCCGCCCAGCCGCGCAAGTTCTTCGACGGCCTCGGCGAGTACGCGATCTCGCTGGGCGCGAAGGGCCTGGCCTGGGTCCGCGTCGGCGAGGACGGTGCCCTGACCGGCCCGATCGCCAAGTTCCTCACCGAGGAGAACGTCAAGGTCCTCACCGAGCGCCTGGGCCTGGTCCCCGGCCACGCCGTCTTCTTCGGCGCGGGCGAGTTCGACGAGGTCTCCAAGATCATGTCCGGCGTGCGCGTCGAGGCGGCCAAGCGGGCGGGCCAGTTCGAGGAGAACGTCTTCCGCTTCTGCTGGATCGTCGACTTCCCGATGTACGAGAAGGACGAGGACACCGGGAAGATCGACTTCTCCCACAACCCCTTCTCCATGCCGCAGGGCGGGATGAAGGACCTGGAGGAGAAGGACCCGCTGGACATCCTGGCGTGGCAGTACGACATCGTCTGCAACGGCATCGAGCTGTCCTCCGGCGCCATCCGCAACCACGAGCCCGAGGTCATGCTGAAGGCCTTCGAGATCGCCGGTTACGAGGCCGAGACCGTCGAGCGCGAGTTCGCGGGAATGCTCCGCGCCTTCCGCCTCGGCGCCCCGCCGCACGGTGGCATCGCCCCGGGCGTGGACCGCATCGTGATGCTGCTGGCCGACGAGCCGAACATCCGCGAGACCATCGCCTTCCCGCTGAACGGCAACGCGCAGGACCTGATGATGGGCGCGCCGACCGTGCTGGAGGAGTCCCGCCTGCGCGAGCTGAACATCGCGCTGCGCAAGCCGGTGGAGACGAAGGCGTCCGAGAACAAGGCCGCTCCGGCTGCCGGCTAGTGCCGTGCCGGGCGTCGCGGGCCGGTGAACCTTTCCGGTCACAGGACTAGGAGCCGGATACGGACGACGAAGGCGGCGCCCCCTGTGGAAGGGGGCGCCGCCTTCGCGTTGCCGTACCGCCTGCCGGGCGTGGGCCGGGTGGCACGGGCCAGGCAGGTCTTTGGCGGCAGGGTCTAGAAGTGCTGGAGCAGGCCCTTGGCCAGGGCGGCCGGGGTCAGCGTGCGGGGGGCGGGTCCGGCGTGGAAGAAACCGGCGTTCTCGGCGTCCAGCTTGCGCAGGAAGTCGAAGGCCTTGGCGTCGTCGTCTCCGAACGCGACGAACTGCCAGTGGAGGGCGGGGGCGGTGACGGCGGCCTCGGCCAGGGCCGCCCGGGCGGGCTGCCGGCTGTCGGGGGCCCCGTCGGTCTGGAAGACGACGAGGGCCGGGCCCTGGCCGCCGTCCTTCCGGTACCGCTCGACGACCGCCGCGACGGCCAGGTGGTAGCTGGTCCGCCCCATCCTGCCCAGCTCGGCGTGGCGGGCCTCGATCCAGGTGTCTTCGTGGCTGTCGAGGGTCAGGTCGGCGGCGCCGTCCACGTCCGTGGAGAAGAACACGGTGTGCACGGTCGCCTCGTCGTCCAGGTGCGCGGCCAGTGCGAGGGCGTGGTCGGCGAGGTACTGGACGCTGCCGTCCTTGTAGAACCCGCGCATCGACCCGGACCGGTCCAGGACGAGGTACACCTTGGCCCGCGCCCCGGCCTTGCCCTTGCCGCGCAGCACCTGTCCGACGGCCTTGTAGGCCCCGGCCACTGCGGGGGCGCGTCGCTTCACCCGGGCCAGCCCGTACGCGGGGCCCTCGGCCTCGGCGGCGGGCTCGTCCTGCGGGGCCGGGGCCGGGGGCGCGGCCTCGGCGGTCACCGGCTCGGGCTGCGGCTCGGTCACCGGCTCGGGGGCCGGGGCTTCGGGCTCGGGCTCCGGCGCGGCGGTGGCTTCGGGTGCGGCCACGGGTGCGGTGGCTTCGGCCCGGGGTGCGGTGGCCGCGGGTTCCGGCTCGGTGGCGGTCGCGGTGAGGGTGGGCGCGGCGGCCTCGGCGGGTGCGGTCTGGGCGGGTGCGGTCTGGGTGGGTGCGGTCTGGGTGGGTGCGGTCCCGCTCTGCGGGGCCGGTTCCGGGGCGGGGGCCGCGGCCGGGGTCGTGGCCGGGGCTCCGCCCTGGGGGGCGGCCGGGTCCTCCGGCTTCGCGGGGCGCCGGGCCTCCGGGACGGTGGGGTCCGGGGTGGGGTCAGGGGCCGGAGCCGGGGGCGTGGCGGTGAGCACCGGACCCGGTTCGTGGTCCCGGGGAGCGGACTGTGAGGGAACCGTCGGGTTGTCGAAGGACGCCGCAACCAGTTCGGCCGCCGCGTCCAAGGGGGTGCGTTCCGCCTGGCTCGGGAACGCCGCCGGAGCGGATTCCGATGTTTCCGGAACCGATTCCGGGGACTTTCCGAACACCTTGCGCAACAAGCTCCGAATACCCATGGGCCAGGCCTTTCGCATGAGTGTGTGCGTCATTTGTCCGTGCTGCGGGGTAGATCCCTGCCCAGAGTGGACACGTAAGGTTATCGGCCCCTTGGCCGGAACAACGGCAGGGCCGTGTTTCGTGGTGTCCGGCTCCGGAGATCCCCGTACGGCCGTCGAACTTCCTCTCCGCCGTGCCGGGTTCACCGGCCGTTCATCCTCCCGCCGCCGCCGCGGCGCACCCCGCGCCTAGCGTCACCGCTGGACTGATCCCGACACGGTGTCGGCGCCCCAGCAGCTATTCGGAGGACACTCGTGCGCAAGCTCCTGCCGCTCATCGGCAACCCGCATGGGAGCGGCCGTTCCGCTCTCACCTGCCGCTACCGCTGCGGGGACGCCTGCTTCCAGGAGGTGCCGAACACCAGCGACAACGAGTACGCGGGCGATGTGATGGCCCGCGCCTACTCCCGCCGTTCGATGCTGCGCACGGCCGCCGTCGTCACGGTCGCCTCCGCCGCCGGTACGGCCGTCACCCTCGGCGCGGGCAGTTCCCCGGCCAACGCGGTCCCCGCCGCCGAGCCGCAGGGCGCCGCCACCGGCACCCTCCGCGACGGCGCCCGGGGCCTTCGCTTCAGACCCGTCGCGCCGAACACCGACGACAAGGTCACCGTCCCCGAGGGCTACGAGCAGAACGTGGTCATCCGCTGGGGCGAGCCGATCGTCAAGGGGGCTCCCGCCTTCCACCCCGACCGGCAGACCGCCGCCGCCCAGGCCGGCCAGTTCGGGTACAACAACGACTTCCTGAGCCTTCTCCCGTACGGCGACGCCTACGAGCGCCGCCAGCTCCTGGTCGCCAACCACGAGTACACGGACGAGAACCTCATGTTCAAGGGCTACGACCCGGCCAACCCGACCCGCGCGCAGGTCGAGATCGGCTGGGCCGCGCACGGCCTGTCCGTGGTCGTCGTCCAGGAGGACCACCGCGGCGGCAGGCTCACCGCGGTCTCCCGCCACCAGCTCAACCGCCGTCTGACGGTCACCAGCGAGTTCCGGATGACCGGCCCGGCCGCCGGTGGCGCACTCCTCAGGACCTCGGCCGACCGCACCGGCACCAAGGTGCTCGGCACCCTCAACAACTGCGCGGGCGGCACCACCCCGTGGGGCACCACGCTGCACGGCGAGGAGAACTTCAACCAGTACTTCGCCAACGCGGGCCAGGTCACCGACCCCGTCCGGGCCGCCCGGCTCAAGCGCTACGGCGTGACGTCCGGCGCCACCGAGCGCAAGTGGGAGCGGTTCGACCAGCGCTTCGACGTGGTGCGGGAGCCCAACGAGTCGCACCGCTTCGGCTGGGTCGTGGAGCTGGACCCCTACGACCCGCACTCCATCCCGCGCAAGCGCACCGCGCTCGGCCGCTTCAAGCACGAGGCTGCGCAGCCCCGCCTCACCGAGGACGGCCGCCCGGTCGTCTACATGGGCGACGACGAGCGCTTCGACTACTTCTACAAGTTCGTCTCGTCCAAGCAGATGCGCAAGGGCGACTCCCGCGCGGCCAAGGAGCACAACCTCACCCTCCTCGACGAGGGCACCCTGTACGTCGCCAAGCTCACCGGCGACTCCCCCGCCGAGCAGGTCGACGGCGCGGGCAGGCTCCCCGCCGACGGCGAGTTCGACGGCTCCGGCAGCTGGATCAAGCTGGCCACCGGCAACGTCTCGCACGTGCCCGGGATGACCGCCGAGGAGGTGTACGTCTTCACCCGGCTCGCCGCCGACAAGGCGGGCGCGACGAAGATGGACCGCCCCGAGGACGTCGAGCCCTCCCCGCGCACCGGCCGCGTCTACGTCGCGCTGACCAACAACTCCGACCGCGGCAAGCCCGGCAAGCCGGGCGCCGACGAGGCCAACCCGCGCAACGTGAACAAGCACGGGCAGATCCTCGAACTCGCCGAGAACTTCGACGACCCGGCGGGCGACGGGTTCGCCTGGCGGCTCTTCCTGGTGGCCGGTGACCCGAACGACCCGGCCACCTACTTCGCGGGCTTCCCGAAGGACAGGGTCAGCCCGATCTCCTGCCCGGACAACGTGGCCTTCGACCCGCACGGCAACCTGTGGATCTCCACCGACGGCAACCAGCTCGGCTCGCACGACGGCCTGTTCGGCGTCGCGACCGCAGGGGAGCGCCGGGGCGAGCTGAAGCAGTTCCTGACCGTTCCGCGCGGCGCCGAGACCTGCGGGCCGCTGATCCAGGACAAGCGCGTCCTGGTCGCCGTCCAGCACCCGGGGGAGGTCGACGGGGCCTCCGTCGAGAAGCCGCAGTCTTCCTGGCCGGACGGACCGGGGAAGATCGTCCGGCCGGCGGTCGTCTCCGTGTGGCGCAAGGACGGCCGCGACATCGGTGTCTGACCGGGCCGGCTGACCGGCCGCACGACCGGGTGGGCCGTGTTTCACGTGAAACACGGCCCACCCGGGCGCTGTTTCACGTGAAACAGCCGCCTGTGTTCCACGTGCTGTGTTTCACGTGAAACGGCCGTCCGGCCGGGTGACGGCGCGGGCCGCCGCTATCTCCTGGAGGACCGGGGCCAGCACGCTCGAACCGCCGTCCTCCGGCACCGCCTGCGCCTCCGCCGGGGCCGGGAGGCCGCGCACCCCGTCGGCCAGGGTACGGAGCTGCCGTGCGACGGCCTCCACCTCGGCGGGTGCGGGCGGCTCCGCGCCCTGGCCCACCCGGACCCGGGCGGCGGTGGTCGCGTCCACGATCCGCTCGACGGCGACCACCAGCGGCCACCACGCGGCGGCCCGCGCCCCGGTGGGCGGCGGTTCGGTCAGCGCCCGCTGGAACTCGCTCCGGACACCCGACAGGTCCCGGTAGATCCGCCGCCGGGCCTGGAGCCGGGCCGTCCGGGCCGCCGCGAGCGCGGACTCCTCGGGGGGCGGCGCGAAGGCCCGTTCGGCATAGCGGGCGGCGTCGTCCACGGTGTCGGCGAGCCGGTCCCCGATCCGCGTGCGCCAGCTCTCGGGCCACAGCAGATAGCCCGCGACCAGGGTGATCGCGCAGCCGATCAGGCTGTCCACCAGCCGGGGACGGACCAGGTCGAAGCCCTGGTGGTTGAGGAGGTCCGAGAGGAGCAGGATCACCGGGGTGATCGCGGCGGTCTGGAAGGCGTACCCCTTGACGGAGAAGGCCGGGATCAGCGCGGCGAGCACCATCATCACCGGCACGTCCCACCAGCCGCGTTCCACCTCGGCGAGCACGGCCGCCGCGACGACCAGCCCGGCCGCCGTGCCCAGTGCGCGCAGCACGGCCCGGGAGAACACCGAGCCGAAGTCGGGTTTCAGGACGAAGGTGACGGTCAGCGCGACCCAGTAGGACCGCTCGACCTCCACCAGCGAGACGAGGGCCTGCGCGAGCCCGATGCACAGCGCGAGACGCAGCCCGTACCGCCAGGAGGCGCCGGACAGCACCATGTCGCGCACCGCCCGCCGGGCCCGGACCCGCAGGGCGGCGGGCCGGCCGAGCCGGTCGTCGACGTTGTCCGGGTCCGGCGCGGCCAGGTGCACGGTGACCGCCGCGTGGCGCAGGGCCGCGTCGATGGCCCGCTCCGCCGGGCCGTCCGGCTCGGGCAGGGCGAGGGCGGGCGCTCCGGTCCGGCGCTCGGCCACGGCCGCCGCCAGGTCCCGTACGGCGGCCGGAACCTCCGGGGGCAGGCGCCGCCCGCACAGGTGCGCGGCGGGTGCGGCCTCGACCAGGGGGATCACCGCGTTCAGCTGGGCCAGCATCCGCACCAGCGAGGGGCTGCGCCCGTGCACCCGGGCCCGGCGGCCCAGGACGAGGTCGTACGCCTCGTTCAGGGCCTTGGTGACCTGCTGGCGGCGTTCCTCGTACGCGGGACCGCCCGCGGCCTCCAGGGTGTCGGCCAGGGCCCGGTAGGTGACCGCGACGGCGTCCCGTTCCGGCCGCCGTCCGCGCAGCGGCCAGCCCAGCAGGGACAGCACGAGGACGAAGAGCCCGCCCGCGCTCATCAGCAGCGGCGCCGTCCACCAGGGCTGGGGCATCGGGAGCCCGGCGCCGACCACGGCGTTGAGCAGGAGCAGCAGCCCGGAGACGGAGGCGACCGTACCGATCGAGGAGATCATCCCGGAGACCAGGGCGATGAGGGTGAGGACGCCGACGGCCAGCCAGCCGTGCCCGAAGACCAGGGTGCCCAGGGTCACCCCGACCGCGCCGAAGAGCTGGGGGACGGCGATGTTCAGGACCCGCATCCGGTAGGCGTCGGCGGTGTCGCCGATGACCCCGGAGAGGGCGCCCATCGAGGCGAGCGCGCCGTACTCGGGCTCGTCCAGGGCGAAGCCGACGGCGAGGGGGACCGAGAGGGCGACGGCGGCGCGCAGCACGGCGGCCCACGGGACGGGGGCGCTGCTGGGCCGCAGCCCGTTGAGGAGCCAGGAGGGCGGGGCCGGTGTGTGGCTCCGGGCCCGCCCGGACGGTAGGGGGTCGGTGCGTTCGGTGCTCATTCCCGCTTCCGTGCCGTCGCTCGCGAATCGGTTCCCCCGGCCGGGACCGCGTCGGCCCGGCCGGCGTGCGCCGCTGCCTTCCGAGCCTAAGGGCAGTCCCGTCATCCCTGGCGGGACGGCGCTCACGGGGTGCGGCGCCGGAGCCGGCCCGTCAGCCAGGCGGCCAGCGCGGCCACGAGCCCGAGCGTCAGCACCACCCAGGCCGTGGTGCGCAGGAACGCGGTGAGGGCGTCGTACACCGCTCCGGCGGCGGGCCGGTCGATGTCGGCCGGGAGGTCGTTCAGGGTGAGGTGGCGGCAGACGTCCACCGCGAGCCAGAGCAGTGCGGCCCCGATCGCGAGCCCGAGCCCGGTGGCGATGACGGCCCGCCGCCGGTGGACGGCGACGGCGATGGCCGTCGCGGCCAGGACCAGAGTGAGCAGGGGGAGCCAGACACCGGCGATCTGGAGCATGCGGAAACCCTTCCGGAGGGCGCCGAGATTGTCGTACTCCATGACCTTCACGGAGAGGTGGGTCTCCGGGATGCGGTCGGCGAAGGGCACCCCGTCGGCGACGAGTTCCCCCTTGACCTGGGCGATGACGGGTGCGAGGTCGATGGTGACGGCGTCGCCCTGCCCGGTGGTGAGCGCCTCGATGAACGCGGCGTGGGCGGCGCGGTTGGCCGCGTCCCAGGCGGTCCGGTAGGCCGGGGTGCCGGTGAAGGAGCGCACGGCCTCGCCGAGCAGGGCGTCCACCCCGCCCTGGAAGGGGCCCGCGTCGATCTGCCCGGCGAGGGCACGGGTCGCCCGGGCGACGACGACCCCCCGCACGGCCGGGTTCCCGGCGAGCGGGGCCATGGCGGCGGTGTAGCGGTCGGCGTCACCCAGTTCGCGGTCGGCCCAGTACGCGACGGCGCTCGCGGGCACGAGCAGGGCCACCAGGACGATCAGTACCGACGACAGGAAGGTGCGCACGTCACCAGGGAAAGCCGGGCGGGCGCGGGGCGCGACCGGTGTTGCTGCGGTCGGGTGGTGCGGGGCCCGGCGGTTGATCCACTTGCCTGCCGGGGGAGGCGGGTGTGCCCTGGAGGATGGGAGAGAGGAGCCCGTCATGGCACATGCGGCACCCACCGTCCCCACGCGGCACGGGAGGACCCCCCACACGCGGCACCTGAGCGGGGGCGCACTCGCCGCCCCCCTGCTGCTGGGGCTCGTCTACGGCGTCTGGGCGGCGTTCATCCACCGCCACATGGGCCCGGTCGACGTGGGCAACGTCTTCTACGGCATCCTGTGCGGCGCGGTCTTCGCCGTCTGCATGGTCGCCCTCGCCCGGGTCGGACCCCGGCTGAAGCGGGAGGTCCACGCCGCCTCGTACGGCGTCTTCGCGGGCGTCGCCGTCGGCTACCTGCACAGCCTCACCAACGGCAGCGTGCTCCGCTCGGCCGGTATCGGACTCGCGGTCGCCGCCGGTGTGGGGGTGGTGATGTTCTACCGCTACTACACGCACGAGGAGTGAACGGGCACCGCACGCACGAGGCCGGTACGGGCACCGCACGCACGAGGCCGGTACGGGCGCCGCACGAACGCATGAACGCACGAGGGCGGCGCGGGCGCCGGTCCCCGGGCCTCGGCCGCACGGCGCGTGGGCGTCTCGCGTGGCCGAGGGCTCGGGAACCGGCGCCCGTCCGTGTCCGCAGGGGCCGTTACGCCGTCGATTCCGCGGTGGCGGGTTCCTGCGGGGCGTTCGCGGGACCGGTTTCGGGATCGGTTTCGGCGGGCGGGGTCTTCGGAGCCGGAGGCTCTGCCTTGCGGGCCGGCGGGGTGAAGCGGGCGGCCTCGGCGCGGAGCATGGCGTTCAGTGCGGCGTACGGGTCGATGGGCATGGCGGAACCTCGCGGTGTTTCAGGGTGTGTGGGGGGACTCGCCGCTGCTCGGCCCGCTCAGCAGCGCAGGACCACACTGCGCACCGCCCGCGATGACAGGACCGGTTCGACGGTCCTCCAGGACACCGTTCCGGACTCCGGCTCGTCGGGCTGTTTCACGTGAAACATGACCGGAACCGGGCGTCGCCCGTCCGGCATCCCGCGCGTGACCGTCCGTACCCCGACGCGCACTTCCGGATCGGCGGCCGGTTCGGACTGACCCTCGACGGGGTCCCCGGGAGCGGGAGCGGGGGCCGAGGCGCCGGAGGCGGAGGGCGGGCGGGACTCGGCGGCCGTCGCGGCGGCCGGACCGGCACCGAACACGCACAGCAGCACGACGCAGGACACCGTGAGGGCCCTGGTCAGTGCCGTTCGTGCGCGCCGTGTCCCGCTCATGCGGGGGGTCTGCCCCGACACGCCGGGCGGCTCCCCCGCAGAGCCCAAGAAGCCCCCGACCGGGGGATGAAGAGACACCCCCTCGGCTGACAAGTGACCGAAAAGAGCGCCTGTGTACGTATTTGGTTGACACGTGGGGGTCGAACCGGTGGATACGGGACGGCCCGGCCGACGAGGGCGGACGGGTCGGCGCCGCCGGACCGGCAGGTGAGGGCCGACCGGCGGGCGGGGCCCGGCGCCGCCCGGTCAGCGGGTCCGGCGCTGGCCCGTCAGCCGGGCCAGGACGGTGGTCTCACCGCTGACGAGGCGCAGTTGCGCCCGCCCGGCCCGGCTCCCCCGTCCGCCCGCCTCGCCGGAGGAGACCCGCAGGACGCTGAAGACGGCGGTACGGCCGTCGGCCCGGGTGATCTCGACGCTCTGCCCGCGCCGCAGCCCGTCGAGGCGCGGACCCGACCCGGTGGTGACCACGGCGGTCCCGGCCGCGCCCGGCGCCGGGCTCCCGGTGTCCCAGACGGCCCCCTCCCGGTCTCCCGTCAACGGCAGGTCCACGCCCAGCGCCGGGATGCGCAGCCGCAGCGGCCGTGCGGCCCGCAGGGGCGCGAGCGCGCCCCGCGCGGGCCTGGCGCCCGCGACGGGCGCGTGTTCCCCGGAGTGCTCCAGCTCCCTGACGAGACGGCGGTGCCCGGAGAGCCCCAGCGCCCGCGAGGGCAAGGCGTCGTCGGGGGTGGTGGCCGAGGGCCGGGCACCTTCGGAGTGGTGCAGCACCCCCATGCCGGTGAAGAGCAGAGCCACCGTCAGCGCACCGACGACCCACTTGGCGCGGGACATGGGATTCCCTCCTGGTCCGGCCCGGACGGCCGGGTCATATGAGCAGTGGATCTCCTCTGCCCGCCTCCGTCGTGTGCAACACGAGAGGCTGAGGGTGCGTCACGGGTGTGTCGGGCCGGGATCTGCGCGTCGTCGCAGTTGACGGCCGGTCCACCTGCCGGGTCCCGGTACCCGGGCCCGTACGGCCGAACGGGTGGAAAGGCCGCGCCCGGGGCCGTTCACGCCACGATCAGCACCGCCACCACCGCGCCCGTTCCGGCGCCGGCGAGGTGGACGGCCGGGTGCCCGTAGTCCCCGGACCAGAGGTGCCGGGCCAGCCCGCCCAGCGCCGCCAGCGCGGTGATGACACCGGCCTGGGCGAACAGGGTGATCGTGGTGAAGGGGGCCAGGAGCAGCAGGAACGCGTTCAGCCAGAGCGGGGCCGCGCCCGTCCAGCCACGCCATTCCCGGATCGCCGTCGGCATCTCCCACCGGTCCCCTCGCCGTCGGTTCGTCGGCTCCACAGCCTCCTGGGACGAGGCCTCCGGCACAAGGGTCCGGCCGGTGGGAATGCCGGGGTCCGGCCGAAACTCACCCACCGCACCCCCCCGGACCCGGTCCCTGGCGGGCCCTGGTGGGACCGCGGTGGGGCTGAGGGGGCCGTAGGGGCTTCTTGGGTCCGGGTTTCGGTGGGTTTCCGGACGCGACCTGATCCAGCATGTCTCCGGTGCTCACCGCTCTCTCCCCGGGAGCGGCAATCTGGCCACACGACGAAGACCGGCCACGGGAAAGGCCGGAGGAGTCGGAAGGGCCGGAGGAGTCGGAAGGGTCGAAGGACTGGAAGGGAGGCAGGGCATGCCCAGAATCGTTCCCGTGTCGGAAGGTCCGCGTCGGCAGCCGCTGAGCGGCGCCACGACCGCCACCGCGCGGAAGACCGTTCACCGCCGTACCGGGGAATTCGAGAACCCTGAACCCTTCCCGGCCGGAGAACCCGCCGCGCTCCTCACCGTCTCCCCCGGACGCGCCCTTCCCCGCACGGCGGCGGTCCGCAGGGACCGTCGCCCCCCGGCCGGAGCCGCGCCCCGAGTGGCCGCGCCCGGAGACCGGACCCCCTGACGGGCCGGGGGAGGCGGCGGCCTCCCCGGTCCGGAGGGCACGGCCCAGCCGTGCCGTCCCGCACCACCCGCACCACCCGCACCACCTGTACCGCGCCGTCCGTACGGCACCAGCACCATCAGCGCCATCGACACCGCCGGCGCCACCGGCGTCCCGTACGGACCGCGCCCCGCCCACCGAAGGAGGTGATCCCCATGATCAAAAATGTGCGCCGCGTCGTCCGCCACGAGATCTGAGCCCGGTGAGGGGCCGGACCATCACGGACAACTTCGCTGTCGGTGTCGCGCCGATCAGCGAGACAGCGGCGGGAGGTGATCTCCCTGAAGGAACCCCGTCCGCCGCGTCATCCGCACAAAGATCTGACACAGCCACCCGGCTGAGGAACATCCCTCGGGCATTCGTCTCCCGGGGAGAGCGCACAGCTCTCCCCGGGGGCCGGGGCCTGGGGTTCACCCACGCGGCCCCGCCGGGTCCGGCCGGTCCGGCCAACGGGTCACGGACCGTCCCCGTGGCGGCGGCTCAGCCCGATCTCCGCCGCGCCGAAGAGGACCTTGACGACGATCCCCACCACGATCAGGTCGGCCGCCATCTGCACCGTGGCCAGCACGCGCCCGGTCTCGGTGACCGGCACGATGTCCCCGAACCCCACGGTCGCGAAGACGGTGACGGTGAAGTAGAGCGCGTCGGTCCGGCTCAGCGGCTCCGTGAAGGTCTCCGGCCGGTTCAGGGACAGCAGGAAGTACACGGCCGAGAAGAGCAGCAGGAAGACCGGCACGGCGGTGGCCATCGCCTCCAGCGCGCGCAGCCGCGGGTACTCCGAACGGGTGATGGCGGCGAACTGCCACGCGATCAGCCCGCCGAAGAGCAGCAGCCCCACCGCCAGCACGGCGACGGTGGCCGCGCCGAAGCCACGGTCGAGCGGAACCGCGAAGTACAGCGCCGTCAGCAGGACGGCGGAGCCTCCGGCGCGGAGCAGGTGGACGGCCAGCAAGCGACGACGGCGCGCCCGCTCGACCCCGGCCCCGGTTCCGGCCTCGGTCCCGGCCCTGGCCCCGGTTCCGCCCCCGTCCTCGCTCATGGCGCCATTGCAGCACCCACGGTCCGGGCCCGCATCGCGGCGGCCGGCGGGCGGTCCGTACGTCCATACGTTTGCCCGTCCGTCCGTCCGGCCGTCTGTCCTGGTACATCCCGGTTACGTTCGGAATGCGGATTCGCCGGGGCGCCGGTATGAATGGAAGTCCCGCACCACTGATCGGAGTCGGGCATGGACGAATATCCGCTGCTCAACCTCTTCTGGACGATGCTGTGGCTCTTCCTCTGGGTGCTGTGGTTCTTCCTGCTCTTCAAGGTGATCACGGACATCTTCAGGGACCACAGCCTCGGCGGCTGGGGCAAGGCGGGCTGGCTGGTCCTGGTCCTGCTCCTCCCGTACATCGGCGTCCTCATCTACCTCATCGCCCGGGGCCGGAGCATGGGCGAACGGGACGTGAAGCAGGCCAAGGAGAACGACGAGGCGTTCCGCCACTACGTCCGGAACGCGGCCGGTCCGGCAGGCCCGAGCGCGGCCGAGGAACTGAGCAAGCTCTCGGCCCTGAAGGACAAGGGCGACATCACCCCGGAGGAGTTCGCCCAGGCGAAGCAGAGACTCCTGTCCTGACCGCGCCCCGCCCCTCGCACCCCGTACGGCAGAGCCCCGGGCCACCGGCCCGGGGCTCCGCCGTGCCCCACGACGCGACCCGGGTCCACCCGGGTCCACCCGAGGTGAACGCGCCGTCCTCCTCAAGGACAGCGGGTGGGGCCGCTCCGGAACCCCGGGGACTCAGCCGCGCTCTTCCTCGTCGGCCTCCATGCGCCGGATTCCCTCATGGGTCAGCGTGACCATCGCGGGGGTGTTGCCCGGTTCCCAGTCGACGGTGATCAGGCCCTCGCCCGCCAGGTAGGTGCAGGCGGCGGCCAGATCCTGTTCCGGCATGCGCAGGTCGTGCCCCAGTTTCGCCCCGGTGATCCCGAGCAGGCGGTTGCCCTCGACGGCTTCGTAGAGGACCTGGAGCACCTGCTCGCGGTAGGTCTTGCGTTCACGCAGTGTCGCCATGACCGCGTCCTCTCCTGGTCACGACGAGGATGGCCCCGGGCTCCGGGCCGTCAGACCTCGTCGGTGTGGGCGCCGGCGCCGACGGGGGACCGGCTGGCGGTCAGCCAGGAGCGGGCGGGGACGGCCGCTGCCTCGGTGTCCACGGTGAGGTGGAGTCTGGTGCCGCACCCCGGGGCGGGGTAGCTGCGCTGCTCCGTACCGGCGAAGTGGAGGCGCAGGACCTCCGCGACCGCGCGGGCCGCCTCGGGTGAGGTCGCCACGATCCTGACCTCGGCGTATCCGAGCGACGGCACGGTGCGGGGCTCCACGGCACTCATCTCCAGGTCCCGCCGGGCGCGGGGCGGGACCGGCGCCCGACCGGGCCCCCGAAGGGGGACATGCAGGCCCCGCCTTCGCTCTCCCAGTCGTCCTCCCTGGTCCGGGCGTTCCGTATGCCGCGGCCGATGACGGCCTCGGCGGCCATCAGCGCGCGGGCGGTGAGGACGCTTCCCGGGATCGCGGCGGCGGCCATCAGCCGGGCCGCGGGCGCGGGGGCGGTCTCGGGCGGGACGACCAGGAGGTCCCAACGGCCGACGGTTCCGGAGAGCAGGATCAGCTTGTCGGGGTCCTGTTCGGTGAACCAGCCCACGTGCACCCAGCGCCCTTCGACGGGCACCTTGTGCGGGATGACGGGCCAGGGGGCGGGGTTCACCGTGACACGGGTGATGCGTCCCCAGGGTTCGTCCAGAGCGGCGGCCAGCGCGGGGAGCTCGGCTGCGAGGTCCCGGGAGGACGGCCACCAGGCGCCGTCCAGCTGGCCCGCGAGCGCGGTCCCGGGAGTGAGGGACAGACGTACAGGGCGAGGGGGAGCGAGGAGACCGGGGGCAGCACGGTCAAGGGTCATGATCGTGGTCATGTCGCGAACCCGTCCCCGGGCCGTCCGCGAACGACCCGGTGCAGTGATCGCCGGAAACGACGTCCGCATGGGAGCGGGTGTGCGAAATACTCCCGGTCCCTTCACCGTACTCCGGTACCCGGTCCCGGAGCCCGTTCCGACCAGCGCATTTCCCCGGTACCGGCGGACGGAGACCGCCCCGAACCCCGTCACGCGCAGACGGAGTACCGTGAAATGACGGCGGTGTCTCCCCGGTCACCGGCCAGCCATTGCCCTGACGTCGGCCATCCACCCGACGCCGTACGCCGCGACCGACGCCGCAGGAGGCGTCGCCGTACCGCGCAGACGGGCGAACCCCTCATGGCCGCATCCGACGTTCCGCTTCCCCCCTCCCCTTCCCCTTCCGCCTCCCCTTCCGCCTCCGCTTCCGCCTCCACTCCTCCGAGGCTCCTCCCGGACGCGCTCCACCGAGCGGTCGAACCCGGCACGGCCCTGCTCCGGCTGGAGACGACACGGTCCCGGGAAGGGGCCCTCGACGGTGCGTGGTGGCCCCGCTCCCGGGACATCGCCACCGAGCTGCCCGGCCTGATCACCGCTCTCACCAGGCACCTCGGCCCCATCACCCGGGTCGGTCTGGACGCCGGCGCCTGGAACGGACTCCCGACGCGCCTGCTGGTCGAGGGCCAGGTCGTGCACCTCGACTCCTTCCCGGTGGGCGACGACACCGTGCTCGTCACCCGCGGCGACAACGACCACTTCGCGCTGCTGGTGGTCCCCCCGGGCACCACGGCCACCGCCGCCCGCGAGGCGATGGCCCAGGCGGTCCGTGCCGACAACATCACCCAGGCCACACAGATCCTCATCGCGCCCACACCGGCACCCACACCGGCGCCCACATCCGCACCGGCACCCGCACCCGGCTCCGCCGGGGCGGACTGATCACGCCCGTCCGACGCCCGTCCGACGCCCGTCCGACGCCCGTCCGACGCCCGTCCGACGCCTGCCCGGCGCGGGCCCTGCCCTACCGCAGCAGCGGCAGGAGGTCGCGGAGGTCGTCCGTGTCGAGGACGTGGTCCGCCACCGACCGGGCGTCCGCCGTGGCGTTCAGCGCGATGGCGGTTCCCGCCCGGCGGAAGAGCGGGACGTCGGAGCGGGAGTCGCCGACGGCCGCCACGTCGGCGAGGTCGACGCCGTGCTCCCGGCACCAGGACTCGACGAAGGCGAGCTTGCCGTCCTCGTCGATGTGCCGGGCCACCTTCCCGGAGAGCACCCCGGCGGAGAGATCCATCCCGGCGCCCGAGACGGCGGCGAACCAGGGCCGGTATTCGAGTTCGTCGGCGGCGAACTGCCAGGCCAGGGTCGCCAGGAGGAGCGTGCAGCCGCCTTCGGTGAGGGCGGTGAGGGTCTCCTTCAGGCCGTTGATCCAGGGCGCGCCCCGCAGGTGCTCGCGGATCTCCCGGGGACTGGCGCCGGTGAAGAGGGCGGCTTCCCGGGTCGCGAACTCGTAGTTGTCGATGCGGTAGGCGCTGTAGAGCTCTTCGAGCTCCTCGACGGCCGCGCTGTGGCCCATCGCCTCGGCCAGGACGAGGGAGGTGGTGGTGGAGCGCAGCAGGGTCCCGTCGAGATCGAAAGCGATCACGGGGTAGCGGAAGGTCATCGGGGGTGTTTCTCCTGAAGTGGGTGCGCGGTACGGCGGCGGAGGGGCCCGTCAGGACCAGCCGGTGCGGCGGGCCAGCCAGGCGCGGCACAGTTCTCCGTACCGACGTTCGAAGGTGCGGAGGTGGGGGGACCACAAGGGTGACGGCTGGCGTCCGCTGTGGGTGTAGAAGCCGGCCAGGGCGCAGACGAAGGCGTCGATGGCGGCGGGATCGGCCCCGCGGGTCACCGGGTGGGTGGTCACGATCTCCTGCGGGTCGCCGCCCGCCGCCGCGACCGCGGGCAGCAGGAAGACGAGTTCGACCCAGTCCGCCCCCACGCACGCCCAGGCCCAGTCCACGGCGACGGCCCTCCCGTCGGCGGTGAGCAGCAGGTTGTCCTGGCGCAGGTCGGCGTGGAGCAGGGTGTCGCCGGTCGCGGCCACCGGCCACCGGCTCTCCAGCTCGGCGAGCCGGTGGAGGTGCCGTGCCGACCATGGGTCGAGGCCGGTAGGAGCGCCGGTAGCGGTGCCGGGAGAATCGGAATTACTGATTCCGGTTCTGGTTGTGGAACCGCCCTCGCTCCCGGGCTCCTCCTCTTCCAGCAGCAGCCGCCACCCCTGGTACAGGCCGCCCAGCTGTTCGCCGATGGACGGCGCCCAGGGGAGCGGGTTGGGGGTCAGGGTCCGGCCCAGTTCCTCCACGCAGGTGAGGACCGCGGCCAGATCCCCGGCCCTGCCCAGGTCGGGGTGGCGGCCCTCGATGTCCTCGTACGCGAGAACGTGCCATCCGGCGGTCTCCAGGCTGAACCTCAGCCGGGAGGCGGGCACCGGGGCGGGGAGGGCCGCCGCGATCCGCGCCTCACGGCGGTAGTCGGGCGTCAGCTCGTGGCCCGTGGCCAGTGCCTTGACGAACGCCCTGCGGCCACCGGCGAGGGTCAGCCGGGCGGCGACCCCGTCGGTGAAACCGCTGCCCTGGCTCGCCGCGCCGAGGACCCGGGCGCCGAGCCGGTCCTCGACGGCGGACCGTACCGGCGCCGGGAGCTGTGCCCAGGTGGAGCGCACCGCCGTCGCGGCCGGCAGCTGTTCGGTCATGGCAAGCACTCCTCCGGGGCGGCGCCGGGCCGGTGAGGCGGGCGGGTGGGACAGGCCGGTGAGACAAGTCGGTGAGACGGGCCGGTGGGGGTGGGGGTCAGTGAACGGTGTGAACCGTATCGAGCAGTGCGGAGATCCGCGCGAGTTCGTCCTCGGTGAGCGTGTGGTGCGCCGAGGCCGCGTTGGCGGCGGCGTGCACGGGGTTGCGGGTACCGGCGATCGCGGAGGTCACCCCGGACTGGGCCAGGAGCCACGCGAGCGCCATGCCGGGCAGGGAGAGCCCCTGACCGCTGGCCGCGGCGAGCGGACGCAGGGCCTCCACGGTGCGCTCGTGGCGGGCGCGGGCGGTGGGCTCGAAGAAGCGGGCGTAGTTCTCGACGCAGAAGAAGTCGTCCGCGCCGACCACGCCGCCGCGCCAGTCGGTCAGTTCCTGCCGCGGGTCCATCGCGCCGGTGAGCAGGCCGTAGGCGAGCGGGCCGTAAGCCATCAGACCGACCCCGTACCGCCGGCACAGGGGCCCGAACTCGGCGAGTTCCGTGCGGTGCAGGAGCGACGCCTGGATCTGGAGGTAGTCCAGCTCGCCGGTGGCCGCGCACTGCTCGACGTCGGCCGCCGGGAAGTTGGACAGCCCGATCGCACCGACCAGCCCCTCCGCCTTGAGGTCGACCAGCGTCTTCCAGGGCCGGTCCACCGGAAGGGACTCGGAGGGCCAGTGCAGCAGGTAGACGTCGACCCGGTCGCGGCCCAGCCGGGTGAGGGACTCCTCCAGTGCGGCCCGCATCCCCTTGTCGGTGAAGTGTTCCTCCTGCTCGGGGGCGACCTTCGTGCACACCTTCACCTCGGGCCGCCCGGCGACGGCCTCCCCCACCATCCGCTCGGAGCCGCCGCCTCCGCCGTAGACCTCGGCGGTGTCGATCCAGTTCACCCCGGCGTCGAAGGCGGCGTGGATCGACCGCACCACCTGGTCGTCGGAGGGGTTCGGCCCCCAGGTCCCGCCGCCGCCCGCCTCCCAGGCCCCGTAACCGATCGCGGAGAGGGACTCCGGGTTGTTCGTCTCGCGTATCACGTCTGTACTCCTTCTGCGGGGCGGATGCCGACGGTGAGGTGACGTCAGCGGTGTTGCCGGCTGCGTCGGCGGCGGCGGTGTCGGCGGCGGCGGTGTCGTCGCGGGGGCGCGGGGGCGCGGGGCTCAGATCAGTACGGGTATCGGCTGCTCGGCGTGGATGTCCTCCCAGACCCGGGCCCCGTCGTGGTCCGCCGCGGCGGACGCGGCCCGGACCCCGCGCAGGTAGGCGTCCCGATGGGTGTCGAGGTGCCGGACCAGCCGTTCACGGGCGGCCGTGAACCCGTACGGGTCGGTGTCCGTGGCGTCGAGCGTCCGGAAGAGCAGCCGGCCCCAGCCGTTGACGCGGCACTGCCGTTCCCGCCCGTGCGCGCCCCGGAACTTGTAGGCGACGGGGAAGCGGTAGAGGAGCTCCAGGGCGTGCAACTGCTCCAGCAGCTCGGCCGGCTCCACCGACCCGGGCAGGTCGTCGCCGTGCGCGGTGCGCAGCAGACGGGCCACGGAGCCCTCGGCGGCCAGGTAGATGTTGCCGCCGTACACGCCGGCCTCCCGGACGACCTCGTCCCACAGGGCCAGCGTGCCCACCAGCCGCAGCGGCTCGGCCAGCGGCTCCTCGGACTCCGGCGCCGTCAGCAGCGCCGCCGCCCCGGCCCCGCCCCTGTGGCCCGGGGCGAACGCGACGGCCGTGTCCGGGCTGTAGCAGGCGAGGGAGACGGGACCGTCCGCCAGCGCGGCGGGCACGGTCACGGTCACCCCGGACAGCGGACTCCGTCCGTTGAGCGCGGGCCAGGCCAGCAGCCGCAGGTGCGGCGGAAGGTCACGCAAGACTGTGGTGGGCTCCACGGTCACCGCCTTTCGCGGTTCGTCCGGACAGTTCGGTGAGTTCGGTGAGTTCGGTGAGTTCGGTGAGTTCGGTGAGTTCGTGGTGTTCGGGTCGTCCGGAAGGTCCGGAAGGTCCGTGGGGTACGGAACAGCCGGGTGCGGGACGGCCCTGCGGGGGACGGTCCTGCTCGGGGCAGTCCGGTGAGGGCGTGGCGATGGCCTCGGCCCAGCGGTTCAGCAGCGCCGAGGTCCCGGCGTCCGAGGCAGCCGCACGTGAGCAGACCAGCCAGACGTCCGCCGCGAACAGGACGTGCGCGGCGATCAGCCCCCTGCGGCGCATGCTCTCGCCCGTCTCCACGCACTCGACGGCGACATCGGCGAGATCCGGAAGGTAGTGCTCCACCGACCCGCGCACGGTCCGCTGGGTGAACCCGGAGCCCCAGCGTCCGGAGGCGAACCCGGCGGCGACGCGCGGGTACTCCGAGACCACCCGCACCGGACCGTCGCCCTCCGGTATCCCGCCCGGCGGGCTCAGCGCGCAGATCCGTACGTGGTACCAGCACAGCGGGGCCACCCGGACCACGTCCGCGCCGCTCTCCGCCAGCCACTCCCCGCCCGCGATCCCCACGTCGAGGAGCCCCTCGGCGACCAGGTCGGGGATGTCCGGCATCCGCAGGAACCGGGGGTACGGGCGGCCCCCCGGCGCGGCGCCGCCGAAGGTTTCCGCGGCGGCTCCGGCGAAGGCTTCCACCGCGGCCCGCGAACGGCCCAGCAGCCGCCCCTTGGGCAGCCCGAGCTTCAGCACGGGAGCACCTCCCGGCGGTAGGGACGTACCGCCCCGTGCGTGCGCACCTGCCGGTCGCGCTCCGAGGAGAACGCCTTGGCGAAGGCGTGCGCGGAGTCGGTACGGGTGATGTTGGCCAGGCACAGCGCCCAGACGAGGACCTGCCCGAGCTCCTCCTCCAGCCGTACGCTCGACTCACCGCGCCGCATGGCCTGCGACAGCTCGCCCAGTTCCTCCAGCGCCCAGGCCAGGGCACGTTCCGGCTCCAGTCGGCCGTAGAGGCCGAGGCACCGCTCCTGGAGCTGCCGCAGCGCCGCCACATCGGCGCCGAGCGGCTGGGCGAGGGTCGCCGCGAGGAGGCCGCAGCCCTTGGCCAGGGGGACCAGCGTCTCCCGTTCGGCCGCGCGCACCAGGCCGCGCTGCCCGGGTGTGAGGAGGGAGCCCCCGGTGCGGGTCGTACGTCCCCGCGCGCGGGTGTCGGCGTACTGCTCGACGGTGTCGAGCCCGGCCCGCGTGAGCACCTCCACGCGCCGCGCCTCTTCGAGTCCGGCCAGGTCGTGGCGGGTGCCGTCGGCCGCTGCGACGGTGATCCGCCGCAGCGGCAGCCAGTCGGCGTGGCCGTCGGCAAGGGCGGCTCCGTAGGCGGTGGTGCCCCGGAGGATCACTGGCCGGGCCCCGTCCGGCAGGCTCTCGGCGTCCGGCGCCCGCACCGCGAGGTCGCAGGAGGTGCCGGTGGCGTCGGCGGTGAGCACGCCGATCACGCAGACGTCCGCGTACCCGGCGGCCCGTACCGCGAGGAGCCGGGCACCCGTGAGCGGGACCCCGCCCGCGCCCTCGTCCGCGCTTTCCCCCGGCGGACCTTCTCCCGTGCCGCCTTCTCCCGTACCGCCTTCGTACGGCCGGGGCAGCGCCCAGGCCGCTCCGGTGGGTAAGTCCTCCTGCGTGAAAACCATCCCGCCCCCCTGTCGCGTTCGTCCACCCGCTCTGAGCCCATCGAATCCGCAGGCCAAGGGCGTCCTGGCCAGGGCCTTCGATGGTGGTCACGTTGGGGAGCCGTCTGTCGACACAACGTAAATGACCATGGAACGATCAGCGATTCCGGACCGCACAAAGGCCGGATTCAGATGTCTGGACGGCTGGTTGGACGCTCTTGCGGACGGCGTCCATGGCCGAAACCGGAGGGTGTGCCCCGGTCCGGTCCCCCACGCACCCGCTACCGCCGCGACGACCGGCCGCCCCGTCCCGCGCCGCGGCGGGGCACCCCGGCCACCCTGGTACCCCCCCGGGACCGGTCCAGCCCTGACGGGACCGGTCCCGACGGGGTCAGCGAGGGCTGTCGGACGGGCCGTCGGGCGAGGCGCCGGGCGAGGTGGCGGCGGCGCGGCGGAATTCGGCGTTGATGCGCTGGGCCTCTTCGAGCTGGTCCTCAAGGATGACGATGCGGCAGGCGGCCTCGACCTGGGTGCCCTGGTCGACGAGTTCCCGGGCGCGGGCCGCGATCCGCAGCTGGTAGCGGGAGTAGCGGCGGTGGCCGCCCTCGGAGCGGAGTGGGGTGATCAGCCGGGCCTCCCCGATGGCACGGAGGAAGCCTGGCGTGGTGCCGAGCAGTTCGGCGGCCCGGCCCATCGTGTAGGCGGGATAGTCATCGTCGTCCAGCCGCCCGCCGAGCGAATCGTCCGCTGTCATCTGCACCTCTTCTTGGGAACGTGCCGAGGGGCCTTGGTGCCGTACGGCACCAAGGCCCCGGAGGAAATTCAACACCATCCCCCGGCCGTAGCACCGCGCAGACCTTCCGTGACCTTCCGTGACCCCCTGTTCCCGCACCCGGGCCAGGTGCGATGGCCCGGTGCGGTGCCCGGTGTGCCGGCCCGCTCCGCACACGCGAGGAGGGCCCGGCCGGCGTGTGCCGGTCGGGCCCTCCTCAGTCTTCTTCAGTCCTCGTACGCCTCGTACGCCTCGTACGCCTCGTACATCCCGTACGACGCGTACGTCCGTCCCGTCCGTCAGGCGGACACCGAGTTGCCGAGCAGCGCGGAAGCCCTCTGCACCGGGGTGAGGGTCCGCGCGGGCTCGGGGGCGGCCTGGGGAAGGCCGCGGCAGGTGAAGCCGAGGAGGGTCATGGCCCGGACGACTTCGCCCGCGCTGAAGTCGCGGCGGTCCTGGCGGGTGATGACCTGCCCGACCTGCTTGACGGGGTACTGACGGCGTCCGATGATCACGGACTCACCCACGACCGGCTCGGGCTTGACGTCCTTCATCGACGCCAGCACCCCGCTCTTGGTCAGGTCGAACGGGAATCGGGCGATGACGCAGCGCATGGTGCCTCCAGGGAAGAGAAGAGGTGGGGACGGGTCTCGGTCCTCAGGCGGCCGCGTCGGAGGCGGAGTGCCGTACGGACGTGCGCCGGGGCCCGGTGCCGGTGCGGCGCCGGGCACGGGGGACACCGGCGCGCTTGGGGCGTTCGGTCACCGGGGCGGTGATGACGACCGGGACGCCCGACGGGGCCTGGGCGCCGGTGATGCGGTGCAGGGCCGCTTCGCCCGCGCGGACCTGGGTGGTCTGCGGGGTGATGCCGGCGGCGGCCATGAGCCGGACCATGTCGCGGCGCTGGTTCGGCGTGACCAGCGTGACCACGCTGCCGGACTCGCCCGCGCGGGCGGTACGGCCGCCGCGGTGCAGGTAGTCCTTGTGGTCGGTCGGCGGGTCCACGTTGACGACGAGGTCGAGGTTGTCGACGTGGATGCCGCGGGCGGCGACATTCGTGGCGACGAGGACCGTGACGTGCCCGGTCTTGAACTGCGCCAGCGTGCGCGTGCGCTGCGGCTGCGACTTCCCGCCGTGCAGCGCGGCGGCCCGTACCCCGCTGTCGAGCAGGTCCTGGGTCAGCCGGTCGACGGCGTGCTTGGTGTCCAGGAACATGATCACCCGGCCGTCGCGCGCCGCGATCTCCGTCGTCGTCCGGTGCTTGTCCGCGCCGTGCACGTGGAGGACGTGGTGCTCCATGGTGGTGACCGCGCCCGCGGACGGGTCGACGGAGTGGACCACCGGGTCGGTCAGGTAGCGGCGGACCAGCAGGTCGACGTTGCGGTCCAGGGTGGCGGAGAACAGCATCCGCTGCCCCTCCGGCCGGACCTGGTCGAGCAGCGCGGTGACCTGCGGCATGAAGCCCATGTCGGCCATCTGGTCGGCCTCGTCCAGCACGGTGATGCCCACCTGGTTCAGCCGGCAGTCACCGCGGTCGATGAGGTCCTTGAGCCGTCCGGGCGTGGCGACGACGACCTCGGCCCCGCCGCGCAGGGCGCTGGCCTGCCTGCCGATCGGCATCCCGCCGACGACCGTGGCCAGCCGCAGTTTGAGGGAGCGGGCGTAGGGGGTGAGCGCGTCGGTGACCTGCTGGGCGAGCTCGCGGGTCGGTACGAGGACCAGGGCCAGCGGCTGGCAGGACTCGGCGCGCTGTCCGGCCGTCCGGGCCAGCAGGGCCAGCCCGAAGGCCAGGGTCTTGCCGGAGCCGGTCCGTCCGCGGCCGAGCACGTCACGGCCCGCGAGGGTGTTCGGCAGGGTCGCGCCCTGGATCGGGAACGGCACGCTCACGCCCTGGGCGGTGAGCGCCGCCAGCAGCTGCCCGGGCATCTCCAGGTCGGCGAACGCCTCGACGGCGGGCAGCGCGGGGGTGACCGTCTTGGGGAGCGCGAACTCACCCTGGAGCGCGGTGGACCGGCGCCCGTAGCCACCGGAGCGGCCCTGCCCGCCGGAACGGGCGGGGGCACCGGAGCGGCTGGAGCCCGACGAGCCGAAACGGCTGCCGCTCTGCCCCGATCCGGAGCCCGATCCGGAGCCGGAGTTGTAGCCGGCACTGCTGCTGCGGGTGCGGCCGAAACGGTCGTTCGTACGTGTGCGGTTCATGCGGAACCTTCCTCGATGCGGCGCATATCAAGGAATTCCCGCAGCGGTGAGCGGCGCGGAGAATCGCGAGAACGGGCCGAATGAAATGCGAAAGCGAACCCGGCCGCCGGAAGATTCCTGAGGGCACGGGTGCTGAAATGGATCAGATGTTACTGAAATGCCCGACGCGGCGCGGAAATATTATCCGGTACGGTCGGCGGGGTGTGTCTCCGGCGGAATACGTCCGGAGCCCTGGGGCATCTGCCGTACGCGGGGCCGCGGATTCCCGGGAATCGTCCCGCAGGTGGAACCACTGCGGGGCGGCGGAGGGGAGAGCTGCGGTGAGGACGGCGGTGGGGGCGGCGGTGAGGACGGGAGGGCCGCGCCCCGGAACGCGTACAGCTGGGGCCCGCACCCCGAAGGATGCGGGCCCCAGCTGCGAAGTACGCGTCAGCGATTAGGCCGGAACGATGTTCTCGGCGGTCGGGCCCTTCTGGCCCTGCGCGATGTCGAAGGTGACCTTCTGGCCTTCCTGCAGCTCGCGGAAGCCCTGGGCGGCGATGTTCGAGTAGTGGGCGAACACGTCAGGACCGCCACCCTCCTGCTCGATGAAGCCGAAGCCCTTTTCCGCGTTGAACCACTTCACGGTACCAGCAGCCATGTCATATCTCCTTTGGGGCAGTGCGCCGGCGGTCCACACTGTGCGGACGCCGTGTCGCCGCGATGATTAGCCCACCGGAGAAAGACCGGAAATACATAAGCGCAACCATCGGCTCGGAAGCCGACCGAAGTGCTTGAAGTTTTGGGAACCACAACTGCAACTGGTATCGACAGTAGCACGCCGAGGCCGGGTCGGCGGGGTCGGTTATTTCACTCCGCCTGTCGCGCGAGACATTCTCACCGCGCGTCACATCAATTTCTCATCCGGCCACCACAGATATTGGCCCGCCCCGGGCGGAGCGTTCCGCCGAAGGCCCCGCCCGCCCCGCCCGCCCCGCCCGGCGGGGCGAACCACCAGGGCCCCATGGCGCGGCCAGGCGGAGACACAAGCGGAGACCGTATCGGCGAGCCCGCAGGCCGGGACGGTCGGGCCGGTTGAGCCGGTTGAGCCGGTCGAGCTGACAAGCATCTGCCGCCCGGTTCACGGAAGCGCCCCCATGGACAGCAGGATGTCGAGGTGAGGCCGAGGACGACACGTGGCATGTGGCACGTGACACGTGGTAGATGCCGTGTGGCACGTGACGAGGAAGAGGGAAGAGGAACCGCGCCATGGGAGCATCCGGCCGTACGGGCGAGGAACTGCGCGCCCTGGGTCTCGTCGAGGCGCAGCGCAAGGCCGAACACCTCTTCGCCGAGATCGAGGCCCGGGGCCTGGTCGCCCCCGGAGCCGGTGAGCGGGAGGTCAGCGACCGGATTCGGGACCTCGCGAACGAGATGTTCGGCACGACCAAGCACTGGCACAAGCGGATCGTCCGCTCCGGCCCGCACACGATGTTCCCGTACAAGGAGAACCCGCCGGACCGGATCATCGGCGAGGACGACATCGCCTTCGCCGACTTCGGCCCGATCTTCGAGGAGTACGAGGCGGACTTCGGCCGCACCTTCGTCTTCGGCGACGACCCCGTCAAGCACCGTCTCCGCGACGACCTCGCGACCGTCTTCGCCGCAGGCCGCCACGTTTTCCGGGCCGACCCGCAGATCACCGGCCGGCGGCTGCACGCGGAAGTCGAACGCCTCGCCAGCGCGCGGGGCTGGACCCTGGGCGGCTGGCACGCGGGCCACCTCGTCGGCGAGTTCCCGCACGAGACCATCGACGGCGCCAAGGTTGAGTCGTACGTCACCCCCGACAACGACCACCCGATGCGCCGCACCGACCGCACGGGCCGGCGCTGCCACTGGATTCTGGAGATCCACCTCGTCGACGAGCGGCACGGCTTCGGCGGTTTCCACGAGCAGCTGCTCGACCTGGCGTGACGCGGACCCCCACCCCGTCTACCCCGCCTACCCCGTCCACCCCGGCCGCGCGCCGAGGTAGGCCCATGCCTTCGTGCCCGAGCGCAGGACGACCCGGACCCTGGCGTAGTCGTCGACCTCGTAGCCGTCCGCCGAGGCCAGCTCCTCGTCGGTGATCGAGAAGACCGTGCCCTCGACGGCCTCGCCCTCACCGGACGAGGCGACCAGGAGGGGATGCCGGTCCGTTCCGCTGGCCGCGATCACCTCGGGATCGGTGATCTCGATGTAGGTCGTCCGGTACCCGGGCAGCGCGTCGGGCGCCCCCTCCAACAGCCTGCCGAACCGCGCGAGCTGGACCTCACGCAACTGCAACGTGCCGTAGGAGAACAACTGGTGCCGCACCGAGCCGCCCATGCGGAGAACCTCCTGGAACAACCTGCCACCGGGGGAAGAAGACGTCCCAACCTACCGAACCCCCTCGCCCACGCCCTGCGGCGCCAGGGGCACGGTCGAGGGGGGAACAGGTCCGGACGGCCGGGCTGATCCTCAAGGCGTCCTACGCGCGCTCGTCAGTGGTCGACGCCTGCGTCATGTTGAAGGTGAGGCCGGAGAACTCCCGGCCTTGGAACACGGGGCCGTTCTGGGTTCCGCCGCTGATGGTGTTGTGCACGTCGCCGCCCGAAGTGGTCTGTGCCCGCTGCCACCACTCCTCCAGCCGTGCGCGGAACTCCCCGTCCAGGGCAGCCCGTACGCCCAGCGCCGTCGCCAGCGCCTGGGCGCGCAACGGGTCGGCGGGGTCGTTCTCCAGGGCGGCGATCTCCAGCTCGCCCGAGCTGATCCCGGGCGATTCGCCTCCTTCCGGCTCCGGTGCCCCACCTCGCCGGAACGGACGCCTCACGAGTGCGGTGAGTCCATGCCACGTCTGGCGGCCGAATTCGCCGCCGACGCCTCCGGCCAGTGCCGCGAGTGCTGCTGCCGTGATCGGGTCCATGCCAGGACTCCCTCGATCGATGTCTGAATCTTCACACCTTAGGTCGGGTCCACGGCGTGAAGCATCGATTCCACCGCATCCACCGCATCCACCGCATCCACGGCATCCACCGCACCCATGGCGCGCACGGCTGACCTCGCGAACCCGAGCGCCGTCACCTCTACTGCATACCCCTACCGCAAGGGGGCCCGTGGACGGGCGGGCACGTACTCGCCGACCGGTCCGGGGCCGTTCCCGCGAGCCCGGTACGACATGATCTGATGGTGGCGTCCGCGGAACACCTGCCTCCTCGTCCGGTGTCCAGTACGGTGACCTTGGTCGGCGGTCCGGAGAGGTGGTGGCCCATGAGCACGCATGGTGATCCGGAGAATCCCGCGGCGCCCGGGATCATGAACAGCCTCCCGGGCAGCGTCGAGGGGCAGCTGGCCCAAGTGGGCATTGCCCACGGTCCGATCACCTTCAACTACCACGCCGCGCGAGTGCCGGAGCCGGTGGGCCACCGCCGTCCCAACCAGGTTCCGAGACCGCCCCGGGGTTTCGTCGACCGCCGCAGGGCGCTGGCCGCGCTCGACGGGTTACTCGGGGACGAGGATGCCGTCGGGTGCCCGATCGGCGTGTTCAGCGGTCTTCCCGGCATCGGGAAGACGGCCGCGGCCAGCCAGTGGGCCCACAACAACCAGCAGCGGTTCCCGGGCGGACAGATCTTCGTCGACTTCGCCACGCTCCGTTCCGGGGCCGGTGGGGCCGGTGGGGACGTCTCGGAGGCACTCGCCACCTGCCTCAGAGCCCTGGGAGTGCACGACCAGTACCTTCCCGCAGGCTTCGCCGAGCGGACGGCCCTCTACCGGGACCTGTCCGCCGAGCGGCGGGTGCTGGTGGTGCTGGACGACGTCACGCGCCCGGCTCAGGTGACCGCTCTGCTGCCCCAGGGGCCGGGCAGCGCCGTGCTGGCGACCAGCACCTGGCAGCTCGGTGAGCTCGTCCTCGACGGCGCGGCCCTGCTCCCGCTCGACGTCCTCGACACGGAGAGCGCCGTGGAACTGCTGTCGGCCCTGTGCGGCCCGCGGCGGATCGCGGACGAACCCGACGCCGCCGCCCGGCTGGTCGCGCTCTGCGGCGGCCTGCCGATCGCCGTGCGCATCTGCGCCGCCCGACTGCTGACACAGAAACACCTGACGATCAGCGCGCTGGTCGACGAGTTGTCCGACGAACAGAGCCGCCTCAGCCGTATCACCGTGTCCTCAGCCCACGAGGAGCGCACCGTGTCCGCAGCCCTCGAACTGGCCTACCGCGACCTGCCCGCTGCCGCCGCGCACATGTACCGGGCGCTCGGCCATCTGCCGGGCCTCAGCTTCGACGCCGCCGTCGCCGCCGCAGCCGCCGGACTGGACTCGGCGCGGGAGGCCCAGGAAGCGCTGGGTGTGCTGGAAGAGGCCAGCCTGCTCTCCGTTCTGGAAGACCGCCGGTACGCCCTGCACGGCCTGGTACGCCTTCACGCGCAGGAGACGTCCAAGGCCCAGGACCCGCCCGGCACCGCACGGGAGACAGCCGGCAGGGTCACCGGCCACTACCTCGCGCTGACCGTCCTGGCCGACCTCGCCGTCCGCGCCGACCGGCTCCGCATCACGAGGACGCAAGACGTCCTCGGGACGTCCGGTTCCGTCCCGGCCGCCCTCGCCGCCCCGTCCCATGACCCGTTCGCCGGCTCGGACGAACCCGGTCGCGACGCGATCTGCTGGCTGGAGGCCGAACGCGCCAACATCCTGGCGGTCCTCCGGGCCGCGTCCCGGCTCGGCTTCGACCGTCCGGCGTGGCAGCTGGCGGAGGTCTTCACCGTCCTGTTCCTCCACCACCGGCACCTCGCCGACTGGCGCGAGTCGCTCGAACTGGGCTCCACCGCCGCCGAACGCGACGGCAACGCCGCGGCCGAGGCCAGGCTGCGGAGCCTGTTGTCCAGGCCGCTGCTCGACCTGAAGCAGGACGCGCAGGCCAAGGCCCACCTCGACATCGCCGAGCGGCTCGCCGTGGAGTCCGGCCACCTGGTCCTCCAGGCCTCCGTGCAGGAGTTCCTCGGCCGGTACTGGGACCGGCACGACCCCGCCCGTGCCGTGGACGCGTACCGCACCTCGCTCGCGCTCAACGCCGAGGCCGGGGAGGACCGCGGCGAGGCCCTGGCCCGCTACTTCCTGGGCTGCTCGCAGAGCGCCACCGGTGATCACACCACCGCCCTGGCGGCCCTCTCGGAGGCCCGGGCCACCTTCCTCGCGCTGGGCGACGGGCGGATGGCGGCGCGGTCCCTGGCCGACGTCGGCCGGACACGGGCACGGCTCGGTGACCCCGCCGGGGCCGCCGCCGACCTGTCGAAGGCCGCCGCCGACCTGCGTGACTGCAAGGCCTTCCACTACGAGGCCCGGGCCATGGAGGACCTGGCGGACCTCCTGGACGGACCGGAGGAGGTCCGGGCGTGCCTGCGCCGGGCCCTCGCCGTCTACGAGGAAGGCGGCAGCCCGCGGGCAGCGGTGGTCCTGGCCCGGCTGACCGCCGGCTGATCCGCAGGTGGGCGCGGCATCCGGAGTACGAGCCGCTGCCGGCGCGAGCCGTGGCGAAGGACCAGTGCCGTGCCGTCGAGCGGAGTGCCGAGGCGTAGACAGACGTACACCGCGGCCGCGGCGGTACCGGGGTCCAGGCCCGCTCCGTGCGGGGTCCTGACGTCCACCGTCCGTCCGTCGCGCAGCCCGACCAGACAACCGTCCTCCCCGTGCAGCGCGGCGACCCGGGCCCCGGGAAACTCGGCCAGCAGACGCGCGAGGCCCTGCCGTCCCGCCTCCGGGGCGAAGACGCCCGATGCGGAGCACACGACGGCGGCGCTCTCCACCAGCCGGGTGTCCGGCTCGTCGACATCGCAGGCCAGGTGCCAGAACGAGGCGTCGTTCTCGGCCGTCTCCCCGGCCAGGGCGGCCGGGAAGCGCCGGACGTCCACGCACAGCTCGCCCGCGGTGTCCCGTGCGACGGACGTGTGCACCATCAGCGACCGGGCGCGCGCGGTGTTCTGGGGAGGGAGGGGGAACGCGAGGGCGCCGCGGCCCGGCGGGTGCTCGGGCCGGGCGAGGCCGAGGAGGCCGTAGACCAGCTCCCGCAGACGTGACATGGCCTCGCCGGGCTCCGCGAAGGCGCCGGCGGCGACCTCCGCGAAGCGGTCGGGCCGGTGCCCGGCCATCGCGGCCTCAAGCTGCGCACGGAGCGGCCGCCCTGCTTCCAGCCGCTTCGCGGCGGTGCGGAGCGCGTATCCCGCCGTCCCCGGAACCGCCTCGGACCCGAAGGCGCCGAGCAGCACGGGCCGGCCGGTCGCGGCCCCGTACAGCGTCACCGAACCGTGGTCCCCGATCACCAGGTCCGATGCCACCAAGGTCTGCTGCCAGCCGTCCGTGGGGTCGACGGTGATCAGGCCGGCCTCCAGCGCGGACTGCTGCACGATCCGGACCTGCCAGGCGCCGTGGCCGGACCAGACGTTCGGGTGCAGGACGAGCGCCACGCGGAACTCGTCGGCCGGCAGCTGGGCCAGCAGCTCCGTGGGGAGCCCCGGACAGGAACCGGCCAGGGACCCCTCGCCCCAGGTCGAACTCACCATGACCAGTCGCTGGCCGGGGAGCACACCGAGGGCGGACCGGTAACGGTCCCGCCAGCGGGAACTGGCCCGGAGCCGGTCGTAGCAGGGGTCGCCGACCAGGACCGTCCTCCCGACCGTACCGGGATGGGCGGCAGCCAGCTGTGCGGCCTGGTCGGGGTGCGACACCGCGAGCCAGGCCCGCCGGGCCGCCAGCAGCTCCTCGGAGACCAGCCCGGAGAGCCGGGTACCGGGACCGGCCGAATCGGGGACCCGCTTCTGGAACCCGACCCCGTGCGGCAGTACGAGCACCGGACAGTCGCCGGGCGGCACCTGGATGTTCTCGGAGGCGGAGATCAGCAGATCGGGTGCGACCTCCGAGAGCTGGGGCCACGGCAGGGTGCGGCAGCCCAGCGACCTGAGCAGGTCGAGCACGCCGTTGTTGAAGGCGGACGTCGGATCGTAGGCGAACACCACGGTGATCCGTGGATCGTCGTGCACCACCTCGGGTACGACGTCCAGTACGCGCACCAGCGAGGTCACGGTCCTCGCGGCCACCACCAGCGTCCGGTCGCCGCCGAAGGTCCGCCAGCGCGCCGCGTCGGGTCCCACGGGGACGAGAACGCGCTCATCGGACTCCATCGCGTACCTCCGCCCGATGGCAGGATCGCATACAACCTGGTCAGAGGCCTCCCGGC